>CAJUSH010000039.1 GCA_910589045.1 uncultured Eubacterium sp.
ATGAAGCGGCAACTATTTAAACTATCAATAACTTAATATTTGCTATACTAGTGCGAAAATTGTATCATGATGGTTTATGGGGAGATTTAAAGCAATTGCTGCCGGATACTACTTATCGATATTTAATGCAAAGGAAACAGGTATATGAAAACAATAGCAATGTATTTACCACAATTTCATAGAACACCGGAAAACGATGCGTGGTGGGGTGACGGTTTTACAGACTGGACCGCTATGAGCAAAGCGAAACCTTTATTTGAAGGACACAAACAGCCCAGGCTGCCCCTCCACAATTATCAATATGATCTTTTGAAAAAAGAGACCTTTCTATGGCAGGAAAGGCTGATGAAAAAATATCATGTTTATGGCCTTTGTTTTTATCATTATTGGTTTAAGAATGGCAGAAAGATATTAGAAAAGCCGGCTGAGAATTTGCTGAGATGGAAGGATATCGATATTCCGTTTTGTTTTTCGTGGGCAAATGAATCCTGGGGAAGGTCCTGGAGTAATCTGGCAAATACCAATATATGGGCAAGTAATTTTGAAACAGATAAAGTACCTGCAGGTAACGGAATTCTTTTAGAGCAGGATTATGGGGATGAAGAAGAATGGGTAGAGCACTTTAATTATTTTCTGCCTTTTTTTAAAGACGAAAGATATATAAAAAAAGAAAATAAACCGTTGATTCTGATTCATAAGCAGGAGGATATGTTTTGTCTGGAAGAAATGTGTAAAATATGGAATGAGCTGGCAATCTCACATGGCTGGGCAGGTGTATATATCATTACAAATTATCGTGACGGGTCTGTGAAAAATTACGTAGATGCGATGCTGATCGCAGAACCGGGGGCAACCTTAGGCAGATCTTTTCTTGAAAAATTCGGGGATCAGAGCAGAATGGAGGTTGCAAAATATATCCCGTATGAGGATATATGCGCTAACTCGTTAAACTATGTTTCTGCTTCGGATAAGAACGTGTATTATGGAGGCTTTTCAAATTATGATGACACGCCAAGAAAAGGGAACATAGGAACCGTCATTTATAATGATACGCCGGAAAAGTTTAAAGTTTATCTTGCGGAATTGTATGCAAAAAATGCAGTTTATGGAAATGAATATGTTTTTGTGAATGCCTGGAATGAATGGGGAGAGGGGATGCATTTAGAACCGGACGAAGAGTTCGGTTATGGTTTTCTTGAGGCGGTAGCGTACGCAGAAAAGCATTATCATGAGGAAATGTATAAATATGCTCTTATGGATAGGAAGCAGAAACCAGATGAAAGGGAAGGACAGATTCGCCGGTTCAGGCAGGAGATAGCTGTTTTGGATAAGTGGCTGTTTTTGCAGGAGCAGGGTATAGCGATTGTAAGCTGGTTGAAAGCTCAAAATTACAATAAGGTTGGAATTTATGGAATGGGGATGCTGGGAAAACATCTCTTAGCACAGCTGGAAACAGGAAATCTGGAATATTTGTGCTGCATCGACAGAAATGCAAAAGGATTAAATTTAAATGTTCCGGTGTTTTTGCCGGATCGTGTGCCTGACCTGGATTTATTGATTGTAACAAATGTTCATATTTATGAAGAAATTAGCAAGGGATTTAACAATATGAGCTTAGAAACAGTATCGTTAGAGCTGCTAATTAAGAATGCTATGAGTGAAAAGAAGAGAGATGGCTGTGCTATCTGAGCGATTCATTTTTAATAGAGGAAACCAGTGATGTACATAGATTTATATAAACAATTAACGTTACATAAAGAAAAATTATCTGTGATAGGCTTGGGATATGTCGGAATGCCGATTGCTGTTGCGTTTGCCAAAAAAGTGGATGTGGTTGGGTTCGATATAAATGCAGAAAAAATAGAATTGTATAGGAGTGGAATCGATCCGACAAACGAAATAGGAAATGACGCGATTCAGAATACGGGCGTTGAATTTACTGCAGATGAGACGGCGCTGAGAGCGGCCAGGTTTCATATTGTGGCGGTTCCAACACCTGTAAATAGCAGCCATTTACCCGACCTTAGTCCGGTAGAAAATGCAAGTGCCATTCTTGGGCGTAATTTGGTAAAGAATTCGGTCGTTGTTTTTGAATCAACCGTATATCCGGGCGTTACGGAAAATATCTGTGTTCCGATTCTGGAAAAGGAATCCGGATTAAAGTGCGGAATGGATTAAAGTGGGATATTCGCCGGAGCGAATCAATCCCGGCGACAAGGTTCATCGATTGGAGACGATTAAAAAAATTGTATCGGGAATGGATGGAGAAACGCTTGACATAGTGGCAAAAATATATGAGCTGGTGGTGGAAGCAGGTGTTCATCGGGCGGAGAGCATTAGAATTGCAGAGGCTGCGAAGGTGATTGAAAACAGCCAGCGGGATATCAATATTGCATTTATGAATGAGCTGGCTATTATATTTAATAAAATGGGAATTGACACGCAGTCTGTTTTAAAGGCAGCCGGTACAAAATGGAATTTTTTGAAATTTTACCCGGGGCTGGTTGGTGGACATTGCATTGGCGTTGATCCTTATTACCTTACTTACAAGGCGGAAGAGCTCGGGTATCATAGTCAGATTATTTCTTCGGGACGGCGTATCAATGATGATATGGGAAAATACATAGCCGAAAACGTAGTGAAAAATTTAATTCTTGCAGATAAACCGGTTAGAAATGCCAAAGTTGCAATTCTTGGACTGACCTTCAAAGAAAATTGCCCGGACACAAGAAACAGCAAGGTTATTGATATTGTAAATGAGCTTCAGGAATATGGTATTGAGCCGGTGATAGCAGATCCGGTAGCGGACGCGCAGGAGGCGAAAAAGAATTATGGAATTGTTCTGTCTGACCTTAGCGAATTGAAAGAAATGGATGCGGTGGTGCTTGCAGTCGCGCATGAACAGTTAAAAAACATGGGAATAAAAGCTATGGATGGTATGTATGGGCCAGGGAAAAAAGTGCTGCTTGATGTCAAAGGCCTGTTTGACCGGGATGAGTATGAGAGAGCCGGTTACCGCTATTGGAGGCTGTGAAGCCCTGCTGTCTGGTAATTTATAGGAGGAAAGGAAGAGTATGAAGGAGTTATACAAGTTAAATTTAGAGAGAAATGATAAAAAACTTGTGATATTTGGAACCGGAATTCATGCGAAGGAAACATTTCTTGAATTGCTGAATCAGGGAATAAAAGCGGATTATTTTGCAGACAGAAATGAGAGCTTAAGCGGAGTGAAAATTTATGGAACTCCGATTATAAAAGAAAATGATTTAAAGGAATTTGACTGTAAAATAATTATTGCATCCAGAGCCTGGGAGAATATTGAGCAAAGGCTGAGGGAAGCAGGAAAAGAAGAGGTATATGTGGATAAAAGGCGTTATTGGAAAAATACAGTGGAGTTGTGAAAGCAGATAGATTATGAAATTAGCAGGTCGGTATTTAAAAGATTTAGTAGAAGATTTCGCACAGGACAAAAAAATCATTCTTTACGGAAATAAAAAAGAAACCGAAAAATTGATACAGCTTGCAGATTTATACAGATGCCATATCGCATATGTGGTAGATGATTTTTTGGATGGAAATATATTGTCATATTTAGATTTGTTATATGAAAATCCGGATGAGATATTCGTGTTCCTATGCAAAGAAAATAGTATAGGGGCATGTGAAAAGCTGATGAGCCTGGGATTACAGCCGTACATACATTTCAGGGAGGTATTGAAGCAAAAATCCAGCAATATGTTTCAGCAGTTTCCGTTAGATGCAAATATCGGATATACCTATGAAGCAGAAAGCCAGGAGGAAGGTCTGCCCGGAATCACGGTTTTTGGTGACAGGGGAAGGGATGATGCGTATAAGATATGTACGTTGGGCGGTTCGACCAGTGACTCCCAGGCATATATATGGAAATGCTGGAGTGAATTTCTCTTTGAACAGCTGCGCGTGCTGCCGGCATTAAAAGAACGTGGAGTAGTCATATATTCGGCGGGAGTTTCGGGTTATCGCTCAGCGCATGAATTGCTCAAGCTGGAGAGAGATTTGTTGAACTTAAAACCTGATATGGTCATATCCTTCAGTGGATTTAATGATGCATCGGATACGAAATATCCCTTTGTTTCGTATTATTCGCAGGAAATATTCAATATTTTTTGCAATCATAATATTTCTGACGTGCATGGAACAAGGACAGTCCGTAATTACAGCTGTGGTTTTGAAAGGCAGGGCACGCTGGCGGAAAACTGGATTCGGCATATGCGAATCATGCATTCGATTTGCACTGAATTTGGCATTGCATTCTTTTCTATGCTGCAGCCGATGCTGGGAAATAAAAGGGATCAATTGTCTGTGAGCGAGTGGGAAGCAGCTCTCGAAGGAGACAGGGATTCATTAGGGAGGGATGTGCTGGAGCGGACAGAAGCTTTTCTGACCGATGTAAGAGAGCAGCTGGAGAAGGTTCATTTTGATTATATATATGATATAGCTGATCTGTTTGATACGACAGACGATGTATATATAGATGTTTGTCACGTAACAGAAAAAGGCAACAGACTAATAGCGCAAAAGATATTTTCAATTATAACACCGTATCTATTGCGGGCAATAAAAAGAAATGAGGAAATTTAATGAACATATTAGGAATCTCGGCATTATATCATGATTCGGCAGCGGCACTTGTCTGTAACGGGAACATTGTTGCGGCGGCACAGGAGGAGCGGTTTACAAGAATCAAGCATGATTATTCGTTTCCTGTTAATGCAATAAATTATTGCCTGGCAGAAGGAAAGATCACGAAACCGCAAGTTGATTTGGTGGTATTTTATGATAATCCATTGCTGACTTTAGACAGGTATTTAAATAATATTTTATGTGCGGGAAGTGACGCTGAAACGATCATAGAAAAAAATTATGACAGAATGTTTTCGGATCGTTTTTGGATACATAAAACAGCAGACGAGCTGTTAGGCGTAAATCCAAACCGCAGATTTATGGTATGCGAGCATCATATGTCGCACGCGGCGTCAGCCTTTTATCCTTCCCCTTTTCACAAGGCCGTTGTAATTACGATAGATGGGGTCGGAGAGTGGGAAACTACGACAATCGGGGTGGGTGAAGGAAGAGCTCTGCAGATCAAGGAGGAGCTGCGTTATCCACATTCACTGGGTCTTATGTACAGTGCATTTACATATTTTTGCGGATTCAAAGTAAACTCCGGAGATTACAAATTTATGGGTCTGGCTCCTTACGGCGAGCCCGTTTATGAGGATTTAATCCGAAAAGAAATTATAGATATAAAAGAGGACGGTTCCTTTCGCCTGAATTTGAAATACTTTGATTTTCAGTACGGGCGGGCGATGACGAATGATAGCTTTGCGGAATTGTTTGGCGGGCCGAGACGGGAGCCGGAGTCTGTCATTACAAAGCGTGAGATGGATATTGCCGCATCCGCGCAAAAGGTAACGGAGGAATTGATTATAAATATTGCGCGTCATGCAAAAGAAATGTATGGAAAAGACATTGACAATTTGTGTCTTGCTGGCGGCGTAGCACTAAATTGTGTTGCAAACGGAAAATTAAAGAATACGGGCATATTTAAAAATATATGGATTCAGCCTGCGGCGGGAGATGCAGGCGGGGCGCTGGGCGCCGCGCTGTTTGCCGCTTATCATATGACGGATAAGGAGCGTCAGGCTTGTCTGCCGGACGGCCAGAAGGGCAGTTATCTCGGTCCCCGGTTTTCAAATGAAAGTATTGAGGCTTTTTTAAATAAAAACGGCTATTCTTATCATCGGTTTGATGATGAGACCTTGTATACGGCAATTGCAAAGGCCCTGTGCAGTAACAAAGTTATTGGATTATTTCACGGGAGAATGGAATTTGGGCCGCGGGCACTGGGTAACCGCAGTATCATTGGGGATGCCCGTTCTGAAGAAATGCAGACAAAAATGAATCTGAAAATAAAGTACAGAGAGTCATTCCGCCCCTTTGCGCCATCGGTTTTAAGGGAACGGGTATCAGATTACTTCGAGCTTGAAGATGACAGTCCGTATATGCTGCTTGTTGAAAATGTACGGGAAGAAAGAAGGCTGGCGCAGGATGTTCAGCAAAAATTGCAGGAGAGTAACGGGGATATGCTCATGGTTGTAAGAGAAAAGCGTTCCGACCTGCCTGCGATTACTCATGTGGATTACAGTGCCAGAATCCAGACTGTCACAGAAGAAACCAACCCGTATTATTACATGGTAATAAAAGCGTTTGAAAAGCTGACAGGGTGCGGAGTCATTGTTAATACGTCTTTCAACGTAAGGGGAGAACCAATTGTGTGTACCCCGAAAAATGCTTATGAATGCTTTATGAGAACAGAGCTGGATGTACTTGTGCTGGAAAACTGCGTGCTGTATAAAGAGGAGCAGCCGGCATGGGAGGAGCATGAGAACTGGCGTGAGATGTATCAGCTGGATTAGGGGGGATTTGATGGAGCGTGAAAAAGAGGCATTAAAAGAATGGGCAAAAACAAATGGTTTGAACGGCTTTGCTTGGCAGGAGCAGGAATCCTATTGGTTAAAAAGAGAGGATCAGATATATTTACAGGAATGGAATTTTGAGAATGTGCCGGAAGTGCAATTTTTGCTGGAGCAGTTGGAGATAAGCACGGATAAACCGGAAGTGTTTAAAGAGATTCAAAAGACTGTGATGATTTCTGTCATGAAGGGCAGGCAGAGAAATCAGGAAGCCGGCGCTGCCAAGCGTGTGGAGGATGTAAGCTTGCCGGAGTATATCTATGTGTTTTGATGCTTAGATATCATACAAAAAGAAGGAGCTGTCGCATGAAGCTGTTCGTGCGGCAGTATTTTTTATGCGCGCCCGTTATGGGCGCGATTTTTGACGGGATGCTGATCTATTTCCTTTGCGAAGCATGCGGCTGCTTTTAATCATAGAAACGTAAATTCCGTTATGAGAATGAAGGAAGGGGCACGAAAGTACATCCGGGATATTGAACAGATGGAAAACATGGCGTATGATAGAAAAAAGACTGCGGTTACTGAAAACCAGCACAAAAACCAATAAGATGGAAAGGACACAACGATGGAGTATATCTTAGCATCAAAATCCCCGCGCCGCCGAGAGCTTTTGGGAAGGCTTGGCATCGCGTTTACGGTTGATCCCGCCCGGGGCGAGGAGCTTATGCGCGGCGGGGAGCCGGAGGAGATCGTAAAAAATTTGGCGCGGGACAAGGCAGGTGAGGTCGCGGCGCGGCATGTGGGTGCGCATGCCGTTGTGATCGGCGCGGATACGGTCGTGGCGGTGGACGGGCAAATTCTCGGCAAGCCAAAGGACCGGACGGAAATGAAGCGGATGATTATGCAATTGCAGAATCGGACGCATGAGGTGTACACAGGCGTCGCGATCTGCTATGAGAAAAAGATGCAGACGCACTGCCATACGTTCGCGGCGTGTACGCGGGTGCGCTTTTACCCGATGACGGAGGAACAGATGGAGGACTATGCCCTGCACGGCGACGGGCTTGACAAGGCGGGCGGTTACGGGATCCAGAGTGACGCGGCGGTTTTTATCGAGGGCATTGAGGGTGATTATAATAATGTAGTAGGGCTGCCCCTCGCAAGGCTTTATCATGAGCTGCTGGCGCTGGGGCTGACGCTGCCTGCAAAAGGGGCATGCCGGGGCGCGGGTGTGAAAAGTAACGAAACTCACGACACTTAAAATAGAACCTGTCATTTTGCCATTGCTATTTTTGTCATTTTCCGATAAGATAAGATTGCAGGGCGCATGAAATGGCTCGTAACTATGAAGACGAAGGCTGAATAGTGACAATGGTTCCTGCGATGTTCGATTGCAAGATTTACAAAACGGTTCCTTCGATATATGGATGGAAGAGAATCAAATATGAAGTTCAGGGAGAAAAACCGATGGATACATTTAGCGAACAGGATTTACAGCTGTTTTTGGACAGGCAGACACAGCTCTTTCCGGAGCCGGTTGCAGAGACTTTGGAGGAGGCAGAGTACTTTCTGGAGGACTGCATGGCGGTTGTCTGTGCCAACGCGGGGGAGGTGCGGCAGTACTTTGAAGAGGAGGGTGTCGATCTCTGCGGCATGTCCCAGGAGGAGCTTTTAGAGCAGCCGGAGGTGTTTGCGCTTTCCGGCGGGCGCTATCTGATTGTGGAATCGTAGCTGTTTCGGAAAAGCCGGTGAAATATGCTGCGGGAGAAGCTGTCAGAGAGCGGTTTGGAATTTGCGAAGCGAATTTTAAAGCCGAACTGCCAGTAGCCGGTCACGAAGGGAACCGCAGTATAGATGATGTATTTGCGGAAACAGAAAGGAAAATTTGATATGGGTAGTCAATATGATATTATTATTATCGGAGCGGGGCCTTCGGGCATTTTCTGCGCTTATGAGCTGATTCACAAAAAGCCGGAGCTTAAAATTTTGCTTGTGGAGAAGGGAAGAAGGATCGAGAATCGGGTCTGCCCGAAGCGAAAGACGAAGGTGTGCGTGGGCTGTAAGCCCTGCAGCATTACCACGGGCTTTGCCGGGGCGGGGGCCTTTTCCGACGGAAAGCTCTCCCTCTCGCCGGATGTTGGCGGGACGCTGCCGGATATTTTGGGCTATGAGGCGGCGACGGAGCTGATCCACGAGTCCGACGAAATCTATTTGAAGTTCGGCGCGGACAAAAGCGTGTACGGCATCGATAAGGAAAAGGAAATCCGGGAGATCCGCCGCAAGGCGATCAATGCCGGGCTGAAGCTGATCGAGTGTCCGATCCGTCACCTCGGCACGGAGGAGGGCTACAAGATTTACGCGAAGCTGCAGGAGCACCTTTTCGGGCAGGGCGTGGAGATGAAGTTCGAGACGATGGTGGAGGAGATCCTCATCGAGGACGGCGTCGCGAAGGGCGTGCGCACCGACGGGGGCGAGACGTTTTTGGCGGAGGAGATCGTCTCCGCGGTAGGTCGTGAGGGTGCGGACTGGTTTGCCCACATCTGCAGGCAGATCGGTGTGGAGACACAGGTGGGCACCGTGGATATCGGCGTGCGCGTGGAGGTGCGCGACGAGGTTATGGAGCTTCTGAACAAGAATCTCTACGAGGCGAAGCTGGTCTACTATACGCCTACCTTCGACGATAAGGTGCGTACGTTCTGCACGAATCCGTCGGGCGAGGTGGCATCGGAGTATTACGATAACGGGCTTGCCGTGGTGAATGGCCATGCCTACAAATCGCAGGATATGAAGACGAACAACACGAACTTTGCGCTGCTTGTCTCCAAAAATTTTACGAAGCCATTCAAGACGCCCATCGCGTACGGCAAGCAGATCGCGCAGCTTTCGAACATGCTCTGCGACGGAAAAATCATGGTGCAGACCTACGGCGATTTCAAACGGGGCAGGCGCACCACCGAGGAGCGGCTTTGCCGCAACAACCTGATTCCTACCTTAAAGGATGCGGTGCCGGGTGATCTCTCCCTTGTGTTCCCGCACCGGATCATGGTGGATATCGAGGAGATGATCGAGGCGCTCGACAAGGTGACGCCGGGAATCGCCAGTGAGGAGACGCTCATGTACGGCGTGGAGGTCAAATTTTACTCCAACAAGGTGGTCGTCAACCGGGATTTCGAGACGAGCATCAAGGGGCTTCGGGCCATCGGGGACGGTGCGTCCGTCACCAGGGGACTGCAGCAGGCGTCCGCAAACGGGCTTTCCGTGGCGCGGAGTATTTTAGCAGACCGTATGAAATGATGTGCGCAGATACGGTGCTTTGCATCGGGTTACCCGCAGTACGGATAGAACAAGCTGTCTGCGGGGGCGGGCGCGGAGTGAACCGTAACTGGCGCTCATTTTGAAAAAATATACACAGGAGAAAGCAATGAAAAAGACAGGTTGCCGTTTGGCGGCGGCAGTGCTTGCAGCCGTCCTTGCGATGGGCTGCGCCGGGTGCCGGTTTGGGGGCGAGGAGGTTACCATCAGCCGGGGCATGACAGAGAACGAGGTGTTTGTGATCGGCGGGAAATCCTGCTCGCTTCCGGTTATGAAGCTGCTGCTTATGAACAATATGAATCTGCACAGCACAAGCTATGGCATCGATCTGCTGAAAAACAAGGATCTGAAGGTCAAAAAAAAGCTGGAGCAGTATGTGAAAAGCATCTGTATGGATGAGATTACCCAGGTGTACTGCATGATGGCGCTGGCGGACGAGCAGGATGTGAAGCTGACAGACGAGGAGACGGAGCTGACAAAGTGGGCGGGCGAGGACTATTTCCGGTCGCTTACGGAGGATGAGGCCGCGTATCTTGGCGTTACGCAGGAGCAGGTGCAGGAGCTTTATGCAAAGTACGCGCTTGCGGAAAAGCTTTACGGGCTGCTCGTGGAAAACGTAAACGAGGAGGTCAGCGACGACGAGGCGCGGGTTATGGAGATCCGCCAGATTTTTATGACGGATAAGGAACGGGCAAAGCAGGCGCAGGCGGATCTGGAGGCGGAGATGGAGTTTTCCACGGTGGCGGCGAACTACAATGAGGCGGGAGAGATCGCCGTGACGCTTCAGCGGGGCGTGCTTCCGAAGGAGGCCGAGGACGTGGTTTTTGCCATGGAAAACGGCGATACCTCAAAGCTGGTCAGTGCGGGGGACGGCTATTACCTTTTTTACTGCGATAATAAGTACGACGAGGAGCTGACGGAAATCCACAAGGCGGACATAGTCGCAAAGCGCAGGGCGGAGGCATTCCGGGAAATTTACGAGCCATTCGTTCCCCAGATTGAGTCTCAGCTCAACGAGCGTGTGTGGGAGCAGATTTCCATTGCGGATATGGAGCAGTTCGGGAATGCGGGCTTTTACGAGATTTATAAAAAATATATGAAAGAAGAATAGCTGCACGCGCAGGAGGCAGCTTCGGGAGGTATGTGCGGGACATGGAACGGGAACATTTTTCATCTCGGTTAGGGTTTATTTTGATTACGGCGGCCTGCTCCATCGGGCTTGGGAACATCTGGCGGTTTCCCTATATCGTCGGAAAATACGGCGGGGCGTCCTTTGTAATTTTGTATCTGGTTTTTCTGGTCATTCTGGGACTTCCGATTATCGTGATGGAGTTTGCGGTGGGGCGTGCGAGCCAGCAGAGCACGGCGCGCTCCTTTGATGAGCTGGAACCGGAGGGGACAAAGTGGCATTGGTTTAAATATGCCACGATTCTCGGGAGCTATCTGCTGATGATGTTTTACACGGTCATCAGCGGATGGCTGCTCCGCTATTTTTTTGAGATGGTCAGAGGAAGCTTCCAGGGGCTTACGACGGATGAGGTGGCGGGCGTTTTTTCCGACCTGTTAGGTGATCCGGTTTCCATGATCTTTTGTACGGTGCTGATTCTCGTTTTTTCCTTTGCGGTTTGTGCGATGGGTATTCAGAAGGGCGTGGAGCGCATCACGAAGGTTATTATGTCCATGCTGTTTATCCTTTTGATTCTTCTGGCAGTCCGTTCGGTCGCTTTGCCGAATGCCGGGATCGGCCTTTCGTATTATTTGCGTCCGGATTTTGGGGCGATGATCGAGAGCGGTCTGTGGGAAGCGGTTTTTGCGGCGATGGGACAGGCATTTTTTACGCTGAGCATCGGAATCGGCGTTCTTGCCGTGTTCGGAAGCCGCATTGACAAGAGCCATTCCCTCACAAGCGACGCGCTTTATATGGCGGGGCTTGACACGTTTGTGGCGCTGCTTGCGGGGCTGATCATTTTTCCGGCGTGCTTTAGCTTCGGGGTGCAGCCGGACAGCGGTCCGAACCTGCTCTTTATCACCCTGCCGAATATTTTTAACGCGATGGAGGGCGGACGCTTCTGGGGGAGCCTGTTTTTCCTCTTCATGGTGTTTGCGGCAGTTTCCACGGTGATCGCGGTGATCGAAAATGTGATCACCTACGGCATGGATCTGACGGGGTGCAGCCGGGCAAAATCCGCGGCGGTCAATTTTGTGCTCCTTACCGTTTTGGCCCTGCCGTGTATTTTCGGCTTTAATCTGTGGCAGGCATTTCAGCCGCTGGGGGAGAACACGACTGTCCTCGACCTGGAGGATTTCCTGCTGAGCAATAACCTGATGCCGCTGGGCAGCCTTGTGTTTGTGCTGTTCTGCACGCGCCGCCGCGGCTGGGGCTGGGAGGAATTTATCAAGGAGACCTCCATCGGAAAGGGACTTCCCTATCCCCGGGCGACGAAAAAATATGTGAGCTTTGTACTGCCGCTCATCGTGCTGGTGGTGTTTATAGGCGGATATCTGTCCTTTTTTCACTGACAGCCTTTAAAATTAAGAAAATCTGCTTACATAATTTCCCAAAATGTGTTATCATACATAGATACCCCGATATTTAATCAGAATCATCGCGGGTCGGGAACCATTGACACGCTTAAAAAACGGAGGAATGATATGTTTGCAGTAGGAGATGTAGTACTGCACACCTCACAGGGGGTGTGTCGAGTCGATGATATTCGGGATGAAAAGTTCTCCGGGATGAACCGCACCTATTATGTGCTTTTGCCGATGGAGAACAACGGAAAATCCACGACCTATGTGCCGGTGGATGCGCCGAAAAGTCCGATTCGTAAGCTTTTAACAGAGGAACAGATCAAAGAGGTTATTCAGGTTTCCATGAATGAAACGACCGACTGGATCGACAATAACAATGTACGGAAATCTGCCTATATGGAGATTTTGCGCAGCGATGATATCAGCAGGATTCTCTCCCTGATCGTATGTCTGTACAAGCGGAGGGAGTCCGTGCTCTCACAGGGGAAAAAATTCCCTGTAGTGGATGAGCGGATCATGACGGAGGCGGAGCGTAAGATCCATCAGGAGTTTTCTTATACGCTTTCGATCTCCGAGAAGGATGTACCGCGGTATATTAAGATGTGCATCATGGATGTTGCAGGGCAGGAGGGATAACAGTTCAGGCAGACCGCCTGCTTTTCCGGTAAGATGGCACGATAAACAGGAGAAGCATTCACCATCATCATGTGAATGCTTCTCCTGTTTTCTCTCTTTCGTTTTTCTCCACTGCTTTATAGTCTGTTACTTCACTTCATGAAAGCGCTGTGCAAAGCGATCTGCGCCGCAGACATGCTTTTCACCGTTTTCCTCGCAGATAATGTAGTCATTTTCACGGATAAATGCGAGGCCGCGCCGGTTTTCCACATACGGACAAACGACGGTTCCGTCGTCTCTGGTGACGGTAACGATATTTTCTGTGTTCAGACCTTCATTCGTGACAATCTGTGCGAACAGGCGGAAGCCGTCCTCCATGCCTTTGCCAAGCTCGTATTTCATGGCAGTGACTTCTAATGGTGCACGTGTGTATCTCTTCATAAAAATCTCTCCTTTGCTGCAGAAGCTTATTTTCGCGGGCAATAAACCGGCTGCCGTGCCTGAACGGGTATTTGGCGAATGCCGCGCGTATCAAATGCCCCGTTGCTTGCAGCAGGGTATTTGACTTTTTCCATAATTATAACACAGACCGGGAAAAAAAGACATAGTTTTTAAAAAATATCTGTATCGCTGTATTTGTGATTTGGTTTTGCAAAATTCGGTTCCATAAAAATATTCCTCCTTCGGCTGTGCCCTTATCATAGCACAGGAGGACGGGGAACAACACTTACAGCTTCTGTAAGGTTTTGGTGTCATGCTTCGGAGGCATTTTTGATACGGCAAAAAAGAAGCTGCCGCTTCGCGATGCTGATCGCGGGCGGCAGCCCCTTTTTCGCTGCTGCTTTCACTGCTGCTGCTTCCGCTCGCGGGAAAACTCCTCCACGAGCCTTGTCACTTCCTCCACGCATGCGCCGCAGACAGAGCCGGCACCGGTGACCTCCTGGACCTCCTCAAAGGTCGAAGCACCGGCGGCGACGGCATCCCTGATCGCTCCCTCCGTTACGGACATACAGTAGCATACAAATTTGTTATCATCCATAGTGCACCATCCTTTCGGGGATAGTATGTGCGAAGAGGCCGCTGTTTTATGCACTGCGGCGGATAAAAAGCCAAGAAGCCTGCAGGCAGGATTTTTTCTCAGGCGAGCCGTCCTCTGCGCCCGATCCGTGACAGGAGCCACAGATAGGCAAGTGACTGCAGTATGTGGCTTGCAAGCATGCTCCACAGATAGACATAGAGCCCGAGGTGCGGCACGAGGGCGTAGATGACAAAGAGCCGCAGGCCGCAGCAAAGGAGGTTGAGCAGAAAGGTTACGAGCGGCAGATCCAGCCCGTGGAGGATGCTCGAGAGCGTTCCGGTGAGGAATAGAAACGGGCACATCCAGCCAAGACTTTTTATGTAGGAGCCGGCGAGTTCGCTGTGGAAGAGCAGGTTCCCCACGTATTTTCCGAACAGGAGGAAGGAGAGCGTGCACAGCAGCCCCAAAATGACGCACAGCTCCACGGTGCGCTGGATCGTCTGGCGGACACGGCGCGTATCGCCGACGGCTGCAGCCTCGGAGATGGCGGGCAGCAGCAAAACGGAGAGGGAGCCTGTAACGACGGTGGGCAGCATGAGGACCGGCATTGCCATACCGGTGAGAGTCCCGAATACGCTGAGTGCATCCTCGCGTCCGCAGCCGAAGGCGACGAGCGCGGAGGGAATGAGGATGGACTCGGCGCTGGAGAACAGGTTCAGGATGACACGGCTCCCGGTCAGGGGTGCGGCAAAGCGGATGAGGCGGTCCATCATGGAAAGGGAGAGCTTTGCGCGCCGAAAACGGAAGGTCGTCAGGCAAAAGAGGCTGGAGGCTGTCTCACCGAAAACAACGCTCCACATCGCAAGCGAAGGGCTCATCTCCCGGCCCTCCTCCTGTGCGATGAGATAGAGAAAATAAATGGAAAATACCCGCACACTTTGCTCAAGGAGCTGTGAGAAGGCGGGGATCGCCGTTTTGTTTTTTCCGTAATAATAGCCGTTAAAGCAGCCGTGGAGGCAGGCGAAGGGCAGGGAGAGGCTCACGATGCGCAAAAGCGGTGTGCACGCGGGTTCCTTTACGAGCTGCTCCGCCAGAACGGGCGCAAAGGTATACAAAATGAAGGCGCACACGGCAGAGAGCGAGAGGGAAATGCAGATGCCGCAGTAGAGCGGCGCATGATCCTCCCGCTCGGCAGTGAGCTTGGAGATGGCAGTCTGGATGCCTCCGGTACAAAGGGAAAGGCAAAGGGTTAAAATCGGAAATACGAGATGGTAGACACCCAGCCCCGCGGCACCGATTGTATGTGAGAGGAAAATCCTGTTAAAGAAACCAATAAGTCTGCTGGCCAGTCCGGTGACGGTCAATATGACCGTTCCGGTAAAGAGCGGGTGTTTTTTCCATTCCAAATGCGTCACCTGCGTTATGCGCTGTTACTTCTAATGTATGGCATGGGAGTAAAATTTATGCGGGCAGAGGAGTAAGCAATGTGCAGGAGCGGGTAGCGGAACCATAAAGCAGAAAATTCGGGTCACCAATCGTACCGGTGGAGAATACTGTATGTAAGAGACACTTTTTAAATGATTTTCGAGCCGGCAGGAAAAGGAGAGAATCTTATGGTATATTTGGACCACGCGGCCACGACGCCAACCGCGCCGGAAGCGCGGGCGGCAATGGAGCCTTACTATAACAGACGCTACGGAAACGCTTCCACGCCCTACGAGTTCGGGCAGATGAGCCGGGAGGCGGTAGATCAGGCCAGGGAGACGATCGCCGGGACGCTGGGCGTGCTGCCCGGGGAAATTTATTTTACGTCGGGCGGGACGGAGAGCGACAACTGGGCGCTCAAGGCGACGATGGAGGCCTACGGCAGCCTCGGCAGGCACCTTATCACCACAAAAATCGAGCATCATGCCATCGGCAATACATGCGAATATCTGAAAAAGAGAGGCTTTGAGGTGACGGAGCTTCCCGTGGACCGGGACGGGCGCATTTCCATGGAGCAGCTGGAGTATGCGATCCGGCCGGATACGGTGCTGATTTCCGTCATGTGTGCAAACAACGAGATCGGGACGATCCAGGATATGGAGGCGATCGGGCGGATTGCGAAGCGGCGGGGTGTGCTGTTCCACACGGACGCCGTGCAGGCCTACGGGCAGATCCCGATTGACGTGGAGGGCTGGAATGTGCATATGCTTTCCGCCAGCAGTCATAAATTTTACGGGCCGAAGGGCTGCGGCTTTTTATATATGAAGCAGGGGCTGCGCACGGAGAGCATGATCCACGGCGGCGCACAGGAGAACGGCCACAGGGCGGGAACCGAGAACGTGCCGGGCATCGTCGGCATGGCAAAGGCGGCGGAGCTTTGCTTCGCCCGGATGGAGGAAACAGCTGCGCGGGAGCAGCATTTGCGCGACCGCTTTATCCACCATATCTGTACGGAGATTCCGGGGGCCTATCTGGTGGGGGATTTTGACCACCGGCTTCCAAACAACGTCAACATCTGCTTCCAGGGCATCGAGGCGTCCAACCTGGTACTGCTCTTAGACGAGGCGGGCATCTGTGTTTCCGCCGGGAGCGCCTGCAACAGCGCGTCAGCAGAGCCGTCCCATGTGCTGAAGGCCCTTGGCATGAGCGACGCGCAGGCATATTCGTGCATCCGTATGACGCTTGGGCGGGACACGACCGTTTCCGAGCTTTCTTACACGCTCTCGACGCTGAAACATCTTGTAAAAATTTTAAAGAAAGAGTAGAATAAAGCAGACAGACCATCGACAGAAAAAAGAGAGGAATGTGCTTCTTTATGGAAAAAAAACAATTTCGTGAATTAGTAGAGAAACGTGTCGTCATACTGGACGGTGCAACCGGAACAAATTTACAGCGCCTTGGGATGCCTGTGGGGGGCTGTCCGGAGCATTGGATTTTAGAGCATCCGGAGCTGGTGCTTGATCTGCAGCGGAGCTATGTGGAGGCCGGCGCGGATATTATTTATGCGCCGACCTTCACCGCCAACCGCATCAAGCTGGCGGAGTACGGGGCAAAGCACCAGCTTGTGGAGATGAACCGGGCACTGGTGGCGATTTCAAGGGTGGCCGTCGCAAGACACAACGCATTTGTGGCGGGAGATATGACGATGACGGGCAGGCAGCTCGCCCCGGTGGGGGATTTGGAATTTGAGACGTTAATCGACGTGTACCGGGAGCAGGCGCGGGTGCTCTACGAGGGGGGCGTGGATCTGTTTGTCGTGGAGACGATGATGAGCCTGCAGGAGAGCCGTGCGGCGCTGATCGCCATCCGGGAGGTGTGCGACCTGCCTGTGATGGTCAGTCTGACCTACGAAACCGACGGGCGCACGCTCTACGGAACGGATGCAAAAACGGCGCTGGCCGTGCTGCAGAGCCTGGGTGCGGATGCGGTGGGCTTAAACTGCTCCAGCGGACCTGCCGAGATGCTTGCTGCCGTGGAGGAGATGCGGGAGATTGCAAACATTCCGATACTGGCAAAGCCGAATGCGGGCCTGCCGAAATTAAGAGACGGTGCCACCGTCTACGATATGACGCCGGAGGCGTTCGCCGCGGCGGGTGCCGAGCTTGTGAAGGCGGGGGCCTCCATCGTGGGCGGCTGCTGCGGTACGACGCCGGAGCATATTGTCGCACTTACACGGGCGGTGGAGGGGCTGCCTGCCCCGAAGATCAGAACGGAGAAAAAGCGGCTGCTGGCCACGGAGCGCAGCGTGCTGCAGATCGATCCCGACGGCCCGTTTCTGGTAGTGGGGGAGCGCATCAATCCAACCGGGAAAAAAGCGCTGCAGGCCGAGCTTTTGGAGGGAAGCCTGGATCTGGTCTGCCGGATGGCGCGGGAGCAGGAGGAAAACGGTGCCGCGATTTTGGATGTGAACATGGGAATGAACGGCATCGACGAGAAAGCAATGATGCTCGCCGCCATAGATGAGCTGACGACGGCGACGAGCCTGCCGCTGTGCTTTGATTCGAGCAATGTGGAGGTGCTTGAGGCGGCACTGCGCCGTTATCCGGGAAGGGCGCTCATCAATTCCGTGTCGCTGGAGAGCGAGAAGATCAACCGGCTGCTGCCTGTGGTGGCCAGGTACGGCGCGATGTTTATTCTGCTTCCTCTCTCCGACGAGGGACTTCCCGCCACGGCGGAGGAAAAGCGGAGCATCGTGCGGGAGATTTTATCCCGGGCCATGGCGCTTGGCTTTGCGAAGGAGGATATCATCGTGGACGGCCTGACCGCGACGGTGGGTGCAAACCCCGATGCGGCGCTGGAGTGCTTTGATACGATCCGCTACTGCAGGCAGGAGCTGTCACTGGCGACCATCTGCGGGCTTTCCAACATATCCTTCGGCCTGCCGAACCGCCCCTTTGTCAACACGGCGTTTTTGACGATGGCCATTGCCCAGGGGCTTACGATGGCGATCGCAAACCCGTCGCAGGATCTGCTCATGAACGCAGCCTTCGCCTCGGACATGCTGCTGCACAAGCCGCAGAGTGATATCCGCTACATCGGAAGGATGCAGGTGTACGAGAAGCATCTGGAGCAAAAGGAGCGGACGGCGGCAAAAAAGGTGCCCGGGAAGACTTCTGCCGGTGCCGGGAAAAAAGAAGCGCAGGAGACGGACCGGGCGGATGACATTATTTTCTCGAGCGTCCTGAAGGGCGATAAGAAGCATATCGTCGCGCATGTGAAGGAGGCGCTTGCAGGCGGGGCGGCACCCGGCGATATTATAAACGGCAGGCTCATCCCCGCCATCAACGACGTGGGGGACAAATTTGAGAAGCAGACCTATTTCCTGCCGCAGCTCATCGCCTCGGCCAGTGCGATGCAGGCGGCCATCGAGTATCTGGAGCCGATGCTTGTCAGGGACGACGCGGATGCGGCGGAAACGATCGTCATTGCAACGGTGGAGGGCGATATTCACGACATCGGGAAAAATCTCGTGGTGCTCATGCTCAAAAACTACGGCTACAATGTCATCGATCTGGGAAAGGACGTTGAGGCGGAGAGGATTGTGGATACCGCCATAAAGGAGGACGCGAAAATCATCGGCCTTTCCGCGCTCATGACGACGACGATGCTGCGCATGCGGGATGTCGTGGAGCTGGCAAAGGAAAAGGGCTGCGTGAGCCGGATCATCGTCGGCGGCGCGTGCATCACGGAGGGCTTTGCACAGGAGATTGGCGCGGACGGCTATTCGACGGATGCGGCGGATTGTGTGAAGCTGGTGCAGCGGCTGCTGGGAGAATGATACCGGGCGTTTGAAAAGCCGGGCAGCAGGCCTGTAAAACGCCGCAGGGGAACGCAACAGTTATCGGTATAAGGGGAAAACTATGGCAGATAGAAGTGAACGGATCGTAGACGGATTTTATTTTGAAGACGGGGATATATTAAGAGAGGCGAGGAAGGAGGAGGAGGGCATCCGCTACATGAAGGCACGCATCGACCTGGAGCAGCCGGACAAGGTGCTGCACATCTACCGGCGTATGCTGGAGCAGAAGAGCTTTCAGACACAGGTGGGCTACGCCTATCTGCGTGAGCTTCAGGAGTATCTGCGTGCCATGCCGCAGGTAGCAAACGAGGACATTGCGCCGATTGCCGTCCACGCGGACCTGAAGGTGCTTGATGCCTCCGGAACGACAGAGTCCCTTCGCAGGGAAAATAAGAAAGCCAAGCAGTCGCTGCGCCGGTCGGTGTTCCTGAATATCGCCCTGTTTGTGGTGATCGGTGTGATTTTCGGCATTGCGCTGACCAGCAACAGCCCGACGGTGCTCAATTATGAGAAGGAGCTTGTCAACCGCTATGCTGCCTGGGAACAGCAGCTCAAGGAGCGGGAAAATGCCATTTTGGAGAAAGAGAGGGCACTCAATGGAGACGACGATTAAAATTCTGGTGGTGGACGACGAGAGCCGCATGCGCAAGCTTGTCCGGGATTTCCTTGTAAAAAAAGGCTATGAGGTGCTGGAGGCGGGAGACGGCGAGGAGGCGCTGGATCTTTTTTACGGGGACAGGGACATCGCGCTTGTCATTCTGGATGTGATGATGCCGAAGATCAACGGCTTTGACGTGTGCAGGGAGATCCGCGAGCACTCGAAGGTCCCTATCATCATGCTCACCGCGAAGGGCGGCGAGAACGATGAGCTGACGGGCTTTGAGCTGGGCGTGGATGAGTACATTGCAAAGCCCTTCAGCCCGAAAATTCTGGTGGCACGGGTGGAGGCGATCCTTCGGCGCACGAACCAGGCCCAGGAGGAGAGCAGGCTGATCGCGGGCGGCATTGTCCTGGACCAGGCGGCGCATATCGTCACCATCGACGGTGAACCGGTGGAGCTAAGCTTCAAGGAGTTTGAGCTTCTGGCATATTTTATGGAAAACCAGGGGATCGCACTCTCGCGGGAAAAGATTCTGAACAGCGTGTGGAATTATGACTATTTCGGGGATGCGCGCACGATTGACACCCACGTCAAGAAGCTGCGCAGCAAGATGGGTGCGCAGGGCGCGTGCATCAAGACGATCTGGGGCATGGGCTACAAATTCGAGGCAGGGGAGCAGCAATGAGGCATTCCTATAAATGGTCGATTACGACACAGTTTTGTGTTGTCATTATCGGCCTGGTAACCGGTACGGTCCTGCTGTGCTGGTTTTTAAACACAACCTTTCTGGAGAGCTATTACAGCAGTATGAAGATGGATCAGCTCGTGGGCGGATACGATGCCATTGACCAGGCGGTGAAGGAGGAGCGTCTTAGGTCCAGCGAATTCGGCGTGGAGCTGGACCGTCTGTGTGCAAACGGAAACATTGAGCTTTTGATCATCGATTCGGACGGGGCCGTGGTGCGTTCCTCCTCCAACGATGCGCTCAACCTGATCAACCGCTTTCTGGACGTGATCTTCGGTGCCTCGGCGGACAAGGGGCGAAAGGAGGTCGCCAGCACGGACAATTATTCGGTGCTGCAGGTGACGGACCGGCGGATCGCGTCGGAATATCTGGTGCTGTGGGGGACGCTGGCGGACGGCAACCTCATCATGATGCGAACGGCGCTGGAGGGCATCCGCGCAAGTGTTGATATTTCCAACCGGTTTCTGGCCTATATCGGCATCGGAAGTGTGATGCTTAGCATGCTCATCGTCGTGCTTGTCACACGGCGCATCACCCGTCCCATCCGCCAGCTTTCGGACATTTCCAGACAGATGTCGGAGCTGGATTTCACGGCAAGGTACGAGCCGGGAGGCGCAAGCAAGGAAATCGAGCTGCTGGGGGCGCACATGAACCGTCTCTCCGCGGCGCTGGAGCAGTCGATCTCGGAGCTGAAGACGGCAAACAATGAGCTCAAGATCGATATCGAAAAAAAGGAGCAGATCGATGAGATGCGCAAGGAGTTTCTCTCCAACGTCTCCCACGAGCTGAAAACGCCGCTGGCGCTCATCCAGGGCTATGCGGAGGGGCTTTCCGAGTGCATCAACGACGACGCGGAGAGCCGCGGCTTTTACTGTGAGGTCATCATGGACGAGGCGGGGAAAATGAACCGCATGGTGAGCAAGCTCCTCACCCTGAACCATCTGGAATTCGGGAACGATCCGGTGGTGATCAGCCGTTTTGATATTACGGAGCTGATTGCGGGCGTGGTGGAAAACGCTTCGCTTTTGCTGGAGCAAAACGGTATTTGCCTTACATTTTCGGAGGAGCCTGCTTATGTGTGGGGTGATGAATTCCAGATCGAGGAGGTCGTGACAAACTATCTGAGCAACGCCATCCACTACGCGTCGGGCGAAAAGCGCATCCGGATTTTTTACACCTGCGGGGAGTCCGTGCTGCGCGTGAGCGTTTTTAACACGGGGGAACGGATTCCCGAGGCGGATCTTTCGCGGGTATGGGATAAATTTTACAAGGTGGACAAAGCACGTACCCGGGAATACGGGGGAAGCGGCATCGGGCTGTCCATCGTGAAGGCGATCATGGAATCCCACCACAGGGCCTGCGGCGTCCGCAACCATGGGGACGGCGTCGAATTTTGGCTGGAATTAGATAAAAATGCGGTTGCGCGAACCGAAAAAGAGTGATAGGATATTTATAACAGTTATTTGTGGGAGGGACGTTGATGAAAAGAACCATGAGAAAAAAATGTCTGCTGTGCAGCGTGCTTTTCGCGGGCATGCTGGCGCTGACCGGCTGCGGCGAGACGCCGTATGAGCTGGAGGACAATGAGCGCGAGATTATTGTGAACTATGCGGCGCACATCATTGCAAAGTATAATAAAAAGCAGCCGGAGGGCTACCGCTACGTGTATGTGCCCGAGGAGGAAGAGGAGGAGCCCGAGGAGCAGCCGGAGGATGTAAAGGACGGGGAGTCCCCGGATACGCCTGAGGACGGGCAGACGGACACCGCGGCGGACGACGGGACGCAGAAGCCGGAGGAGCCGGCCGGGGAAGAGGCGCAGGAGCCTTCCGTGACGCTTTCCGAGGCGCTTGGGCTTACCGATGTCCGGGCGGTCTATACGGGCGCGGAGCTGACGGATCGCTACGATGCGATGATGCCGGAGGCCGGAAAGAAGCTGATGGTGCTGCATGTGACGCTGCAGAACGAGGGCAGCGGGGATGTGGATCTGGATATGGTGTCCATGCTTCCTACCTTCCGTGCAATCGTGAACGGTACGGAGGAGACGAGCTCGGAGCTGACGATCCTTCCCGACGATTTAGGCACCTGGGAGGGTACGGTTCCGGCGGGCGGCTCGGTGGAGACGGTCATTTTCTTCCAGATCAGCGATCCGCAGATTACGTCGGTACAGCAGCTTGAAATGAAGGTGACGGCAGGTGAGAAAACGTCACGGGTCGTATTTTTGTAAAAACTCATAAAAAAGTGGTGCAATTTTTGGACAATATATGTTATAATGTGACTGATTATACTGAATTGCTTCGGGAGGAGATATTTTTATGGATACAAATATTCTGTTAGAGAATGGCACAAATGAGCTGGAGGTACTGGAGTTCATGTTGAATAATAACCATTACGGTATCAACGTGGCGAAGATACGTGAAATTTTAGCCTATCAGCCGGTGACGCCCATTCCAAATTCCCAGTCCAGTGTGGAAGGTATTTTTATGCCGCGTGATGCGATGATCACAGTCATCAACCTGAAAAACTGTCTGTCGCTTCCCGACGAGAGTGACAGCAAGGGGCTTTTCATCATCACAAACTTTAACAAGCTGGATCTGGCGTTCCATGTGGATGCGGTGATCGGAATCCATAGAGTCTCCTGGGCAGATATTATCGAACCGGATTCTACGATCAATATCGGGGAGGACGGTGTGTCAACCGGAGTGATCAAGCTGCAGGATAAGCTGGTGATCATTCTCGATTTCGAGAAGATCGTCACGGATATCAGCCCTGAAACGGGTCTGAAGGTGGGCGATATCGATGACCGGGGCGAGCGGCAGAGATGCGATTCTCCGATCGTACTGGCGGAGGATTCCCCGCTTTTGAGCAAGCTCATTACGGACTGTCTGAAGAAGGCGGGCTATACGAACCTGAATATGAATGTGAACGGCAAGGAAGCATGGGATAAGCTTGTGAAGTACAAAGAGGAAGGTACATTGGATGAGAATGTACACTGCATTATCACGGATATTGAGATGCCGATCATGGACGGCCATCGTCTGACAAAGCTGGTTAAGGAGGATGATGAGCTGAAAAATATTCCTTTGATTATCTTTTCATCCCTTGTCAACGACGAGATGCGGCGCAAGGGTGAGGCGCTGGGTGCGGATGCACAGCTGACAAAGCCTGAGATCGGAATGCTTGTGGATACGATCGACCAGCTGATCGACCAGAACATAGAAGGCTGATCACAGTACTTGGATGAAATTGGGTGAGAGCGTTCTAAAGCGCAGGCGTTTTAGACACTCTCACTTTTCGTGATGATATGGCAAAGGGTGTCTGTCCTTTGCCGTGAGCGAAAATAGAATGTAATAAAGGTGAAGTAGAAAAGAGGAAGCTTTTATGGGAAATAATGAGGACTATCTGGACAGTCTGCTGAATAATGTGACAAAAAAGCTCAGCGAGTATGATGAGGATTTTGAACAGAAGAAAGAGACCGCCGATGCCTACATGACCAAGAGAAATCTGCCGCCGAAAACAATGAAGGCATTGGAGACCGTGCGGGAAAACCAGTTTTTGCGTGAATTTGAGAAGGAGCTCAAGCAGGAAAATGTAGACGATTTTCTGGCGGCCTTTGAGGCGGAGCTGGAGGATGACGCGCTGGCATATGACCGGACGCGTCCGGGCGGGATGAACGATACACCGGATGCGGCTTTGGATCTGCCGCTCCTTGACGATCTGCCGGATCTGGGGGATCTGTCCGGGGCGAAAGCGGAGGAACCGGTGACGGCATCTTCCCGTCAGGCAGAGGACGACCTGATGGTGGATACCTTTGCCGATCTGGGAGACTTTGTGGATCTGCCGCCGGAGGAGCCTGAGCCTGAGCCGAAGGCCCCTGCCGAAAAACCGGAGCCTGAGCCGAAGACATCTGCTGCAAAACCGGAGTCCGAGGCGGCTGCTGCGAAGTCGGGTATGACGGCGGCAGAGGTGTTGCTGCCCGAGGGTATGGAGGATCTGGAGAGCCTGTTTGATGACGAGGATGAGCTGCCGCTTGGTGACGACGAGGTGATCGACTTCGGGGAGGCCGCTGCGGAAGCGCTCGATTTTGGCCTTGGGGCTGCACAGGATACGATTTTGCCGGAGGATGGGGACGTGGACGATAAAGGGATCATGGATTTGCTGAACAGTCTGCCGGAGGACGAGTCACTTTCCGATATCGGAAAGATGCTGGAGGCAGACGAGCAGACGATTTCGCTGGAGGATTTGAGTGCGGAGCCGGAAAACCTCTCTCATGCGGCAGATGTGGCTGAGAGCAGGAAGGTGTCGGAGAAAAAGCCGAAACCGAAAAAGCAGGGTTTTTTTGCAAAGCTGATGGATCTGCTTTTTGGTGAGGACGAAGAGGAAGCACCGGCAGCGGCGATTGAGGGTGCGGATGATCTGGAAAATATTTCAGATGAAAATATGGAGATCTTAAAGGCGATGAATGATGATAAGCTGACAGAGCCGACCGATAAAAAAGCAAAAAAGGCGAAGAAAGAGAAGAAAAAGAAAGAGAAGAAGGAAAAGCCGCCGAAGGAAAAGAAAGAAAAGAAGCCCAGGGAGAAGAAGCCGAAGAAGGAAAAACCCGTGAAAGAGCGCGGGCCGAAGGAGAAGCCGCTCCCGAAGGTGCCGGTGATGCTGATCTGGATTTTTGCGATCTCAATCTTTGCGTTGATTTTTATCGGGAACAGTCTGCTTAGCTACAGCAACAATATTTCCGCGGCAGAGACCAGCTTTGACCGGGGGAACTATGTGGCGAGCTACAAGGAGCTGGCGGGCATGAAGATCAGAAGCGGCGACGAGGAGCTGTATGAGAAGGCGAAGCTGCTTGCCGGCGTCCAGACGGAGCTGGATGCATATTACTCCATGATGGAGGTGCGCAAGTTTGACCTTGCCCTGGATTGTCTGGTGCGGGGACTCGGAAGAGCCGAGCTGCACCGTGCGCAGGCAGTGGAGCTTGGTGTCGAGCTTCAGCTGAACACGGTTGTGGGCGAGCTTGAGATGCAGCTGGCCGATCAGTTCAACGTGACAGGGGAGCAGGCCGCCGAGCTTTACGCCATCGACAAACGGGACGATTATTCCCTTGCCCTGGATGCGGTTTTGTACGGGCTGGGTTTGAAGCATTAAACGTTGCGGCGGAGCCTGAGGCCGGGCCGTAACCGTTAAGAGGCTGAC
This sequence comes from uncultured Eubacterium sp., assembly GCA_910589045.1. Taxonomy (GTDB): domain Bacteria; phylum Bacillota; class Clostridia; order Lachnospirales; family Lachnospiraceae; genus W0P33-017. The sequence goes on from CAJUSH010000039.1 coordinate 25,753, forward strand.
ATATGATAGCGATTATTGATTACGATGCAGGAAATTTAAAGAGTGTGGAGAAGGCATTGGCGCTGCTTGGGCAGCCCTGTGCGGTGACCAGAGACCGGAGGGAGATCCTTGGCGCAGACAAGGTAATCCTTCCCGGCGTGGGCGCCTTTGGCGATGCCATGAACCAACTGAAAAAATACGAGCTGGATCGGGTGATCCGGGAGGTGGCAGAGAAAGGCATGCCGCTTCTCGGCATTTGCCTTGGATTGCAGCTCTTTTTTGAAGGCAGCGAGGAGAATGACGGGGTGGAGGGATTGGGCCTTCTGCGGGGACGCATCGTGCGTTTTCATGAGGAGCACGGCCTGAAAATTCCTCATATCGGCTGGAATTCCTTAAAGCTGCAAAATGACGGCAGGCTTTTTCGCGGCATACCGGACGCGTCCTATGTGTACTTTGTGCATTCCTATTATTTACAGGCGCAGGAGGAGCACATCGTAAAGGCAGTTACGGAGTACGGTGATGTCTTTCACGCCTCGGTGGAGAAGGACAACGTGTTTGCCTGTCAGTTCCACCCGGAAAAGAGCAGCGGGGTGGGGCTTTCGATCCTGAAAAATTTTGCCGATCCGGACGGGGAGGGCGTGTAGCATGTTTACGAAACGAATCATTCCCTGCCTGGACGTGAACCGCGGCAGGGTTGTTAAGGGTGTGAATTTTGTCAATTTAAGGGATGCGGGAGATCCGGTGGAGATCGCGGCGGCCTACGATGCCGCGGGAGCCGACGAGGTCGTTTTCCTTGACATTACCGCTTCGAGCGACGGACGCGAGACGGTGGTGGATATGGTGCGCAAGGTTGCCGAGAAGGTGTTCATTCCCTTTACGGTTGGCGGCGGTATCCGTACGGTGGAGGATTTCCGGGTACTGCTTCGGGAGGGCGCGGACAAGATCTCCATCAATTCCTCGGCGATCGACCGTCCGCAGCTCATTTGTGAGGCGGCGGACAAGTTCGGCAGCCAGTGTGTTGTCGTTGCCATCGATGCGAGGCGCAGGGCGGACGGCAGCGGCTGGAACATTTACAAAAACGGCGGGCGCGTGGATATGGGGATCGATGCCGTCGAGTGGGCGATGAAGGCAGACCGCATGGGCGCGGGGGAGCTTCTGCTGACGAGCATGGACTGCGACGGTACGAAGGCGGGCTATGACATTGCGCTGACGCGGCAGATTGCGGATGCGGTGTCCATTCCCGTGATCGCCTCCGGCGGTGCCGGCACGATGGAGCACTTTTATGATGCCCTGACGGCAGGCGGTGCGGATGCGGTGCTGGCGGCGTCCCTGTTTCACTATAAGGAGATGGAGATCAAGGATCTGAAAGATTATCTGGCGGGGCGGGGGGTGTCCGTGCGCAGATGATTTGCTGTTACTTTTCACGGGTCGGGAATGCGTATTTACTGCGTGCGGGCAGGACGGTGCACGGCAAAAATGCTTACAGAGGATAAGGAGGAGATGGGCGGTATGGCAATGATCAGCAACGACTGGCTTCCGGTGCTTTCCCCGGAGTTTAAGAAGCCTTATTACACGGATTTGTATCGGTTTGTGCGGGAGGAGTACCACAAAAACGTTGTCTACCCGCCCTCGGAGGATATTTTCAATGCGTTTCATTTTACGCCGCTTTCGCAGGTGAAGGTGCTTATTTTGGGTCAGGATCCCTACCACGGGGAGCATCAGGCACATGGCCTTTGCTTTTCCGTGGAGGAGTCCCAGACGCAGCTTCCGCCGTCGCTTGTCAACATTTATAAGGAGATGCATGATGATCTGGGCTGTTACATACCGGACAACGGCTATCTGAAAAAGTGGGCCGATCAGGGCGTGCTGCTTTTAAATACGGTGCTCACGGTGCGGGCGCATCAGGCAAATTCCCATCAGGGCAAGGGCTGGGAGCAGTTCACCGACGCGGTGATTCACGCGGTAAACGAACAGGATCGTCCCGTCGTTTATCTGCTGTGGGGCAGGCCGGCTCAGAGCAAGATTCCGATGCTGAACAACCCGAAGCATCTGGTGCTCTCCGCGCCCCATCCGAGTCCTCTCTCGGCGCACCGGGGTTTTTTCGGATGCAGGCATTTTAGCAAGGCAAACGAATTTTTAGAGAAAAACGGTGCCGCGCCGATTGACTGGCAGATTGAGAATATCCGCAGCGGTTCATAGCCGGGATAGCTGCAGCTTGCGATTGATTTCCGCGGTCAGGGCAAACATCCATGTTTGCCTGATGTTTGATTACAAAAGTAAATGGTCGTTTTGTGAAAAACCACTTGAAAGGGACCCGGGATTCTTTTACAATAGCGTTAAGCAAATGGATATTTTTGCCGATATTCTTTAAAAGAGAAGCGAGACAAGGAAGTCTAAATTTTTTCAAAGGAGTGATGAACTTATGGCTAATTTTAACATTGGTAATTTGTTTTCGGGGTTCGGTTCAGGCAACTCAGGCATTTCGGGCTTAGGCGGCCTGATTTCCGATTATAATTCGATCCGCAACGGTTCTTACGGAAAGCTGTTGAAGGCTTACTACGGCGGCATGAACAACACCGCCACCAAGGCAGCCTACAGCAAGGTCGCAAAGGGAGATTACAGCAGCAGTACCTCTACCGCGGTAGACAGCTCCGCTACGATCAAGGAGCTGCAGAGCACCACTGATAAGCTGACTGCCTCCGCAAAGGCGCTTTACACGACCGGCTCCAAGTCCGTATTCAACAAGGTGGATGTGAAGGACGAGGACGGCAATGTGGTAAAGGATTCCAGAGGCGTTCCAAAGCAGGAGTACGACGTTGACAAGATTTACAAGAGCGTGAAGAGCTTTGTGGACAACTACAACAGCGTACTGGAAGCGGCTGACAAGTCTGCGGACCGGAAGGTGCAAAACAGCGTGATCGGCATGATCAACTACACGAAGCAGGAGTCCAACATGCTAAGCAAGCTGGGCATCTCCATCGGTTCGGATCATCAGCTCTCGATCGATGAGGATACGTTTAAGAAGGCGGACATGAACGTGGCGAAGAGCCTGTTCAACGGCACCGGTTCCTATGCGTACACCATCGGAAGCAAGTCGGCCATGGCGAACAGCTATGCGGACCTGGAGGCTTCCCGTGCCAATACCTATAACCGGTATGGCAGCTACGGAAATACCTTCAATTCAGGTTCTATTTACAATTCCTATTTCTAGGAAACATAATTGTACAATCAGACAGGGGCAGCATGTGGCTGCTCCTGTTTTCGTCGCAGGAAATTTCAACGAGAAATTTTTCGGTTTCTTTCCCCCTGGTCTATGCACTTGCTTTCATGTTCAAACGGTCTGTTGCCGGTCACGGAGTGAACCGGAGCATTTCTCGTTGAAATTCCTTATGTTCGATCGCTTAAAGCCCTTGAAAAATCGCATCTTTTATGTATAATGAATATCGGTGTGTTTCGAAACTGGTGATTTTTGTGACAGCCCGGGGATGCAGCCGGAAAATCGGGGCTGCGGGGGCAGGGCAGAAAGAATTTTAATTAGAAGAGGGAAAATTATGATTAGTGCAAACAATGTAAGCTTACGTCTCGGAAAGAAGGCGCTTTTCGAGGATGTAAATATCAAATTTACGGAAGGGAACTGCTACGGGCTCATCGGTGCCAACGGCGCCGGGAAGTCCACCTTCTTAAAAATTCTGACCGGGGAGCTGGAGCCGACAAGCGGCGATGTGGTCATCACACCTGGGGAGCGGCTTTCCTTTTTGAAGCAGGATCACTTCCGCTATGACGAGTACACCGTACTGGATACGGTTATCATGGGAAATGAACGGCTTTACGAGGTGTCAAAAGAGAAGGACGCGATCTATATGAAGGAGGATTTCACCGACGAGGACGGTATCCGCGCGAGCGAGCTGGAGGCGGAGTTCGCCGAGATGGACGGCTGGAATGCAGAGAGCGATGCGGCGACGCTTTTAAACGGCCTTGGCATCCCGGCGGAGGAGCATTACAATCTGATGAAGGATCTGCCGGGCGCCCTGAAGGTAAAGGTGCTTCTTGCACAGGCGCTGTTCGGAAATCCGGATATTCTGCTTCTGGACGAGCCGACCAACCACCTGGATCTGGATGCGATTGCGTGGCTGGAGGAGTTTTTGATCAATTTCGACAATACGGTCATCGTGGTATCCCATGACCGCTATTTCTTAAATAAGGTATGTACGCATACGGCGGACATTGATTACGGCAAGATTCAGCTCTACGCCGGGAATTACGATTTCTGGTACGAGTCCAGTCAGCTTCTCATCAAGCAGATGAAGGAAGCCAACAAGAAAAAGGAAGAGAAGATCAAGGAGCTGCAGGAGTTTATTTCCCGTTTCTCCGCGAATGCTTCCAAGTCCAAGCAGGCGACGTCCCGCAAGCGTGCGCTGGAAAAAATCCAGCTGGATGAGATGAAGCCCTCCAGCCGGAAGTATCCCTATATCGATTTCCGCCCGAACCGGGAGATCGGAAACGAGGTGCTGGAGGTTCACAACATCAGCAAGACGATCGACGGCGAGAAGGTGTTAAACGACGTTTCCTTTATTATGGGACACGACGATAAGATTGCTTTTGTGGGAAGCAATGAGCTGGCAAAGACCACGTTGTTTAAGATTCTGGCCGGGGAGATGGAGCCGGACGAGGGAAATTACAAGTGGGGCGTTACTACGAGCCAGTCGTATTTCCCGAAGGATAATACGGCGATTTTCGGGGATAACGGCCTGGCAATTACCGACTGGCTGACACAGTTTTCCGAGATCAAGGATGCCACCTACGTCCGTGGCTTCCTCGGACGCATGCTTTTTGCGGGGGAGGACGGCATGAAGCGCATGAAGGTGCTCTCCGGAGGCGAGCGTGTGCGGGTGCTTCTTTCCCGTATGATGATCGAAGGCTCCAACGCGCTCATTCTCGACGAGCCGACCGACCATCTGGACATGGAGAGCATCACGGCGTTAAACAACGGGCTGATAAAGTTCCCCGGGGTGCTTTTGTTTGCGTCCCGCGACCATCAGGTAGTTCAGACGACCGCGAACCGTATCATCGAGTTTATGCCGGACGGGACGATCATCGACAAGATCACGACCTACGACGAGTATCTGGAGAGCGATGAGATGGCGAGGAAGCGGGCCGTTTACTCCATGTCGGTGAGTGATTCCCAGGACAACTAGAACGAAGAATGGCATTGACATTTTACGGAATAATTGTAAAATAAGAGATAGAAAAAAATAATACAGGAAAGGAAATGCGGAACATGAAAAAACAATCCAAATCTATTCTCACATTGATTCTCTGCGCGGTTCTTGCTATCACCAGTATTACGTTTTTTGGCTCTGACACGGCTTATGCCGCCGAAAAGACACCCTTTACGATAGCTTTTAAGGGAAAGACCGTGAAGCTGGACAAAGATTTTAATAACAGTATTGAAAACGGCATTAAGAAAATAAGCTACAAGTCGCTGAAGAAGAAATGGGGTAAAGCATCGGAGGCAACGGATTACGAGGGATCACCCTTATTCTGGATAAAAGATACATCGTCCGTTATCTACTACGAGGGTGAAACCAAGGATTCCGGCTCATCGCTCCAATTTGAGCTTTACAGCAAAAACAGCGGCATCTGCGGCATTAAAATCGGCGCAAAGAAAGCTGCCGTACTCAAAAAGCTTAAAAAAATCGTGGATCAAAAATATATCTACCGGGAAGATACGGACTATGTTATGGTTGGCTGTGAAGACAAAAAAGGAAATTATACCGGCATGGTAAATATTGTATTTGGCTTCTCGGAGGGAAAGCTTATAAGCATCTGCGGTGTCGCAAATGATATCGGGTTTTTGGAGTAGCCGCACGGTTTCTTTATCCGGTGTCTGCAGATGCGGCGCAGTCCGTAAGAACATGATTCAGGTGTGAGGGGCGATTTTTGCGAAGCAAAACTCTGAATATCGCCCCGAATCGTTACTATGAGCGGCTCCCGAGCCGTGAATAGTAACCAAACTGCTATATGCACGATGATTTGTACAGTTCCGACGCTTTACAAGCAAAACAAAGAATGTTAAAATAGGAACTGAGGTCGATATGACAAAAACGTGCCGGATGGCACGTAAAAAAAGGAGGATATAGCAATGCCCAGAGCAAAACAGTCGATGGATGGAAATACCGCAGCCGCTCATGTAGCTTATGCCTACACAGAAGTAGCAGGTATCTATCCGATCACCCCCTCTTCACCGATGGCTGATTCCGTTGATCAGTGGTCAGCAGCAGGTCAGAAGAACATTTTTGGCAATACCGTCAAGGTTGTGGAGATGCAGTCGGAGGCCGGAGCGGCAGGTACCGTGCACGGTTCCCTCGCAGCAGGCGCTTTGACTACCACATTTACGGCTTCCCAGGGATTATTACTGATGATCCCCAACATGTATAAGATTGCAGGTGAGAATTTACCTTCCGTGTTCCATGTATCGGCACGTACCGTATCTTCCCACGCACTGAACATCTTCGGTGACCACAGTGACGTTTACGCCTGCCGTCAGACCGGCTTTGCTATGTTAGCAGAGACGAATCCGCAGGAGGTTATGGACCTGAGCCCGGTTGCCCATCTGGCAGCGCTTGAGGGACAGGTTCCGTTCTTAAACTTCTTCGACGGCTTCCGTACCTCTCACGAGATCCAGAAGATCGAGAAGTGGGACTATGAGGATTTAAAGGAAATGTGCCCGATGGATGCAGTGAAGGCATTCCGTGACCATGCGTTGAATCCGGAGCACCCCACCGCACGCGGCTCTCACGAGAACGGCGATATCTTCTTCCAGCACCGCGAGTCCTGCAACGGCTTCTATGATGCACTTCCCGCAGTTGTTGAGAAGTATATGAAGAAGGTAAACGAGAAGCTCGGCACGGATTATGATCTGTTCAATTACTACGGAGCACCCGATGCGGACCGCGTGATTATCGCGATGGGTTCTATCTGTGATGTGATTGAAGAAGTGATTGATTACCTGACCGCAGCAGGCGAGAAGGTTGGACTTGTAAAGGTTCGCCTGTATCGTCCCTGGTCTTCCGAGGCCATCTTAAAGGTGCTTCCGAAGACGGCAAAGAAGATCGCGGTATTAGACCGTACAAAGGAGCCCGGCTCTCTCGGCGAGCCTCTGTTCCTGGACGTTGCCACCACACTGCGTGAGGCTGGCATCAATGACGTGGTATTGACCGGCGGACGCTACGGCTTAGGATCAAAGGATACCCCTCCTTCCTCCGTATTTGCAGTATACAAGGAGCTGGAGAAGGACGAGCCCAAGCCCCGCTTCACCATCGGTATCGTGGACGACGTGACAAACTTAAGCCTTCCCGAGGTAAAGCCCGCGCCCATCACATCCGCAGCAGGCACAAAGGAGTGCAAGTTCTGGGGTCTTGGCGGCGACGGTACGGTAGGTGCAAACAAGAACTCTACCAAGATCATTGGCGACCACACCGACAAATATATTCAGGCATACTTCCAGTATGACTCCAAGAAAACCGGCGGTATCACCATTTCCCATCTGCGTTTTGGTGACAACCCCATCAAGAGCCCTTACTATATCAATCAGGCGGATTTCGTGGCATGCCACAATCCCGCATACGTGATCCAGGGCATGAAGATGGTTCAGGACGTGAAGCCCGGCGGTGTATTCATGATCAACTGCCAGTGGTCCGACGAGGAGCTGGAGAAGCACTTAAACGCAGAGGCAAAGAAGTATATCGCAGACAACAACATCCAGTTATACACGATCAACGCGATCGACAAGGCAATCGAGATCG
>CAJUSH010000040.1 GCA_910589045.1 uncultured Eubacterium sp.
TTGTCCCGCGCCGCAGCAAACCCGTGGTTCCTCCCGGCCGTGCTACGCTTCTATGTAATCAATCTTGCTCACGGATACCTCGTAGGCAATGCGTTTTTCCATCTCAAATTCGTTCAGCTTTTTCACGTACTCGCGGCTCTGTATCCGGCCCCAGATCTGTACGTGAGAGCCAACCTCAAACCCTGAGGCATAGCGGGCGTTTCTTCCCCAGCAAATGCTCGGGATATAATCCGATTTTCCATAGGAACGGTTGACCGCGATGAGCAGGTCCGCAATCTCACGCCCCAGGGGTGTCTTGCGGTAAATCGGCTCCTTGCATATATAGCCGTCCAGAAAAATCTGATTGCTTTTCACATCCTCCCCCGGCTCCTCGGTAAATTCAATCTCACGGGCAAACACCGAGAGCACCAGGCGGTTTTTCTTTTCTTCGTGCCGATTGTAGGAGCGGAACTGCCCCACCACGCATATGTACTGCCCCTCATAATTCTGTGTCACGTCGATCAGACGCTCCGACACCATGACCGGTATGTAATCTGCGTAATTGCTCAGGCGGCTGACGGCTATCTCCACCATGTAGAAGCCCTCTCCGTACACTTCATGGCTAAACGTAAATCCGGAAACTATTTCTCCTGCAATAACCACCTGATTGTTCTCAAATATCTTGTCTCCCATAAAAATTTCTCCTTTCGCTTTTGCTATTCTTAATGTATTTCGCCACTTGATGAATCATACCAGTCATTTTGTGCGAAATGCGCGGTTTTATGTCGATAGGGTAAAATAATTTTGGGTATATTGACTGCATATGCCAAACGGCGTTTGTATTCCATATTTTTTTGCATATGCACTTGCATAATCCCTGCTTTGTGGTATGATAAGTAACGTCAAATTGAGGAAGAATATTATTATAATGAAGAAGCTTTGCGGCCAGGCCGGCATTGGCCGCCGCGAAGGTATGAGAAAGAGGGAAGAAAAGAATTATGCAGACTACAAGAGACGACATCCGAAACATAGCAATCATCGCCCATGTCGACCACGGCAAGACCACGCTGGTGGATGAGCTGCTCAAGCAGTCCGGGGTTTTTCGGGCGAACCAGGAGGTGCAGGAGCGCGTCATGGACTCCGGCGATATCGAGCGGGAGCGCGGTATCACGATTCTGTCAAAAAACACCGCCGTTTTCTATAAAGATACAAAGATCAACATTATCGACACACCGGGCCATGCGGATTTTGGCGGCGAGGTGGAGCGTGTCTTAAAAATGGTGAACGGCGTCGTTCTCGTTGTCGATGCCTTTGAGGGCGCCATGCCCCAGACAAAATTCGTACTCATGAAGGCGCTGGCCTTAGAGCTCCCGGTCATCGTCTGCATCAATAAGATCGACCGCCCCGAGGCACGCCCCGCAGAGGTTGTGGACGAGGTGCTTGAGCTTTTCATGGACCTTGATGCCTCCGACGAGCAGCTTGACTGCCCCTTCGTCTACGCATCCGCACGGGAGGGCTACGCAATGCTCACGCCGGATGGCGAGCACAGGGATATGACCCCGCTCTTCGAGACGATCATCGACTATATCCCGGCGCCCACCGGCGACCCGGACGCAAATACGCAGGTGCTCATCAGCACGATTGATTACAATGAATATGTAGGACGCATCGGCGTCGGCAAGGTGGACAACGGCGTGCTGAAGATCAATCAGGAGGCGGTTGTCGTCAACCATCACGAGCCCGACAAGCAAAAGAAGGTGCGCATCAGCAAGCTCTATGAATTTGACGGTCTAAACAAGGTGGACGTTGCCGAGGCCGGCATCGGCTCCATCGTTGCGATCTCCGGCATTGCGGATATCCACATCGGCGATACGATCTGCGCACCGGATGCCCCCAGGGCGATCCCGTTCCAGAAAATTTCCGAGCCGACGCTGGCGATGAACTTTATCGTCAACGATTCGCCCCTCGCCGGCCAGGAGGGCAAATACATCACCTCCCGCCATCTGCGGGACCGTCTGTTTAAGGAGCTGAACACCGATGTCTCCCTGCGGGTAGAGGAGACGGCGGATGCGGATACCTACAAGGTATCCGGCCGCGGCGAGCTGCATCTGTCCGTGCTCATCGAGACGATGCGCCGCGAGGGCTACGAGTTTGCGGTCAGCAAGGCGGAGGTGCTCTACCACACCGACGAGCAGGGGAAACGGACCGAGCCGATGGAGCTGGCCTATGTGGATGTACCGGACGACTTCACCGGCATCGTCATCGAAAAGCTCAGCCAGCGCAGAGGCACACTCCTGAATATGGGCCCTATCAGCGGCGGCTACACCAGGCTGGAATTCCGCATACCCTCCCGCGGTCTCATCGGATACCGCAGTGATTTTCTGACGGACACCAAGGGCAACGGCATCATCAACACGATCTTTGACGGATACGACCAGTACTGCGGCGATATCCAGTACCGCAAAACCGGCTCCCTCATCGCTTTTGAAACCGGCGAGAGTGTTACCTACGGCCTGTTTTCCGCACAGGATCGTGGCACCCTCTTTATCGGCCCCGGCGAAAAGGTATACGCGGGTATGGTCATCGGCATGAGCGCCAGGGCGGAGGACATCGAACTGAATGTGTGCAAGAAAAAGCACCTGACAAACACCCGTTCCTCCAGCGCCGACGAAGCTCTCACCCTGGTCCCGCCGAAAATTTTAAGCCTGGAGCAGGCACTTGAGTTTATCGACACCGACGAGCTTTTGGAGATCACGCCGGAGAGCATCCGCATCCGCAAACGTATTTTGGATCCGACACTGCGCAAGCGCGCGAACCTGAAATAACAGTTCAGCCTCTTTCAAAACTGCGTGTAACTGAGCATAAATAAAAATGATTAAGGAGGAACACGATGAATTTAGGCACACGATTAAAAAACACCCTCGAAGCACGGGGGATGACCGTCACCCAGTTTGCAAAGGAAGCGTCCATTCCCGCGCAGACAATCTACGCCCTCATCAACCGTGACAGCAACAAGGCCGACATGGATCTTTTAGTGAAGCTGCTAAAAGCGCTGCACACGGACTTCTTTACTTTTATGGAGGCTGACGCAGCAGTCGGCGCGGCAAATGCCCCGGCGTCTGTTGAACATGCGCCCGAAAAAATCATCGAAAAAATCGTGGAAAAGATTGTCGTAAAGGAAGTGCCCGCACCGGCTCCTGAGGGAAAGCACATCATCCATGTGGATTCGGATGTATACGACCAGATTCTTGCGCTGGCAAAGGACGAGGGCATCGAGGATGAGGCAGTGATCGCCCAGGCGCTCGAAGCCTACCTTGAGCTTGGCTTCGGCTACCGTCAGAGACCCCTGCGCAGCATTTTGCGGGATTATGTGCCGAAGGTACAGCGGCCCGGAGATATGGATTCGTTTTTGCTGTAGGAAAGGACGCGGCTATGGCATACAAAAACCTCCGCAGGCGGAAAACAGATTCCTGACTGCGGAGGTTTTTATTCTCCGTTCATACAATGCCAAACCACCATACCGATATGGTCAGACTCGAAGCCTTTGCAGCTCATCCAGAAGCGCCGTCCTGCGGGGATACGTCTGCCCGAGCTCCTCAACCAGCTCCCGCGCCGTGTCGGTTCCGCCCCATTCAAGCAGCTGCCGGATCTGCTTTATGACCTTCCTGTATTCCTTTCGGTTTCGTGCCTGCCCACAGCTGTCGCAGATCACCTGCCGGCACAGCGCATAAAGCTCCTCCGGGTAATCTCCGGCCAAATACCCGCCATACGAGAACAGGTCGTCCGGGTTTTCTGTCAGGTCATCCAGCAACCGCTTTATCTCATTTTCACGAATCAGAATGCTGCGGAAGCAAGCCGTTCTCCCGCTGCTTTTGAGCTCGCACAGCAAGCCCGCAAAGCTTTCCCCCCATGTGCCCTTCGCCTGATAAAGCTCCTTTAAAATATCCCAAAACGTTTCATTTCCGTACAACAGCAGTTTTTTCGCCTGCTGCGCCTGCTTCGCGGTATCACCCGATGCCCGGTAAATCTCGAACAGCAAATTGTTCCAATCCTCCGGATCGCTGCTGCGGTAGCACCATTCCCCCTTCGTTTTTACCTTGTCCAGACAAAGACGCTCCGCCTCGTCATAATCTTCCTCCTTTTGCGCATCCCGGACAGCGATCCGGCACAGCTCATCAATATCGATATGCTCATACAGCTCTGTCCTTACCGCCTCTTTTCCCCGCAAATGTCTGTGCAGCAGATACCTCACGGTCCAAATCTCATGCCTTTCAAATTCCGGGAAAACGCTCCCGTCTGCTTTCTCCAGCAGCGCCTCCAATTCACGTTCCATCTTTCCCGCATGTTTCTCATCGCACAGGCAAATCATGCATTTGAGCAGATCATAACGCCAGCTGTACCAACCGTCAAACGCCTTCCTCTTTGCCACCCGCATCATACCGGCAAACGCCTGATCACGCATCTGCTTCTCCTGCCCGGAAAGCTCCTGCGCACAGTCCCCGATCAGCCTGAGCGCATGCGTCATTACATCCGTAAGCATTCCCGAGCTGCTGTCCGCACGGGACGCCAGCTTTGCCCCTTCCACAAAAATGAAAAGCATCACCTCAAGCCCCTCCAGGCAATCACCCGCCTGAAACAGTTTACTGCCTTCCTCCAGGCAGCTATACATATCCATACAGATACGATCACAGCTGCTCCAGCCGATAAATCCCCGAGATGTGTTGTGCATGATCGATTCGCGAACCGTTTCCTTCACAGATAAAAGATTTTCCCCGTATGCCATAAAGCCTTCCTCCCCGCTTTCCTGATCTTATAGTAAGATACTATAACATATTTCCGAAAGCTACAAGACTTTTCCGGGCATTTCACCGGCGCAGCCTTTACACGGCACGGCCGCCTTCGCTCATCCCACCACCCGCTCCAGCCTCTCTCCAAGCCTCGAAAGCACCTCGTTGGTGATCGTACCGCACCGGTCCGCCACATCGCCCACCGTAATCTTCTCTCTGCCCGAGCTTCCGATGAGCACGGCGATATCCCCCTGCTTAGCCTGGGGAATACCACTCACGTCTGTCAAAAGCTGATCCATACAGATGCGTCCGATGATCGGTGCGCGCTGCCCGCGTATCAAAACCTCCCCGCCGTAAGCGGAAAGCTCCCGGGGCACGCCGTCCGCGTAACCGATGGTAATGGTTGCGATGTACATGTCATGCGTCGCGGTAAATCCCGTCCCGTAGCCCGCCGATTCTCCCATACCCAGCGCCCGCACCGATGCGACCCTCGCTTTCAGCGAGAGCACCGGAATCAGGCTGTCATCCCATTCCTCGCTGTCCGCCCCTGTGCTTAAAACACCGTAGAGCGCAATGCCCACCCGGGCATAATCCCCCGCCAGCTCCGGATAGTTGAGCACGCCGTAGCTCGCCTGCATATGGATATCCGGCAATTCCAGGCCCCGCTGTTCAAGCGCCGCAAGCAGCCCCTCAAATGCATTCACCTGTTTTTTTACATAGATCCGGTCGGCAGAGCTCGTCCCGTCGGAAGTCGCCAGATGCGTGTAAATCCCGTCCACCTGCAAATGCCGATCCTCCATAAGCGCCGCAATCTCCTCGACATTGCGCGCGGGAATGCCAAGACGATGCATCCCGCTGTCCACGCCGATGTGCACATGCAGCCGTCTGCCGCTCTCCAAAAGACTTTTCGCATAGGATAGATCCACAATGCTCTGGGTGAGCCGGTAGCGCTTTAAAAGTCCAAACTGCGAAGGGTGCGTATACCCCAGCACCAGTATGTCTCCCCGGATGCCGCCCTTTCGAAGCGCCGCGCCCTCCGGCGCGCTTGCCACGCAAAACGCCCGCACCCCCAGAAGATTCAGCTCCTTTGCCACAAGCAGGGCACCGTGCCCGTAGGCATTCGCCTTGACCGCCGGCATCAGCTCACAGCTCTCCTGCAGACACGACTGCAAAAACCGTACATTATGTGCCAGTGCACCGCGGTCCACCTCGACCCATGCCCTGGCTCTCTTGTCGGAAATCCCGTTTCCCTTTTTCCCGAACGAAACGCGCACCAGCAGACACGATGCCGCAAATGAGCAAACCGTTACCGCCAGAAAATGCACCAGTGAATGTTCCACAAAGAGCGCTTCCATATGCACTGCCCCGGCAAATCCCCGCACCGCAACGATGAAGGCAGGATGCAGAATGTATACCCAGGCACCGATCCTGCGCACCCGCTTGGACACCTGCACACGCCATTCCGAAAGCAGACGGAAGCCGAAAATCATGACCGGGATCAGACACACATACATACTGTCGTGCCGCTGAAAATTCCCCTCGCGCAGCACAAACCCCTCCGCGCACATCCCCGCGAATGACAAAGCCGCAGCCAAACCTGTCACGGCAGTCGGAAGCTCCCGCTTCCACAGCCGCATCCAGATGCCCAGCACGAGAAACAGCGGCGCGAAAAACAGGCCGTTTCGCGTGTAGCCGCAAAAAGAAAAAATACCGTCATAAAAGCTTTTCAGCACCGGCACCTGCGCAGCCAGACCATAATAGCTGTCTCCCATCAATCCCACCGCATAAAGAAGAACCGTCACCGCCGTCACACCCGGCAGCCGCAGCACGCGCCCAAGTGCAAAAACAAGCACCGCGCCCAGCATACATGCCGGAAAATACCACAGATGATAAAAGGTCCCGTCAAAAAACACCATCCGCAGCACATCCCCCACACCAAGCGCTTTGTAATGTCCCGCGTAAATACCGATCGGCACATACAACAGGATTGCCGCACCGTAGAGCACACCCGTCTTTTTCAAATAAGAAAGCAGCCGATTGCCCGCATGTTCCCGGTCAATAAAAAACTCGGAAATCACAAACTGCCCGGTCACCATGAAGAAAAACGGGACCGCCACCCGCGCCAGAACGCGGGTCAGAAAAAAATCCGCATCCCCGTTGAAGGAGGCGAGGGGCGAGGTGTGAATCGTGATCACAAGCAGCGCCGCAAGCAGCCGGAAGGCATCCAGCCCGCCGTTTTTTGATCTTGTGTTCATGCCCCGCACCTCCCCTGATATGCAAGCGCCGGCTCCCTGTTCCATGGAAGCGCTGCGACGTACTCCTCCAGCACGAGCCCCGTCTCCGTCAGCAAACGCGCATGGGGCGTTCCGATGTAGCGAAAATGCCAGGGCTCATGGCCAATCCCCGTCACCTCCTCCTTTCCCTCCGGATAGCGCTCAATAAACCCGTAATCCGGCGCCAGTGCACGAAATGTCCCGCAGATTCCGTCATAGGGAAAATCCGGCCGGATAAAATCGACCACATCCTTTTTCAGCCCCAGATCAATGGCAAGCCCGCTCTCATGCTCGCTGTGACCCGGAAGCGCCACATACGTCTCCGTAAATTCCATCCCATTTTCCCGCAGGGAATCCGCCCAGATCTGCTCCTGCTCCTCCTTCGAGCGCCAGCCGCTCACCGGAACGATTGCGCGCCAGCCGTCGATCTGCTCCATGAGCCGCTCCAGGGCATACGCCGCCTGCCGCTCCAAAAGCACGTTTGTCCCGCCCACGGGCAAAAGCCGCGCGCGCTCGCCCCTTCCATGCTCCACGGGCGCGCTTTCCCGGTTGATAAGCATCAGATAAGCCGTTGTTTTCATGCCTCCACCGCCTGTCTGATGATGCGGTCAAGAAGCTGCGGGAAGTCGATGCCCGCCGCCTTCATCATGCCCGGATAACGACTGTGTGCAGTAAATCCCGGAATCGTATTAACCTCGTTGAATACCAGCTCCCCGTCCCCGGTCAAAAACAGGTCCACCCGCGCAAAACCGCTGCACCCCAGTGCGCGGTAAATCCGCTTTGCCAGCTCCTTTATCTCCGCCGCCTTCTGCTCATTGATCCGTGCGGGTACATGAATCGCGGACGTCTGCAGCGTATATTTCTCCGTAAAATTGAAAAATCCGCCCGCAAGCTCAATCTCGTCCACCTCCCCGGTCACAAGCTCCTCCGTTCCAAGCACCGCACAGCCCACCTCGAAGCCCTCGATCTCCTCCTCGATGAGCACCTCATCGTCGTAAAATGCCGCCTGCGCCAGTGCCTCCCGCAGGCCGTCCATGCTGCACACCCGGCTGATGCCGTAGGAGGAGCCGGCCTTTACCGGCTTGACAAACACCGGAAAACCAAGCTCCCGCGCAAAATCCAGCGCCTGCTCCTCATTGGTCACGGTATTCAGCACGAAGGATTTCGGCACCCGCACCCCGATCAGTGATACCAGCCGATGGGCGCGGTCCTTATCCATGCACAGCGCGGATGCCAAAATCCCACAGCCCGCCAGGGGAATCCCGGAGAGCGCCACCGCGCCCTGCACGGTCCCGTCCTCCCCGTTTCTCCCGTGCAGAACCGGGAGCACCACATCGATGTAAATCGTCTCAACGCCGGAATCCCGCAGCACCCACAGGCCGTGCACCCGGCGGTTTGGCGCGATCCCCGCCGGCGCACAGTCCGCCTCCCGCCAGGTATCGTCCGCAATGCGCGCCGTCTCCCCGGTATAATAAAACCACTCCCCCTCGCGGCTGATACCCACCGCTACAACCTCATAGCGTGTCCGATCCAGCCCCCGGATCACCGCCGCCGCAGACTGCAGGGAAACACTGTACTCCGATGAACATCCTCCGAAAATAACTGCTGCTCTTATTTTTTCACTCTTACGCATTTTATTTCCTCCCTTGTTAAAAATATCGCACGCCCATTTCCATATACATATAGAAACACGCTGTTTTGATACGTCTATCGTATCAAAACAGCGTGTTTCTTGTTTTCGGACTTTCTTTCAAACCTTCTACAATTTTCTGCTTTAATTCTTACAACTTTCTGACATTTCAGAGCATGCACTGCTCTAACCGCTTTCAGCGTACCTCCACCTCATCCGGCAGAAAAACCGAGAATGTTATACATTCATCGGCACTCTGCGCTTCTATGTACCCTCCGTGCAGCTCCACAATCTCCTTTGCGATGGCAAGTCCCAGCCCGGCCCCGCCGCTTGCCGAGCCTCTGGAACTGTCCAGCCGGAAAAACCGCTCGAAAAGATGTGCGAGCTTCTCCGGCGGGATCGTCCGCCCGTGGTTTTTTACAACAAGCCGCACGCCGCCGTCCGTCCGCACCAGCTGCATCCGCACCTCAGTCTGCCTGTAGCTGTAGTTGATCGCATTACGGATCAGATTGTCAAATACCCGCTCCAGCTTATCCCGGTCACAGACAATACCGATCCCCGGCTCAATTTCAAGCTCCCAGTGCAGCTCCTTTTCCATCAGAACCGGAAGAAACTCGCTGGCGATCTGCTCTGCCATCATACTCAGGTTGATCTGCTCCGTTTCGAGGCATTGTGCGGTCAGGCTAAAGCGAGTAATATCAAAAAATTCATTGATCAGCTCCTCCAGCCGCTCTGCCTTACCCAGGGCAATCCCGGTGTAACGCGCCCGCAGCTCCGGGGAGATCTGCGGCTCATCCTGCAGCAGGTTCAAATATCCGATCACACTCGTCAGCGGTGTTTTCAGATCATGCGCCAGATAGACGATGAGGTCGTTTTTCCGCTGCTCCGCCTCACGCGCGGCATAGGCATTGCGCAGCGACTGCTCCCGCGCCAGATTCAGCTCATTTTGCACGATGGCAAGCTCCGGGGACAGCTCAATGGAATCCTTCTTTGGATGAGAAAGACTGACCGCCGCCTCCACCACCTCATTCAGATAATTCAGCGGCATTCTAATCGCCCGATAGGTAAACACCAAAATACCCGTCAGCATCGTGACGATAATGAGAAACGGCGACAGATACTGCAGGGCTTTCAGAAAACGATAAAGCGGGCTGCCTAACGGCCATACAAAAAAATGCGCACAAACATACCATGTGATGACAAATCCGCCGGTCAGAAGCGCAAACAATCCCGTCAAAGAAAAAATAAGCTGCATAAAAATATTCCGCGATATCCGCGAATACTCCTGTTTCTTTTCCCTTCTATTCAATGGTATACCCCACTCCCCACACGGTTTTGACATATTTAGGCTTCCGCGCCGGCTCACCCATTTTCTCGCGGAGTCTGGCAATGTGTGCCATCACCGTATTATTATTGTCCAGATACTTCTCACCCCACACCGCCTCAAAAAGCTCCTCCGAGGCGACCACAGTTCCCCGCCGCTCACACAGATACCACAAAATCGAAAATTCCAGCGGCGTAAGCGCCACCTCCTTCCCGTTTAAAATGCATTTGTGGCTGCCCCTTGCAATGGAGAGCCCCCGTATATTGATCTCGTCCGACTCTGCTTCCCGCAGCTGCGTATCCATATTGTTGTAGCGCATATAGCGGCGCAGCTGTGTTTTCACCCGCGCCATCAGCTCCAGCGGATTGAAGGGCTTTGTCACATAATCATCCGCCCCCAGCGTCAGCCCCATGATCTTGTCCATGTCCTCCACCCTTGCGGTCAGCATAATAATCGGGTAAAAATGATCCCTGCGGATCTCCTGGCAGAGTGCAAAACCATCCATATCCGGAAGCATCACATCCAGAATTGCAAGACTCAGCTCCTCTCGTCTGACGCAGGCGAGCGCGTCCGCCGCATTGTAAAACTTAAAAACCTCGTAGCCGTCATTTTTCAGATAAACCTCCACCAGATCCGCAATGGCAGTCTCATCATCCACGACCATAATTTTCTCTTTCACGGGGGTTCCCCTTTCCTGTACCTGTCTTTTGTAAAATGTAATCTGTGTACTCCGGAAATATTTTAACATGCAGGCCCCGGAAAGTCATCTTACAATTTTCTTACAATTTCCGCAACAGACCCGCCTTCGTTACGCCCCGCAAATTCAGTAAGCCAGACGCCGCAGACTCCCCTCCTCAAAGGTATACTCCGGTGTCCGAAGGGGAAAGCGCAGCTCGTCCGCATAATACCACGGGTCATCCTCATGAAGCGGATTTTTCAGCACATGAAATTCCTGCGCCGGCATATAGCCCTGCGCAAGCAGAAACGCCCGATCGCCCTGCCCGTCCTCGCACAGATCTACTACCATCACCACATGCCCCGGACTTCCGCCCTTCAAAAACACGTCCCCTGCGCGCAGATCATCTGCCGGCACCGGCTCCGATTCCGCATCCATCGACAGCGTACCCGCATACGAAAATACATACCGCAGATATTTTTTCAAATTTTCATAGGAATCATCAAAGCCGTCCGTTTGCACCCAGGTGACCTCATTGCCCTCCACCCGGATCCGCTCACCGTCCCGCCACCTTGTATACTGTGCGTAAAAGCCATTTACAAAATGAAATGCGATACGCTCCTTCTGCCCGCTCTCCCAAAAATACTCCGCATACACGCGCATGACGGAATCCGCACACTGCTGCAAATCCTCACTCTCGATGGGAAGCGCAAGGACAGCCGCATGCGCCCGCTGATTTCCTTTTTCCGTGCCGTTATACAGCAAAACCGGACTGCCGTCCTCCTTCACGGGATATTCCCGCAAAAACGCCAAAAGGCTTCCCTCCTCCCCCTGCACACGGGAAAAGCCCTCCGGCTCCGCAAACCTCGTCTCCAGTGTCATGCCCTCAGGACGAATGATGCCCTCTCCCCGTCCGTCCCCGGCAATCTCCTCCTCTGAGAATTTGTCTGCATCCTCCTCCCCCGTGCGGTGCTCCGGTGCATCGTTTTGCGGCTTCTGAACCGGTTTATCCGCATGCTCCGGCACCTGAGCCTGTGATGCCGCAGCTCCCTCCGGACGCTCCTGCGGATCCTGCCCTGCTGCATCATTTTCCCGCCCTTCGCTCTGCGAAGGCACACGTATATCGTTTTTTGCACATCCGGTAAAAAGAACCCCGCAGAATACCGTCAACAGTATTATTCCTTTCCATCTGTTCATAGAAACCTCCTTTTTGTGCATGCAATATTTATTGCCGCAAACACCGCCGACTGTCGATTTTTGCCTGCTTTTGTATTTTATAAAACTTTTAGATTTTCGTCACACGCGGTTCATAATTTCTTTCTATACTAAAATTGTTCAAGACAAGGAGTCGTAAGCTTCCACGGAATCCGGGTCGGCTCCGACAAAAAACAACAGGGCTTTGCGCGCACGCGAAGTCCTTTTCTGATGCATTTCTTTACATTCCCATGATCCTTCCGGATCTCAAAGCATCACCCGCAGGCCCTTCGGATAATGATTTTTCATCACACCGCGGCTCGCCTTTCCCCATCCCATGGGAAAGCCCTGGCAGGTGACGAGTGTCCAGCCCTCATAGGGTGCGCCGCAGCTAAGCGTCTCACCCCGCAGATACCGTTCCGGCTCATCCGTCTCAAAGCAGCTGCGCACCTGAGAAGCCTGTAGCGCAAGCGCCAGTCCATGAGAGGGCTCGAAGCGGTTTTTCTTGCTTGTCCCAAGATGAAGCCCCGGGCGCAGCACCTTACAGCGGCCGATATCCGGCATCTCCTCCGGCACAAGGTAGAGCTGCTCCCCGAACACCTCCCGCCTGCCCCGGGGCATTTCAAGAAGGTGCTCCTTTGCAAAGCACTCATATGCCTGCCAGATCTCCCTCTCCCCTGCTGCGGTGCCCTTCTTCTCCGTGCGCCCTGCGCCTGGCACCCCCGGCATCCCGCGCAACACGCCGTCCTTTTGCAGCTTTGCTGCAAAATGTCCCTCGCCGCGCTGTCTGTGCGGATAAATCCGGGCCGTGCCCAAACGCCCGCCTCCGGATACGCCGAGCGCCTCCGTGTCAATGGCAGCCGGATGAAGCCCGGGGTACTCCGCCAAAAGCCAATCGACCATTTCCTCATTCTCCTCCGGCGCAAAGGTGCAGGTGGAATAGACCAGTGTCCCTCCTGGCCGCAGCATCGCCGCGGCACACGACAAAATCTCCCGCTGGCGCATTGCACACCGCGCGGGAGTCTCCGGCGACCACTCTGCAAGCGCGGCCTCCTCCTTGTGGAACATTCCTTCCCCGGAGCAGGGCGCATCCACGACGATCCGGTCAAAAAATGCCGGGAAACGCAGCGCCAGCTCCTGCGGCGTATGATTCAGCACGACTGCATTTGTCACGCCCATACGCTCGATATTCCGGGAGAGAATTTTTGCACGGCTCTGCACCGGCTCGTTGCAGACAAGAAGCCCCTCGCCCCCAAGCCGTCCGGCGAGCTGCGTCGCCTTCCCGCCCGGCGCGGCGCACAGATCCAGCACCCGCTCGCCGGGCTGCGGGTCCGCAATCTCCGCCACACACATCGCGCTGGGCTCCTGGATATAATACAGCCCCATCTCATGAAAATAATGTTTCCCCGGCCGCTCCTGCGGCCTGTAATAGTAGCCCTCCCTGGCCCACGGCACATGCGAAAGTGAGAAGGGCATCAGCTCCTCAAACCGCTTTCCCCCTGTTTTCAGCGGATTACAGCGAAGCCCGTACGCCCGCGGCGTCCCATAGCTCGCAAAAAATGCCTCCGCCTCCGCTCCAAGGCTTTCCCGCATCCGTTCTGCAAATGCCGCTGGAAGCATTGCCCGTATCTGATGATCCATATCGTCCCTCTTATTTCCTAAATCTTAGTATCCATCTCCAGTATAACATTTTCCCTTAAAAAGGAAAGAGAAAAACATGGTTGGCATTGCCTAAAATCTGGTTCAGAAATCGTCCTTTTCTGCTATGCCTTCTGTCAGAAACGTATCAGCCAAAACAGGCCGCGGTGACCGGATTCCTTCCGTTCTACGCCGTCTCTCCGATCAGCGGTGAAATCTCCCGGTGCTCAATCGCAGTGGAAAACACGATCTGCGTCTGTGTCCGGCCAAATTTCCGAGCCTGAGACACGAAGGCTTCGAGCTCCCCTTTACTTGAATAGGCCACCTCTAAGAGCATCGCATCCTCCCCCGTCATACAGCTGCACTCAATCACATTGTTGCATCCCCGTGCCAGATCCAGAAACGCATCCCGCTTGCCGGGAAATACCCTCACATTCACAAAGGCCCGAATACGGTTGCCCAGCTTTTCCTTATTGACGCACATGTGGTAGCCGAGAATATAGCCCTCGCGCTCCAGCTTATCGATCCGTGCGGAAGTCGCCGGAGAGGATAAATATACCTGCGACGCAATATCCTTTAAAGAGGTTCGCGCATTCTTTTGCAGGATATGTAAAATTTTTCTGTCTACACTGTCTAACTGCTGCTTCATCTCTCATCACCTCATCTTTTTTGCGATCATTATTTTCTCGCCCGGGAAATTCCTTTAAATTTCCGATATGGCAAAAAGGCGTTCCAACCCCTTGGTTGAAACGCCCTTGTCTCACTTAATTTTATTAAGTTAGTGCTATCATATCATTCAAAAAGTCATTTGTCCAGTATTTTTTCGGAAACAAAACATACGGCTTGTTTCACGTTATCATTTGGGGTACACTAGTATAAGCAGGTGCGCGGTATAGTTCATTCGTGTGTATGATACCTGAAAACAGGCTTGCACCGTCATCCGCAAAACAAACTATGATATACAGAAAGAAGGAATTTTCATGCTGATCGATTTTCATACCCATATATTTCCGGACAAAATTGCTGCCTCCGCCATCCAGGGGCTCAGTGAGCGGGCGCAAATTCCGCCCCACACAGACGGCACCCTGCAGGGGCTTATCGATGCCATGTCGCGGGACGGCGTAGATTTATCCGTTGTGCTGCCCGTCGCCACCAACCCCGCACAGGTCGAAAAGATCAACCGCCGCGCCCTCGAGATAAACGCCCTCTTTGACAAAACCGGGGTCATCTCCTTCGGTGCCATGCATCCGGAATTTTCAGATTACAAAGCCGAGCTGCGATGGCTCCGCGAAAACGGCTTTAAGGGCATTAAGCTGCATCCCGACTATCAGAAATGCTGTGCCGACGACCCGGCGATTGTAAACATTATCTCGGAAGCAGAGAGCCTCGGATTATATACCACGCTCCACGCCGGCATTGACATCGGTTATCCCGATCCGGTGCACTGCTCACCGATACACGCCAAAAAGCTCGTGGATACGCTTCACCCCACCCACGTCATCCTGGCCCACACGGGCGGCTGGAAGCAGTGGGACGCGGTCATCGAGCTTTTGACCGACCCCGCGCTCTACTTTGATATCTCTTTCTCCTTTGGCGTGATCACATCAGAGCAGTTTCTGACGATTTTACAGCAGCACGGCAGCAAGCATCTGCTGTTCGGCACGGACTCCCCCTGGGACAGCGCCGCCCACACCTTAACAGAGCTGAACAAGCTTGCGCTCACCCAGGAGCAGATGGATGATATCTGTTACAAAAACGCCTGCCGCCTGCTTGGATTGCAGGAAATTTCGTGATAAAAATACGGCGCACCCCAAATTCCAAACCGGGGTGCGCCGTATCCTTCTGTGATTTTATGCCAGTGCCGCCGTGATAATCGCCATCGAGTAAACCTCCGACGCGTTGCATCCTCTGGAAAGGTCATTCACCGGGGCATTTAAGCCGAGCAGGATGGGACCGTATGCCTCAAAGTTACCCATACGCTGTGCAATCTTGTAGCCGATATTTCCCGCACTGATATCGGGGAAAATAAAGGTATTGGCATGTCCTGCCACCTCAGACTCGGGACATTTCGTGCGCGCTACACGGGGCGAAACGGCCGCGTCAAACTGCAGCTCACCCTCAACCGGAACATCAGGCATCTTAGCCTTTGCCTTCTGTGCCGCATTGCGCATCTTGTCCACATCCTCGCCCTCGCCGGATCCAAATGTGGAATAGCTCAGGAAGGCAACCTGGGGATCAACACCGAAGATTCTCGCACACTTGGACGTTTCAACCGCAATCTCCACCAGCTCATCCTCGGTGGGCTTGATATTGATGGCACAGTCTCCCATCGCGAGTACTTCGTTCTCGCCGGTCGCACGCGGACGAACCAGAATGAAGCAGGAGGATACGATATTGTTCTCCGGCTTTGTCTTAATTAGCTGCAGCGCCGGACGCACCGTATCCGCGGTAGAGTAGGTCGCACCTCCAAGAAGCGCATCTGCCTCCCCCATCTTCACGAGCATCGTACCGAAATAATTTGCCTGCGCCAATATTTTACGCGCCTGCTCGGGTGTCACACCCTTTTTCTTGCGAAGCTCGCAGAACAGCTCTACCATCGCGTCAATATTTTCATATTTTGCAGGATCTACAATATTCGCACCCCTGATATTAAAACCGCTGTCCTCTGCCGCCAGCACGATCTCTTCCTCATCCCCCACCAGAATCGGGCTTAAAAAATTACTCGCAAGCAGGCGGGATGCCGCCTCAAGAATACGCGGGTCGCTTCCCTCCGTAAAAACGATTTTCTTCGGGTTCTTCTTCAAAGCCTGAATCAATTGTCCAAAACCACCAAACATTTTCTCTTCTCCTTCTCTAACATAATCTTATTTTGCTCAATACACCCCTATTTTAATCCATAATTTCCCAAAAAACAATATGGAACCAAACCTTGTACCCACAAAAAGCCAAGACATGGCTGCCGTTCACAAAAGCAAACTCCCGCCTACGCCTCTTCCTCGACAATATTCACCTCTGCATTTTCCTCCAGAAAATCCAGCGTCATCTCCCGCAGAAAATATTCCTTCAGGCTGTCACTGTCATATTCTTCCAGCAGCTCCTCCACGGAACCATACTCGTTATACTCCGCAAATTCCGCCAGCATATCGTCAAATTCCTCGTCGGAAAGCGCAATGCCCTCCGCCTTTTGAATCAGGTCAAGCACCATGACCTGATACGTGGCATTTTCGCACTCCTGCCTGCGCGCCTGCTCATCCAGCTCAAACATCTGATACACCTCATCCAGTGTACAGCCAAACATGTCCGCATAGCTCTGGTAGTCCTCCTCAAGCAGCTTTTCCTGCTCTCTGTAAAGTGCCTTCGGATAACCACTGATCGCTGCGTTATCTACCGCCTTTTGTAAGAGCGAGTCCCTCATGTCCTCGGCGGCATCCGCCTGATGATTGGATGAAAGCTCCTCATACAGAGTCTCCTCCCAGGCCTCGACAGATTCCTCATCGAAGTTTTCCGACACAAACGCATCCGTCACCTCTGGGAAAATAATATCCGACACCTTCAAAATCTCAATCTCGTAGCTGACCGACCTGCCGGCTAAAAGCCCGTCCTCAAAATCCGCGGCATAGGTAATGGATAAGTCAAGCGTGTCCCCCGCCTTCCTTCCCGTCAGCTCCTCGTCCAGCTCCTCTCCAAACTCCCCGTTTCCCACGACCATTTCATAGCCGTCGTCCACGAAGTCATAAATTACCTCCCCGTCATTTTCCGCCAGAAGGGAAAGCTCCACAAGCTGTCCTTCACGGATGGCACTCTCCCCGGTCACCTCATGGTAGGACTGGAAGGGCGAGAGCGTCTCCTCCCGATACTCCTCCAGCTCCTCGTCCGTGATCTCGGCAACGGAAAGCTCCACGCTCAGGTTCTTATACTCCCCGAGGGTCACATACCTGCTGTAATCCCCGTCATCGCCGCAGCCAGCCAGAAGCATGGCCGCGGCAGCCGCGAGCAAAACCCCGCAGCATATTCTGTGTTTCTTCATCATCCTCAATTCTCTTTTCGTTATTTTATCTTTACCGAAAAGCTTGCGCCCTTATCGCCCGCAAAGACAATATAACCATTTTTCGGCAGCTTCACGGAAGTCTTGCCGGAGACATAGCTGTTGAGCTTTACATTTCCGTCCTTGTCATAAACCGCCACGGTAGCGCCCTTTAAATCCGGCACCTTCACGGTAATTGTCCTGCCTGCATTTTTACTGCTGATTTTATACCACTTTGCATCGCCCGTCTTGCTGTTGAGCCGGACCTTAAAGGAGCTCTTCGCGGAAAGATTTTTTATGCTGTCCTCACAGATCGCGCGTATCCCGCCGACCTCCAGATACTCCGCGCCATTTGCATCCCTGACAAACCCATAGTTTCTTGCTGACCGCGACACCTGCATCGGAACATCGATAAACTCGACCGCGTTGTCCGCATCTACAATTCGGTCGTTATAAAAATATCCGGGCTGGCACATATCCATATCCACGCCGGAAGCAATTGCACCCAGCTCATAATACATGGAAGAATACTTTTCCGAGACATAGAAATAAGCCTTATCATCCCGCTTCTCCCATGCCTGGCTGACGCTCTTTGACAGCTTCTTTGACGCCGTTTTCTGGCCGAAATAGTAGTACAGATAGCTCGTGCCAATCCCCGGCAGGTTCGTATACGCCCCCAGCATCACATATTTTTTCCCGTTCTGCGTCATAAATTTCAACGCCTGCACACCGCCCGCATAGACAAAAAGCCCGTCTCCGCTGTACGTAAATTTTAACTCCGCATCCGGCTGCGCAAGGCTGACCATCGTCAGTCCGGTCTTTGTCAGCTTAATCCGGTAGCCCTCACTCATGGACGTGTAATAGCCCTCATAGATTTTCAGCTCATCCGGCACACGCTGCTTGTCAACCGTATACGCTGAAGCAACCGCATTTATTTTTTCCTCCGTGAGCGTCCCCTGCTCCTTTAGCAGCTCCTTTGCCAGATACTGTGCAAAAATCTCGTCATGGGTGCCGGAAAGACCCGAGGAGAGCACTGCCACCGAAAGATTCTCGTCCGGGAGCACTACCAACTCACCGTGGTAATTCAGGGAATCACCGCCCTTTTCCACCGCCGTGATACCGTAATCCGCAAAGGGGTAGACAGCAACACTGTCCCAGCCAAGGCCGTAATCCAGCATTCCGGTATATTCCTCACACCACTGTCCCTTTCTTCCCTCCTGCACCATCGTCGCCGCAACCGAATCCCCGGAGAGAAGCTTGCCCTGGTTCTTCGTGAAGGTCATGCCAAAACGGCACAGATTTTCCGCATTCGAATAAATGCCCCCGGTTCCGATCGCGTTAAGATACTCAATCGGCAGCTTCGGGCTCTTTTTTGTCAGATATGCGCCCGCTACCGGATCCTGCTCCGATAGCTGCACAGCCGTGCGCGTGGACGAAAGCTCCAGCGGATCAAACACCTTTTCCTGCAGATACTCGCTAAAGCTCTTACCGCTCACGTATTCCACAACAATCTCCGCAAGCAAAAAGCCGTCGTTGCAGTAAACGCTGTAGGCGCCCGGGTCGGCCTTTAAATGCTCACCCGAGAGCTTTTCCAGCAGATGATCGTGGTAGTAGGTATCATTATCCCCATACAGCAGCGCATTGCTGAGATCCCCGCCCAAAAGACCGGAGGAATGGTTGAGCAGCATACGCACCGTAATATCCTTATAGCGCTCATCCGCCATCGTAAAATCCGGCACATAGGTCACCACCGGAGCATCGAGGTCGATCTTTTTCTCCTCGACAAGCTGCAGCACAGCCGCCGTAGTGAACATTTTGCTGATCGATGCCACACAATAGATGGAATCCGTCGTCACCTTCGTTTTCTTTTCGGGATCGTCGATTCCCACGGCGTCACTGAGCAGAAGCTCGCCGTTTTGCATAATCGCGTACTGCACGCTGTTTCCCTGATAGAGCGAGACGAGCGACTGCGCCTTCTGCTTTGCCTTCGCTGCAAAATCAACCGAACCCTTTTCCACATCCAAAGTTTCAATGGAAAGCCCCCGCTCAAAAGCCAGCACCTCCTCCTCGGTCACGTCCGTAAGCGACTCACCCGGCTTTATGTCCGCGCCAGGGCCCTGAAGCGCGGTTCCCAACTCAGCAGTCCGCACGGCGGCTGCAGCCGGCGCTTTTCCCGCAGCAGCCGCACCGGCGTTCAGCGGTGCCGTAAACAGAAGTGCTGCTGACAGGCTCAATGCAAGTATACGTTGTAAATGTGTCCTTTTCATGTCCATTTCCTCCTGGTTTTACAAAGAATTAAGCTATATTATATCATAAACGGCCAGATTTTACAGACATTTCCGCATCATCCGCAAATTTTGCGGCATTCGCGAAAGCGTCAGCTGCTTTTCTCGGCAGAATTAACAATCGTCCGGTAAACTTTTCGGTAATCCTGACCAGCCGCCCGGCACAGCTCCACAACACGGTCATATTCCGGATAAATTCTCTGTATATCGCCGTAACGGCACACCTTCACCTGCGCCGTGCCGTAAACGGTATCCACCTGACGAAACTCCCGCTCCATCAGGGTACGCTCCATCCATACACGCCGTATACCGATGGTGGTCGTCTCCCGAAACAGGATCGCCTCCATACGGGAAACATCCCGGGGCATACAGATGACGTGGACCTCATAGGCAGGGCGGTTCTTCTTCATATAAACCGGCACAAAGCTCGCATCCTTGGCTCCTGCTTCCATCAGGCATTCCAGGCAGTGTCCCAGCTCCTCGCCCGTAGCGTCGTCGATATTCGCCTCCAGCTTGACGATGCAGTCAGCCGCCTGTACCTCCTGCGTACCAGCGCACCCGTCCCGCCCGGACACCGCTCCGGCTTCACCCGGCGCTCCTGATGCTCCCGGAGCGCCGCACGCTGCTTTTTCTGCGTCCTTCGGCCCGCAGTGCCCGGCTTTCTCTGCCGGCGCGATCCACATCGCACGCAAAATTCCGGCAGTAGCGTAGTCACGCTTGCCCGCGCCGATACCGATCCCTTTGATCGTATAATCGTCGGGCAGCACATACTGCTCCTGCATAATCGCTGCGGCGATCGCGGCCCCGGTAGGTGTGACCATTTCCCCTTCCACCGCTGTCCGGTGAATGGGCAGACCGTGTGCCGACACGATATTTGCCACGGCCGGAACCGGAATCGGAAGTATGCCGTGCTGGCAGCGAACCGTCCCGTTTCCCTCGGACAGCGGCGAGACAACGATGCAATCCGGCGCCAGATCGTCCAGACAGACGGCAGCCGCCACAATATCGACGATGGAATCCACCGCCCCCACCTCGTGAAAATGCACCTGCTCACGCGGCACGCCGTGCGCCTTCGCCTCCGCATCCGCCAGAATATCAAAAATGCGAAACGCCGTCTGCTTTGCGCCCGGGGTCAGAGCGCCTTCCTCGATAATCCTTCGGATTTCGGGCAGGCCGCGGTGCTCATGCGGGTGATGATGGCTGCCGCAGGCAGCCTCCTCACAGCCGTGTACATCCGTGCCGCAGATATGCACCGCTTTGCCATTTGCATAACCACCCGGATCGCCGTGGAGATACGCCATGTCATGATCGTGGTTCTCGTGCGCCCCGTCCAGCCGCACCGCAAAATCACAGGCATTCAGCCCTGATTTTTTTACCCGCGAAATATGTATCTCATACCCCGCAAGCGGCAGGGAATCGAGGGCTGCCCGCAGCTTTCCCTCGTCCGCGCCAAGATCCAGGAGTGCCGCCACCGTCATATCACCGCTGATACCGGATCGGCACTCCAGATACAATATTTTTTCATCCCTCACTTGCTCTCACCCCCAACCGGTTAATCTGTGTCGCGAGATAGCCCGCCCCATAGCCGTTATCAATATTTACAACGCCAATGCCGTTGGCACAGGAGGTGATCATCGTGAGCAGCGCGGAAAGCCCGTGAAAGCTTGCCCCGTAGCCAACCGAGGTAGGCACCGCAATGACCGGCACGTCCACCAGTCCGCCCAGCACGCCCGCAAGGGCGCCCTCCATGCCCGCCACCGCAATCACACAGTTCGCCCGCCCGATCACATCCATCTTTGCAAACAGGCGGTGGATGCCCGCCACACCCACATCATACACACGCTCCACACGCGAGCCGAAGTATTCGCCCGTCTGCGCCGCCTCCTCCGCCACCGCGATGTCGGCGGTGCCCGCGGTACAGACTGCGATGCAGCCCACGCGCTTTTTGTCCTTTTTCTCGATTTTCAAAATACGGGAAACCGGGTCGTACTGCGCCTGCGGAAGCTCCCTTTTTACAAGCTCGTACTGCGAAGCACTCGCCCGGGTGCCGAAGGCCTCCCCGTCCGCCTCATAGAGCCGCTTAAAGATCGCGCACAGGTGGTCGTCGGCCTTCCGCTCGCAAAACACCACCTCCGGAAAACCCGAGCGGATCTTCCGGTGCATATCCAGCTTTGCAAACTGTCCCATCTCCTCAAAGGGCTGCTGCTTTAAGCGGCGCTCCGCCTCCTCAAGAGAGAGCCCGCCCGTCTGCAGCTTTTTTAAAATTTCTCTTGTCTCCATCATATTCGTCTTTACATTGACTCCCGATTCTTAACCCGCTGCTATTCGATTGCCGTCACCGGATAATCCTGCGCTTCGACCGCTTCCTTCAATACAGAATCCGCTACCTCACCGGTCAGTGTGACAACCGCCGTGCCTGCCTCATGGCTGACTGCCGCCTCACTTACGCCCTCGATAGCCTCCAGTACTTTCTTCACCCTCGCCTCGCAGTGTCCACACATCATTCCTGTAATATGCATTGTCTTTGTCATCATTTGCATCTCCTTTTCCACATTTTGATTGTTGTCCGGCCCGTTTTGCTTCCCGGCCGCTTCCTGTTTTTGTTTCCTGTCCTTTTTCGTGCTGTGCACGTTAAACAGGTTGAGCCGCAGCGCATTTGTCACCACGCAGAAGCTGGACAGGCTCATAGCCGCAGCGCCGAACATGGGATTTAATTCCCATCCAAATATAGGATACCACACTCCGGCGGCCAGCGGAATACCAATTACATTGTAAATGAACGCCCAGAACAGATTTTCATGTATATTTTTCAGCGTCTGGCGGCTTAAACGAACCGCTGCCGCCACATCCATCAGACTGCTCTTCATGAGCACAACGTCCGCCGCGTCGATGGCGACGTCCGTGCCTGCACCGATTGCAATTCCGATGTCGGCACGGGTGAGGGCAGGTGCATCGTTGATGCCGTCTCCCACCATGGCCACCTTCCCGTTTTTGGCAAGCTCCCGTATCACAGCCTCCTTGCCCTCCGGCAGCACGTCAGAAACAACCTCATCCACGCCTGCCTGTTTTCCGATCGCGGCGGCAGTGCGGGCATTATCCCCGGTAAGCATTACGACGCGGATACCCATATTCTGCAGCTGCATAACCGCCTCTGCCGAATCCTCCTTCATGACATCCGCCACGGCGATCATGCCAAGCAGCCGCTCGCCCTCCGCAAAAAAGAGCGGTGTCTTTCCCTTAGAAGCGTGCGCATCCGCCTGCGCAAGAAGCGCTTCGGGCAGCAAAAGCCGCTCCCCGATAAAGCTCCGGCTTCCGCCATATACCGGGGTATTACCCATACGTCCCGTCAGGCCGCCGCCGACTACTGCCTGAAAATCCTCCAGCCCCAGAAGACGCATCTCTCTTTTTTTCGCTTCCTCCAGCACCGCCCGGGCAAGGGGATGCTCGCTTTTTTGTTCCATGGAAGCCGCCTTCTGCAAAAGCTCCTCCTCGCTCACACCTGCGGCCGGAACGATATCCGTTACCCGCGGCGCACCCTGGGTGATCGTCCCGGTCTTATCCAGTGCGATCGTGCAGACCTTTCCGGTCTCCTCCAAAGACACGGCCGTCTTAAACAAAATACCCGCCTTTGCGCCCATACCGCTGCCTACCATAATGGCGACGGGCGTCGCCAGCCCCAGTGCACACGGACAGCTGATAACAAGAACGCTGATGCCCCGCGCCAATGCAAAGCCGAAGCTCTCACCGGCAATCAGCCACACAAAGACCGTGACCAGCGCAATGCAGATGACCACCGGCACAAACACGCCGGAAACCCGGTCCGCCACCTTTGCCACCGGCGCCTTCGTCGCGCTGGCATCACTCACCATCTGAATGATCCTGGAGAGCGTCGTATCCTCCCCCACCCGCGCTGCCTCACAGGTCAAAAAGCCCGAGCGGTTGATCGTCGCCGCGGAAACGGTATCACCCGCCGCCTTGTCCACCGGAACGCTCTCGCCGGTGAGCGCCGACTCGTCAATCGCACTCTCGCCGCCTGTGATTATACCGTCCACCGGTATACTCTCGCCGGGGCGCACCACGAAGGTATCACCTTTTTTTACCTGCTCCACGGGCACCCGCTGCTCCTTCCCGTCCACAAGCAGCGTCGCCGTCTTCGGCGCCAGGTCCATCAGCCCCTTCAGGGCATTTGTCGTCTTGCCCTTCGCATGTGCCTCCAGCATTTTCCCGACGGTAATCAGCGTCAGAATCATCGCAGCGGACTCAAAATAAAACTCATGGTGGAATTTCATCATGCCCGCTTGGTCGCCCAGAAGCGCCGCCTCACTCATGCCGTAAAGTGCGTAAACGCTGTAGACAAAGGATGCCGTCGCACCAAGCGCAACCAATGTATCCATGTTTGGCGCCCGGTGTATCAGGCTGCCGAAGCCGTTTACAAAAAATTTCTGATTGATGACCATGATGATTCCGGTGAACAGGAGCTGTGTAATCCCCTGCGCCACCATATTGTTTCCGAGAAAATCACCGACCCACCAGCCCCACATCATATGCCCCATGGACAAATACATAAGGGGAACCAAAAAGCACACGGATGCGATCAGACGCTTTTTCATCCGCGGCGTCTCCTTATCCGCAAGCGCATCGCCTGACACGGCGCCTCCCGCGTCCCCCGCACCCTTTTTGCTCGCCCCGTAGCCCGCATGCTCCACCGCCGCGATCACGGCGCTGCTGTCCGCACTGCCCTCCACAGCCATCGAATTTGTGAGAAGGCTCACGGTCACGCCTGTCACGCCCTCCACGCCGCGCACGGCCTTCTCCACATGTGAGCTGCACGCCGCACAGCTCATGCCTGTCACATTGTACTGTTCCATCCTCTCTCCCTCCTGCCCGAAAATACAACCGCACGGCCTTCGGCTCCGCGGTTGCGGTATCTGTCTCATTTCATCAATTTCTGAAGGGTTGCTACCAGCTCCTCCACGACACCCGCCTTCCCGTCACGGATATCCTCCGCGACACAGGATCGGATATGGTTTGCCAGAAGTACCCGGTTAAAGCTGTTTAACGCCGCCGTCACCGCCGCCACCTGGGTTAAAATATCGACACAGTAGACATCATGTTCCACCATGCCCTTTAACCCGCGCACCTGTCCCTCTATACGGCTTAACCGGTTCATCAGGTCCTTATATTCACGCTCGTCCCGATTCTTTTTACGTTCACAGCATGTGCAGCTCCTTTGCTTTTCATTCTTTTTTTCAGCCTCCGCCTCTCCCATAGAAACACCCTCCTCTCAATACCCCTACGGGGTATCTTTTCATTAACAGAATATACCCTATAGGGGTATTTGTCAAGAAAAAGATGCAATTCCCATAAAAAATCTCCTCACCGGCTTCTGAATCAAATTGTGCCGCAAAGCAGCTCTTTGAATCATACGCCGGTGAGGAGAGATCCTCCTGTTTCCTGTCAGCAATCATATTTTTTTACAATTTCCTGCATGGTCTGCCACTTCTGTTCCATATCCCAGACCAGCTTCAGCTGCGTCCTGCACCGATCCAGATTCTGTGCGGGCCTGTGGATTTTAAAATAAATATCCCCCTGCAGATAATCGGTTAAAAAACGCATGCCGCATTCAAAGGTCATGACCTTTGCCCCCATCGGGAGCAGCTCAATCTCCCGCCTGGTCAGCTTACCCCCGCAGCCTTCGATAAATCCTCTGGTATATGCTTCAAATAAGTCCATATCACACCGGACCTTCGAAAGGTCACGCTCATCTTCAAGCGCGCTACTTGCCCCGAAACGGATGGAATCGCCGAAATCGTTCATAGCCAGTCCCGGCATCACCGTGTCTAAATCAATGACACAGATCCCTTTTCGGGTTTTTTTATCTATCATAATATTGTTCAGCTTTGTGTCATTGTGCGTTACCCGCAGCGGAATTTCCTTTTTTGCGAGAAGATCGCCGAACACGCCCGTAATCTGTTCCCTTTCCAGGATAAAGTCAATTTCCTTTTGTACGGATGCCGCCCGACGGCAGATGTCCTTTTTGACAGCCTCCTGAAACACTTCAAATCTTGCTTTTGTATCGTGAAATCCGGGAATTGTCTCGTGAAGCGTTTCTGCCGGATAATCCGCCAGCTGCCTTTGAAAATTACCAAACGCCACCGCACATTCATAAAAATCTTCCGGGGTTTTTACCTGTTCTAAGCTGTCGGCATCTTCGATAAAAGAAAAAGCCCGCCAGTATTCTTCCTGTGCATCCGAATAATACGTTGCCCCATCCTTCGCAGGGATGACGTTTAACGTTTCCCGTTTTGGGTCTCCGCCATTTGCAGTGATCACATCCCGCAGATAGGTGGTTACGCCTGCGATATTCTCCATCAGCTGCGCCGGTTTTGAAAAAATGTCCTTATTCATGCGCTGTAAAATATACCGTTTTATTTCCTGCTTCCCAGTCTGAAACACAAGCCGGAACGTATCATTGATGTGTCCGTTCCCAAACGGCTCACTGCCCTGATAAATCCCTTCAAAACAAAACTGTTCCGCAACATTCACGATTTGTTCTTCCGAAATGCTTTTCATGATCCATCTCCCCATAGCTGCTCCGGATAAAGCCCCGCCTGTTTCATGGCACGCACGGCCTGTTCTACAACCGGCTTATCTTCCTTGTAGGTCACGCCGTACCATTTGTCTGCGGTTTCCAAAACTGCCACGGCCGCTTTATCCTCCTGCAGCAGGCTGCTGACAACCGCCGGAAGAAAATACTCACACTTCAATGGATTTTCCTGACAGTCCCGCGCAAGAAATCCGGCGAAGCCCTTTTCAATTTCTGCTAAAAATCCGGCTGTAAATCCCCACATATTCATAGAAACGATCGTACCTTCCGGCAGGCTGATCCAGGATTGCCCCTCATCGGTTGTATAGGCTGCTCCCTGTCCTTTTTTTTCTATTCTGGTCCGCTCGGTCACACGCACCAGCTCGCCCTGCGCATTCATTTCGCAAATGCCGCGTGCAACATGGCCGTTTTCCGTCAGCGTGTTTTCCAAATGGTAGCCGACCATCGCATAGCGGTATTTCCCATCGTCCTCGTGGCTCTGCAGATAATCGTAGATTTTCTGAAACGCCTCCCCGCCGTAATAATCGTCCGCATTGATGACTGCAAAAGGCCCGTCAATCTCATCTTTTGCGCTCAAAACCGCATGTGCCGTGCCCCAGGGCTTCACGCGCCCATCCGGAACCTCAAACCCTCCCGGAAGATCGTGCAGATCCTGGTAAGCGTACGCCACCTCCATCACCCTTTCGATGCGCGCACCGATCGCTTCTTTAAAATCCTTTTCATTTTCTTTTTTGATGATAAAGATTACTTTTTCAAAGCCTGCTTTTTTTGCATCAAAAATAGAAAAATCCATGATGATATGCCCCTGCTCATCGACCGGATCAATCTGCTTTAACCCGCCATAGCGGCTGCCCATACCGGCCGCCATAATTACTAATACCGGTTTTTTCATTTTTCTTCCTTTCCAAAATTAAATTGAATACCATTTGATTTCATTTGCATCCAGATGCAGCGGAAAGCTGCTTTCATCCCCGCGGTAAATCACCGTATCCTGCGGCTCATACGTATTATTCACCACACAGTATTTTCCGTTTTTAACATATGCGTGAACTTCTACATTGAAATTTGTACTGTACCATCTCATCAGTTCTTCTTCTGCATGTGTGCTCCAAAGAATACTTCTGTACAGGATTCTGCTGTTTTCGAAGCTATACGGCAGGCCGCTGATATACACGGCGCGTCCGTTCCCAAATTCGTTGACCGCCATCTGCACTTCCCTGTCGCGCTGGACTAAAATCTGCGTGCTTTCATATGCATAGATGCTTTTCTTGCCTTCCCCGAAATCAACCGGTTTTGTAATATCTGCAAGAATAAAATGCCCCGGATGCTCTTCCCAGTTATATTTATCGTAATTCAGCGTGAATCCGTTCTCTTTTTCCACACCCAGCACGGTTGCAAGCTGCAGATAATGTCCCTGATACTGATGCCCGGACGGTTCCCCGATGCCGATAAAGCCGCCGCCATGATACACAAAGGAACGGATTGCTGCACAAATCTGCGGATTTTCCCAGATATCTCCGCCGGTATGCGCCGTGTCCCCATCCCCGACGTTTATGATAACATCCACATCCTTTAAGATGTCCGCGTCCTCTAAAAGATCGTCAAAAGAAAGAAATCTTACGTCAAAAGGCGCTCCGCTTAGTGCTTCAATCACTCCCGCATAGCTGTAATTCTGCTTTTGGTACAATGCGTGATGCACCATATGGCAGCCCCAGCTTCGGATTTTTCCCCAGCTGTTTAACACGGCCACCGTTTTTACGCAGTGAGGCGTCGTTCCCTTTGCATTTTCGTAAAGCTCACGAAACTCATTGCATACGCTTTGTACATAATCGACAAATTCCGGAAAATCCAGCGCCAGCTTCAAATATCCGCCATAACCGATCCGGTCGATTGGTTTGCGCAGGATTGCCCTTCTTGCAGTTACCCAGTTTTCCTTCGCCTCCTTAACCGGATCCCCGCCCTCGTGAAACGTATCCGGGAAAAAATAAGGCAGGAATCTTCCTTCTGTATATTTCACGCCCGGAATATCGGAAATCAGACGCAGCGTACTTCCATTCCCCACGCTTCCGACTACCGCATCCACACCAATTGTGGCGAACTCCGGCATAAACGGCTCCGTCCCAATCCAGTGGTCGCCTAAAAACATCATGGCCTCTTTTTGGTATTCATGCGTAATATCCACCATTTCCTTTGCAAGCTTTGCCACCTCGCGGCGCTGAAATGCCTGGAAATCCTTAAACTCTTTGCGCGGCACGCGATACTGGTTATTGTAGTAGCCCTGGTCGATCAGGTATTCCGGCCGGAACGGATAGCCCGCCTCTTTTTCAAACTGCTCTAAAATATACGGACTGACCGACGCGGAATAACCATACCAGTCCACATATTTTTCCCGTTTCAATTCATCAAAAACTAAAGTAAACTGATGGAAAAATGTCGTATAACGGATGACATTTACATAAGGATGCTCCTGACAAAACCTGCGCAGGCGCTCCATCGAATATTTCCGTGTCTTCGGCTGTCTGACATCAAACGTAATCTGGTGTTCAAAATCCTTCCAGCCATTCGTCACCGCATTATACATATGTACCGGGTCCCAGATCAGGTAAGCTAAAAAGCTGACGGTATATTCATGAAAGCAGATGGCATCGTGAATATCGACGCAGCCGGTTTTTGCATTATAATCCCACTGCCTGGCCGGCAGGGGCTCTCCCAAAGAGCGATCCATAACCTCCCACCAGCGCTTTATGTCATCCCTTGTATTTACCTGCATCAATTCCTCCGATATCCCCTTCATCAGAGGAATCGAAAGCGTCTGCTCCACTGCCGTATAAAATCCGGTCATGATGTAGCACTGCTGTACTTCATCCGGATTTGCCTTTGCCCACTCATTGTCTTTACGTGTCGTATAATAAGTGGCATATATTTTTGCTCCTGTCTTTGTCAGCTCCTCCGGAAATTCCGTACCGTCACAATCGCGGATTGCATCAGCCCCCCAGTGGTTTAAAATCTCCAGGGTCTGCGCAACGACATCCACGTTCGTAGGAATGGTAACATGTCCTCTGTTTTTTTTCTCTAATCCATCCATTGTCTGCTCCTCTACATTTTCTTTTTATGCGGCAACCCAACTGGTTTGATAAAACCATTTCTTCCTAATTTACCTGAAAAAACGTGTATACCAAAACACCGAAGCTGTTTTCACAGCCTCGGTGTTCTTATGAAAGCAGGGGATGAGAGAATCGAACTCCCGCCAAAGGTTTTGGAGACCCCTATCATACCATTTGACCAATCCCCTATAAAAATGAGATGTACACCCTCAAAACTTCACACAGATTAACCAGACATTTTAACTTTCCTGACAAATTC
>CAJUSH010000041.1 GCA_910589045.1 uncultured Eubacterium sp.
GAAATGCCCGAACGGCCTGTTACGGCATACGACAAACACATGTATCAATAAATTTCAAACCGGCTTCTCTTTTATGCGCATGAAATTATTTTTGAAAGCTTACGTTTCCTACAGGATAATGCACACCAGCCCGCCGTTGTTGTCATTGACTACCTTCTGCATCGTATCCTGCAGCTTCATCTGACACTCGTCATCCATACGGCTGATCTTGTTGCGGATGCCGTCCTCCATCAGCTCACCCACCGTTTTTCCGAAAATATTTGTATTCCAGACACCGCCGTCATCCGTCTTGCCTGCCTTGATGTAGCTGATCAGATCCTTTGCCTGCTCCTCGCTTCCCACAATCGGCGCGATCTCCGTCTCGATATTTGCGCGGATCATGTGAATTGAGGGCGAGCTTGCCTTCATGCGCACGCCGTACTTGCTGCCATGCTTCATCAGCTGCGGCTCCTCCATATCAATGTCGGAAAGCGTCGGCGTCACCACGCCGTAGCCGCGCATCTTTACAGACTGCATCGCCTCCGCAACCTTGTCAAACTCCTGCTTTTTCATAGAAAGGTCCCGAACGAGCGAGATCAGCTCGAACTCACCCTTCACCTCGACGCCTGCCATCTGGCTGATGTTTTCGTAATAATACTTGTCATCCACCTCCATACGCATCGCCCCGACGCCGTCCGAAAGCTGCAGGCCTTCCTTCCGGACCTCCTTTATGTAATCATCCGCCTCCGGCAGTACCAGCTCCCGGAAATCCCGCACGTTCGTAACCCGCTCGAGCACCTCCTTCGCATGGCCCAGCAGATGCTGCTTTACCGGGTTATTGATCTCCAGCATATCCACCCATTTCGGCAAATAAAAATTGAGCTGGGTCACGGGAAATTCGTACAGCACCTCCTCGAGAATCCGGTTGATATCCTCCATATGCAGCTGTTCGCAGTTCATCGGGAGCACCGCCACACCGTACTGCTCCATCATCGTATCCCGCAGCGCCTTGGAATTTTCACTGTAGGGCTTGTTGGTGTTTAAAATAATGATAAAGGGCTTGCCGCTCTTTTTCAGCTCCTCCACCGTGCGCCGTTCTGCCGGCTCATAGGACTCCCGTGCAATGTCCGTAATGGAGCCGTCGGTCGTCATGACGATGCCGATGGTGGAATGGTCGCGAATCACCTTCTGCGTACCAAGCTCCGCCGCCCGCGTAAAGGGAATCTCCTCCGAAAACCAGGGCGTTTTTACCATGCGCTCCTTGCCGTCCTCCATGTGCCCGCTTGCGCCGTCTACCATGTAGCCCACACAGTCGATCATGCGCACCTTAATTTCCAGATCATCGGCAACCTGAATCCGTGCCGCTTCCTTCGGAATAAACTTCGGCTCTGTGGTCATGACCACCTTTCCCGCCGCTGCCTGGGGCAACTCATCCGTCAGCCGTTCCTTCTCATGGTCATCCTGCAAATGCGGCAGCACCATCAAATCCATAAAACGTTTGATGAATGTCGACTTTCCGGTTCGGACAGCCCCCACCACACCGATGTAGATTTCTCCCCCGGTTCTGTCGCGGATATCCTTATACAGATTGTATTCCGTACTCAATATATTGGACATAAAAATCCCCCTTCTACTATTCTCAGTTTCCGGTCAAACGCCGTGACAGATGCTGACGCTCCGCACACGGCGCTCCATAACTTATTAAATCGTATGAAAGGGGGTTCCTGTTTATTACTTGTTTCAGAGAATGATCTGCAACTTTTTTGGGAGACACTCGATCGTGATATCCCAGTGACGGCCGAACGTCTCACCGTCCGTATGTACTTCCAGATTATCTGCCAGCATGATGTGGCACCCGCGCGCATTTACCACCTCGTAGCCGGGAATACATTCATGTCTGCGCAGCGCCAGAAGTGCAAGACTAAAAAGCGCCTGCACACGCCCGAGTCCATATGCCATTGCAAAGGAAAGCTTCCCGTCCCGCGCGCTTGCCGCAGGTGCCATCAAAAGATGCCCGCCCTCATTGGGCTGGTTCATACCTGCCAGAAAATAAAGCCCGCGCACCTTCACCACCCGCTCGCGGCCCCTGCCGTCCGTAAATACCAGCTTTGCCAGTCCAAGCGGCTGTCCAAACACAAGACACACCGTATGCACCACGTACACAAACATCCCAAGACGCATGAAATTCAGCACGTTTTTCACCATGCCGCTGCGGGAACACCTGCACGCTTCTGCATCCAAGCCAATCCCGGAGCTGATCGCAAAATAGCGGCAGCTTCCGTCCCTGTGAAAAACGGTTCTTCCGATATCCATATCCGCAATCCGCCTGCAGCGCAGCACCCGCCGCAGGGCCAGCAGCGGGTCAGCCGGAATCCCAAGTGCATAACCAAGGTCGTTTGCGGAGCCGGTAGGGATGAAGCCCATCGTCACCCGGTCAAAGTCCGTAATACCGTTTAACACCTCGTTAAAGGTGCCGTCGCCGCCCACCACAACGAGCGTGATTTCACCGGATTGCTCCGATAGCACCTGCCGCGCCAGCGCCGTGGCATGACCTGCATGTGTGCAGGGAAACGCACGGTAATGCACGCCCTGGCGAATCAGCTCGGGCTTTAGCACACGCTTCCAGACCTCTCTTGCCCTGCCTGTGCCAGCCGTTAAATTTACAATAAAATAATAGGTTTTATCTCTGCTCATCCGTATATAAAATCTCCACATCACTCTGCATTAGACGCGCTTCCCACTCATCGGAAAGCTTCTTATCCGTTGCCAGCAAATCAATTCCCGAAAAATCCACTACCTGCGTAAATGATAAATGATCAAACTTGGCGTTGTCAACCGCCATAATACGTTTTGTTGCGGAACCGAGCATTTGCTTTTTAATTCCGGCGTCCAGCTCATTGGAATCGGTGAAGCCCTTCTGCAGATCCACCCCCTTGCAGGAAAGGATCGCTTTATCCACAAAAAAACCGTCCACCATACGCTCTGCCTGATAACCCAGCAGAGAAAGTGCACGTCCCTTTAAGGAGCCGCCGGTGGATAATACCTTCCAGTCCGGCATATCCGATAATTCCAGCAAAATCTCGATGGAATTTGTAATGACGGTAATATTTTTTTTGTCACGGATCTGCTTTGCCACAAACAGCGCCGTCGTACTCGCATCCAGCATAATCCGATCGCCGTCGTTGATCATCTGTGAGAGTGCCGTCGCAATGCGCATTTTCGCTTCCACATTCTCGCGCTTGCGCATCAAAAAAGGCACCTCGTCCTTCTCGCTGCCCCGCAGCACCGCACCGCCGTAGGTGCGCTCCGCATAGCCGTCATTTTCCAGCTTCTCCAGGTCGCGGCGGATCGTCTCCTCCGTCACATCGTATTTTTTGCTCAGATCAGCGACAATCACCCGTCCTTCTTCCTTTAAAATTGATAAAATTTCGTTTCTCCGCTCAGCTGCCAGCATAGTTCGATCCTCCCAGTATAAACATTCCGTATATCATCTCTTTATTCATTCACGCACCATGAACCAACCGAAATGCCTGCCACCTTTTCCCGGCATTTGACTATTCAACCAATACAAAAACCCATACAGCCACCCGCGCCTGCGGACTGCATGGTAAACGAAAACCAGCCGACAGGGAACAGACTGTTCCCCGGCGGCGTCACCTGCCATATCACCATCAAATTGCTTAAAGTATCGTATCCCACAGCTGCGCATCCGGGCTGGCAATCACCGAGCTGTCCAGATACATGCCCCGCTCCGAAACCGCCGCTTCTGCCTTTGCGATGGCTGCTGATACCGCTGCCACCTCCCCGGTGAGGAATACATAGGATTTGCCGCACATGCCCCGCGCAACCCGGATCTCGATCAGATCCACCTCCGCCGTCTTTGCTGCCTCATCAGCAGCCACAAAGATCGCAGCCGCGTCAAAGGTTTCAAGCACACCCAGCGCATTGCGGTTTTTGATATCCGCAGTCCCGTAGATCGCCGGGAAAATGCCGTCGTGGGGGTTTCCCAAAAGGAAGCTGTCGATCAGCTGCTCCGGATAACGGGTCTTCGCCGCGTCCACCGATGCACGCACCGCACTGAGATCCCCCTCAAACACAACGATATATTTACCCGGGCAGACCGTCTGTGCCTCTACGATTTTAACATCCGCAGTCTTTAACACCAGATCCGCCGCCAACACGCCGGTGGAAACGGTCTTGTACTCCACCATTCCTAATGCTCTACCCATGTTTACTCCCTCTCTATTTCTACAGCAGCTCAGTCTTTGGCTTTCCGTTGCGGACACCGGGCCAGCCGTAATGCACACGGCACACCTGATATATGTTCACTGCCATGTACTTTTACGGACAGCGCCGTGCAAAGCCCAAAGCGAAACCGCCTGCTTACTTTCTCACTCTGATCTCAATCTCCTGCGCGTTCACACTCGTCACAACACCGTCAATGGACGCATGCACCGGAAGGCTTAAGGCGTTCTCCGCCGCCTCTCCGATCTTCTGTCCCTCCTTCACCACATCACCCACCTGCACGATGGGAACCGCCGGTGCGCCGATGTGCTGACTGAGCTTTATGCGCACATGATCCACAATGATGTAGGACTCATCAAGAGGTGCCTTGACATTGTAGACATCCAGCCCAAGCCTCGCCCGCAGCCGGGAGATCGGCACCCTGCGAAGGGGTCTGGACTTTTTAACCGCAGCCGCCTCCACCTTCGGCGGCTTAACGCCGTTCGCGCGAAGCCCCGCCTTGTACTCTGCGATCAGAGATCTGGGTGTCAGCTCCTGATTGCAGGAATACATCTCGCAAAGGCCGCAGGAGCTGCAGAAAAATGTATTCAAAAATGTTCCGACGTCGCGGGTTGTCCCCGTGGTCGCCGCCCGCATGAACAGATGGGGCTGGATCGGATGTCCCAACAGATTTCTCGGACAGAGATCCGTACACATCTCACACTGACAGCAGGACGCCATCGCACGCTTCATGCTGATCTGCGTATTTTTTCTTTTTTTCTGAACCACCAGATGATTTTCCGGAAGTACAATGACCGCATTCGATGTCTTTGTGATCAGATCGTACGGACTGCACAGATTCCCGGTCATGGGGCCGCCCATGAGATAAACCGGTTCCTGCGTCGTCACGCCGCCTGCCAGTGCAACCACATCCTCCACTGACATACCGAGGGGAACGTAACGGGTACACGGCTCCTTCACCTCCCCCGTGATCGTAATAAACTTATGTGTCACGGGACGCTTTGCATTCAATGCCTGATAAATATTAAAAACGGTCTCCACGTTAAACACCGCCACACCCACCTGGATCGGGATGCTTCCGGGAGGCACGACCTTTCCGGTCAGCTCGTGGATCATGACCACCTCATCTCCTGCCGGATAAACCTCCGGCAGAAGACCAATGGATATAATAGGGAACGAACGCAGGTGCGCATGAATCGCCTCCACCGTGTGCCGGTAGGCTTCCTTTACACCGATGATAACCTGATTGCACCCAATGGAAAGCGCCATCTGATACAGGGTGCTTAAGATCTCATAAGGGTACTTTTCCAGGACCTGTCTATGTAACCGCA
Source organism: uncultured Eubacterium sp. (assembly GCA_910589045.1). Classification (GTDB taxonomy): domain Bacteria; phylum Bacillota; class Clostridia; order Lachnospirales; family Lachnospiraceae; genus W0P33-017. Next base: position 5,556 of record CAJUSH010000041.1, read on the forward strand.
GCAAAGGCTCGCATTCCGCACAATTCAAAATGATCGTCTTTGCCCGGGCATCGATTTTTCCGTAGGAAGGGAATCCGGCACCGCCGGCACCGCAGACTCCGCTCTCCTTCACTGCACCAATCAGTTCATTTATCTCTATCATCTTACTACTCCAGCTTTACACCTTCATCAATAATTCCAACAATCGCAGCGTCAATCGGTGCGCTCTCCATCTCACAGCCAATCCGCGCGGCACTTCCGGTCGCAACCAAAACAACCTCTCCGATACCTGCGCCCACATGATCAATGGCTACAAGACGGTCCCCCGCATGCGCCATGGATTGAATCGGCTCAATGATGAGGAACTTATTTCCCACCAAATTTTCGTTTTTGCGGGTGGAAATCACGCTTCCAACAACCTTGCCTATAATCATCTGTTCTCACCAAACCAATGTAGCGCCCGCTCGCCTGCGCTCACGGGCATACCGTCGGAAGACATTTTGCCTTCCTCCTAATCACATCTGCTTTTCTATTTAATGACAACTGCGTCACCGGTTTTCAGCTGTGCCGCATTTGCCTCGTCGGTATCGATGTGCATCTCAAGCGTAAAGCTCGGGTCAACGCGCACCAAAACCTCGTCAAAGGTCGTGCCGCGTCCGCCCAGCGACACAACGGATACCACATCCTTATCGGCAACGCCCGCTGCCGCGGCATCACCCGGGGCCATATGTATATGGCGCTTCGCCACAATACAGCCCTCTTTCAGGTACAGCGCCCCTTTCGGTCCGACCAGAGCAATGGGCGCAGAGCCTGCGATATCACCGGAATTGCGTACCACCGGAGCAACGCCGAGCGTCCGTGCGTCCGTCATGGAAATCTCCACCTGAGACTCCTTTCTGACCGGCCCTAAAATGCGTACATTCTCAATTGCACGCAGCTTTGTACCCACAATGGTCACCTGCTCATTGGAAGCAAACTGCCCGCCCATCAGCCCTTTTTTCTTCGTGAGCTGATAGCCCGCTCCGAATAACACCTCCACATGCTCCTGGGTCAGGTGCACATGACGTGCAGAGACACCGATGGGAACCATGAAGCCGTCCTTCGGTACAGCGGAAACCTCGTCTCCTAACACTTCCATGACAAGCCTTGTGATCCGTTCAATTTTTTTCTCATCCATATCACAACCGCTCCTGTTGATTGTAGTCTCCGGACGCAGACACGCCCGGAGACCGAAAACATGTGCTATTTAACCGTCGGTAAAATCTTCTCAACGTCGGTATGCGGTCTGGGGATGACATGCGTTGCTACCAGCTCGCCTAATCTGGATGCATTGGAACCGCCTGCCTCAACCGCAGACTTTACTGCTCCAACATCCCCGCGAACCATTACGGTTACGAGTCCGGAACCGATCTTCTCTGTTCCGACCAACACAACATTTGCCGCCTTGCACATAGAATCTGCCGCCTCAATCGCTGCGGTCAGTCCCCTGGTTTCAACCATTCCTAATGCTTCCTGTGCCATAATTCTTACCTCCACTTTCCTTTCTTCGGCAGGCGCTGCTGCCGGGGCCGTTTTCGCTGCCGCGCCCGTGGTACGCTTCGCAGCGGTCGTCTTTTTCTCTGCCATAATTATTCACCCTTTTCCGCCGGCACCTTTTCCTTTACGGGCACCTTCGGCTTCATTCTGCTCGCCGAAAGCTCCACGAGTCGGATAATCTCCTCGTGGGGTCTGGCAATCACAGTATAATTGACAGGTTCTTTGATTCCGCCTGCTGCGGCACTTTCCACTGCCTGTCTGACAGCAGCCACATCGCCCTGTACGATGATCGTCACAAGGCGCCCGCCCAGCTTGCGCTCCCATGTCACGAACTCCACGTCCGCGGTCTTACACATAATATCCAGTGCGGTCACCGCCGCGGTGACACCGGAGATTTCCAATAATCCTAGTGACTTCATAAGCAGTCCCTTTCAACTGTTCCGTGCCTTCGCAGCCGCGCGCGAAAATCCATGCAACACGGATTTTCGCACACCTGCATCATGTTCTCAAAGCATACCCCTCAGGGTACGGCACAAAGCCCGTACTCCCGCTTCTGCGGGGCAGCCCCTGCTTCAAAACCTATTTTACCGTCGGCAAAATCTTTTCCACGTCCGTATGCGGTCTGGGGATAACATGAACTGCTACCAGCTCGCCGAGCTTTGCTGCCGCTGCCCCGCCGGTCTCGGTTGCAGCCTTTACCGCTCCAACATCTCCGCGGACCATTACAGTTACGAGTCCGGAACCAATCTTCTCTGTTCCGATCAGAACTACCTCTGCGGCCTTTACCATTGCATCCGCAGCCTCAATTGCTGCCGTAAGACCTCTGGTTTCAACCATTCCTAATGCTTCCTGTGCCATCTCTATTATCCTCCTGAATATACTCTTTTCTAATTTTTGTCAAAGGCGTTTAAGCCAAACATCATCTGTGTTCCCTCATCCGGTCCGGAGATGATATAACGGCTCACCATTCCGGTGGTTCGCTCTGCCACCTCCTGCGCCGCATCCACCGCTGCGGTTACATCCATCACGGTGCCGCGAAACTTTACACAGATGATAAGGGGTACGGGAAGTGCATCCGCATTCGCCGGTTTGTTGCGGTCAAATGGCTCTAAGGTTACATTTGCGGCTTTGCAGCCCGCATCCGCCGCCTCGAAGGCAGTTACCAGACCAAAGACCTCGATGATACCACAAGCCTGTGCCATATGCTACCTCCAATTATTTGTTCACGATTGCAATCTTCAGACCCTTCATCGCAAGGTTTGTCTCAAGTGCCTCGTTGATCTGCTCTAACGGGAACTTATGCGTGATCAGCTCCTTCATCGGAAGGCCGATCGCCTGTGCCCTCTTTAAGAAATCAAAGGTAGTTACATAGTCTCTTAATGTATATACCCATGAGCCTACCAGTGTAATTTCCTTCGAACAGAGATCAAAGTGCGGGTTAATGGTCGCGTCCCCGCCGTTGATGAAGAAGCCCAGCTCACACAGACCGCCGCCGTTGCGGATCATCTTATAGATGTTTGCATGCGCCTTGGGGTTTCCGGTACACTGGAATGCGAAGTCCGCCAGATGCCCGCCAAATGCTGCCTCAACGCCGCCCGCAAGCGCCTCAACGCCCTGATAATTCATGAAGTTTACGGATTTCTCCGCGCCCATCTTCTTTGCAAATTCCAGACGCTGCTCGTTTCCGTCCACCGCAACGATGTTCTCAACACCCATGGTGCGCAGCACCGCGATACAGATCAGGCCGATCGGTCCGCAGCCCTGTACAACCACACGGCTGTTAAAGCGCAGGATGTTTGTGAGCTTTGCACGCTCTACCGCGTGTACAAGCACTGCACACGGCTCGATTAAGATTCTGGAATCCAGATCCAGGTCGCTTACGTTGAAGAATGTGGAACCAAGCGCACCCCGGATTAAAATGTAATCCGCAAACCATCCGTTCAGATGGCAGTCGTCATCGGGAAGCAGGCCGTATACGTCTGCACCGCCCACATTCTGCTTGTTTAAATCGTACATCGTGATATCCGGATTGTCCTTGAAGATCATACAGGTAACGATCTTATCGCCAACCTTTACCGCCTTGCCCGCGGAATCCTTTGTCACGTTCTTACCCATCTTGACGATCTCGCCGGTTCCCTCATGGCCAAGCGCCACAGGGATGAGACTGAAAGGATCTACCTTGAACTCATGCGCATCGGTTCCGCACACGCCGCAGCCCTCTACCTTTACAAGAATATCGTCATCGCCCACCTCGGGAATCGGATACTCCCGGATATCAAAATGCTTCAGCTCGGTCAGCATTGCAACATGTGCGGTTTTCGGTATGCTGACGGGAGCAGCTGAAGCGGCGGGGCTGCTGCCCAGGGCGCTCGGATCTCTCATGCCATCCAATACTGATTTGACGATGGCTTCAATATCTCTTTCACTTACTGCCACTATTTCTGTCCTCCTAATTAGATATCGCCCGTTCGCCTTCGCTGCCGGGCATTTTGCCGGAAGGCATCCTCAATAAAACCATCGAGTTAAAACGCTTCACCTTCTGCCTTCCGCACTGCTGTTTTCATCGGAACTATATTTCATGAAACCGACTACCGGATACACAGGCTGTCGCTCATCACGCAGCGGCGTCTCTTTGTGAAGCTGCTTGCGGATGTAAGTCCCTCGCCGGTGCGGGAAGCGATTGTAAAAGTACAATAGCCCTCACCGCCGAATCCGAGCGCTGCGTAGCTGGGACCGTTCTTTACAAAAATCGCCGTGTCGATGGCCTGCCCGAAACGGGTCAGGTTCTCCACGTTCTTTGAGTGCATGTGCGCGGAATGACGGCAGCCATGCTCGAGCCATACGGCCTTGTCAATGGCATCGTCGATATCCTTTGCACGGACGATGCCTAAGATCGGCATCATCAGCTCCTCCGCAATAAGGGGATGTTCCTTCTCTCCCTCAAAAATAATGCAGCGGATATTTGCGGGCGCATTCACACCAATCATAGAGAGCAGTGTGCGCGCATCCCTTCCCACGCATTTGCGGTTCAGCTTTCCGCCTGCAAGCACCGTGTCGATCAGCTTCTGCTGCTCTTCCTTCGATGCCATATAGCAGTCGTCCTCCTCTAACATCCAGTGAATCAGCTCGTCGCAGACGCTGTCCACGCACACAACCTCCTTCTCCGCGATGCAGGGAAGATTGTTGTCAAAGGTACAGCCGTTGACGATATCCCGTGCCGCTTTGCGGATATCCGCAGTCTCATCCACAAGTGCGGGCGGATTGCCTGCGCCTGCGCCAATGCCCCTCTTTCCGGAGGAGAGCACCGCAGTCACAACGCCGGGGCCTCCCGTCGCCGCGATCAGATGAATGTCGGGATGCTTCATCATAATATTGCTAGACTCCATGGTGGGGTTTGCAAGTGCTACCGCCACGTTGCAGGGTCCGCCAGCCGCAAGGGATGCGCGGTTGATCAGATCTACCGCATGCAACGAAGTCTTAATTGCCTGGGGATGGGGACAGAATACGACGGTGTTGCCGCCTGCCAGCATTCCGATTCCGTTGCACAAAACGGTCTCGGAAGGGTTCGTGCACGGGCAGATTGCCCCGATTACGCCAAAGGGCCCCATCTCGATCAAAGTAAGTCCGCGGTCGCCAGACCATGCGGTTGTTGTTATATCCTCGGTACCGGGTGTCTTTTCCGCAAGGAGCTGATGCTTTAAGATCTTGTCCCCCACGTTACCCATCCCGGTCTCCTCTACTGCCATCTTCGCGAGAAGCTCCGCATCCTGCTTCGTATACTCACGGATTTTTGAGATAATCTTCTCCCTCAGATCCATCGGCATACGCTGCATGATCTTCTGCGCATCCTTCGCTGCGGCAATAGCGGTATTCATATCGTTAAAAATACCAAGCTGTGCCGCGGGAACCTCCGCTTCGGTCTTTACCTGCGCAACGACCGCCGACACAATGGCTTTTAACTCCGCTTCACTAACTGCCATTTGGATTCCTCCTTAATATATTTTGACAATCACTCAGATTTGCCAAAAAAACGACTCACAAGCAGACGTTTCTAAAGAATCTCGTGATAAATATCATTGCTCGTGAGTATATCCTGAACAACTGTCCGGGCAAACTCCGCCAGTGCGGTGTCCTCTGCCTCGGTGCCTCCGCTGACGCCAAGACCGCCGATGCACGTCCCGTCCTCTGTGAGGATGGGAATGCCGCCGCCAAAAATGACAATCCTGCCCTGATTCGTGTGCTGAATCCCGTAAAGCTCACCGCCGGGCTGGCAAAGCTCCTTCAAGGCGGTCGTCGGCATTTTAAGCGCCGCGCATGTATACGCCTTCTGGAACGCCACGTCAAAGCTGGCGATATAGGAATCGTCCATACAGTGGACGGCTACCGGATTGGCTCCTCTGTTCGCTACGGCGATGACTGCTCTCACACCCATCTGCGCCGCCCGCTGCTCAACGGCCGCAATCAGCTCCTTTGCCATAGCAAGGGTGATATCGCTGCAGGTGCGCGTCGGCGCACCGTGCCGGGCCGTAGTCTTTGCCTGTACAAGGGATTCAACGATTTTTTGAATTTCCAGTTCGTTCATGGATTATTTTAATCCTAACTGAGCCATTACCTTCTTTGTGATATCCGCTACCAGCTCGCTCTGCTCGGGAGATGCTGCGGAATGTCCGCCGCAGCTTCCGCCGCAGTTGTGGCAGCTGGGCTTGCCCTCTTTTGTATTCGGGCAGAGGTTTGCGGGATGACGTCCCTGCATACCGAACTGACGGCGGATCTCATAGAGATCCTCAACCTGCTGAGGTGTGAACTCCTTCGGGCCGCCAAGCATTCTTGACTGATATAATAACTGTGCGTAGAACTCTACAGACTCCATCTTTAAGTAAGCTGCAAGCAGGGAATCGGAATAGGTCAGTGCACCATGGTTCTCCAAAAGCACCGCATCAAAGTACTGTACATACTCGGAAACCGCATCGGGAATCTCCATCGTGGAGGGTCTGCCGTATTTTGCAATCGGCACACATCCAAGCGCGATAACTGCCTCGGGCATGATCGGCTGTGTCAGGGGAATACCTGCGATCGCAAAGGAGGTTGCATACATGGGATGTGCATGAACAACGGATTTTACGTCAGGACGCTCCTCGTATACTCTCAGATGCATCTTGATCTCAGATGAAGGCTTGAATCCGGGGTTCGCCTGGATAATATTGCCCTTTAAGTCTACCTTGCAGATATACTCGGGAGTCATGAAGCCCTTTGATACGCCGGTGGGTGTACAGAGAATCTCATTGTCGCTGATCTTTACGGAAATGTTTCCGTCATTTGCAGCAACCATGTTTCTGTCATAGATTCTCTTGCCGATGTCGCAAATTTGTTTTTTGATTTCGTATTCTGATACCATAATGATCCTCCTTTAAATTTGTTTATTTTCCTTATGGTTTCCTAACTGTTTTTAATTATAGTACATGTACCGCATGCAGTCAACAACAATCTGTCACTTTTTGTGGTTTTTCGTTGTTTTTTTTGTGTTCTTGTGGTTTCATCCGCCGATCTGACCCTTCAAGCCTGCCCTTCGCACCTCTTCGAGCAATTCCTGCAAAAGCTGCGGGGACGGTGTCTCCACGTCGCCCATCGGGTAGGGTCTGCCAAGCCCCTCATACTTGTCTTTTCCGAACTGATGGTACGGCAGAAGGTGCAGCTCCTCCACGCCCGGAAGGGTTGCCGCGTACTGGGCGATGGCACGGATCTCCATGGGTGTCGCATTGAAGGTGGGGATGACCGGCACGCGGATGATCAGCTTCGTGTCATAGCCGCCGGAAGCGATCTTTTTCGCGTTCGCAAGCATCAGCTCATTGGATTTTCCGGTGAATGCCTTATGCTTTTCCGGCTCCATATGCTTGATGTCCATGAGATACAGGTCGAGGTTTTCCAGAAACCGGCAGATCGTGTCAAACTCCGCACATGCCATGGATTCCATGGCGGTATGTATGCCGCGGGCGTGCAGCCCCTTCAAAAGCGCCGCGCCGAAATCCGGCTGACAAAGGGACTCGCCGCCGGAAAGCGTCACGCCGCCGCCGCTCTTGCGGTAATAAATCCGGTCTTTTTCCGCCTCGTCGAGCATCTCCTCTACGGTCACGTCCCTGCCGTAGGTTACAGGTGCCCCCGCCCGCATCATCGTCTCGATTTTATAATTCTGCGATTCGGGGTTGCAGCACCACTTGCAGCGGAGCACACAGCCCTTCAGAAAGATGATCGTGCGGATGCCGGGGCCGTCGTGGATGCTGTAGCGCTGGATATCAAAAATCCGACCCGTTACCTTCAAATAATCCTGTTCCATAGTTCCTCCGATGTATACATGAATGTGGAAAATGTTGTTTTGTGTTGGTTTCTACTCTATTATAGGTTTGTTTTGTGTGGGTGTCAATCAATTTTCCGCTTTGGCTGCAAAAATTATAATGGCAGCCCCGTATGACGCCCATTATTCAATATTGTATTGCTTATACAGGAGCTGACGATCGGAGGCACTGACCGTCAGCACCGCATCCGCATACTCTCTCTCATCCTTTTCCTTCAGACGAGATGTCTCCCGAACTCCGCAAGCAGCCTGACTGGCTGTCCCGCACCAACGAAATTGTAATGTCGTCACTTTTTATCCCGTCAACAAATGCGCCCGATGCTTTATACAGGCATGCATATCCAAGAACCTTATAAAAATCATCTATATTTCATCCGTCCCGTGGTGACTTAAATTCCATAACAGTGTTGATGTAACCACCTGTGACGAATATATCCTACGAATTGGCGCTTTTCTTATAGAGTTCTTCCTTGATACTGTATCGTTACCACATAAACCGTTTTGTGCGGTTCGTCAATACGGAAAATAGCAATATAGTTATCAATCAACAACTGTCTATAACTCTTTCCGGCATATCTGCCCTCGCTTCGCTCTTGATGAGACTGCGGAAAAGTGTCTAAACTTAAAATAGCTTTCTTAATTCTGTCAACCTGTCCTTTTGCATTTTCAGGAGCCAATTTCTCCTTTGCAATATATTCGTAAATGTTGTCTAAATCGCGTATTGCTCTAGGATGAATCATTACCTTATATTTACCCAAAATGCTTTTTCTCCAATTCCGAAAAAACTATCTCTGCATCGACAGCTTCTGCTCCGTTTGCAATTTCCTGTTCGGATTCGTAGACAGCCTGGTCCATGCGGTTAATCCTTGCGAATTTATCATACAATTCACTACTCATTACAACCAAGTCGCTATATCCGTTTTTGGTAATAAAAATAGGCTCCTGCTCTTTGTGTGCAATATTGGAAATTTCGGTTGTATTACGTAAATCCTTAATAGGCATAATAAGAGGCATAATGCTCCACTCCTTTCTTTGACGCAATTATAGCATAATTATGTGTTGATTAACAATAGAATGTCTTTTGGAAAAAGAGGATATTCCCATGCACCTTTTGTTGATGTAGAACCATCTTCATCATATTACCACAAAAACATAGGGCATAACAACCGCTGCGCCCCACATTTGTTATCTCTCCAAACACATAAATGTCTGCTTCCGGATTCCCCTGATTGCTCGTTTCATCCACTGCTGTCTGACCCGGAGAATCCGGGAGACTATCATATAAAAAAGAAGACCCATTTTCTCAGAAAGGGAGTGCCAAATAACCTGTAATATGATATCATGAAAACACACGAAAGCCTGCCCCGAAACGCAGGAAAAAACATACAAAGGAGGTACTTACGATGATCTACAAATGCAGCATCTGCGGGTATGTGTATGATGAAGCACAGGAGGGGAAACCTTTTTGCGAATTGGACGCATGCCCCATCTGCAAGCAGCCGCCGGAGAAATTTGTGCCGCAGGCATCTGAAGCAGACACCCACAGCCCCTGCACGTCCCGGTCCGCAGATGCCGTGACAACGGATTTAAGCTACCCGTCACAGACAAGGAAAACAGACAGTGATTATCGCTATATGAAGGAAATCCACGAAATGGCCGTCACCGGGACATCGGCGATTGAGGCAATGGGAACCCGCATGAACATGCCCTGCTGGGACGATGTGCTGATTCTCGGTGCACAGCTAAACCCCATGCCCCTCGATGAGCACGCCGAGGTGTCGTTAAAAACCGTCATCGGAAAGCAGGCAAAGCAGCCCATGGTGCTTGACATGCCAGTCTACATATCACATATGTCCTTCGGCGCCCTTTCCATGGAAGCAAAAATCGCGATGGCAAAGGGAAGCGCAGCGGCGGGCACGGCCATGTGCAGCGGCGAGGGCGGTATCCTGCCCCAGGAGAAGGAGGCGGCGTACAAATATATATTTGAATACGTGCCGAATCTCTACAGCGTGACCGACGAAAATCTGAAAACCTCCGATGCCATCGAAATTAAGATCGGCCAGGGGACAAAGCCGGGAATGGGCGGGCATCTGCCGGGCGGCAAGGTCACACCTGAAATTGCCAAAATCCGCAACAAGCCTCTTGGGGCGGACGTCATCAGCCCTTCCAGATTCCCCGGAATTGGCAACAGGGACGATTTAAAAGCGCTCGTTGAGAAGCTTCGCCAGCAAAGCGGCGGCAGGCCCATCGGCATTAAGATCGCCGCCGGACGCATCGAACGGGATCTGGAGGTTTGTGTGTACGCCGGGCCCGATTTTATCACCATAGACGGACGCGGCGGCGCAACCGGCGCCTCCCCCGCCATCATCCGGGATTCCACCAGCGTCCCGACGATCTATGCGCTCTCCCGCGCCCGGAAATACCTTGACTCCGTCGGCTCCGGAATTGACCTCGTGATTACAGGCGGATTGCGGGTATCCTCCGATTTTGCAAAGGCCATCGCCATGGGCGCGGACGCAGTCGCCGTGGCTTCGGCAGCGATGGTGGCTGCGGCATGCCAGCAATACCGGATCTGCGGCAGCGGGATGTGCCCGGTAGGCGTGGCCACCCAGGATGAAGCCCTTCGCAGCCGGCTGCAGACGGATGCCGCGGCAAAGCGGGTGGAAAACTACCTGAAATGCTCCGCGGCAGAGCTTCGGACATTCGCAAGGATTACCGGAAACACGGATATCCACGGCCTGTCCGTCAACGACCTTTGCACCATCAGCCGGGAAATCTCGGAGTATACAGCGATTGCACATGCATAAGCAACGGGAGGCTGCTATCACGGCAGCCTCCCGTTTTCATGTTCATACCTGCTCTTATATTCTGCTTTCGCGCATGCCGTGTATTTCTCCACGAACTCCCCCTTCGCATCGGTGTAGGCGTCCCTGTCGTGCTCGTATTTTTTCCAAAGCGACAGCTTTAATCGCTCATATTCCTCTGCAAGAGCCGGATGATCGTTCATATAATCGCGGAAATACAGCTCCGGGTGGTCACCCGCACAGCGCAGATGTATGTGGAATACCCGCTCGGCAAAGCCCTTTCCCGTATATCCCTTATTGAAGGATGTTCTGTTCCCCTCCTCGGACATGCAAAGGTAGCCGCCGCCGGTCAGCTTTTCTTTTACAGACTCCATCAAAGCCCTCTCCGGAAGCTCTACGAGAATATCTATGATCGGCTTGGCCCATATGCTGCCGATGGACGTGCTCCCAATGTGATGGATTTTTATATTGTCATCCGAAATCAGAGCCGTAAGAGCCCGCCGCTCTTGCTCATACCAGTCCGCCCAGCAGCCTTGATGCTCCGTCAGAACGATGGGAAACAGTTCCCAGAGCTGCTCTGTCGTCATCTCTGATAAAGGCAAATCCCGACTGTCCTGATTCAGCCGGCAAGCCTCTTTCCGGCCATAAGCTTTCTCTTCCATATCAATCTCTCACCTTTCCGCATGCCAAACGGATGCTACGCGTTTACGAATCTCTCCGTATGCGCTTTCAGCAACTCCCCTAACCTGCGAATCCCCTCCGTGATGGTTTCACAGTCCGCGTTCGTATAGTTCAGTCGCATGGTGTTGGCATCCTTCACGCCGATGTAAAAAGGGTCCCCCGGAACAAATGCAACCTTTCGCTCCAAAGCCTCTGGGAACAGGGACATGGCGCTCATCCCCTCCGGGAGCGTCGCCCACAAAAACATGCCGCCGCGGGGCTTTGTGTACGTAACTGCCGGCGGAAAGTACCGCTCTATCGCTTCCATCATAGCATGCGCCTGCGACTGGTACAAGGCCTTAATCTTCGCAATGTGCTCATCCAGGTCGTTGTTTTTCAGATAATCCCAGATTACAGGAAAATGTAAATGGATATTCTGATGCTGAAATGGACTACTTTAAAGAATTTGTCCGCAACAATGCTCATTTGATGATAGAGTTCTCTAAAGAAGGATGTATTTTGAATGCCTCAAATTTTTGGGGCTGTCTTCCTCATCCTCACAAAATTTTATTTCCATCCACCTACTTCATGAATAAGGGAAGGGAACTGCCCTTCCGATACAGTCCCCTTTCCTTTTATTTGTTCACAACCGCACGCTTGGAACCCTTCCTTGCAGGGTTTGTCTCACATGCCTCCTTCAAGAACTGATTAGCCCCTCTTCGAGAGCACCTCATCCTCGTACTTTTTCACCTCGTCAAACCAGCTTCTGTCCGCGGGTACGCCGCAGGATTCGCAGTACTGCTCCCAGATCGGCCCGAACGGAAGTGTCTTTACCTCCTCCTGCATCACGAACAGCTCGGTGTAATTGCCCTCATCCTGCAGCTTCTTCAACATATCATGGGGCAGGCACATTGCATTTAGCATACACTTCTGCCAGTTGCGGAAGCCCACTGCCCAGGAAGCGATACGGTTGATGCTCGCATCAAAGTAGTCGAGCGCCATGTATACACGGTCAGTCGCATTGCAGCGAACGATCTCCTTTGCCATCTCCCTCGGCTCATCCTCGAATGCAACCGAGTGGTCGGAATCCCAGCGGATACCCCTTGTGATATGTAACGCAAGCTCCGGGAAGAAGGTGAGCAGCGCCGGAATCTTGTCGGAGACAACCTCGGTGGGATGATAGTGGCCGTTGTCCATCAAAGGCATGCACTTATCCTTGTGCTCTGCCGCAAAGCTTAACGTAAACTCTGCGGAGCCGCAGGTATAAGCCTCCACGCCGATTCCGAACACCTTGGACTCTACGCAGGGCTTTACAAGATTGAAGTCGTAAGGCTCCGATAAAATCTGCTCGATGGAATCCTTGTATCTCATGCGCGGTCCCATGCGGTCTGCAGGCACATCCTTGAAGCCGTCGCCGGTCCAGATGTTCATGACACAGGGAATGCCGGTCTCCTTTGCGAAGTACTCGGAGATGCGGATGCAGGCCCTGCCGTGATCAATCCAGAACTTGCGGATGCTCTCGTCAGGGCTTGATAAGGTTAAGCCGTCCTTTGTGTTGGGATGTGAGAAAAAGGTGGGGTTGAAGTCGATACCCATATTATGCTTCTTCGCAAAATCCACCCATTTTTTGAAGTGCTTCGGCTCAATCTTGTCGCGGTCAACGAACTCGCCGTCCTCAAAGATTGCATAGGAAGCGTGGAGGTTCAGCTTTGCCTTTCCGGGGCAGAGCTCCATCACCTTTTCCATGTCGGCCATCAGCTCCTCGGGGGTCGTTGCCTTTCCGGGATAATCTCCGGTCGTCTGGATGCCTCCGGTCAGCGGGCCGTCATGGTCAAAACCGATCACGTCGTCGCCCTGCCAGCAGTGCAGGGAAACCGGCAGCTCCTTTAATTTTGCGATCGCCGCATCCGTGTCCACGCCGTATTTCGCATACTGTGCTTTTGCTAATTCGTAAAGCTGTGACATAATAAAATCTCCTTTTCTTTAATTATCGTTCAAAGTCAGGTTTTAACGCTTCCCGGAACGATTATGTATATTTTTTTACTCCAAATGAATTGTAAATGCAGGTTCTCGCTTCCTCGATGGACGTGAAATCCCCCGCCTTGATCATCTGCGCCGTAATGTTTCCGATGGCAGTCGCCTCGCCGGGTCCGCAGTGGATCTCCTTGCCTGTCTCCTTTGCGGTCAGCTCGTTTAAATAAACCGCATTGGAGCCGCCGCCGATCACATGGATGCGGCTGTAGGTGCGTCCGGTCAGCGCCTCAATCTCCCTTGCCGTCTCGGCATAGCACTGTGCCAGTGATTTGTAGATGACAACGGAAAGCTCGCCGGGTGTCTCCGGAACGGGCTGGTTCGTGTCACGGCAGTAGCGCTTGATCTCCTCGATCATGCTCTTGGGCGCAAGGAAGCAGTCGTCGTTTGCAGCCACGCGCGACGGGAAATCGTCACACTGTGAAGCCATATCGCAAAGCTCCGCAAAGCTGTACTGATCCCCCAGCTCATGGCGAACGCTCTGGATCATCCACAGACCCATGATATTTTTCAGATAACGATAGCGCTTATCGTAGCCGCCCTCGTTGGTCAGGTTTGCCTTCTGGCTCTCCTCGGAGCAGTCCGCCTCCATTTTCTCAATACCCATCAAAGACCATGTGCCGGAGCTGATGTAAATAAAGTCGTCGTCGGTTGCGGGAACCGCAAGCACCGCGGAAGCAGTATCGTGCGAGCCGCACATGACAACCTCGCAGTCAAAGCCCACTTCCTTCTGGATCGCCTCGGTAAAATGTCCAACGGAGGTACCGGGCATTTTTACCGGCTGGAAAATCTCCCGGTTATAGCCGAGCATGTCGATCAGCTCGTAATCCCAGTCGAAGGTGCCGGGGTTAATGAGCTGCCCGGTGGTCGCCATTGTATACTCCTGCAGCTTTACGCCGGTGAGCAGAAACTGGAAGTAATCGGGCGTGGTAAGCATCGCCTTCGCCTGCTCCATATGCTCGGGATGCTCCTTTTTCACGGCCATGAGCTGATAGATCGTGTTAAAGATCGCATACTGGATACCGGTGCGGGCGTAAAGCTCCTTCTCCGGTATGATCTTGTAAACCTCCTCGTCCATGCCCTGCGTACGGCTGTCGCGGTAGCCTACCGTATCTCCCAGAAGCTTGTCCTTCGCGTCGAGCATTGCAAAATCAACGCCCCATGTATCCACAGACATACTCACGGGAATCTTGCCGATCTCCTTACACTTTTTGATGCCTGCAAGAATCTCCCGGAACGTGCGCTCATGATCCCAGCAAAGGTGTCCGTCCTTCTCCACCATGCCGTTCTCAAAGCGGTGAATCTCCTCCAGAACAATCTTCCCGTCCTCGATGCTGCCAAGGATATGCCTTCCGCTGGAAGCACCAATGTCGATTGCCAAATAATAGTTACCCATGTACCTCTCCTTTCCTGAAACCCCGCGAGAGAGCTTTTTGTGTCCCCGCTGTTTCTACCTTGTCCTCATTATAAGCATTTGTATCCTGAAAAATAAGGACTTTATTTTATAAAAAAACCGTCCTTATTTGCAGTCTGGTAGGTGCGCGGCTGCCGCGGCAGTCTGCTTTATCCCCGGCGATGAACATCCCCGTCAAATGCCCCGCACACGCAAAGCGGCCGGGCTTTCCTCAAGCCCGCACTCACGCTCCCGGATGGCCGGCACAATCACGCGCCCCGCTCCGCATCCCGGTACTTTTTCGGCGTCAGGCCGTATGCTGCTTTAAAAATCCGGTGAAAATAGCTGCTGTTGTCATAGCCCACCGCCGCGATGATATCCTCCACTGCAAGGCCCGTAGCCGTGAGCAGAAATGCCGCCTGCTTTAAGCGCTTCTGCATAAGAAGCTGCTGAAACGTCGCTCCCGCCTCCCGCTTGATAAAGCGCGACAGCCCCGAAACGGGCTGTCTGGTCAGCCTTGAAAGCTCACGGAGCGTTCCTTCCTTATAATTGTCCTCAATATAGCGCAGCACCGAAAACAGCAGCCGCTTGTCAAACTGGTCCCTTCCCACCACACGGATCAGGTCGGTATAATTTGAGAGCTGCAAAATAAGCAGCGCCATCGTCGTCTGGTTTACAGCACTTTTGCCGCCCTCCTCGTACAGAAGGGACCACAGCAGGTTTTCCACGAGATTCTGCACCGGAACCACATCCGCCACCTGAAAATGGATGTAGTCCATGCCCGCGTGCTGCTTTTGCAGCGTACCGACGAGAAAATCCCGCACCACGTTGTCCTCCTCCATCATCTGAAACGTCTGATGAAAAAATTCGGGCAGAACGATAAAGTTGATGGCCACGTCATCCTCCCCCGCCGGAAGGATTTCCTGCCTGGCATGGGAGTTTAAAAAGAGCAGCTCCCCCTGCTGGAGCACGACGCGCTCCCCGCCGTTAATGATATGTGTCGTCGTACCGGAGCACATGTAGATAATCTCAACATAGTTGTGCGTATGCTCCGGAAAGCGCACAAACCGCGTGTGGGGGCGAATGTCGATGAGCTTTCCCCGCGCGAGCATCTTGTCTTTGTCCACCACAAAATTTTTGCCGGACGTGTAAAGGCTGCGGTTGACGCCGGTCTGCCCGCTTAAAATCTCCCGCTCCTCCTGCGTGATTTGTTTTAGTTGATGAAGCAGCTGCTCGTGCATAAAGCCAACCCTCCGCATGTATGGAAGCATCCGTCTGTCCATGCTATACTCAAAAGCAGGTCACAGACACAAAACGACCTCACAAATCCCCGCCGTCCTCTTTTTTCTTAATAGCCTGCAGCCAGTGTTCAAAGCTCTCCTGATTTTCCTCCATCCACTGTCTGCGCAGCTCCTTGTTCTCCTCCTTGCGCAGCTCACGGGGACTCTTCTTTTCGTCTGTCAGCACCCGCGTGCCGTCCTCCTCAAAATAGTCCAGATTTTTATAGTCCTCCGTCTCGACCGGAAAGCCCCGCTTTTGCAGGCGGCAGGTTACAATCGTCTCCAGAATATAGTAGATGACACCGAACACCGGAACGCCGATCAGCATGCCGAAAATCCCCCATATCTTCCCGAAGAACATGACCGAAAAAACGACCCAGAATGCGGAAAGCCCCGTAGATTTTCCGAGAATCTTCGGCCCGATCACGTTGCCGTCAAGCTGCTGTAAAATGATGATAAAAATCAGCACAATGATGCCCTTTTTGAAATCCACCAGCATAATCAGGATCGTGCTGGGAACCATGCCGATGTACGGGCCAAAAAACGGTATCACGTTCGTGACGCCCACGATCACGGAAACCAGGGCAATATAGGGCATGTGCATGGCGGTCAGCCCCGCGAAGCACAAAAGCCCGATGATCAGCGAATCCAGAAGCTTTCCCGAAATGAAGCCTCCGAAAATCTCATTGCTCTTGCGCAGCGTATCCAGAATAACCTTCGCATGCTTTTTGCTGAAGGTAGCATAAATAATCTTTTTCCCCTGGCCCACAAAGGTTTTCATGGAACAGAGCACATAGACGGAAATGATCAGTCCGATGAGCACATCCATCAGGGTTGTCACAACGCTCATGACACCCGATGCCGCCATAAACATATAGGACTGAATATTTTTCACGACATTCTCATTCAGCCAGTCCGAGATCACCTCCGTGGCATTTGTGAGCGCGTTATCCAGAAATGCCTGCAGGCGGCGGTTGGACTGGATGAGATCCGTCACCTCCTCCACATAATACGGAAAATTCCGGTTCAGCGAGGAAACGCTTACAAAAATCTGCGGCAAAATCGTATAGAGCATGATGCACACCACAAGCACCGTAACAAGCACTACAAAAATGGCGCTGGCCGCGCGGATCGCCGCGTTTGCCTTTGCCTCGTTTTTCGGATTTTTCAAAAGCTTTTTCATCCGCTTTTCCGTGCCGTTTACAATCGGGTTCAGCAGATACGCAATCACGATCCCGATAATGATGGAGCGCAGCCCCGATACCACGTAGGCCACCTTACCCGTCCACGTATTATAGCTGAAAATCACAAAGAAAAACAAAATGGCGCAAAGTATCACCACAAGAAATGCTGATGCCTGCACCAGGGTATGCTTAAATATTTGTTTGTTCTGGCTCCGTTCCAGATCGTTATCCCCCATAAGAAACTCCTATTCCCACAGCCGGATACCCGCACGGTCAGCGGCACCCGGTCATAAACATCGGCTCTGCGAAAAGCCGTCTGCCATCTATGATCTGTCTCCCGCGCGCGTCATACACTCAATCCGACTTCGTCGAAAGCACCGCGCGCCTGCAATTTGCTTCCGCCTCACTATCCCACGGCAGCACGTCCCCCGGCTCCCGCAAATATTCCAGAAGCTGCCAGATGCCCTCCCCCGTGTAGGAGCTGACCCGGAACACCTTCTCACAGCCCGCCAGATGCAGCCACTCCTCCGCGCGGTCAGGATTTCCGTCCGGCGCGTCAATCTGCGTCACAATACCGATGGTCGGCCTGCAGTTGATCGCCGCACAGCAGGGCGGATAGAGGGAATACGGCTCGTTGGAATTGATGAGAAGCGCAGTCACGTCCGCCTCATAGGAATAGAGCGCCAGTGCCCGCCCAAGCGTGCCCGTCTCTGCATACTCCCCCGGGGTATCGATAATCACATCATAGTGATTGACGTACTGTGTCTTATGATAGTGCAGGGTTTCCCCTTTTAATGCCTGGCGCAGCGTCGTCTTGCCGCACTCGCTCCGACCGACTAAAATCATCTTTTTCATGCTCTGCCTCCGACACCAAAGCGGTTACTGTTCACCGGCAAGGTACAGACTGCTGTCCGAATCCTGTTCTCCCGCAGCAGACGCCAAAGAGCAATCGGATTCAGCTGATCATCCGCGATGCCGTTCACTAGGTTCGCGTCACCGGACAGACCGTAAACCCCAGGCTCTCGATCAGATAATCGCAGATGCCCTGTATAGCCTCCTCCACCGCCGAAACCGAACCGGTAAAAATCAGCGTGCCGCTGAAGCGGTCGATAAAGCCCAGCTCAATATCCGCCTTTTTGATCGCCAGATCCCCCGCGATCACGGCGATCTCCGCCGGACTCATGCTCAGTATTCCGATAGCTGTCCGCTGGTAATCGATGGCCGGGTCAAGCCCCAGCTTTTTATACACGATCGGGTCCGGGCTTGCAATAATGTGTGCCAGCGTCACCTGCTTGCCGGGCACCAGCTCCTGAACGATCCGCATTTTTCCCTCCTGGGAAGGGGGTAACTGAAATTCCATGGTCATGCACTCCTCGCTGTCCATTTGATTCGGATGAAAAATAAATCTTCTTAGCTCCAGTGTACGACAAAAAACCACATAAAGCAAGAAAAACTTTCATTTTCTTTAATAAAAAACGTTGTTTTTTGTGGATTTAATTCATTCATCGCTATCTCTACCAATCATTATAACAGTATCAGATTTCCGTGTAAAGCTTTCGCAGGCGATTTCCAACAGGCGGGACACCACGAAAAATTGCGTTCCACTCCGCGGCCGCTAACGGACAGTCCGGACATGAAAATCCGCATTTTGCTCCCTGATCAGCACGTTTCCATCCGCACTACGTCCACCACCGTCAATTGCTCCCCGTCCACAGCAAAATGAATGTCAAAGCCCGCGAACGCTGCCTTGTAAACGCGCGCCTTCTCCCCGTGCACGCCAGGTCTTGGGTCCTGCCGCAAAAATCCTACCGCCGCAGCACGCTTCTCCAGGGGCAGACGGCTTAACAGCTCCTCCGGAAACGAGACAGCCAGCGCATGCTCCTTCACCTGCCCGCCGAAGCCGCTGCGCGCCCCGGGGTGCGCATCCGCATAGGGAAGGTAGGGCTTCACATCGTAAATCGGTGTCCCGTCCATCAGGTCAGCGCCCGCCACCACCAGCATCGTACCGTAGGCCTCGTCCCATCGCACCTCCAGAAGGCGTACGCAGGAAAGCCCAATTGGGTTCGGCCGAAAGGGCGCGCGTGTGGCGAAAACTCCCATGCGCGCCTTCCCTCCCAGGCGCGGCGGCTTTACCGTAGCGCGAAAGCGCCCGCGCTTCGCCTCGGAAAACTCCCACAGAAGCCAGATATGTGAGAACTCCTCCAGTCCGCGGAACGCCTCCGGCTGTCGGTACGCCGGTTCAAATATGATCAGGCCCTGCAGCTCCTCCACAAGCCCGCTCTGCCGCGGGATGCCGAACTTTGTCGGAAAATCGGTTTTGATATGTGCAATAATCTTCATCCTGTCAAAAATAACGCCTCCGCCGCGTAAAATGCCAAAAAATAATGTCAAATGCAACCCCTCTGTTACAGTATACACTTTTTGAAAACAAAACACAAACTTCTTGTAAGCTTCCATTTTTTTCTATATAATATATGAGAAAAAGCGCTTTCCAGCCGTTATCCGGCCACAGCAGCGCATACTACCCGGGAGGAAAAACCATGCTTGCCGTTACAAGAAAAGCACAGATAAAGGATCTGATTCTGGAGAAAAAAAGCGTCACGGTCGTCGAGCTTTCAAAAAAATTTTCAGTCACCGAGGAAACGATCCGCAAGGATTTGCAGCAGCTCGAAAACGAGGGCTTCCTGACCCGCACCTACGGCGGCGCGTTCATACAGGACGGCGTGCTCAACGATATCGACCTGACGCTGCGCGAGACGGCCTATGTGGAGAGCAAGGATGCGATCGCGGATGCCTGCGCCGGGCTCATCCGCCACGGGGATTCCATATTCCTTGATGCCTCCACGACCGCCACCTTTCTGGCCAAGCGGATAAAAAATATGCGTCTGACGGTTGTCACCAACTCCCTGATGGTAATTGACCAGCTCAAGGACAGCGAAACCATTCATCTGGTCGGTATCGGGGGAATCTATTCCGCAAAAACAAAGGCATTCAACGGCCGGACCGCCTCGGAGGGGCTGAAAAAATATTTTCTGGACAAATCCTTCATTTCCTGCCGTTCCCTCTCCATGACTCACGGCATCACGGACTCCAATGAGGAAATTGCCCTCATCCGCCAGACGGTACTCAAAAACAGCAATTCGGTTTATTTGATCGCAGACAAATCCAAGTTTGACAAAACCTCCTTTTTGCATATCTGCGACTACGACAGCATCCACGGCATCATTTCCGACTACGCCTTCACCCGTGAATGGCGGGATTTTCTTGAGCAAAAGCAGGTGCAGATCTACGAATGCGGGCAGCACGTGTAACGGACGCATCCCCGGAGCTTCCCCTGCTAAGATCTTTTCCGCGAAAGCCAAAAACCGTTTCCCCAGACGAAGCAGGCTGTATATCCGGCCGGGTGAAACGGTCTTGCGCTGTCAGACAGATAACAGCCCGAACGTTCGCAGGAAGGATCAAACCGCCAGCAGCTTCCCGTCTGGCAATGCGGCGAATGCGGCGGAAGCAAAATGCCCGGCCCTTCCTTACAGTTTTTTCACAAACAGACAGCGGATCGCATTCAGCACCGCAAGAATCATGACTCCTACATCTGCAAAAATCGCCAGGTACATATTCGCAATGCCCACAGCCCCTAATGCAAGGCAGGCAAATTTCACTACAAGCGCCATCGAAATATTCTGGTAAACAATCCGCAGACATTTCCTTGAAATCTTGATTGCTTTTGCAATCTTAATCGGATCGTCATCCATCAGAACAATGTCAGCCGCTTCGATTGCCGCATCGGAACCCATTGCTCCCATAGCGATACCAATATCCGCTCTGGAAAGCACAGGGGCATCATTGATACCGTCACCAACAAATGCCAGCTTTGCTTTGCCCAGCTTTACCCGCAGTAGTTCTTCTACCTTTTCTACCTTGTCAGCCGGAAGAAGCTCACTGTAAACCTCATCAATTCCAAGTGAGGCAGCAACCTGATTTGCCACTTTCTTTGCATCCCCGGTCAGCATGACGGTCTTATCTACCCCTGCTTTCTTTAATTCCGCAATTGCCGCCTTAGAATGAGGTTTTATAATATCGGAGATTACGATATGTCCCGCATATTTCCCACCCACTGCCATGTGGATAATCGTACCTGTCTGATGACAATCCTGATAAGGAATGTTCAAGTGTTTCATAAATTTGTCATTACCGGCAGCAACCTCCATACCGTCTACTTTTGCAGTCACGCCATTTCCGCTGATTTCCTGTATATCCGCCACACGGG
>CAJUSH010000042.1 GCA_910589045.1 uncultured Eubacterium sp.
CGGCAGAATCTGCTGGAGCGTCAGAGGGAAGGTATTGCAATCGCGAAGAAAGCCGTGAAATATAGCATCAAGCCTGCAATGATGCTTTACACTTTTTTCATATTCTGGTATGATTGCTTTGTAGCCATATAATATGCTATAGAAGATGATGTAAAGGCGGTGAGTGTATGGCGCTTGAGGAGCAGAGACAGGCAGCTATTATAACGTATGTTAATTTAATGCGTATCAAAGCATGCGAAACGGGTGAAAACAAGGAGCTTGACTACCAGATCAAGGTTGCAAAAGTCATGCTGTCTAATTTTGGAATTGATTTTTCAGAGCTTGAATATTAAAGTAAGAGGCAAGGTGTAAAGTGAGATTTATTGTTGAGGCTTTACACCTTTTTCCATATGCAAGCTTACTCGTCTGGCATTTTTGGGATATTCAATCATCACACTCCCTCCATATCACATAGCTCAAATACAAAAACCCCCCAATCATCCCGGCGGAGAGTACCCGGGGAAGTATGAGATAGTCATAATACTGCTCATAGCCATAGCAGGTCAGGGGCAGCATGATGACCGGGATATATAATACGGAAAAAATACATACACAGCGTCGGATCCGTTTTGTGGGATGCATCGCGCAGGCGAGGAAGAGCAGTGCGATAGCCGGAAACAGATAGCGGCACATCATATTAACAGAAAAGCAGAAAACGCCGGTGATCAGCCATGCGCCCAGAAGCGGGGCTGACGCGGGCGTTATTTTTGCGCTTGGAGCATCGCAGCTTTCAGGCGTTTTGTTTTTTCCCCGGAAGCCGTCATACGCCCTTTGACGGCGGCACATCCTGATAAAGAGCGCAAAACTGCCGCAGGTGAGCAGCACGATGTGGATCGTCCCCCACGTTCCGGCATTCAGGAACAGGTAGGGGCTGTCGGTGGGTTTCAGGTTGCAGCCGAGGAGCGTCCAGAGGTTGTAGGCGTTAGCGGAGCATCTGGCGTAGCCTGTGACGGAGGCCTGTACTGTGCCGAACATGAGCTCCGGCGCGAAGCGCTTGCCTTTCAGGTCGCAAATAAATGGAAGGTAGGACGCAAAGGCCATTGCAACGGACAGGCAGCCGAAGCAGAGATAGTGCCGCAATTTCTTCCAGCTGAAATCCGTAAAGAATACCTCGTGCAGCAGGCCGCAGAGCAGAACCGGAAACACGAAAACGGTCTGATATTTAAATAGGAAGCTGATCACAAAGAAAAAGCAGCCGATATCGGAGCGGCGCCTTGATACGCACCAGACGGTGAGCACCACGAACAGCGTATAAATGCCGTCCACCTGCCCCACATAGGCGGAGTCAAAGATCGCTGCCGGGCTGAGGATATAAAGACAGCAGAGAGCAAAGCCCAGCCGGTAGTCCCGGCGTGCGCCGATGCGGTACAGAAAGAGGGCTGTAAGGTAGTCGCAGACCGTCGCGGGCAGCTTCAGGAAAAAAAGCGGAAGCTGCAGCGTGTCCGTCAGGGGGATGCCAAAAAGCCGCAGAAGCTGCCCGAGTAAGCAGTAGGTGTAGTTGAAAAGCGGCGGATAGACAATTTTTGCGTGGTCATAATAGCCGAAAAAGCCGTTGTCGAGCAGGCTGCGCATGGCAGAAACATAATATTTGAGGTCGCCGTTTGTCTGGGTGAGCAGAAAGTAGGCGCGCAGCGCAAATGACAGAACAAAGAAAATGGTCATATTTAATGCGATTTTTTCTTTCGGTACACGGCTCTCGGAGGGGCCGGGGGCGATGCCTGAAAATTCTTTGTCCCGCAGGGCATACAGACAAAAGGCAGCGTAAAAAGCTTGAATTACAAAGGAAATAAAGGGCATATTGTGAACCTTCCTCTCAAAAAATGTCGCCTGAACTAATCTCTATTTTACAAAATCCGCACCTGATAGTCAAATATAATGCGATATTTAGTCGTAAAATAATTGACAATTGAGCCCTGTAGTTATAAAATAAAAGAGAAAATCATGAAAGGAGGATTTAACGTGAAGTTATATTCTAAACAAGTTGCCTCGCTTCTGCTTGCCGGGACTCTGCTTCTCGGAACCGGTGTTGTAGCCGTAGCGGCGAACGGCGGCACAGTAACTGACAACCGGGCGGCGTCAAGTACTCCCGGCGGTTCTTCGGGAGGCAGCAGCGGCGGCAGCAGCGGCACAACGGCACCCACCACACCGACGGATCCTGCGACTCCGACCGATCCCGGCACAACGACACCCACCACACCGAATAAGGTTGAGAACAAGGTGATAACGGATGCGAAGGAAAATGCGGACGGTACGTTTGCGGATGCGGACGGCAATCTGATCACCAATGCCATTGTTGCGACAGACGATGCGAAGTACATCGTAGGTGAGGATGGCAAAAAGGTAACGAACGATATCGTTACGACAACCGACGGTACGTCCTACATTGCTCAGAAGGATGGCTCGATTGCCACAAACAAGACCGTTACGCTTGACGGCGCAAAGTATTTTGCAAAGGAGAGCGGTGCGGTTGCAAAGAGTGAGTTCTGCACAACAGGCAAGGGCAATATGGTATATGCAGGTGCGGACGGCAAGCTCAAGGTCAACACGACCTTCAGCGTAGACGGCAAGAAGTATGTTGCGACAAAGAGCGGTGCGATCGCGAAGAGCACCTTCTCCAAGACAGCAGCGGGGAATAAGGTTTATTCCAACAAGAACGGTGTTGTTATTAAGAACAAGGTATTCAGCGTAGACGGCAAGAAGTATGTTGCGACTAAGAGCGGTAAGATTGTGACAAATAAGTGGGTAAAGATGGGCAATAAGATGTATTATTGCGATAAATCCGGAAAGGTCACAAAGACAAAGAACGCATAGAGGAACGACACGCCGGCATATGCCGGATAGCAGAAAACGATCCCTGAAATTTTGTCATACGCAGCATGAAAATCCCCCCGAAACAGACAGGCAGCTGTTTGCTTCGGGGGGATTTCATTTCTGCCGGCAGCACGGCCCTCTGACTTACGCTTTGAATTTTGCCTCACAGTATTTGCAGCGGTACACCTCATGCTCCGGATCGGTGAGCACGAAGGTCTGCTCCAGCTCCTGCTCAATGGAGGTAATGCAGCGCGGATTTTTGCAGAAGATCACGTTATGTACCTCCTTCGGAAGACGGAGCTTCTTTTTTTCTACGATCTTGTCGTCCTTAATAACATTGACGGTAATGCGGTGGTCGATGAAGCCGAGAATGTCCAGGTCGAGGGCATCGATGGGGCATTCCACCTTGATGATGTCCTTTTTCCCCATCTTGCTGCTGCGGGCGTTCTTGATGATCGCCACGGGGCAGTCGAGCTGGTCGAGCTTTAAATCGTGGTAGATGCGCAGGCTCATTCCGGCCTGAATGTGGTCGAGCACAAAGCCCTCGTTGATTCCGCTTATATTTAACATTTCACATACCTCCTGATAAAGGACCGCTGCAGGCGGGCGGTTCAATCCCGAGCAGCGTGAGAATGAGTGCCATGCGTACGTAGACACCGTACTGCGCCTGTTTGAAATAGACGGCCCGCGGGTCGTCGTCCACCTCGACGGAAATTTCGTTGACCCGGGGAAGAGGATGGAGCACAAGCATGTCCTCCTTGGCGAGATTCATCTTTTCCTTATCTAAAATATAGAAATCCTTCATGCGCACGTAGTCCTCCTCGTTGAAGAAGCGCTCGCGCTGCACGCGGGTCATGTACAAAATATCAAGCGATCCGATGGCATCCTCGAGCTTTTCCATTTCGCGGTACGGGACATGGTTTGCATCGAGCACGTCCGTGCGGATGTAGCTGGGGACGCGAAGCTCCTCGGGGGAGACGAGCACAAACTCGATATCCGGATAGCGGATCAGGGCGTTGATGAGCGAGTGCACGGTGCGCCCGAATTTCAGATCGCCGCACAGGCCGATCCGCAGATGGTCGAAATGTCCTTTTAAGCTGTAGATTGTGAGCAGATCGGTGAGGGTCTGGGTGGGATGCTGGTGACCGCCGTCACCGGCATTGATAACGGGAATGCCCGATTTCTGGGAGGCAACTAAGGCTGCGCCCTCCTTGGGATGACGGATTGCACAGATATCTGCGTAACAGGAAATTACGCGAATCGTGTCGGAAACGCTCTCGCCCTTTGCGGCGGAGCTGCTGTCTGAACTGTGGAAGCCGAGAACACTGCCGCCCAGATTTAACATGGCAGCCTCAAAGCTCAGCCGTGTGCGGGTGCTCGGCTCGTAAAAGCAGGTCGCAAGCTTTTTTCCGTCACATGCATGTGCATATTTTTCGGGATGCTTCTCAATGTCGCCGGCGAGGGACAAAAGCGCGTATGTCTCCGCGACCGACAAGTCCAGCGGACTCATAAGGTGACGCATGTATTTTCCTCCT
Source organism: uncultured Eubacterium sp. (assembly GCA_910589045.1). Taxonomy (GTDB): domain Bacteria; phylum Bacillota; class Clostridia; order Lachnospirales; family Lachnospiraceae; genus W0P33-017. The sequence continues at coordinate 4,386 of CAJUSH010000042.1, forward strand.
TGAAAGCAAAACATAATTTTACTAAATCATATAACAACGGGGAGGAAAATTCAAGAATTTATTTGCATCCCAGCACGCGCTCGAAGAGCAGCCCCGCACCCATCCAAAGCGGTGCGTAATCAAGCCGGATGAGGCCCTGCACGTTGAGCCTTGCGCGGCTGTAGTCCCAGGGGCAGCAGCCGTGCTTTTTGAGGACGCTCCCGCTGATAAATTCACCGGTCAGGATGAACAGGGAGTAGATTCCGCCGCGGGCGAAAAGCGGAAGCCGCCCCGTGTAGCGGTAGAGCGGCTTGATGAGCGCGGCGCAGCCGTAGATCGGAAACATCCAAACGGAGGTTTGGCCAAGGAGCTTTTTATCCCGCCTGCAAAGGCTGCCGAAGGAGGTAAAGAGGATTTCCAGGCACCAGCCGGTGAGTCCGCAGATACAAAAATTTTTTGAGAGAGAAAATTTTAGTTTTTGCATACATAAATCATGTACCATTTGTGAATCTTTTATACATTTTTTCGGAAATCTACTTGCGTCATGCAGTAAAAAGCAATAAGATAGGAAAGAGTAGGCGTTAAGTCAACATATAAAGCGCGTGCGGATCAAATCGCTGTAAAAAACAAAGTGGGGAGAGAGCCTATGCGTACTGCAAAAAAATTTCGGGGCTGCAGGATCATGCTGTACCCGACAGATAGTGAACAGCTGTTAGTCGACACGACGGTTACGGATTACAATCCGCAGACAAATGTCGTATTTATACCGGAGCTGGATGTCGACAAGCTGCCGTCTGCGAGCGTGCGGGTGCGTATCCTTGCGAATCCGGATCTGTACGAGTACAATGCTACCGTCCGCGTCGGAATGAGCCATATACGTGACGTGGAGGTGGCGCTTTACCGCGAGCGCAAGGTGGAGGACCGCAGGTATCACCGGCACAAAGTGGATGCGGTCGGGGTCATTGAGAGTGTGATCATCGGAAAGCAGGAGCTGAAGCTGCATCGCCCCATGCATGTGGATATCGAGGATATCAGCGCCAGCGGCATCCTTTTTGAGGCGGGCAGCTATGATTTTAAGGTCGGTGTCAGGGTGCGCCTGTCCATCGATTTAAAGGGTAAACGCATGGCAAGCATTTACGAGATTGTGCGCACCCAGAAGCAGGTGGGCGCGACAGTTCAGTATGGCTGCCGCAATCTGCTTACGTGCGCCGATGATGAGAAAAATATCGTGCTAAAGCTCCCGTTTCCCGAGATTGGGGAAGGCAGCGGGGATACCTCGGCCTATGAGGAGCAGCAGGCAAAGCTGGAGGAGGAGGTCGGTTACCCGGCGCTCATGGACGCGGCGGACGCGCAGGAGGTAGTGCGCAAGATCATGTCGCAGATCAGGGAGATGGATGCGGCGATTGTGCTGAATCTCGTGCACCGCAAGCGCGCCGCCGGAGAGAAGGATGCGCGCCATGCCGTAAACCGCGCCTTTTTAAACGGGCTGATGGGTGTCTGGCTCGGCGTGACGGATGATTATCTGCGGGGGCTGGTGCGCATGGGCTACACGGGGGAGGCCTCACAGGGGGATGAGCAGGCACGGCTCATTACCTCCATCTCCGAGGGGTACGATACCCGGGCGGCGTTTCCGGTGGCGGAAAAATCAGCCGTTCCGCTGCTGTTTCTGGAGCAAATCCACTATGAGGGCTTAAGTGCGGCGGACGGCAGCCGCATGATGCTGCGCCGGGTGCTGGCGGATCATATTTTGCAGACCCTGCTGGGCCGGAGGGTGATGCTCAAGGACGGCTCTGTCGCGACGGTGCTCTTTTCGCTCCACAACGATATCGGACGCCCGATCATCCGGATCGGACAGGTGGCAAAGCAGCTGGAGCAGCCGTGGGACATTGTTGGGATTCTGATTTAGGAGGAGCTTATGATTTTAAAGACGCTTTTGGAGCGCGTGGATTATACCTGCCTGCAGGGCAGCGACGAGACGGAGGTGAAGCAGCTCGTCTACGATTCGAGAAAGGCCGGCGCGGGGGATGTGTTTGTCTGTATCAGAGGCGCGGCGGCAGACGGCCACGGCTTTGCAGGGCAGGTGTGTGCGCAGGGCGCGGCGGCGCTCATCGTGGAGGAGGAGGTGCAGGTGCCCGATGACGTCACCGTCATACGGGTGGCAGACACACGTTATGCACTTGCAGAATTGTCTGCGGCCTACTTCGGGCATCCGGCAGAACGTTTAAAGACCATCGGTATTACCGGGACAAAGGGCAAGACCACCACGACCTATATGATCAAATCAATTCTGGAGCATGCGGGCTATCGCGTGGGGCTGATCGGCACGATTGAGACGATCATCGGTGACTGTCGGGAGCCTGCGGTGAACACGACGCCGGAGTCTTATAAGATCCAGGAGAGCTTCCGGAAAATGGCGGATGAAGGGCTGGATGCGGTAGTTATGGAGGTGTCCTCCCAGGGGCTTATGATGCACCGCGTCGCGGGCTTTACCTTTGATATCGGTATCTTTACAAATCTGGAGCCGGACCACATCGGGCCGAACGAGCACGCCTCCTTTGAGGAGTATCTGTCATGCAAGGCGATGCTGTTTCGTCAGTGCAGGCTTGGCATCGTAAATGCGGACGATGCGCATACACAGGCGCTGCTGGAGGGGCATACGTGCGAGCTGGAGACGTACGGCTTTTCCGCGGATGCCGATCTGCGGGCGGAGGATGTGGAGCTGATTTCCGGTGCCGGCTTCCTCGGCGTGCGCTATGCGCTGAAGGGGCTGTTGGACTGCGGCATCGAGATCCATGTGCCGGGGCGCTTCAGCGTGTACAATTCCCTGACGGCAATTGCCGTCTGCCACCATTTCGGCGTGGGGGAGGACGATATAAAGGCGGCGCTGCGGGAAGCGAAGGTCAAGGGGCGCATCGAGCTGGTGAAGGTTTCCGATGATTTCACGCTCATGATCGACTATGCGCATAACGCCATGAGTCTGGAGAGCCTGCTGTCCACCCTGAAGGAATACAGGCCGGGGAGGCTGGTGTGTCTGTTCGGATGCGGCGGCAACCGCTCGAAGCTGCGCCGCTATGAGATGGGCGAGGTGAGCGGACGCATGGCGGACCTGACGATTATCACCTCCGACAATCCGCGGGACGAGGAGCCCCAGGCGATCATCGACGATATCAGGATCGGTATCGGAAGGACGGCAGGGCGCTATGTGGAGATCGCGGACCGCAAGGAGGCGATTCGTTATGCAATTGCAAACGGACGTCCCGGGGATGTGATTGTGCTGGCGGGCAAGGGACACGAGGACTATCAGGAGATTAAAGGTAAGAAGTACCACATGGATGAGCGGGAGCTGATCGCGGAGGTGGTGGAGGAATTAGGAGGCAGCCGCTGATCTGCGGTGCAGCGGACAGGGTGTTGGGCGGCAGAAGGCGGCCGCTGCCTTATATAAGGATTTGTGATACATGTACGCGGATATCATTATCGATATTTCACAGGAAAAACTGGATAAAATATTTCAATACCGGATACCGGAGGCTTTGCTGGACCGGCTTACGGTCGGGATGCAGGTGCGGGTGCCCTTCGGGGGCGCAAATGTGGCCCGTACCGGCTATGTGGTAGATATTACCGACGAGACGGACTACGATGTGACGCGGATCAAGGAGATTTGCGGCATCGTGGAGCACTCGGTCCCCATCGAGTCGCAGCTTATTGCACTGGCGGCGTGGATGCGCCGCAATTACGGCGGCACGATGAATCAGGCGCTTAAAACGGTGCTTCCGGTAAAAACAAAGGAGCGGCTGCGCCAGAAGCGGACGGTGGAGCTGCGCATCGGTATGCCGGAGGCAAAAAGCCTGCTGGAGGAGCAGCGCAGGCTTCACCACACGGCACGGGTGCGGCTGCTGGAAGCGCTGCTTGTGCATCCGCAGATCGATGCTGCGGTCATAAGGCAGAAGCTGAACATTACGGCGTCGGTGCTGAAAAGCATGGAGGAGCAGGGCGTTATCCGCATCCGCTGTGAGGACTGCTACCGCGACCCGGTGGCGCATCTCACGCGAAAGCCCTACGATATCGTTCTAAACGAACAGCAGCAGGCGGTGGTGGATGCCATTGACGGGGATTTTCAGGCGGGGACTTACGGGACGTATCTTTTACAGGGCGTGACGGGCAGCGGAAAGACCGAGGTTTACATGGAGCTGATCGCGCGCGCCGCAAAATCGGGCCGCGCATCCATCGTGCTCATTCCGGAAATCGCGCTCACCTTTCAGACGGTGATGCGCTTTTACAGCCGGTTCGGGGAGCGCGTGAGCATTCTGCACTCGCGTCTCTCGCAGGGGGAGCGCTACGACCAGTTCCTGCGGGCGAAAAACGGGGAGCTGGATGTGATGATCGGGCCGCGCTCGGCGCTCTTTACGCCGTTTTCGAAGCTTGGCTACATTATTATAGACGAGGAGCATGAGGGCAGCTACAAGTCCGAGACCGTTCCCCGCTACCACGCGCGGGAGACTGCGATGGCGCGTGGGCAGATGGCGGGGGCGAGCGTGGTTTTGGGCTCTGCGACTCCCTCCCTTGAAAGCAGCTACCGCGCCGCCGGAGGGCAGGTGCGGCGCTTTTATCTGAAGGGGCGGGCAAAGGCGGGACAGCTCGCGGAGTGCTATGTGGAGGATCTGCGCGCGGAGCTCAAAAGCGGGAACCGCTCCATTTTAAGCCGCAGGCTGCAGCGCTTGATGGAGGAGCGGCTTTTGCGCCGGGAGCAGATCATGCTCTTTTTGAACCGGCGGGGGATGGCGGGCTTTGTATCCTGCCGGGAATGCGGGGAGGTGATCAAGTGCCCCCACTGCGACGTGTCCCTTTCCCTGCATGCTGACGGCATGCTAAAATGCCATTACTGCGGCTATGAGACGGCGAAGGCGCAGGTCTGTCCGGCCTGCGGCTCCAAATACATCGGCGGGTTTCGCGCCGGAACGCAGAAGATCGAGGAGCTGGTGAAGCAGCGCTTCCCGGATGCGCGGGTGCTCCGCATGGATTACGATACGACCCGCACGAAGGACAGCTACGAGCAGATCTTGTCCGCGTTTGCAAACGAGGAGGCGGATATTCTGATCGGCACGCAGATGATCGTGAAGGGTCATGATTTTCCGAAGGTGACGCTGGTAGGGATTCTCGCGGCGGACCTTTCCCTGGGCGCGAGCGATTACCGGGCATCGGAGCGCACCTTCCAGCTGCTCACCCAGGCGGCGGGGCGCGCAGGGCGGGGCGCGATACCCGGCGAGGTGGTGATACAGACGTATCAGCCGCAGCACTATGCGATAGAGGCGGCAAAAAAGCAGGATTATGAACAATTTTATGAGCAGGAGCTTGCGTATCGAAAGCTGATGTGTTATCCTCCCGTATGGAATCTGCTTTTGATTGCGGTGGCGTCAAAGCAGGAGGAGCAGGCGGCTGCCTGCAGCGAGGCGCTGGGCGCGCTGCTTTCGGAGCGTTATCCGGACCTGGCGGTCATCGGGCCGACGGAGGCCCTGATCCCGCGCGTCAATGATATTTACCGCAGGGCGCTCTACGTCAAGTGCGGGGATTACGAGCGGCTGGTGTGCGCCAAGGATGAGATGGAGCGTCTGCTTCGGGCGCGTACCTGGCAAAGGACGAGCGTACAGTTTGATTTTAATCCAATGAATGGGTTTTAGGTTTAAGGAGGTAAACGGAAATGGCATTGCGTCAGATTCGCATCCACGGGGATGCGATATTGAGTAAAAAATGCAGGGAGATCAAGGAGATGACACCGCGGATCAGGGAGCTGATCGACGATATGCTTGACACGATGTATGACGCCAGCGGCGTGGGGCTTGCGGGCCCTCAGGTCGGGGTGCTAAAGCGGGTGTGCGTGATCGATATCGGCGACGGTCCTATCGTTATGGTGAACCCGGTTTTAATTTCCTCGGACGGGGAGCAGACCGGGGATGAGGGATGCCTAAGCCTGCCCGGCAAGGCGGGACAGGTGACGCGGCCCAACCATGTGGTCGTGCGCGCGATGGATGAAAACATGGAGGAACGCATACTGGAGGGCGAGGAGCTTCTGGCGCGTGCCATGTGTCATGAGATCGAGCATCTGGACGGACATATGTACACCGAGAAGGTGGAAGGGCCGCTTCACGATGTGACCTATGAGGACGAATAAAACGGCTTGCTCTGAGAAAACCGTGCGGCCGGGCAGACACAAAAAGGAGGTAGGTTCATGCGGATTATTTTTATGGGAACGCCGGATTTTGCGGTGGGGACACTGGAAGCCCTCATACAGGCCGGGCATGAGATCGTGCTGGCGGTGACGCAGCCGGACAAACCGCAGGGAAGAAAGCAGACACTTGTGGCGCCGCCGGTAAAGACGGCGGCAGAGGCGCACGGCATCCCGGTTTTTCAGCCGCGGCGTGTGAGGGAGCCTTCCGCGCTTGCGGAGCTCAAAAGGTATGAGCCGCAGCTGATTGTCGTGGCTGCCTTCGGACAGATTCTGCCGAAGGAGCTGCTGGAGCTGCCGCCCTTTGGCTGCATCAACGTGCACGCGTCGCTGCTCCCGAAGTACCGGGGCGCGGCGCCCATCCAGCGGGCGATTCTAAACGGCGACGCGGTTACGGGCGTAACGATCATGCGGATGGACGAGGGGCTTGACACCGGTGATATGATCGCGAAAAGAGAGGTTGCGATCGCGCCGGAGGATACCGGGGGAACGCTCTTTAATAAGCTGGCAGAGGCGGGGGCAAGGCTCTGCGCAGAGACGATTCCCGCCATCGCGGACCGGACCGCCGTCTATACGCCGCAGGATGATGCAGAGGCGACGAAGGTCGGACAGATTTCAAAGCAGGACGGCTGGATCGACTTTAATCGACCGGCAGGGGCGATCGAATGTCAGGTGCGTGGTTTAAATCCGTGGCCCAGCGCGTATACTACCTTTAACGGGAAAACGTTGAAGATCTGGTCGGCAGGCATCCGGGAGGGCGGCGGCGCGCCGGCAGGCACCGTTGTGTTCCTGGAAAAGGACTGCTTCGGCGTGCAGACGGGGGACGGCGTTCTCGTGTGCCGCGAGGTGCAGCTGGAGGGAAAAAAGCGTATGGATGCGGGCGCTTTCCTGCGGGGAAATGCGCTTGAGGTCGGTACGCTGCTCGGGTGATGCATCCTTTGCGGCCGCAAAGGATGCCAAAAGCAAGGCATGTGCCGGTGCGGTGTGTCTGTCCGGATTTTGCAGATGCATCATCCCGGTGCGGAATGTGAGAAAGCGAGGTAACGATAAATATGATGCCCTACGGATATGGATACGGGTTTTTCTGGGACCCGACTTATTTTCTGGTTGTCATCGGAGCGGTCATCTGCATGCTCGCATCTGCGCGGGTAAGGACGACCTACAGCAAATATGCGCGTTTTCAGAGCATGAGCGGCATGACGGGCGCGCAGGCGGCAGATCGGATTTTGCGCGCGGCAGGTATTTACGATGTGGAGATCCGGCATGTGCGGGGCCATCTGAGTGACCACTACGACCCGCGCAATAAGACGCTCAACCTCTCGGATGACGTGTATGCGTCACGCTCGGTGGCGGCGATCGGCGTGGCGGCTCATGAGTGCGGGCATGCGATTCAGCACGATGTGGGCTATGTGCCCCTGAATCTGCGCAGCGCCATCGTCCCGGTGGCAAATATCGGCTCGATGCTGGCATGGCCGTTGATTTTGGTGGGCCTGCTGTTTACCAGCGGCACGGGGAGCTTTCTCATCCAGCTTGGGATCATGGCGTTCTCGCTTGCGGTCCTTTTTCAGCTCGTGACGCTTCCGGTGGAGTTTAACGCTTCCGGACGGGCGCTTGTGATGCTGGAGGATATGCACATTTTAAGTGAAAACGAGCTGCCGAAAACACGCAGGGTTTTGCGGGCGGCGGCACTTACCTATGTGGCGAGCGCGGCGGCTGCGATTTTGCAGCTGCTTCGGCTGGTAATTTTGTTTGGAGGGCGTGACCGTGACTAGCGCAGGAAAAAAGGCCGGCGGGGGAGCACTGCCCGCCCGGACGGACGGCAGAAAAGCGGGCACAGGGCAAGCCGGGCGCGCGGGCGTCAATGAGCGGGAGCTCGTGCTGGACATTTTGCTTTTGGTGACAAGGGACGGCGTGCACTGCCATCTGGCGATGTCCGACGTGCTTGGTAAGCACCAGTATCTGGAGAAGCGCAGCCGCGCCTTTATCAGCCGTCTGGCGCAGGGTACGCTGGAGCGGATGCTGGAGCTGGACGATGTGATCGACCGGTTTTCACGGACGCCGGTTAAGCGGATGAAGCCGGTCATCCGCTGCATTTTGCGCAGCGGGGTTTATCAGATTTTGTATATGGACAGCGTAAGGGATGCGGCGGCCTGCGATGAGGCGGTGCGTCTGGCGCACAGGAAGGGCTTTTCCGGCTTGAAGGGCTTTGTGAACGGCGTATTGCGCGCGGTTGCCCGGGCAAATGCCGCCGGGGAGATGCCGGGCCCCGACGAGGAGACCTCGCCCGAGGAGTACGTATCGGTCCGCTACTCCGTTCCGCTTTGGCTGGTACGGAAGTGGGTGTCGGATTACGGTTATGCATGTGCAAAATCAATTTGTGCGATGTCCCTCGGGGAAAAGCCGACGGCGATACGGGTCAACACGGCGCGTATTTCCGCAGATGCGCTGAAAAAGGAGCTTGAGGCGGAAAAAATTACCGTCCGGGAATGGGAGGGCGGAGATGCACTGCTGCTTGAGGGGTATGATTACCTCGGAAAAATCCCGGGATTTTTGCGGGGTGATTTTTATGTGCAGGATGTCAGCTCCATGCAGGCGGTGCAGGCGGCAGGGGTACAGCCGGGCTGGTACATTATCGACGTGTGCGCCGCACCGGGCGGGAAGGCGATTCACGCGGCGCAGCTCATGGAGGGCAGCGGACATGTGCAGGCGCGGGATCTGACGGAGTACAAAGCGGAGCTGATTGCGGAAAACAAAGCGCGCTGTAAGGTGGAAAATCTCTCCGTCAGGGTCTGGGACGCCACCGTGGCGGACGAGCAGGCGCGGGAGCGGGCGGATCTTGTGATCGCGGATTTGCCCTGCTCGGGTCTTGGCGTGCTGCGGGGCAAGCCGGATATCAAGTACAACATGTCGCCGCAGCAGATGGAGGAGCTGTCCGTCCTGCAGCGGCGGATTTTGTCGGTAGTGCAGGGCTATGTAAAGCCAGGGGGCAGGCTGCTCTACAGTACATGCACCATAAACCGCGGAGAAAATGAGGAGAATGCGGCATGGTTTGCCGAAAGCTATCCGGCGTTCAGGCTCGTAAGCGGGCAGCAGATCTTCCCGGACGAGGTGCGGGACGGGTTTTATATTGCGGTGTTTGAGCGGTCGCCGCGGTAACTGCGGGATTTTCGTTTGATTTAAGGAAAGCAAGGAAATGATACAACTCTATGATTTGAAATCGGCTTCCATAGAGGAGCTGGCGGTATATGTGTCCGCGCTCGGGGAGAAGCCCTTCCGTGCGCGGCAGATTTATGAGTGGATGCATGTGAAGCACGTCACGTCCGTGGATGCGATGACGAATCTGCCGAAGGGCCTGCGGGAGCAGCTAAAGGAGCGCTGCAGCTTTACGGTGCTCACGCAGCTTGAGGTCCAGGTGTCGAAGCAGGACGGCACGCGCAAGTACCTCTTCGGGCTTTCTGACGGCAATGTGATCGAGAGTGTGTTCATGCGCTACCGGTACGGCAGCAGCGTGTGCATCTCCTCCCAGGCGGGCTGCCGCATGGGCTGCCGCTTCTGTGCCTCCACGCTGGACGGGCTTGCGCGGAATTTGACACCCGGGGAGATGCTCGAGCAGATCTACCGTATCGGAGCCGATACGGGGGAGCGTATTTCCCATGTGGTGGTTATGGGAAGCGGGGAGCCGCTGGACAACTACGATCATCTGCTGCGGTTTTTGCAGCTTTTGACGGATGCGCACGGTCTGCACATGAGTCAGCGGAACGTCACGGTATCTACCTGCGGCATTGTGCCCCGCATCCGTCAGCTGGCGGATGAAAAGCTGCAGATCACGCTGGCACTTTCCCTGCACGCCGCAACCCAGGAGAAGCGCCGGGCGCTCATGCCGATCGCGGAAAAATATGAGCTGGCGCAGGTTATGGAGGCGTGCGATGATTATTTTGAGAAAACGGGGCGGCGCATGACCTTTGAGTATTCGCTGGTGGGCGGCGTCAATGACACCGACGGGGACGCAGCGCAGCTAGTGCGGCTCCTCAAGGGGAAAAACTGCCACGTCAACCTGATCCCGGTAAATCCGATCCGGGAGCGGGACTACGTGCAGTCGGCACGTCCTGCGGTGGAGGCATTTCAAAAAAGGCTGGAGCAGCAGGGGATCAGCGTGACGGTTCGCCGCGAGATGGGGCGTGATATAGACGGGGCCTGCGGACAGCTGCGCAGGCGGCATATGGCAGGTGCGGTTGAGAAGTAACATTATTATTGCTAATAGTGAACCGTAACCATTGTTACTATTCACGGCTCGGGAGCCGCTCATAGTAACGATTCGGGGCGATATTGAGAGTTTTGCTTCGCAAAAATCGCCCCTCACACCTGAATCATGTTCTTACGGACTGCGCAGTAAATGCGCATGCCTGCCCCGTGAAAAGTAACTAACCATTACCATGCAAGCGGCGCATAATTTGTGCCGGCTTGCTTTTTTTATGGCTGTGTGTTAGTATTATAAATAACTATGGGATATTGTGTTTATTTAGATCGGTATCCGAAAAGAAAGGCAGGCGATAAAGGATGAAGGCATTTTCCCTGACGGATGTGGGAAGAGTAAGGGAATCAAATCAGGATTACGTGTATACGTCTGAGAGTCCGGTGGGAAACCTTCCGAATCTTTTTATCGTGGCAGATGGAATGGGCGGTCACAATGCGGGAGACTTCGCATCGAAGTATACTGTGGAGCAGATCGTGGAATATATAAAACAGGCCCCTATGACAAGCCCCGTTGATCTGATCCGCGGAGCGGTGACAAAGGCGAACGCGCGTCTCATGGCGCAGGCGAAAAATGATGCCAACATGGCGGGCATGGGAACGACAGCGGTGATCATGACGGTGATCGGGGACTGCATGTATGTGGCAAATATCGGTGACAGCAGGCTCTATCTTCTGAGGGACGGCCTGGAGCAGGTGACAAAGGACCACTCCCTTGTGCAGGAGATGGTGCGCATGGGAGAGATGGATGCATCCGAGGCGCGCTTCCACCCCGATAAAAATATCATTACCCGCGCCGTGGGTGCCTTTGAGGATTTGGAGATCGATTTTTTTGAACAGCATATAGAGCCCGGGGATGTGATCCTCATGTGTTCCGACGGACTTTCGAATATGGTGGACGATACGGATATCAGGCAGATCGTGCAGACCGGACGGGATGTGGTGGAAAAAGTACAGCGGCTTGTGGAGGCTGCAAACCGGGGCGGCGGCAAGGACAATATAACCGTCGCGATTATCGAGATTTAGATACAGGAATGTTACAAGATTTTTGAGGTGAGAATGATATGATAGAGAACGGAGCATTTATCGCGGACCGCTATGAAATACTGGAAAAGATCGGTGCGGGCGGCATGTCGGACGTGTATAAGGCAAAGGATCAGGTGCTCGGTCGTTTTGTCGCCGTGAAGGTGTTAAAGCAGGAGTTTGCGGAGGACGTCAACTTTGTGACGAAGTTCCATACGGAGGCGCAGTCCGCGGCGGGTCTGCAGCATCCGAATATCGTGAATATCTATGACGTAGGCAGCGAGGAGCATGTGCACTTTATCGTGATGGAGTACGTGGAGGGCATTACACTAAAGACCTACATCGAGAAAAAAGGGCAGCTGAACTATAAAGAGGCGATCAGCATTGCGATTCAGGTGGCGCGGGGCATCGAGGCGGCGCACAACAACCAGATCGTACACCGGGATATCAAGCCGCAGAATATTATGATTTCCCACGAGGGAAAGGTGAAGGTGACGGATTTCGGCATCGCCCGGGCGGCTACGTCCAACACGATTCATTCCGATGTGATGGGCAGCGTGCATTACACCTCACCGGAGCAGGCACGCAACGGTTTTGTTGACGGAAAAAGCGATATTTATTCACTGGGAATCGTCATGTACGAGATGGTGACGGGGCGCGTGCCCTACGACGGGGATACGACGGTGTCCATCGCGATCCAGCATTTGCAGGAGGAAATGATACCGCCCTCGGTCTATGCACCGCAGCTGCCGATCAGCCTGGAAAAAATTATCATTAAATGTACGCAGAAGAGCCAGGACCGGCGCTATGCAGCGATGGCGGATCTGCTGGTAGATCTCAAGCGTGCCCTGATGGACCCGGACAGCGATTTTGTAGTGATCGACAGTGTGGCGAGCCAGGCAAAGACGACCGTGATCCGCGAGGATGAGGTGCGGGGTATCAAGGAGCAGACCCAGCGGAAAAGCTACGCGGGCGCAGAACTCCAGACGCCGCGCAGGGTCTATGAGGACGAGGACGATTTTGAGGACGAGGATGAGGACGAGGGGGGCTTTCTGAACCCGAAGATGGAAAAGGCGGTCACGATCCTCGGCATTGTGACGGCAGTCATTATCATCATTATTATTATTTATCTGATCGGAAGCATTGCGGGGCTGTTCGGCGGACATAAGGACGAGCAGGACGAGGAGCCGCAGGACGACCAGATTGAGGAAGAGTCCGGGGAGATCGAGATGATCGATCTGCGGGGACGAAGCTTTGACAATGCAAAGAAGGAATTGGAGGATATGGGTCTGAAAATCTATCAGGCGGACACTGCCGAATCCGAGGATTACGCTGAGGGGGAGATTATCTCACAGGATATCCCGGAGGGCGAGATGGTGGAGGAGGGCACGACCGTCCGCGTGGTGGTCAGCAGCGGAAAGGGTGAAACCGAGGTTGCCGTTCCGAATCTGACAGGCTACACGGATACGGCGGCGATCGGCATGCTTGAGGATGCCGGACTGGATTATTCGAGAGAGTACGAAAGCTCCGACACGGTGCCGGAGGGGACGGTGATCCGCCAGAGTCCCGATAGCGGTACGATGGTGGCGGCCAATACCAAGGTCACGATCGTCGTGAGCCAGGGAAAGAAATCCGTGACGGTGCCCGATTTGAGGAAAAAGACGGAAGCACAGGCACGCCAGCTTTTGAAGGATGCGGGGCTGACTGCGGGAACCGTATCCTCCGAGTATGACGATGAGGTGCCGGAGGGACAGGTGATCAGCCAGAGCGAGCTTGCGGGAAAAACCGTATACAGCGGGACAACGGTTAATTTTGTGATCAGCCTCGGGCAGAAGGAGTCGCTCTACATGCTGAGCGTGAATATCAAGCTCCCCGCTGACGATACCGTGGTTTCCGCAAACATTCAGCTCGTGGATCCGGACGGAAATGTGCTGGATACGTGGACAAACGTGTCGACGGTATCGTTCCCGTTCCCCATTGAGGTAAAGAACATGAAGGTTGACAGCGGCACACTCGTGATCGAGTGGGTGATGGAGGACGAGGAGGGCAATGTGACCACCAGCACACAGAAGGAAAACCTTTCGTTCAAGAAGCAGGATTAGTCCGAAGGATTTTTTGGCATATGCAGGGCAAGATATTAAAGGCGATTTCCGGATTTTACTATGTCCATGTGGTAGAATCCGGAATTTATGAATGTAAAGCGAAGGGGATTTTCCGCAAGCTGGGCGTGAAGCCGCTGGTGGGCGACATGGTGGAGATCGACGTGACGGATGAGGCGGACCGGGAGGGTAATCTGATCCGTATCCTGCCGCGTAAAAGTGTGCTTGTCCGTCCGGCGGTTGCCAATGTGGATATGGCGCTCATCGTGTTTGCGGTAGCGGAGCCGGAACCGCATTTTAACCTGCTGGACCGGTTTCTGGTGCTCATGGCGCGCCAGCAGGTACCCGTCTGTATCTGCTTTAACAAGGCGGATCTGGGGGACGCGGAAAAAAGGGGGCGCTATGCGCGCGGCTATGAGAAGTGCGGCGCGCCGGTGGAATTTATCAGTGTAAAGGAGGATGAGGGGATCGACCGGATCCTGGCGCATCTGAGGGGGAAGACGTCGACGATTGCGGGACCCTCCGGTGCCGGGAAATCGTCCCTGATCAACCGGCTGCAGCAGGGTATTCAGATGGAGACGGGTGATCTTTCGAGGAAGATCAAACGGGGAAAGCAGACGACGCGGCACACGCAGCTGATCCATATCGAGGGCAATTCCTACATTATGGATACGCCGGGCTTTTCGTCGCTGTATCTGCCGCAGATGGATAAAGAGGAGCTTTCATTTTATTATAACGAGTTTGCGGCGTATGAGCCGCAGTGCAGATTTCAGGGCTGCAGCCATATCAGCGAGCCGGACTGCGGTGTGAAGCAGGCGCTTTCGGAGGGGAAGATCGCAGGGGTGCGCTATGAAAATTATGTACAGCTTTATGAGGAGCTAAAAGAGCAGGAAAGGAACCGGTATTAGTGTGCGGCCGGACAGGGATTAAATGCCGCGGGCCGGTTTGGGCATGAGATGAATGAGCATAGGATTTTAATTGTCAGCGGCGGCAGCATCGACGACGGGCTTGTCAGGCGGCTGCTCGACGAAACGGATTATGAAACCGTTATTGCCTGCGACAGCGGCATTGAATTTTTTCGGCGCAGCGGGCTGCTGCCGGATTTGATTGTGGGGGATTTCGATTCGGCGGACCGGTCTGCGATTGATTTTTTTAAGAACCGTACGTCCGTGCGCTTCGAGGAGTTCCCGGCAGAAAAGGACTGGACGGATACGGAGCTTGCTGTGCAGCGTGCGCTGGAATACGGGCCGTCGCGTATCGATCTGGCGGGGGCAACGGGGGGAAGCCGTATCGACCATTTGCTGGGAAATATCCAGCTTTTGGCGCTGGCGTTAACGGCGGGGGTGCCCATGCTTCTTCTGGATACGCACAACCGCATCCGCCTGCTTGAAAAGGGCTGCCGGATTGCAAAGGCAGAGCAGTACGGTGATTTTATTTCGCTGCTCCCCTTTGGGGGAAGCGTATGCGGCGTGACGCTGCGGGGCATGAAATATCCCCTGGACGACGCGGTGCTTACGCCGGATATTACGCTGGGGATCAGTAATGAGATTGTAGATGAAACGGCTGAGATTTCTTTTTCGAGCGGAAAGCTTTTGATGATAGAGACAAGGGATTGACGATCATATAATTTACGGATTGGGGGTGATTCATTGGATAAGATCAGTGGTTTTGCAATGGAGGAGGTCGTGACAGGGATACCGGGCGGATTTTTTATCTACGAGTCGGATGAGGTCGGTACGGTACTTTATGTAAATGATGAGGTAATACGTCTTTTTGGGTGTGATTCCAAGGAGGAATTTGCCGCGCTTACCGGAAACACGTTTTCGGGCATGATCTTTGAGGAGGATGTGGAACGGGTTCAGTCGTCGATTGCGCTGCAGGTTCGGGAGAACGGCAACGGTATGGACTATGTGGAGTACCGCATCCGGACGAAGACCGATGAGATTCGCTGGGCACAGGATTATGGACATTTTGCGCGCGGCAGGGACGGGCGTAATGTTTTTTACGTGTTTATATCGGATATCACGGACCGCATCGCGGATGAAATGCAGCAAAAGCGTCAGATGGAGCTGCTATCAAAGGAGCGCCGGATGCTGCAGCGGGCTTTGGAGAGTACGATGCGCTCCTATCAGGAGATCTATATGGTTAATTTAAAGCATAATGAATACCATATGATCTACCCGGATTTCCATAATACGCAGGAGGCAGGTACTTATACGGACGCAATCGTCCGGCATGTGAAGGAGGGGCGGGTGCTTGAGGAAGAGGAGGGCAGCATTGTCCGCCTGCTGGACCCGAAAAACGTGCAGAAGGAGCTGCAGGAGCGGGACAGCGTAGAGTTTCAGTACCGCCGCATAAACGTGGGTCAGGAAGAACCGGAGTGGTGTGCTACCGTGTTCAGTGTGGTAGACCGCAGGGAGGGCGTGGTAACCTCGGCGACGATGACGATCCGCAGTATTGAGCATATTATCCGCAGGGAGGAGCAGCAGCGCAGGCTTCTGGAGGATGCGCTGACACAGGCGAAGCAGGCGAGCCGGGCAAAGAGCACGTTCCTCTCGAACATGTCCCATGACATTCGCACGCCGATGAATGCGATCATCGGCTTTACCGCGCTGGCCGGTACGCATCTGGACAATCAGGAGCTTGTGAGGGATTATCTCAAAAAGATTGCCTCCTCGAGCAGCCATCTGCTCTCGCTTATCAATGACGTGCTGGATATGAGCCGGATCGAGAGCGGAAAGATCCATATCGATGCGCAGCCCTGCAGCCTGCCGGAGATCATGCATGACCTGCGCAGTATCATGGAGGCGGAGGTGTCCTCCAAGCGGCTGGATTTTTACATTGATACCATAGACATCAGGGATGAATATATTATCTGTGACAGACTGCGGCTGAACCAGGTGCTGATCAATCTTTTAAGCAATGCCTTCAAGTTTACGAAGCCCGGTGGGATGGTGAGTATGCGCATCAGCCAGAAGGGCGGTGCCGCGAAGGGGTATGCCAACTACGAGTTCCGTGTGAAGGATACCGGGATCGGCATGAAGCAGGAGTTTATTGAGCGTGTGTTTGAGCCCTTTGAGCGGGAGAGTAATTCGACCCTGAGCGGTATCCAGGGCACAGGGCTTGGCATGGCGATCACGAAAAATATTATTGACATGATGGGCGGTACGATCTCCGTGACAAGCGAGCCGGGCAAGGGCACGGAGTTTGTGATCGATGTGACCTTCCGGATACAGGATACGGCGCCTGCCAGCAGGGTCATTCAGGAGCTGGAGGGCAGCCATGCGCTTGTCGTGGACGATGATTTCAACAGCTGCGACAGCGTGACAAATATGCTTGAGCAGATCGGTATGCGGGCGGACTGGACGCTCTCGGGCAAGGAGGCGATTTTGCGCGCGAAGCAGGCACTTTCAAAGGGTGATGCCTATGAGGTCTATATTGTGGACTGGCTCATGCCCGATATGAACGGCGTGGAGGTGGTGCGCCGTCTGCGGCGCGAGGTGGGCGGCGATACGCCGATCATCGTGATGACGGCCTACGACTGGGCGGACATCGAGACGGAGGCGCGGGAAGCGGGCGTAACCGCATTTTGTGCAAAGCCGCTGTTCCTCTCGGAGCTGCATTTGTGCCTGCAGTCGGTTTTTCATCCGTCGGATGAAAAGCAGGAAGCAGAAGACAGGCCGGAGGAGCGGCAGGAGGTGCGGCCGGAGGACGGCTGCAAAGGCAAACGGATTCTGCTGGTTGACGATAACGAGATTAACCGCGAGATCGCTTCGGAGCTGCTCGAGGAAGCCGGCTTTGTGGTGGAGGAGGCGGAAAACGGTGCCATCGCGGTGGATAAGGTTGTTCAGTCAGGCCCGGGCTACTACAGCATCGTTCTGATGGATATCCAGATGCCGGTTATGGACGGCTATACGGCTACGCGCAGCATACGAAAGCTGCAGGAGCAGCAGCTTGCCTCCATTCCCATTCTTGCCATGACGGCAAACGCCTTTGACGAGGATAAGCGTGCGGCCTTTGAGGCAGGGATGAATGCGCATATCGCAAAGCCGGTCAACGTGGAAATTTTGATGGAGCATTTGAAAAAGTTTATTTAGGGAGCTTTCCCGCATAGAAGAAAAGCCTGCGCGCCCGTTTTTCGGGCGCGTATTGTTTTTTGCTTTCACAGCTTAGAATTTTCCCGGTTTCATTCTGTTCGGGGGACCCCATCGGGCTTACCGGATACAGGATTGTCCGGCAGACAGAGATTTTGGTGAAGGATACCATGCAATTACATATACAATTTCTGCCGGTTCTGACAAATTATTCCATAAATATGAGAAATGTTTGATTTGTGCAAAATAATCCGTGAAAATACATGATTTGAGGATAATTGCAAATAATTTAAGAAGGCATTCCGGGTTTTTACATTACTTTTCACAGAATATTCACAAAATTATTAGCACTCGCTATTGACGAGTGCTAACAGGAGTGCTATGATAATACCAACGAGGGGAGGAGAAGCAATCCGAATCCCTCAGAACACAACACCCCGGATGCTCCGGCGGTGCAGTTAGATTCACTATATGGAAGGAGATATGACTTATGATGATGCCCAGTATTTTCAGAGAAAGCTTATTTGATACGTTTATGGATGATTTTGCATTCCCCGGCATTGACAAAGCGCTGTACGGGAAACAGTCCAATAACCTGATGAAAACGGATGTGAAGGAGACGGATGGCGGTTATATGGTTGAGATCGATTTGCCGGGCTTTCAGAAGGATGAAATCCGGATGCAGCTTGACAACGGTTATCTGACCGTCAGTGCGGCTAAGAGTGTAAACCGCGACGAGAAAAACGAGCGGGGAAATTACGTCCGGCGTGAGCGCTACGCCGGAAGCGTGAGCCGCAGCTTTTATGTGGGAGAGAATGTCACGGAAAAGGATATTCATCCCAGGTATGAGAACGGTATTCTTTCCTTCGGACTGCCGAAGGAGGAAAAGCGGGCGATTGAGGACAAAAAGCGCTACATTGCCATTGAGGGCTGATGTGCTGCCGGTGCGGGCGATCAGCCGTGTGCAGGCAGGCGGGCTGCCGGCCGGCGGCGTGTTGGCGAAGCGGGGCTTCCTTTGGGAGGCTCCGTTTTTTTATAGATTTTTTAGGAATTTTAATAAATTTTTATAAATAAGATTTTATTTTGGTGAATATGACGAATTTTCTTGTTATTTTGATCGGCATGGTCATTGCGTTTGCAGTTTTGTTTGTATTTGGTATGCTTCTGATCATAGTCAGCATCAAGCGCAGTGCGGACCGGATTTCCAGGCCGATCATGCAGCTCAACCACACCGCCCAGCAGCTTGCCGCGGGCGATCTGAATGTGGTGCTTGAGATTACGTCGGAGGACGAGGTCGGGGAGCTGGGCGAGTCGATCGGAAAGACGGTGGAGCGCCTGAAGCAGTATATCGTGTATATCGATGAGACGGCGGAGGTGCTGGCTAAGATCGCGGACGGAAAGCTTGCCATTGATCTGAAAAACGATTATGCGGGTGAATTTCAGAAGATCAAGAGTGCCCTGCTTAATATTTCTGCGTCCATGAATGATGTTATGCGCAATATCGGTGCAAGCTCGGAGCAGGTTTCCATGGGAGCCAGCGGACTGGCAGAGGCATCCCAGATGCTCGCGGAGGGTGCACAGACCCAGGCCGCATCGATTCAGGAGCTTGCGGCGACGGCGACGACCGTTGCGGACCGGGTGCAGGAGAGCAGAAAGGATGCGGAGCTCTCCGCACAGGCAACCACGGACGTTACGGAAATGATCAAGCAGAATCAGGACAAGATGAAGCATATGATGACTGCGATGAACGAGATCCGTCAGACTTCTCAGCAGGTGGTCGGAATTATCCAGACGATCGAGGAGATCGCATCTCAGACCAACCTGCTCTCGCTCAACGCTTCCATCGAGGCGGCGCGAGCAGGCGAGATGGGAAAGGGCTTTGCGGTTGTAGCCGACGAGATCGGAAAGCTGGCGCTTGAAAGCTCAAAGGCGGCGAGTATGACGCGGGAGCTGATCGGCGTTTCCATGGAGGAGATCAACAAGGGCAACGATATCGCGACCGGTGTGATGACTTCGCTGGAGGGATCTGTCCAGGCGGTTGACCGTGTGAATGAGATGATCCGCAAGACCGCGGAGGATGCGGCGATTCAGGCCGAAAATATGGAACAGATCCGCGTCGGTATCGATGATATCGCTCATGGCGTGAACGATAATTCTGCCGTATCGGAGGAAACCTACGCAACCTCCGAGCAGCTCGCGGACCAGACTGTGACATTGAATAAGCTGGTACAGCGTTTTGAGTTTGACTGATACAGTGTGAGAATGGTGTTTCAGCGCGCTTCATATCGACCTGTCAGCAGGAACAAAAAAGCTGCGGTTATAAAGAAAGAGACCGTCCGATAAAAATTCGGGCCAAGGAAAAGGCCCGAATTTAAAGGATTGTCTCTTTTTTTGAATACATCAGGGGCATAAATTATAATTTCCCGACCGCCCCTTTTCTACAGCTGGTAATAGCGGAGGTTCTCGGTGAGATCCGCAGTGATCTCCCCGCCGGCAGCCTGGTACTTGTTGTAGACTGCCTGCAGACGTTTGATATTTTTCTGGTTTTCGATTTCCAGCTTTGAAAATGCATTCTGGTAAAGCGGATTACCGGAAAGCGAATCGCGGATCTCACGCGAGAAGGGACAGTAGCGCGTTAAGATATCGCGGGTGAGCTTGTGGAGACGGAAGCTGCCCTGTGATTCATATTTGATCCAGTTTACGTAATCCATCACAAAGACCTCACGGAAATTATTGCGGGCGTGCTGTAACGCAGATTTGAGCTTCTCCTTTGCGTCCGCCGAGAGGTCTTTGTTTTTGCGGTAAAACTGGAGGTAATCGTAATATTCTGCCGTCAGAGATTTCACGCGGAAATCGTTCCAGTAGCTGCCCTGTACATGCCGGCAGATCTCCCAGCGGTAACGTCCCATTGTGAGAAGCATCTGCTCGTCCAGATCGGCACTCATAAAAATCGGGAACAAAAAGCGTGCGGATGTGTCCGTGCGCACGCCGCTCGTCTCCTGCCACATGACAGAACGGGAACCGATGCAGGGCAGAAGGATGACATCGGGCATGATCTCCTTCATGAGATCCTCCTGATTGATCCCGCGTTCCGGGTCCGAAAAGAGGACTTCGCGGTAGAGCACGGAATAATCAATGTTCCGGATATTGTTGATCGACTGCTCGATGCGCGCAGCGGTGGAAGCGATCTTTTCAAAGGGGCCGAAGAGGTCATCCGAAGAGAGTATCGGGCAAAATGCCAACAGGCGTCCGGAAACGGTTTTGTGGGTGGACTGAAACAGGTTGTCAATTTCAAATGTTACCTTCGCGCATGGATCATCGCGAAGTCTGGCGAGTTCACTCTGTGTGATTTCTCCCTGCTTTAGCTGTTCCTGCAGATAGCCGTTGTAGTACAGGTCAAATTCATTGCGGGACGGTTCCTTTTTGCCGCTGTATATGCTTTTGAGCCATTCATAGATCGTGTAAATATGTGTGTAATTGAACAGGCCGAGGGATTCGCTGAAGCGAACGAGCGCATTCGTTTGCTCCACACCGAGCAGATCCACGTCCATAAAGCCAAAGTTGAAAAACATCAGCAGGATCGGGGAAGGCGGGATAGCCTGTCTCATGGAGTTGAAAAACGCTTTTTTGTAAATCTCGTAAAAACGGGCTGAGATCGTTTTCCGGAGTGCGCGGGCATCCTTGTCGCCGGAGGCGCGGTCAGGAAGCTCTTTGTATGACTGCAGTGTGAGCTTGAACTGACGGATTTCTTCTTTGCCATAGCCTGCATAGGACATGATATGCGCGACGCAGTCCTCATCGGCAATATTCGACTGGGCGTCGCCGGCAGCGGAGAGCTGGTGATTTTTACATGCCTTTGCGCACTCATCGAGCTGCATCGGATCGTAGATGTCGAGCGCTTTCATGGTCTGGCAGAGCCCCTCCATATGTGCCCGGCATTCATCCGGATCTTTTCCGTTGGAGGCAAGGCGGACTGCCAGATGAAAGTAAAGGCGGAAAATATCATCCTCGGTATCATTCCACAGTACGTCGCGGTTGCACATCAGGTAATTTGCGATCTCTTCTATGCCCTGTGCGGTGCGGTGCATCTGCGCGGAGGCTTCCATAATAGCGCCGACGCACAGGTCGTTGTTTCGGATCATGAGCTGCAGATAGTCGCGCAAAAAGCCTTTCATCAGACTCTGGCTGTTTTTCAGCTCCCATTTTTCAACCCGGTGCTGCATGGTGAGCGCTTCAAAATGCGAAATGCGGTAAAAGCTGTGCTCCGGCATCATGAACTGGGCGCACAGCGCTTTGTATTCGCTGTAGCTGTTCTGGGCAGTTGCATGCAGGAGCGTTGCCTTTTGCTTCAGACTGGCATAGAGACAGATCGCCTGATGGCGCTGCTCCAAAGCGGTGCGCAGAAAGATCGCACGGAAGTTTGCCTGCGCTTCCAACAGCTTGTGGAGGTCATCGGCGTTCTTGCACGGAATGACGATGAGCGTGGTATCCTCACTGGCAGTATAGTCACAGGAAAACCATGTATTCTCAAGAATCCCTATGATGGAGTTGGCACCCATTGTGATTTCGGCATAATTGTAGTGACGTGTCACGGAACCGGCCTGAATCAGATACCATTCCATCACCTTGTCCTGCCGTTTAGCCACGGGATCCCCTTTTTTTACTTTCTTAACTTGCATTATATATCTCCCTTATAAAATAGTATACAGGTAGTATAATAAAAAAAGCAGGATGCGTCAATCGGCGAAATCCCTGTTGGACGTTGAAAGTACTTATGATGTTACTTTTCACGGGCCAGGACTGCGCATTTACTGCGCAGTCCGTAAGAACATGATTCAGGTGTGAGGGGC
>CAJUSH010000043.1 GCA_910589045.1 uncultured Eubacterium sp.
CCCTCTGCTTGTAAGGCAGATGCTCTCCCAGCTGAGCTAAGATCCCATATATGTATGAGTCACTATCGCGACCCGACTTAGACAAGTATAAAGGACAATTCGGGAAATGTCAACAGTTTTTTATAATTTTTTTCCATTTTTATTTTCTTATTTTGATGCAACAAAATCCCGGGTTTTTGATACTATTCTTTTGTAAGACAGATGAAAGGGAACGCCATTGTCCGGGGAGCGGGCTGCGGCGGGAAAGCACTCCGGAGGCACACATGAGACAGGAACAATTGGTCCGCGCGGCGAAGGCCGGTGACGCGGCGGCATTCACAGAGCTTTACGAGGAAATATATCGGGACATGTACCGTTTTGCCTACTATATGCTAAAGCATACCGAGGACGCAAAGGATGCGGTTGGAGATGCGGTAGCAGATGCGTGGGCGCAGCTTGCGACACTGAAAAAGGAGGAAGCCTTTAAGAGCTGGGTGTTCGCGATTCTCTCCAATAAATGCAGAAATAAGCTGCGGGAATACGTAAAGCGGCCGGGAGAGCTTACGGAAGCGCTCAGCGATACGCTGGCGGCGCCCCGTCAGTCTGCGCCCGAGGATCGGCTTGCCGTGCGGGAGGAATTTTTAAAGCTGCCGGAGACGGACCGGATGATCATTGCTTTTCATCTGTTTGCAGGCTACAAGACGAAGGAGATTGCGGCAGTGCTCCATATGAACGAGAATACGGTCCGTTCCCGGGAAAGCCGGGCGCTCAGGCGTATGGGCGAGGCACTGGGGAAGGAGTAGGACGGCGGCAGAATGAACACCGGGTCAGCAGGCAGGGCTTTGCAGGGAACCCGTTTTGCGCAGCCAGAGGATGGCGGCCGCAAGGGCACCGGGGTCAGGGACGGTGCGCGGGCAGCCGTCAGTGTGAGAAGGAAGGGATCAGGAAATGGAAGAAAATAAGATGCTGGAAAAAATATGGAGGGAAGCGCAGGCCGTGGAGGTGCCGCAGGAGCTTTCGCCGGAGCGGATGAAGGAACGCATTGAGGCGAAGGAAAAGGAGGGAGCGATGAAAAAGAAGAGCGAAGCGCGGCAGGAAGGCCGCAAAGGATTCCGCTGGCATGGGTACGGCAGCAGGGTGGCCGCGGCGGCGGTGGTACTGATCTTATCCCTTGGGGCATACGGCGTGGCCGGACGGCAGGCACTCTATGAACCGGGAGCAGAGCATGAGGCGGATGGCTTTGCATCCCCCGGCAGCGAGGAAACGCCGGGGCAGCAGGAGCCGAATGAGACAAACACGGTGCAGCCGGATGACAAAGTGGCAGCAGGGGACGGTGCAGACGAATCGGGGCAGGAGGAGGAGCCGGTAAAGCAGCTTGGCAATTACCATCTGGCGGAGAGCTACGAGGAAGTATACCGGATGGCTGCGGATATGCGCAGCGAAGGCGCCTATGATCTTAGTAAGGGAGAAATGGCGGGAGATGGTGCCGCCGCCGATGCAGTGCCCAGTCGGGATGCGGTAACGGCAGAAAGTGAGCGTTATAATTCCGCCGAGAAGGAAGCGGCCGGCTCCCAGAAAAAGATGGAGCAGGCATCGCAGAAGGAGGATTTTTCCACGACCAACCTGCAGGTAACAGGAGTGGATGAGAGCGATATTGTAAAGACGGACGGAAAAAATATTTACATTGCGGCGGATGACCAGGTGCGCATCGTGGACGTCACCACGGGCGTACCCAGGCAGCTTGGCAGCATCAAGCCGCAGCTTGACGGGAATATGGACAGGATCCTGGAGATGTATGTCTCGGACGACCGGATGGTTTTGGTTGTGCAGACCGAGGAGACGCAGGAGGTGCCGGTGCCGGATACTGCCGCTTTAAAGGGTTATTTGGCGGAGGATATGGCATGCGGATACGGGTACGACTACGGCAGGCTGCGCACAAAGGCGCTGGTCTATGACATCACGATTCCGGCGGGAGCAAAGCTCGTGGGAGCTTATGAGCAGGACGGAGGCTATAACAGCTCAAGAAAAATCGGGAATATGCTCTACCTGTTTACTGACTATGGCTTTTCTTATGGTATGTCCTATGAGGGACAGCGGTTGTTCGGTGAAGAGTCAGAGGAGGGTGAAACGGAACTCCGTCTCCCCCAGGTGCAGGGGAAGACGATTCCGGAAAACTGTATTTATCTCCCGAAGGAGGGGGCGAGCTGCGGTGTAGTTATTTCTGCCATGGATATTACAAATCCGACGGAGGTGAAGGATCAGAAGTTTATATGGAGCGGCAGTGCGGAGCTGTATGTTACGGGCAAATCCATTTATCTGTATGAGTCAACATACGATGCGGCATCGGACCGTCAGCGCACAGGCTTTGTCAGATTCCGGATCGGGGACGGGAAAATCAAAGCGGACTGCGCCGAGGCAGTTCCGGGCAGGATAGAGGACACCTTTGCCCTGCATGAAACGGCAGACGGTTATCTCTACGTGCTGACCACCGACTTTAGGAACTCCGGTACGAAAAACCAGCTCTACGTCCTGGATGATAAGCTGAAAATATACGGAAAAATCGAGCACATTGCGGACGGTGAGACGGTTTACGCGGCGCGGTTTGTCGACGATATCGGCTACTTCGTGACGTACCGGAATATGGACCCGCTTTTTACGGTGGATTTTTCTGACCCGAAAAACCCGACGCTCATCGGGGAGCTGGAGATTCCCGGCTTTTCGGATTACCTGCAGTTCTGGGACGATGGGTATCTGATCGGTGTCGGGGAGGAGCGGAAAGAAACGGACAGCGAATTTATAGGCATCAAGGTATCGCTCTACGATATCTCCGACCCGACGGATGTGAAGGAGGCATCAAAGATCGTTATCGACGATGCCTGGGGCTCGCCTGCAAAGGACAATTACAAGGCACTGCTGGCGGATCGGAGCAAAAACGTTATTGCGTTTCTGACGGATGATAAAAGCATCGGCGCAGATTATACCGTCAGCCAGCATGTTTTCCAGGTGCAGGACGGTAAGCTCGTTCAGGTGGCAAAGGAGAAGCTGGAGGAGGGCTTTGAAGCATACGCCAGCCGAAACCTCTACATCGGGGATAACCTTTATGTGGCGACGGAACGGAAGGTGGCTGTCTACGATATGAAGGATAGCTTCCGACGGACACACATGCTGGATTTAATATAAATGCGGCGGGCGATAAAGCGAGCCGCGTGAAAAGGAGGAAGAATTTATGAGAAGAAATATGAAAAGAGCTGTCTGGTGCGTGGTGCTTACATTTGCCATTGCGCTTACGGCACTGACGGTGATGCCGGGGAAATGGGCACAGGCGAAGAGCGGAGGGATTACCTATAATAACAAGGTGTTCACGAAAAAGCTATACAAAAAGACGCAGGTAATCGGGTTCGGTGCGGACGGAAGCCTGCTCATCTCAGACAAAAAGTACGTGAAAAAGGTGTATAAGCTGCTGGCGAAGATGGAGCTGGAGGAGCAAACGGAGCGTGACGGGGAGCAAAAGGCCGGGTTTGTCACCCTTGTAATCCGCAGAAAGGACGGGACAGAAAAAACGTTCACCTTCCAGGGCGATGTGATGTCCACAGGAAGCAAAAGCTATACGATTGTGAAAAACAATCCGCTGAAAAAGCTGCATGAGATTTACTCACCGGGCGGAAAAGTACCGATTTTTGTGGAGTGCCATTAAGAAAGAGAGTGCCGTTTCTAAAATTTTAATACGTTTCTTAAAATTCTATAAAATCGATACAAAAAACATATGGATGTGGTATAATACGAACACTTGGCGAGGTACTGACGAGCCTAGTGGAAGTAATACCTGACCACTTAGCGAATGCAAGCGAAGCGCAGCAGGAGGTTAGTGGACAGTGTATCATACGAACACTTGGCGAGGTACTGACGAGCCCGGTGGATGCAATGCGGGCGGAGGGAAGATCTTCTGCCCGATGCTTCGTTATAATTAAATGTGGAGATCTTATGTAAGAAAAGAGAAGGAAGGAACGGATATGAAGAGGAAAAAATTGCGCGGCCCTCTGGCGGTGCTGCTCGCATGTGTACTCATCATCGGAAGCGTTTACCCGGCATCGGCCGCACAGACAGGCGGGGAGGGCGCTTCGGACGGAACGGCTGCGGTGCAGGCAGGCGCGTCGAAGACGGCGGCAAGCCCCACCTATAACCAGGAGCTGGCGCGGAAGGTGCTGGCGGCGATGGGTGTGGTTACGGGCAGCCAGACAACGGCAAAGGGTCTGAAAAAGCAGGTGAGCCGCAGGCGGTTTGCACAGATGCTTGTGGAGCTCTCTCCCTACAGGAAAAAGGTGGGGACGACGGTTAAGACTTCGCTGTACACGGACGTAAAAAAGACGGACCCGTATGCACCCTACATCCGAATTGCGGTGGAAAATGGTTGGATGAAGGGCAATTTAAAGGGCAAATTCCGTCCGACGCAGACCGTCACGCTGCAGGAGGGAATCGTGGCGGTGCTGGCGATGCTCGGCTACGTGGATTCGGATTTTCAGGGGAGCCTTGCAAGTGCAAAGTTTTCCTTCTATCAGTCGCAGAAGCTGAATAAGAATATAAAGAAGAAGGCAGGCGGGAAGCTTACATACAAGGATACCGTCAACCTGCTCTACAATATGCTGGTCACACCGGATAAGGCGGGCAATATATACGGCCAGACGCTGGGCTATGCGCTGGATGCCAACGGTGATATCGATTATCTGACGCTCGTCTATGACAAGCTGGACGGACCCGTCATTGCGGGGGAGGACTGGCGCTCCCAGATCCCCTTTGACGTGAGCGGTGCCGTGATCTACATAGATGGCTCAAAGGCGGGCGCCGAGCGCATCCGCCCCTACGACGTGCTCTATTACTCAAAGAAGCTGAACAGCATTTTCGTTTATCAGGATCGTGTGACCGGACGGCTGAACGGCGTCTCGCCGGACCGCTACAAGCCCACAGCCGTGACGGTATCCGGCACGAGCTATGTGCTGGCGGATCAGGATATCGCCTATGCGGTATCTGCGATGGGAAGCTATGAGATCGGGGACTATGTGACGCTGCTTTTGGGTAAGGACGGCAAGGTGGTAGGCATCGGAGGCGCGGCAACGCTCAACTCCTTTATTGGCGGAATCGTTCTTTCCACGACGGAGAAGGTATCCGGCGACAAAAATTCCACCGATGTGAAGAAATATATTACGATGCTGGACACCCTCGGGGAAACCCACGAATACGAGGTGGAGGATCTGAAGGGCTTCTCGGAAAACACACCGGTAGAAATCGCCTTTGACAACGGAAAGCCCGTGGTGAATAAGGTGAGCCTAAGCCGGCTCAACGGTACGGTAAACGCAGATGCCACGACTTTTGCGGGCTACAGGCTCTCGGAAAGCATCCGCATTCTGGAGTACGACAGCAGCGGAAGCTACAGCACCATTGAGCGGAGCCGTCTTGCGGGGCTGACGATCAATTTCTCCAACATTTTGTATTATCATGTGAATGCGGATAAGGAGATTACCGACTTTATGATCCGGGGCGTCACCGGGGACAGCTACCGCTACGGGATTCTTCTCTCGGCAACCGAGGTCGCAAGCCCGGAGATGATGACGTTTATGGGAAGCTACAGCTATCTGATCGACGGGAAGCAGGGCAGCGCAGGAAGCAGCGGGCAGATTTTCGGCGTGCAGGGCTACACGGGTCCGGCACAGTTCGGCTTTGGCGGGTACGGCTCCGTCACGAGCGTAAAGATGCTCGGAAGCATTTCCGTGACGTCCATCACGCTCACGGAGGTATCCGACGGCAAGCATGCGTACCGGATCGCCGACGGTGTCGGCGTGTACCTCAAGCAGGGCTCAAGCTATTACCTGACGGAGCTTCCGAAGGTGATGAGTCTGAGCAATTACGAGCTAACCGCGTACTATGACGGGACGACATCAGGAAGGGTGCGCGTGATCGTTGCGAAGGCAAAGGAGTAAGGCTTCGCCTGTTCGGTGTCAGTAAAAGGATAGTAGGAAAGGCTTACATAAACGATGAAGGATAAAATTATCAATTTTTTCAAACGACATTACAAGGGAATGATCATCATTGCCGTGCTCGCCGTTGTGGTTTTTGTGGTGGTGCCGCGGGTGTTAAAGAGCAAGGCGGATGAGATGCTGCAGAGCATGTACCAGACGAGCCAGCCGCTCATGCAGGACCTGCAGGTGACGCTCACGGGAACCGGGACCATCACGCCCAATGACCAGTATGCGATCACGCCGCTTGTGCAGGGCGAGATTGTCGACGCACCCTTTGAGGAGGGGGACGTCGTGAAAAAAGGGCAGCTGCTGTACCAGTTTTCTACAGAAAATGCAGAAGAAAATATTAAATCCGCGAATCTCGGCGTGAAGCAGGCGCAGCAGAGCTACAGCGATGCGGTTGAATCAAAAAAGAAGAGTGCGGACGACCGTTACCTGACCTCGGACCAGTCGGGCTATGTGAAAAAACTCTACGTGTCCGCAGGAGATAAAATCGTGGCGGGGACGACGATCGCGGATATTTACGACAACAAGACGATGGTGCTGGAGGTGCCTTTTAATGCGGCGGACGTAAAAAAGAGCTGGACCGGCGGTGCGGCGACGGTGTATGTGGGAGACGAGAGCGAGCGGCTGCGGGGAAAGGTTGTATCCATTTCACCTACGGATGCGGTGCTGGACGGAAACATGGTCGTCACCTATGTGACTATTGAGGTCAAAAATCCCGGCGGTATCGCGGCAGGCGCCACGGGCACTGCGCGCATCAGCGGTGTGGACTGCAACAGCGAGGGGACCTTCTCGGTGAAATCCGAGGGGACACTCCTTGCGGGCGGCAGCGGCACCATTGCAAAGCTGAACATCAGTGAGGGCGGCTACATCGAAAAGGGCGCGACCTATCTGGTGTTAAAGGACGGCTCCGTGGGGGACGGCGTGGGCAGCTCAAAGCTGAGCCTGGAGAGCGCAAAAAACCAGCTGGAAAGCGCGAAAAAAAGCCTGGATGATTACAGCGTGACCGCCCCCATCTCCGGTACGGTCATTACGAAAAACGCGAAGGAGGGCGACAATATCAATGCGGCATACAATTCCTCCCTTGCGGTGATTTATGATCTGTCCAAGGTAAAATTCAAGATGCAGATCGACGAGCTGGACGTGCTCAAGATTTCGGTGGGCCAGGAGGTGTCGGTCAGGGCGGATGCGCTGGAAGGCGTGGAAATGACAGGACACATTACAAATATCAGCCTTGAGGCGAACACCTCCGGCGGCGTGACGGAGTATCCGGTGACCGTCGAGCTGGATGAGGTGGGGGATCTGCTCCCGGGCATGAATGTTTCCGCCACCATCGTTTTAAAGGAGGAAAAGGATGCGCTCTGTATCCCGGTGGACGCGCTTATGCGGGGCGACGTGGTATATATGAAAAACGGGGAGGGCGAGGAGACGACGCCCGAGGAGCTTGCGGCGGGTGTTCCGGAGGGCTTCCATGAGGTGAAGGTGACGGTGGGGATCAGCAGCGATTCGTATGTGCAGATCTTATCCGGCCTCAAGCCGGAGGATGAGGTGTACGTGCCCAGGGCCGAGATGACGGATATGTACGGGTTGATGATGGGTACCGACGATTATTATTATGAGGAAGAGGAAGATGTGGAGTAGCCGGAAAAAAGCCGCGCAGGCAAAGCAGGACCGCTCGGGGCACGACCATCTGATCGAGCTTCAGGATATTTACAAGATCTATCAGATGGGGGACGTCCAGGTGCGCGCAAACGACGGCATTTCCTTCACGATCGACGAGGGCGAGATGGTGGCGATCGTGGGAAAATCCGGCAGCGGAAAATCGACGATCATGAACATCATCGGGGCGCTGGACGTGCCGACAGAGGGAAAATATTACCTGAACGGCATCGACGTCGGCTCCATGACGGACAACGAGCTGGCGGCGATCCGAAACCGGCAGATCGGCTTTGTCTTTCAGCAGTACAACCTGCTCCCGAAGATGAACCTTGCAAAAAACGTGGAGCTTCCGCTGCTCTATGCGGGGGTCGGGGACTTTGAGCGCAGGGAGCGCGCCATCGCCTCGCTTACGAAGGTGGGGCTGGGGGATGTGTGGAAAAAATATCCGAACCAGCTCTCCGGCGGGCAGCAGCAGCGCGTTTCCATCGCCCGGGCGCTGGTTGGAAACCCTTCCCTGATTCTTGCGGACGAGCCGACGGGAGCACTGGATTCGCGGACGAGCCGGGAGGTGCTGGATTTTTTAAAGGAGCTCAACGGCGAGGGAAATACGATCGTAATTATTACACATGACAATTCTATTGCGGTGGAGGCCAAGCGGATTATCCGCATCCACGACGGCAAGGTGATTTTTGACGGCAGCAGTGCCGACTACAAGGGACAGGTGACGGAGCAATGAAAACTTCACAGGCATTTTTCATGGCATTTTCAAGTCTTGTGAGCAATAAGATGCGTGCTTTTCTTACGATGCTTGGAATGATCATCGGCGTGGGCGCAGTCATCGCAATGATCTCGCTCATGGACGGTATGATCGGCTACACGATGGGCTCGTTTTCGGATATGGGCGCTGACACGATCACTGTAAGCCTTACGGGAAAAGGGTCAAAGGTGCTGACCGATACGCAGATGTACGATTTTCTGGAAAGCCATCCGGAGGATTTCTCCAACCTTTCACCGAATACGTCGCTCTACATGACGGTGCGCTGCGGGGACAAAACCATGAAGGACGAGGGTGTCACGGGCGTGAGCGAGAGCTTTGCCCTCATCCAGTCTCTGACGGTGGAGAAGGGTCGTTTTCTTGCATATGCGGATATGCTCTCCCGCAGCAAGGTGTGCGTGATCGGCTCCTATGTGTGCAGCGAGCTGTTCAACGGGGAAAACCCGGTGGGGCAGAAGATTCGCTTCGGCGCGGAGGAGTATACGGTCATCGGGCTGCTTAAGGAGAAGGGCGATTCGACGCGCTATTCCGCAGATGACTGCATCTATGCACCCTATACGGTTGTGGGAAGGATGTCGGGCAGCGCCCATCCCTCCGGCTATACGCTGAAAATGGCAGATGCGGAAAAATCCACGGCGGCACAGCAGTCCCTCGAGGATTTTTTGTATGGCTTTTTCCATGACAGCGACTGCTACCGGGTGGCAAACATGGCGAGCATGCTGGATATCATGGACGATATGGTCGGTGTCATGAAAAATATACTGGTGGGGATCGCCGGGATTTCGCTTTTGGTGGCGGGGATCGGCATTATGAACATCATGCTCGTGTCGGTCAGCGAGCGCACGCGGGAGATTGGAATCCGCAAATCCTTAGGTGCCAGACAGAAGGATATCAAAAAGCAGTTTGTTATCGAGGCAGGGGTGCTTTCTACGATCGGCGGGGGCATCGGCATAGTCATCGGCGGCGTGGCGACTACCGCACTCGGAAATGCCATCGGCATGAGCTGCTCGCCCTCCGGGAAGGCTATCGCCATCGCCTTTGGCGTGTCTGCGGGCATCGGCGTGCTGTTCGGCTATATGCCTGCAAAGCGGGCGGCCAGGCTCAATCCGATTGATGCGCTGCGCAGTGAGTAGGCTATTACATGGATGCGCTGCGCTAAAAGCCGCAGGCTGAACGGTTACGCGCCGAAAAATGAGCAGGCTGTTTTACAGAGAGAGGTGTTTATGGCGTTACATCTGATATTAGGTAATTCGGGGGCGGGAAAATCCCATTATCTTTATGAGCACGTTTTGGAGGAGGCGGCGGCAAACCCGGGCCGCACATATTATGTGCTGGTGCCGGAGCAGTTTACCGTTTCGACCCAGCGGGAGTTTGTAAAGCGGCAGAAAAACCATGCGATCTTAAATGTGGATGTGCTCAGCTTTAAGCGGCTGGCATACCGCGTGTTTGGGGAGCTCGGAAAGGATACGCTGCAGGTGCTGGAGGATACCGGGAAAAACCTCATCCTGCAGAAGCTGGCCGGGGAGCTTTCTCCAAAGCTTACGGTGCTCTCGGGGAGCCTGCACAAGATGGGCTATATCGACGAGATCAAATCCTTTCTGACGGAGCTTGCACAGTACCGCATCGCTCCGGAGCTTCTGGGCGAGATGGCGCAGGAGCCGGGGGTATCGCCGCTTTTGTCTGCGAAGCTCGCGGATATCCGACTGCTCTACGAGGCATTTTTAAAGGAAATTCGGGGCGGTTATCTGCTGGCGGAGGAGGTTGTGGAGTATCTTGCCGGGCTTGTGCATGAGTCGAAGCTGTTTGAGGATACGGTGCTCATTT
Organism: uncultured Eubacterium sp.; assembly: GCA_910589045.1. Lineage (GTDB taxonomy): Bacteria > Bacillota > Clostridia > Lachnospirales > Lachnospiraceae > W0P33-017. The sequence goes on from CAJUSH010000043.1 coordinate 10,252, forward strand.
TTGACGGCTTCACCGGGTTTACGCCGGTGCAGCAGACCTTTCTGGAGGAGGCGTTTCCGGCAGTGCGGGATGTTTATGTGGCGCTTACCATCGACGCCGAAGGGGATTTTTACGGAAAGGCGGATGTGGAGCAGCTGTTTTTCCTGCCGAAAAAAACGATCCATATGCTTTTAAAGCTTGCCCGGGAGACCGGTGTCGAGATTGCGGAGCCTGTGGTGCAAAGGGCGGGGGACAAGCGCCGTTTCCGGAAGGCGCCGCTGCTTTATCATCTGGAACAGAATCTGTTTCGGCTCGGGCAAAGGCCCTGCGAGGGCGAAACAGCGGATCAGACGCAGCTTCAGATTCTGGGCTTTTCAAGGCCGGTGGAGGAGCTGCGTTTTGCAGCGCGGGAAATCCGCCGGCTTGCCGGGGAGGGGATGCGCTATCAGCAGATGGCGATCGTCTCGGGGGACGTGGAGCTGTATGCACCCTACGTGCAGCAGGTGTTTTCGGAGTATGAGCTGCCTTATTTCCTCGACCAGACGAACCCGATCCTCTATCATCCGCTGATCGAGTGCGTCCGGGGGCTTTTGGAGGTTGCGAGGAGGGACTTTTCCTATGAGAGCATGATGCGCGTCCTCAAGACGGGACTGCTTCCGATCGATGCGGACGAGACGGATCGGATGGAAAATTATATTGTGGCATACGGCATCCGGGGAAAAAGCGCCTGGAGCAAAAAATGGGTGCGCCTTCCCGAATGGCTGGATGCGGAGGGCTTAGAGCGGCTGAACGCGAAGCGCTCTGAGCTGATGGAGGTATTTTTGCCGTATGCGGAGGTGATGGCCGGGGCGAAGTCGGACGTGCATGCGCGCACCCGGGCACTCTATGACCTGATGATGTCCTTTGCGCTCGAGCAGAAGGAGGATGCCCGCATCTGGCACATTACGATGGATCTGTTTGATAAGCTGGCGGGGCTTCTCGGCGATGAGGTGCTTCCTCTGGAAGAGTATATCGGCGTGCTGGAGGCAGGGTTTGAGGCCGCCGAGGTTGCGGATATTCCGCCGGGCTTTGACCGGGTGCTCATCGGGGATATCGAACGCACGCGCCTGGAGGATATCCGGGTGCTCTTTTTTCTGGGAGTCAATGACGGTGTGATTCCAAAGACATCCGGGGACGGCGGAATCTTAAGTCAGATGGAGCGGGAGGTGCTCGCAGGTGCAAGCTACGAGCTGGCGCCCACTGCCAGGGAACGGGCTTTTATCCAGCGCTTTTATCTCTACCTGAACATGACAAAGCCCTCCGAGCGCCTTTATCTCACCTTTGCGGGCTGCGGTGCAGACGGGAGCGCAAGGCGGCGATCCTATTTGATCGGGATGATTCTGCGCATGTTTCCGGGACTTACCGTAAGAGACGGCGGGGATGCTGCCCCGATGGAACAGATTGCGGCGAAGCCGGCTGCGTTCCGCTATCTGACGGAGGGGCTCGACGCGGCAAAGGCGGGTACGGCGGATGCGGTGTGGCGGGCGCTTTTTGCGTGGTACGGAAGACAGGAGGCGTGGCAGGAGACGCTGGGAAGGCTGCTGTCCGCAGCGTTTTACAGCTTTGAGCCGGAGCGGCTTACGGACGAGGTGAGCCGCCTGCTCTACGGCAGTGTTCTGGGCAGCAGTGTCACGCGGCTGGAGCGGTTTGCGGCCTGTGCCTACGAGCACTTTCTAACCTACGGTCTGGGGCTTCATCCGCGAGAGGAACATACATTTGAATCGGCGGATTTCGGCAATCTGGTGCACACGGCGCTGGAGTACTACGGACAGGAGCTTTCCCGGAGCGGCTTTGACTGGTTCTCGGTGCCGGAGGAGGTGCGAAGGAGACTGGGGCAGGCAGCGATGGAGCATGCACTTCTGGAGAGCCGCAACGACGCCCTTTTAACCTCTGCAAAAAACCGCTATCTGACCGGACGCATGGAGCGGCTTCTTCATCAGACCGTGGATATTCTGACCGGGCAGGTACGCAAGGGCCGGTTTTTGCCCGCCGATTACGAGGTGGGGTTTGGCACGGCAGAGGGTCTGAATGTGCAGGAGTTTGCTTTGAGCGAGGAGGAGCGGATGAGCCTGCGGGGGCGTATCGACCGCGTTGACGTCCTGGAGAAGGACCGCGGGCTGTATGTGAAGATCATCGACTACAAATCAGGACAGACGAAGTTTTCTCTGCTGTCCTTGTACCACGGACTGCAGCTGCAGCTGGTGGTTTATTTGAATGCAGCGATGGAGCTGATGCGGCGAAGAAGGCCGGATGGAGATGTGCTTCCGGCGGGTATTTTTTACTACCATGTGGACGAGCCGGTGCTTGAGACGCAAGGGGCGGTGAGCGAGGAGGAAATCTGGCAGAGCGTGTTTGAAAAGCTGCGCCTTGATGGTATCGTGAACGATGACCCGGAAATCTACGGCGCGATGGACACCGTGTTTACGGATAAATCCGACGTGATTCCGGTGAGCCGCACAAAAAGCGGTGAGCTGTCCAAAACGTCACAGGTGTTTTCTACGGAGCAGTTTGCGGCGATCAGCGACTATGTGAACCGGACGGTCACTGCGCTTGGCAGGCGGATGCTCTCGGGGGAGATCGCGGCAAATCCCTATGAGCTGCAGGGCAGGACGGCGTGCCAGTGGTGCGGCTACCGGAGTATCTGCGGCTTTGACGAGAGCCTGGAGGGCTGCGGCTACCGCAGGCTGGACAAGAAGAAGTCGAAGGACGAGATCCTGGAGGAGATGCGGGTACTGCCGAAGGACGGCGGGGAGGAAGGGAAGCCATCGTAGCGGGAGCGCTGCGGAAATTGCTCTTGGACATTGCGAAGGGACCGCAGAGCGTCAGGGAAAGAGCCGAAGCGAGCACGTTTGTCAGGGTAGCTTTCGGATGCTGCCAAAGGAACGGTGAAAAGTGTGGGAGGTACGAAGCATGGGTGTGAAATGGACAAAGGAGCAGCAGGATGCGATTCGTGTCCGGGGCTGTGACCTGCTGGTGTCGGCGGCGGCGGGCAGCGGAAAGACGGCAGTGCTGGTGGAACGCATTATACAGCGGGTGCTGGACGAGTCCCATCCGGTGGATATCGACCGGATGCTTGTGGTGACCTTTACGAAGGCGGCGGCGGCGGAGATGCGCGAGCGCGTGGCGAAGGCGATTGAGGCGCGCATGGACGAGGATCGGGATAACCCGTATCTGCATCGGCAGTATACGCTTGTGCACCATGCACAGATCACGACCATCGACAGCTTCTGCCTGTACGTTGTGAAAAATTATTTCCAGTGCATCGGTCTTGCGCCGGGCTTTCGCGTGGGGGACCCGGCGGAGCTGTCCCTGATGATGGAGGATGTGCTTGCCGATGTGCTCGAGCGCTGGTATGCGGAGGGGAACGCGGAGTTTCTTGCCTTTGCGGATGATTATGCAAGTGCAAAAAGCGATGCGCCGATTGCGGATATGGTGCGCAGGCTCTATGATTATGCACAGAGCTACCCCTGGAGCGAGGAGTGGCTGAAGGGGCTTTCGCGCCCTTATGAGCCGGGGATGCTGCAGCGGGAGTCGCTGGAGGAGCCGCAGAGCTGGCTTTCGCTGCTTTTTGATTATATCCGTTCGGTTATCGGCGGGGAGAGAGACCGCCTGCTGCTTGCACGGCGGCTCTGCCTTGCGCCGGATGGCCCGGATATGTACCTGGAAAATATTGAGCGGCTGGTGGAGCAGCTGGAGTACGTGATGACGATCGATGACTATGATGGGCTGGGGAGGGCACTCTTTGGTATCGATTATGGAAGGCTTACGGCAAGACGGGGCTTTTCGGGGGACAAATCCGTGCAGGAGCTTGTGAAATCGCTGCGCACGCAGGTGAAGGAGGAGCTTGGCAAGCTCTGCAAAAAATTTTTTGCCCTGCCGCTTTCGGTGCAGCTTTCGGATCTGGAGGCACTTGGACAGTCCGTGAGGGTGCTCTCCCGTCTGACGATCTCTTTTGTGGATGCATACCGGGCGAAAAAGGAGGAGCTTGGTCTTTTGGATTTTTCCGATATCGAGCATATGGCGCTGCGTATCCTGGTGGATGAAGAGACGAAGGAGCCGACGGAGGTGGCGCGGGAGTTTCAGGCGTTGTTTGAGGAGGTCATGATCGACGAATATCAGGATTCCAACTATGTGCAGGAGGCGATTCTCTCCGCGGTGGCAAAAGGCGGCGGGCGGGGGAACCGTTTCATGGTGGGGGATGTGAAGCAGAGCATTTACCGCTTCCGGCTTGCGCGTCCCGAGCTTTTTATGGAAAAATATGATACCTATCAGGGGGACGCTGAAGCGGAGGCGTGCCGTGTGTCCGGGACAGACGGTGCGGGCATGACGACGGAAGAGCATACAGCGGCAGACGGTGTGTCCGCGAAAGCGGATGTGTCTGCGGCAGGCGCTGCGCCCGGAAGAAAGATTTGCCTGCATCAGAATTTCCGAAGCCGTTCGCAGGTGCTGGAGAGTGTCAACGATCTGTTTTACCGGATCATGAAGCGCGACGTGGGCGGCGTGGCGTATGACGAGGAGGCGGCACTTCGCGCGGGCGCGCAATTTCCGCAGCGGGAGGATCAGTCCTTCCGGACGCGGATTTTGCTCGCGGATGCGGATGCGGAAGCGATGGAGGAGAGCGGTGCGGATGGTGCAAAGATGCTGGAGGCGGCGTTGATCGCTCAGGAAATCCGCCGTGTGATGGAGACACAGCAAATCAGTGACGGTGCGGGCGGCTTCCGGCCGGTGCGTTATTCGGACATCGTCATTTTGCTGCGCTCACCCGGCTCCTGGGGGGATGAGCTGACGGAGCAGCTTGCCGCGAAAAATATCCCGTCGCATCGGATGTCCCAGACCGGCTATTTCAGTGCTACGGAGGTTCAGACGGTGCTTGCTCTGTGTCAGGTGGTTGACAACCCGTTGCAGGACATTCCGCTGGCGGCGCTTCTGCGCAGTCTCTTTTTCGGGTTTCGCAGTGAGGAGCTGGCGCGTATCCGGGTTTCTGCCGACGGATTTTTTTTCTTCGATTGTCTGACGGATTATGCGCAGAACGGCGGCGATGCTGCGCTGAAGGAAAAGGTGCAGCATTTTCTTGCGGTTTTACAGGATTACCGGGAGCGGGCAAGGCATCTTGGCATCCACGATCTGCTGGATGAGATCCTGCGGGAGAGCGGGTATCTGAACCTGGTGCGTGCCCTGCCTGCGGGAGAGAAGCGGCTGGCAAACGTGGAGATGCTCTTAAATCAGGCGGTGAGCTTTGAGCGGACGAGCTACAAGGGACTGTTTTCATTTATCCGCTACATGCAGCAGCTCCAGAAATACGAGGTGGATTTCGGGGAGGCGGATGTGACCGGGGAAACCGAGGACGTGGTGCGCATTATGAGCATCCACAAGAGCAAGGGACTGGAATTTCCGGTGGTGTTCGTCTCCGGTCTTGGACGAAAATTCAACAAAAAGGACAGTACGGACGCGATGATCCTGGACAGCACCCTTGGCGTGGGACTTTCGAGGGTGGAGCGGAAAAAGCACCGCAGGCGCACGACGCTCCTGAAGGAGATGATCGCGTCGCGCATCGCGGGGGATAACATCGGCGAGGAGCTGCGCGTGCTTTATGTGGCATTGACCCGCGCGAAGGAGCAGCTCATTTTGACCGGAACGCTAAAGGGCCTGGAGGACGCACTGGCCCGCTATGAGCTGGAAGCGGAGCAGGATGCCTCGTTTCTGGACCGGCGGGAGGCCGGCTGCTATCTGGACTGGATTTTGCCGGGGGCCTTTGCGCATACGCTGAATCTGTGCATTGAGACATATGAGGCAGGGGACTTTCAGCTGACGGACACGCTGCAAAGCGTGGAGCACTATGTGGAAAAGGAGCAGCTTTTGGAGGGGCTTGGTGCGGTGGATGAAAAGCTCTACGGGCAGATCGATGAGCGGCTTTGCGCGGTTTATCCGTATGAGGCGGAGGTGTCTATGAGGACGAAGATCTCCGTATCGGAGATGAAGCACCGGAATATGATTTTGGAGCCGGGTGATCTGGAAGCGCTTGCGTGGTATGCGAAGGAGGAGACGGCGGATTCCTATGTGCCGCTGTTTGTGCGCGCAGACTCGGATTTTTCAGAGCCGCCCGCCCCGGAAGCATCCGGCTTGCGGAAGGCTGCTTGCGGGCAGCACGGGACACAGCAGTCCGGTGGTCTTCCGCACCGCGGCGCACTGCGGGGAACGGCGATGCACCGCTTTCTGGAATGCATCGATTATGGGGCGTTTGCCGGGAACCGGACCTTTGACGAGGTTCGCCGACAACTGGAGGAGCTGCTGGCACAGGGGCGCATCAGCAGCGAGGCAGCGGCGCTCATTGATGTAAAAAAGGTATGGCACTTTTTGCAGTCCGATCTTGCCAAACGGATTATGCAGGCGCATAATGCCGGGAAGCTCTACCGGGAGCAGCCCTTTGTTATGGGACTTCCCGCCAGGGAGGCAGACCCTGAAATCGACAGCGATGAGCTGGTGCTGGTGCAGGGTATCATCGACCTTTATTTTGAGGAGGACGGGGCGCTTGTGCTCCTGGACTATAAGACCGATGCCGTGAAGGAGGCAAAAGCGCTCATTGACCGCTATCAGGTACAGATGGAGCTCTATGCGCGGGCGCTGGCGGCGGCAACCGGGAAGGAAGTGAAGCAGAGGGTGATTTATTCGTTCCGGCTGGAGGAAGTGATTGCGGTGTAAGCAGCCGATAAAATTTGACACTCCCATGCACTGCGTGGTATAATTATGAGAATTATGTATAATTGTGCGCAGTGCGAAGGGGGTATTTTTATGGCAGGATTCTTCAATTCGGAAAATAAGCTCTGGTCGTCGGTAAACTCCGCGGTGGATGCGATTCTCTTGAATATTATGTGGCTCATTACGTGTATTCCAATTTTCACCATCGGGGCTGCGACCACCGCTTTTTATTACACGACTCACAAGGTCATCCGCAATCAGCGCAGCGGTATCTGGAAGGAATACTGGTCGTCGTTCCGGGGTAATTTTAAGCAGGCTACGAAAATCTGGCTGCTGTTTCTGGCAATTTTTCTGGTGTTCTATTTCGATATCAGCATTTGCAGTGACTATTTGAAGGAGGGGGATTCCATCGGCGTGCTGGCGTACTTTTTTGTAGGGCTTGCGATGGTGGCGCTCCTCTGGTTTATGTATGTGTTTGCGTATCTTGCGCGCTTTGCGGACAATACCAGGACAACGCTGAAAAATGCCGCGATCATGGCGTTTACAAATCCAGGGTACTCCCTGATTGTGCTGGTAGTTTTGCTTGCGGCGCTGTATGTGTGCTGGTGGCTGATGCTCTTTACATGGTTTGTGCCGGCGCTTGCGATGGTGTTTATCAACCTGGCGTTAGAGCGGGTGTTCCGCAAATACATGACCGAGGAAGAGCTTTTGGAAGAGCAGGAAAATGACAGGATGAGGAGCTGATAGAGATGTCGATGACGATTCATAACCGGCTGCCGGAGCCGGAAATATTAAAGATGGAATATCCGATTTCCCCCGCTCTGGTGGCGATGAAGCAGGCGCGGGATGCGGAGATTAAAAAGGTGTTTACCGGGGAGTCGGACAAGTTTCTTGTAATTATCGGTCCGTGCTCCGCGGACAACGAGGATTCGGTTTGCGAGTACGTGAGCCGCCTGGCGAAGGTCAGCGAGGAGGTGGCGGATCGGCTGATTTTGATTCCGCGCATTTATACGAACAAGCCCCGCACGACCGGCGCAGGCTACAAGGGGATGCTGCACCAGCCGGATCCGACCCAGGCGCCGGATCTCTACCGGGGCATTGTCTCCATTCGGAAAATGCACATCCGGGCCATGAGCGAAAGCGCCCTGACGGCGGCGGACGAGATGCTTTACCCGGAAAACAGGAGCTATCTGGACGATATTTTGTCCTATGAGGCCATCGGCGCGCGCTCGGTGGAAAACCAGCAGCACCGGCTCACCGCCAGCGGGATGGACATTCCCGTGGGGATGAAAAATCCCACCAGCGGCGACATGTCGGTGATGCTCAACGCCGTGCGGGCGGCGCAGAATCCCACCTCGTTTATTTATCGCGGCTACAATGTGAGCACCAGCGGCAACCCGCTGGCCCACTGTATTCTCAGGGGCTTTGTGAACAGCAGGGGCGAGTGTCATCCGAACTATCACTACGAGGATATGATGCAGCTCATCCGGGATTACCGTCAGGATGCCTTTACAAACCCGGCGGTGATTGTGGATACGAACCATTCCAACTCCAACAAGCAGTATAAGGAGCAGATCCGCATTGCCAAGGAAATTATGCACAACCGTCTCCACAACGGGGATATGCGGAAGCTGGTGAAGGGGCTTATGATTGAGAGCTACCTGGAGGAGGGCAGCCAGCCGATCTGTGAGCACATGGTTTACGGAAAATCCATCACGGACCCGTGCCTTGGCTGGGAGGACACGAGACGCCTGCTCGATGTGATCGCGGAGATGAGTGCGTAGCATCGCAGCCGCTCGCTCTGTATCCTGATTGATGCTAACACGATGCGATCGCGGAGATGAGTGCGCAGCATCGCAGCCGCTCGCTTTGTATCCTGACTCATGCTAACACGATGCGATCGCGGACATGAGCGTGCAGCCTCGTCCCGGCGGGGAGGGTGCAGGGCGTTGCAAAAAACGGGCGCATGCTAAGCCGCCGAAAGCGAATGCGTGGCTGCCTTGCAGGGGATGCATCGAAGCGGGTCCTGATTTCACCCCGGAGGAAATGAACACAGAAATGAGTGGTAATCATGCATAAAAAAATACAGCAGATTTTGGAGGAGCTGACGGCAATCTCAGGGGTGCGCTTTGCACTCTTTGAAATGCCCGCAGGCTATGTGGCCGGTACCCTGGGGGAGGATGCACTGCCCCCGGAGCAGCTTTCCCGGATGGAAGAGACGCAGGCTGGGGAGCATCGCATCGGCAGTCTCACGGTGTTTCCGGTGTATGTGGCGGGGCATATCCTGCTTCTGGCGGCGGAGGGAGCAGAGCCTGCGGTTCTCGTGCCCGGGCGCATGGCGGCCAACGAGCTGCAGCTCTTTTTTACTACGGTCAGAAAGGATATGGATAAAAACGCGTTCGCGGCGGCGCTTTTGTCGGGGGAGATTCCGGCAGGCGATCTGTACAAGCAGGCGGGACGGGTGAAGCTTAAAGATGCGCCCCGGGTGCTTTACCTGTTTGAACTTTCACAGCCGCTTTCGGATGCCGGGGCACTTCGGATGCTCGGCAGTATTTTTGCGGACGGCAGACAGGACGTACTGTTTTTGCAGGACGAGACGCATCTGGTGCTTATCAAGGCGTATGAGAAGGGCGTGAGTGCCGCGCAGGCGCAGGGAGACGCGCTCTCGGCGGTGGATACGATGCTTTCCGAGCTGATGTTTAAGGTGCGGGTGGGCTACAGCACGCCGAAGGAAACGCTCGCCGACCTTTTTGACGCGAAGCGGGAGGCGTCGATGGCACTTCGCATAGCGGGGCTGTTCCAGGAGCCGCGGGAGGTAGCGGCCTATGCCAGACTCGGCATTGCGCGGCTCATTTACGAGCTTCCAAGGGAGTTGTGCGAGGTTTTTCTGCAGGAGGTGTTCGGGGAGGAGCTGCCGGATCGAAGGATCGATGAGGAGATGCAGGTGACGATCCGCCGTTTTTTTGAGCACAACCTGAATATTTCCGAGACGGCGCGTCAACTCTATCTGCATCGGAATACACTGGTGTACCGTCTGGAGCGGCTGGAGAAGATCATCGGTCTGGATATCCGCCGGTTTGACGATGCCATGACCTTTCAGATTGCAATGATGGTGCTGGCACACTACCGGGATCTGGAAAAGGAGGGCGCGGCCTTCCACGGCGTGCAGCTCACGGACGGCACCGGGAAAAATATTTGATACGGAGGAGCAATATGCGTGTAGGAATCGGATACGATGTGCATAGACTGGTAGAGGGCAGGAGACTCATTTTAGGCGGTGTGGAGATCCCCCACAGCTTGGGACTTCTGGGGCATTCGGATGCGGATGTGCTGCTGCATGCCATTATGGATGCGCTGCTTGGCGCGGCGGCGCTGGGTGATATCGGGCAGCATTTTCCCGATACGGACCCGGCCTATGAGGGCGCGGACAGCCTGCGGCTGCTCGCCCATGTGCAGGAGCTTCTGCAGCAGGAGGGCTATGCCGTCGGCAACATTGATGCGACGATCATTGCCCAGAAGCCGAAGCTCATGCCTCATATTCAGAAGATGCGGGAGAACATCGCAGAGGCGATGCGGCTTACCCTCGGACAGGTGAGCGTCAAGGCGACTACCGAGGAGCGTCTCGGCTTTACCGGAAGGGAGGAGGGCATCTCGGCCCAGGCAGTGTGTACCCTGACCGGAATCTATGAGGCGAGCGCGCCGGTTGCGGGCAGCGGGGGCTGCAGCGGCTGCGGCGGGTGTCCGCGGAAGTAAGGTGCATGTGCGGTATGCCTGTGTAGATTCCGCGTTTGTTTAATTGTAAATCAGGAGGAGAGAACCATGAAAATTTTCAATACAATGACCAGGCAGAAGGAGGAGTTTGTACCTCTGGAGGAGGGGAAGGTGCGCATGTATGTGTGCGGTCCGACCGTGTACAATCTGATCCACATCGGCAATGCGCGCCCCATGATTGTCTTTGACACCTTCCGCCGTTATCTGGAATATAAGGGCTACGAGGTTAATTTTGTTTCCAACTTTACCGATGTGGACGACAAGATCATCAAAAAGGCAAACGAGGAGGGGGTGGATGCCTCCGTCATATCCAAACGCTACATTGAGGAGTGCAGGAAGGATATGGAGGGCATGAACGTGAAGCCCGCGACGACTCATCCGCTGGCGACAAATGAGATTTCGGGCATGATCGACATGATTTCGACGCTGATCGAAAAGGGCTACGCCTATGCGGCGGCGGACGGAACCGTGTATTTCCGCACGCGCAAATTTGCGGATTACGGAAAGCTTTCACATAAAAACCTGGACGACCTGCAGGCGGGACACCGGGACATCAAGGTCACGGGGGAGCTCAAGGAGGATCCTTTGGATTTCGTGCTCTGGAAGCCGAAAAAGGAGGGCGAGATTTACTGGGAGTCACCCTGGTGTGAGGGCAGACCCGGCTGGCACATCGAGTGCTCGGTCATGTCAAAGCGCTATCTGGGGGATGAAATTGACATTCACGCGGGCGGCGAGGATCTGATTTTTCCACATCACGAGAACGAGATCGCGCAGTCGGAGGCGGCAAACGGCGTCCCCTTTGCAAAGTACTGGATGCACAACGGCTTTTTGAACATCAACAACCAGAAAATGTCGAAGTCGCTGGGCAACTTTTTCACGGTTCGCGACATTGCGGAAAAATATGATTTACAGGTGCTTCGCTTCTTTATGCTGAGCGCGCACTACAGAAGCCCCTTAAACTTCTCCGCAGATCTGATGGAGGCGGCCAAGAGCGGCCTGGAGCGCATCAAAACCGCGGGGGATACGCTGCGCCGTCAGATGGAGGCGGCGGGCGCGCGGGATATGAGCGGCAACGAGAAGGCATCCTATGAGCAGAGCGCCGTGTATGTGGAAAAATTTGAGGCGGCGATGGACGATGATGCCAACACCGCGGATGCGGTTTCTGCCGTGTTTGAGCTGGTAAAGTTTGCAAACACAAATGCCAGCGCGGAAAACAGCCGGGAGTACCTGCAAAAGCTCTATGGGCGCCTGCAGACGCTCTGTGAGGTTTTGGGTATTATCCTTGAGCAGGAGGAGGAAGTCGATACGGAGCTGGAGACCTGGGTTGAAGCGATGATCGAGGAGCGTGGCGCGGCAAAGAAGGCGAAAAATTTTGCCCGTGCGGACGAAATCCGCGAGGAGCTAAAAAGCCGGGGCATCATTCTGGAGGATACCAGAGAAGGTGTAAAATGGAAACGGGCTTAAACACATATATCAAGGAGCAGTTCGGTATCACGCAGGACGTGGACATACGCACGGTGAACCCGCTGACGCTGGCCTACATCGGTGACGGCGTCTACGAGCTGATCGTGCGATCGGTCATGACGGCGCGGATGAACACGAAGGCGAAGCTGCTGCATCGCCAGACGAGCCAGCTCGTCAAGGCGGAGGCACAGTCGAAAATGATGGAGATTCTTCTTCCGCATCTGAGCGGGGAGGAGGAGCACGTCTACCGGCGGGGGCGCAATGCGAAGTCTCCCACGATGGCAAAAAACGCTTTGGTGGGGGACTACCGCAGGGCGACCGGGTTTGAGGCCCTCATGGGATATCTCTACCTGACGGATCAGACGGCGCGTCTGATGGAGCTGGTGAAGCTGGCACTGGATCATTATACGCCGCAGGAGGAGCGGTTTGCGGAGGCGCACAACCGGCGCGGGCGCCGGAAACCGGACAGGCCCGGCAGCAGGAGGTAGCCGTGTCGCGCCGGCAGGGGCGGGACGGAGTACAGCGATTGCGGTGCCTTGTACCGGCAGCGGGCTCTGTCACAGGAAACGTAATTTTACATGAGGAGTACAGGTTATGGAAGAAATGAAAATCGAGGCGGCGGAGACAAAGATTGAGGGGCGCAACGCTGTTTTGGAGGCACTGCGCGCGGGAAAGACGGTTGATAAGCTCTACGTGCTGGACGGCTGTCAGGACGGGCCGGTGCGCACGATCATCCGGGAGGCCAGGAAGCACGATACGATCCTGAATTTCGTGTCTAAGGAGCGTCTGGACCAGCTCTCCGAAACCGGGAAGCATCAGGGCGTGATCGCGCAGACCGCCGTCTATGCCTATGCGCAGGTGGAGGAGCTTTTGGAGCGGGCAAGGAAGAAGGGGGAGGCACCGTTTTTGATTTTGCTGGACGGCATCGAGGATCCCCATAACCTGGGCGCGATCATAAGAACCGCGAATCTGGCGGGCGCGCACGGCGTCATTATCCCGAAGCGGCGTGCGGTGGGACTGACGGCAGTGGTGGCAAAGGCGTCCGCCGGAGCCGTGAACTACACGCCGGTTGCAAAGGTGACGAACCTTTCTGCCACCATAGAGGATTTGAAAAAGGAGGGCATGTGGTTCGTATGCGCGGATATGGGCGGAACGCCCATGTATGACCTGAAGCTGACGGGTCCCATCGGTGTCGTCATCGGAAGCGAGGGCGAGGGGGTCAGCAGGCTCGTGCGGGAGCACTGTGACATGACGGCGGCGATCCCGATGAAGGGCGACATCGATTCTTTGAATGCGTCGGTGGCCTGCGGTGTGCTCGCGTATGAGATTGTGCGGCAGCGGTTTGCGGAATGACCGCGTGATCATCCGGACGCGTCCGCAGGATCAGACAGGGCAGCCCTTTGAGGGGAAGGCCAAATTACCGGGAGGTTATCGATGAAGGAAAAAAGCTACGAGGGTGTAAAGGACGAGGAGCTTTTGGCAGAGCTTAGCGGCGGCAACGACAGCATCACGGATTATCTGTGTAATAAGTACAAGCATCTGGTCACGCGGGAGGCGAACGCCCTCTATCTGATCGGGGCGGAGAAGGAGGATCTGATCCAGGAGGGAATGATCGGATTGTTCAAGGCGATCCGTGATTTTTCGTCCGGGAAGGAATCCTCGTTTTACACCTTTGCAAGGCTGTGTATCAGAAGGCAGATGTACCATGCCATCGAGGCATCAAAGCGCCTGAAGCATGTGCCGTTAAACTCGTATATTTCTTTTTCGGAGGAGACGGGGGAGGAGAGCGGCCTTACCGTCGGGGATACTCTGGAAGCGGACGGCGAGCAGAATCCGGAGCGCCTTTTGATTCAGCAGGAAAATTATCAGGATTTTTTCGATCGTCTTGCATCGGTGCTCAGCCCGATGGAAAAGCAGGTGTGTGATCTGTATCTGCAGGGCATGGATTACCGCCAGATCGCGGAAGAGCTGGAGAAGCCGCCGAAATCCATTGACAATGCCCTGCAGCGCATCCGAACAAAGATGGGGCGTTCGGAAAAGTGAATCGGTCTGCCCGGACTATTTGACGAGCAGGTCCATGAGATATTCGTAGACGTCGGTGCTTTGCTTTTTCCAGTTTTCACAGATCGCCTGTGCAATCTCGCGGCTCGGGACGGTGACCGTCAGGTCGATGCGGGAATTGCCCCGCTCCTTTAGCTGACAACGGACGGCATACTGCTCACCGGGTGCTTTGTAGTAATTTGCCAGAAAGGCGGCTGCCTCCTGGATTGCCAGATGGTTTGCGTTTAGGTACTCCTGAATATCCTCGTAGATGCCGGGGGAGAGCTTGTCCGAAAAGAAGGAGAGCGTCTCCGCACCCGCGGGCGTGACGGAGTAGTGCGTGTTGCTGTGGGTCGCTTCCTTTTTAATAAAAGCGCTCTCGTCGAGCTCGTGCAGTGCCTCCTGAACAGTAAAATAATTCGTATATTCTTTTTCCAGAAAAAAGTCTGAGAGCTGTGTTCCGGTGAGCGGCGCGTGGGAGCGCTGCAGCAGTGCCAGGATCATCAGCTTGTAAATCGTAATGGGTTCGATCATAATTCACCTCATATTTTATTTCAATGGTTCAGCCGTCCCTGCCAGGTGCCCCGTTCGGCAAAGATCCGGTGGATGCGGTTTAAAACACGTTTTTTATCGCCGCTCCATGCGGGTGCGATGAGCAGGCGTTTCGGGCCGTCCCCGGTAATGCGGTGCAGCACGATGTGCGGCGGGATATGCTCGATGCAGTCCACGAGAAACTGGCAGTATTCCTCCATTTCAAATACCGGGAAGGGCTTTTTTTCGTATTCCGCTCCCAGCCCTGTACCGGAAAGAATGTGGAGGAGCTGGAGCTTTAGTCCGCTGACAGGCAGGTGGCAGATGCGTGCAAGTGATGCGAGCATCATCTCCTTTGTCTCGCCGGGCAGTCCGAGGATCAGGTGCGCGACGGCTGGAATTTTGCGATTATGCAGATGCATAATCGCGCGTGCACAGTCTGCATAGGAAAAGCCGCAGGCCATGCGGCTTAAGGTTTTATCGAAGGTGCTCTGGACGCCCAGCTCCACCCAGACGGGCTTGTGAAACGCTTCCCGAAGCCCGCAGAGCAGGTCGAGCACCTCGTCTGCGAGACAGTCCGCCCGGGTGGCGACGGAGAGCGCGGCAATCTGCGGCTCGCTTAGCGCCTCGGAAAATATGCTGCGCAGATAACCGGTATGTGCATACGTGTTTGTGTACGCCTGAAAATAGGCGATAAAGCGGCGGGCGTTTGTCTTGGCGGCGATTTTTTCCCGTGCCTGCATAAGCTGGTCACGGATGGAAAGTGCCCGGCTGGCCGCAAAATCGCCGGAGCCGCCCGCACTGCAGAAAAGACAGCCGGATGTGCCGAGCGTCCCGTCCCGGTTCGGGCAGGAAAAACCGCCGTCAAGGGAAAGGCGGTACACCTTTTCCCCGAAGGTCTGCTTTAAATAGAAGTCCAGGCTGTAGTAGGGCTTTTCGCCCCAGCGGGAAGGCTGTCCGGCACCCGGTTTACTTTTCGAAAGAATCTGCATATCTGCGGACGGATGTGCGGTCAGGTTAAGTCCGGCACCCGGTTTACTTTTCGAAAGAATCTGCATGTCTGCGGACGGATGTGCGGTCGGGCAAAGCCCGGTATCCGGTTTATCTTCCGGATGGATTTGCGTGCTCATGCGCGGATATGGTCGCGGACCGCCTTGCTTACCACGTCTGCGACTCTCGGATCAAAGGCCTCGGGCATAATAAAATCATCGCTTAGCTCCTCGTCGGAGACGAGCCCCGCAATGGCCTGTGCCGCCGCAAGCTTCATTTCCTCGGTGATTTGCTTTGCGTGG
>CAJUSH010000044.1 GCA_910589045.1 uncultured Eubacterium sp.
AGAGTTTTGCTTCGCAAAAATCGCCCCTCACACCTGAATCATGTTCTTACGGACTGCGCAGTAAATGCGCATTCCTGCCCCGTGAAAAGTAACGGTTCACTCCGTGACCAGCAGCCCCGCTACATCTGGCGCGGAAGCTCCCGCAGCGCCGCCAAAAGCTCCATGTCCTCCTCGTTCAGCTTAAAATTCGAGGTCAGGTTCTCCCCATTCGGTTTTGTGACGGAAATCTCTATGATCGTGCCCGCCTCCATGCACTCCCTGCCGACAGCCTGAAAAAAACGCGGCAGCTTCGGATGGTTGCGCTCAAAACGATCCCACATGTTTTTGATCTGAATGAACATACCTGGGTTAAACATCCGTATTCTCCTTCATCATTAAAATATAGTCAGGTACTACTCGCATATTATACCACCCGCCGGCTTCTTTTGCACGTAAAATAAGCGCCACCGAAATCTTTTTTACTTTCGATGACGCTTATTTTGTTTCGTCCTCTGTGTTCATTGGACCCTACCTCTCTTTCAAAAACTATGAAGGCTTTCGCTTATGTGTCCTTTGGTCCGTACCTCCTGTTCTTAAATTTTTTGGATTTCTCGGCCTATCTGTTCATTGGACCGTACCTCCTGTGTATTCTCCCTGACCTTCCGTGATCTCCGTCTTCTCATCTTTCATCTTTTGATTTTTACCCTTCGACTCGGGTCCCATGGACGCTTCCGCTTTTGAAAGGTCTGTGCCCTCGCCTCTTTGGTTTTAAATCCTCTCCTGACGTTATCTCTTCGGCCAGATTGTTCGGGAGCTTCTCTGCTTTCGGAAGTCTCCTCCGGGAACCGATGCTGTGGATCCCTTATGTTTGTCTCTCTTGTTTTGATAAACTAATAATAACAGCCAATTACGAATTTGTCAACCTGTTTTTTAAAAATTTTTTATTTATTTTTGAATTGTCTTAATATTCAGATAATTTTATACAAAAGGCAGTCATACATGGACCAACCGATCTGCCTGTCCTCTATCCATCCCGCAAGTATTCATTCCAATAAGATAAGCGCCATCGAAATCTCTATGCTTCGATGACGCTTATCTTATTGAACTCTCCGTTTTCATTGGACCGTACCTCTCTTTCGGAAGATTATGAAGGTTTTACTCATGTGTTCTTTGGACCCTACCTCCTGTTCTTAAATTTTTTGGATTCTTCGGCCTATCTGTCCATTGGACCGTACCTCCTCTATTTTCTGCCGACCCTTTTGACCTCCGTCCGCTTGATTGTAAGCTTCGATTTTTTCATCGTTCCTTTTTGACTTCAGCCCTGCGGTCAGCTTGTTTTCAGAGCCGATTCGGTGGAACCTTTTGTTTTGTCTCTGTTGTTTTGATGAGTTAATAATAACAGCAAATTCTGCA
Source organism: uncultured Eubacterium sp. (assembly GCA_910589045.1). Taxonomy (GTDB): domain Bacteria; phylum Bacillota; class Clostridia; order Lachnospirales; family Lachnospiraceae; genus W0P33-017. The sequence continues at coordinate 1,393 of CAJUSH010000044.1, forward strand.
TTTGTCAACCTGTTTTTTCAAAATTTTTTAATTATTTTCAAATTTTCTTAATATTCAGATAATTATAGCCAATTCACAGAATATTCAGCCCGTGTCAATGGACGGAACCGGATGCTCCTTCGCCGCCCTCACCCAGCAGACGCCGCGCCACCTTCCGGTTAAACCAGTCGATCACCGGCCCCATGCCAAGCGCCGTGATCACCGTTCCTACACCCACCAGTGTGCCGGAACCGCTACTACCTGTGCCGGTCCAAAAGAGCAGCGCGCCGATCACCACACATCCAACATCCGTGCCGATGCGGATATACTTAAACTTCCCGAGCCGGAATTTATTCGTCAGAATGAGCGCGATGGCATCGTAGGTGGACACGCCCATATCCGCGGTTATGTAGAGCGATGCCGCAAAGCAGGTCAGCACAAAGCCCGCCGCAAAAAGCAGACACTGCACCGGCGGCGTAAGACGCACCTGCGGCCCGAACAGCTGCTTCTGAAAAAACTCCACCATATAGCCCAGCAAAATCAGGTTTATAAACGTGGCAAGCCCCAGATAATGCCGGTCAAGGGCAAGGCTGAAGCACAAGAGTGCCAGATTGATGCACACATAGACCGTCCCGTAGGAAATCGGGACAACCGCATTGATTCCGGTGACAAAGCACTGAAACGGGTCCACACCGATGGCCGCCGTCTTAAACATCGCAATCGCGAGCGCTGTCAGTATAACACCCGCCAAAGACATCCACACTCTGCGCACAAACATTCGTTTTTCACTCATACAAAGCCCCTCCGTGGCGCTCCCGCAGGCCGGAAGGAGCACATTTGCAACGTGCCCTCCCGCGCGGGATACCGCGTTCATCCGTTCTGCCGCAGGCTACACCTGCTGCCCTGCCAAATAATTTGCAAACTGCTGTGCCGTCCGCCCCGAGATACCGCCGTGACTCAGCTCCCACTTGTTCGCCTCCGCACAAATCTCTTCATCGGGCATGGTAACGCCCAATCTGCGCGCAAGCCGGATGGCAATATTGAAATATTCCTTCTGGCTTGGCTTCGAGTAATTGATCGTCACGCCGAAACGGTGTACGAGGGAAAGCTTTTCCTCCATCGTGTCAGACTGGTGCATTCCGTTCTGCATCACGACGTCATTTCGGTCAGACCAGTTCTCCTTGATCAGATGCCTGCGGTTGGAGGTCGCGTAGATCAGAATATTTTCCGGCTTTGTCTCCACGCCGCCCTCGATGACCGCTTTCAAAAACTTGTACTCGATCTCGAAATCCTCAAAGGAAAGGTCGTCCATATAAATAATAAACTTATAGTTGCGGTTTTTAATCTGGGCGATCACGTTGGAGAGACTGCCGAACTGATGCTTGTAAATCTCAATCATGCGCAGCCCGCGGTCATAAAACTCGTTGACGATCGCCTTGACGCTCGTGGATTTCCCGGTGCCGCTGTCGCCGAAGAGCAGGACGTTGTTGCAGCGCCGCCCCTCCACAAACGCCTCCGTATTGTCGATAAGCTTTTTCTTCTGAAGCTCGTAGCCGATGAGGTCGTCCAAAACCACCTGATCCATATTGTTGATCGCCTTGAACTCCACCTGCGCGGAGCCTTCGGGATCATGCAGCCGAAATGCTTTGTTCAGACCGAACATACCCACGCCGTAATCCCGGTAAAATTCGGTGACGCACGCAAAAAACTGATCCACATTTCCCGCCGCGGCGAGCTTTCTGCTGAGCACGCGCACCTTCTCGCTGACATTGCGGTTGTACATCAGCGCGGGCTTTTCGATGGCGCGGTAATGTGAGAGCTTCGTAAAGCAGTCGATCTTTAAGATCTGCTCCAAATATGTAAAATCGTAGTGAAACAGCTCAAAAAACGCCTGAAAATCATTTTTTGCAAAAGCGTTTACGCTGGCACCTTCGCTGGCACCGATTTTCTCACAGGTCAGGCTGAAGGGATTTTCATCCATCATCAGCACAAAGGTGAGATAGTTCTGCCACAGATTCTCGTCAAAGCCGTAATCCGTCGCAACCACCAGAATCCGTTTGACCTGCCGGTACACCCGGGTTTTCAGCCGGATCCAGTCGCTTCCCCGTTCAAGCTCGCCGCAGATATCCGCAAGCTGCATCAGGATACTCTCCTGAGGCATATCGCCGTATATGATCAGTCTCGATAAAATATGATTCATAAGCTCCTCCGCTTTCCATAATTATATTATCTGGCAGGAGCCGCAGCTAAAATAATGCCCCGCAGCTTTTCCAGATTTTCCCGGCTGTTCGCCGCAATAAACGCGATCTCCCTGCCGTAGTCAACCCTTTCATCGTAAACACCCGCCACACATCCGCCGGCCTCCTCGATGATCACACGGCTCGCCGCATGATCCCACGGCGAAAGGCTCATCTCAAAAAACAGCTCCGCGCGGCCTGCCGCCAGTGCCGTCAGCTCTATGACCGCAGAGCCGAATCTGCGGAAATCGTCGCTCTGCATATACACCTGCTCCAGAACCTGTGCGCACACATGCGCATACTCCTTGTGATAGCAGGAGAATGAGGTACAAAACAGGCTGTGTGCAAAGTCCCGCCCGGAGACATGGATCGGACTGCCGTTGCAGAACGCGCCTGCGCCCCTTCGGGCGGAAAACAGCTCATTGCGGTACGGATGATACGCCACGCCGATGAGCGGCTCCATATTCCGGTAGAGTCCCACCGAAATCGCACTTGAAGCGAGATCCCGCACATAGTTTGCGGTTCCGTCGATGGGGTCGATGATCCACACGTATTCCGCTTCACCCTCCTCCTGTCCGCTCTCCTCCGCGATAAAACCGCTGCCCGGCAAAAGCTTTGCCAGCTGCTCTTTCAAAAAACCCTCCACCGCAACGTCACTGCTCGTCACCTGGTTTGCGATGGTCCCCTTGCTTGCCACGGTAAAGTCCCGCGTCATGAACGAGGCGGCCTCCCGCACGATCTCCTCGATGTTCTGCTGTAATACACCTTCTGTCATTTTTTCTTTTCCTCCACTGCGTGCTCCCTCAGATAATCCACCCATTTCCCGTAATGCTTTGCATACAGATGCACGTCGTCAAACGTCAGCTCCTGCGCCAGATTGTGCTTTTTATCCTCATAGAGCTGTTGAATATTAAAATAGAAAATGTGGATGCCGTCCGTCAGCTTGGAGATTGCGTAGTTTTTGTCGCGGATATTCGTGTTGTTGAACACCGCATCGCTCTTATCCTTTGCAGGGCTGACACCCATGATGGAATGCACATAGATCACGGCGTCCGGCTGCCATTTGCGGAATTTTTTCAGCACATCCTTATAGGCCGCGGCAAAACGCTCCGTCCCGCCGGTCCCCAGCTCATTGATGCCCACCATCAGGTATATTTTACCATAAGTATGCCGCTTTAGCATATCACTTACGGAAACCTTTTTCCCGTTTTCCGGATCTTTTATAAATGTATCGTCCAAAAGGTCGAAAACAGTCAGCCCGGGCTTCGCAAAAAAGGTGGCATTGTGAAGGCCGGAGTAATCCTCCATCCCCTCCATGCGGGAATCTCCGATAAATACCGCGTCGTCAAAATAATCGTCCGACACCTTCACATAGTCGTGCTCCGTCGTCAGCGGGATCTTTCCCGGATCCGAATAATAGGGGGAATTCGTTTTTTTCTTGTCGTAGGAAATATACTCCGGCAGGATCTTCTCCGGCTCCTGCGGATGCTCTTCCCCGGAATCCTCCGGCGCTTCCTTCTGCGGATGCCCTTCCCCGGAGCCCTCCGGCGCTTCCTTCTGCGCGCTTCCTTCCCCGGAGCCCTCCGGATTCGCCTGTACATCCGCCTGCGGCTCCTGTCCGCCTGTCCCGAAATCCGATGCCCCGGGATTTGCCTGTCCAAGCTCCTCCAGCGTCAGATCCGGCGCGCGGTTTGCCGCCATCGCACCTCCGTATGCGCCATAGCCTTCCAGCCCCTCCCGCGCATCGGCAGGCCGGGGTCCTGCCTGCTCCTGCTCCCACTGCTGTTTCAAAAGCGGCAGATATTTCCCCGCCGCTAAAATGCCCCAGCAACCTAAAATACAGACCGCCAGCGGACACTGGCGCATCAGCCTTCGAAATCGTTTCATCTTGCGTACCTTCCTTCATTACACATATGCTTCTCTTACAATCCTGTTTTAACCTTTGTCAAAATTACCATCCGCCGCCGTGCCGCCCGCCGGACTCTTTAGAACCGGAAATACAGAAACGGATTTGCAGCGCCCTGGGAAAGCTCGTATACGCACAGCCAGAACACGGCAAAGCAGACAATGACCAGCCACCACGTCTGCCGCAGCTTACGGTAAACCCACACCGGAAACCAGGTGGCACACAGCGCACACAGGGCGAACAGCCAGCCGTACTCCTGCAAATAGCGCAGCAGCTGCTGTGTGCTCACCATAACCTCCTCCGCGTGGATACCTACCATCTGCTTCAGGTAAATGACCAGCTCCGAAAAATCCGTGATCTCAAATACCATCCAGCTCACGGGGACCAGCAGCCATACATACAGATGCCCGAAAAAGCTGTGCCGCTCCAAAAAATCTCCGTACAGATTCTTTTCCAGCACCAGAAGTACAAAAAAGCCAAGCCCCCACACGACAAAGTTCCAGCTTGCACCGTGCCACAGCCCGGTCAGCGCCCACACCAGAAACAGGTTGAAAACCGTGCGCAGCCTTCCCCCGCGGTTCCCGCCAAGCGGAATGTAGACATACTCCCGAAAAAAACGCCCCAGCGTTATATGCCAGCGTCTCCAGAATTCCGTCGCGCTGCACGCCATATACGGCACCGAAAAATTGCGCGGGATCGTAAAGCCCATCATCCGCCCCAGTCCCATCGCCATCAGCGAATAGCCCCAGAAATCAAAATAGATCTCAAAGGAAAAGGCCGCGGCACCCATCCATGCCACCGGGGTGGAAATAGACGAAAACCCGATGCCCTGCACCTGATTCCAGAAAATGGAAATCTTGTTTGCGAGCAGCACCTTTGAGCCAAGCCCCAGACAGAACAGCTCCAGCCCCTGCTCCACCTGCCACACCGTGTGCCGCCGCTCCCGCAGCTGCCCGGATACCTCACGGTACTGCAGGATCGGTCCCGCGATCAGCTGCGGAAACATACACACATAGGTGCCGAATTCCAGCAGCGTTCCCGGCGCTTCCAGCTTTTCCGTGTACAGATCCGCCACATAGGAGATGATCTGAAAGGTGTAAAAGCTGATTCCCAGCGGCAGCTCCAGCTCCAGAAGCGGCAGCACCTCCCCGCCTGCAAGAGCGTTGACATTTGCGGCAAAAAAGTCAAAATATTTAAATACGAACAGTGCCCCAAGATCAAAAAGAAGCACTGCGATCAGCCACAGGCGCTTTCCTGCGCGGCTGCGTGCCGCCGCCATGAGCCGTGCCGCACCGTAATTGACGAAAATGGATCCTATCATAAGCAGGATATAAAGCGGCTCCCCGATTGCATAAAAAACCAGGCTTCCCAAAAGCAATACGGCATTTCGCCCGCGCGCCGGCATTACAAAATAGCACAAAAAGAATAACGGCAAAAACCGAAAAATAAATTCTAAACTGGAAAAAAGCATCTCTCTAAACCCCTTTTATGTAAACCGCTCTAACTGCTAAGTTTACTCCCTCTACTTTTTAAAGTCAATATCCTTTTTCATCAAGTCAAAAATCATTCCATTACTATTAGACACCGTTTTTTTCAGACAGTTACAGGCATTGTGGAATCATTTTTTCTTTATGGTTGAATTGTGTGCAAAAGCGATGTAAAATATTCTTTGCAGCGCCGACACTATTTAAATTTAAGCGAGGAATTTTTATGAATAAGAAAGAAGTAATGGAAATCAAACGCCGCTTTAAAAAAGAAGGCTGCACCTTCACCCGCATGTGCGGCTGCTATGTGGACTCCGAGAAAAATAAGGTCGTAAGCTTCGGTCAGACCTTCCTGAATCTGGAGGAGGAGGAGTTTTTTAAATATTTGGAAATCGCAAAAAAGGTGCTCTCCGGAAACATCGGAAACAATCTGCTGACCCTTGACATCCCATTGGAAGAGGAGCAGGCCGGCGGCAGACAGCAGTTTTTGATGGGGCTTCGCGAGAGCCGCCTGAAAAATGAAGAGCTGACGGAGCGCTTTTATGACATGGTCATCGAGAACTATGACTATGCGGGCAATTACCTGATCCTGGTGTTCCATGATGCCTATGACGTCATGACAAAAACCACGGACAATAACCGCCTCGACGAATCCGAGGAGGTCTACGAGTATCTGCTGTGCGCGATCTGTCCCGTCGCGCTCTCAAAGCCGGGCCTTGGCTACCGCGCGGACGAGAACCGCATCGGTCCCCGCATCCGTGACTGGGTGGTGGGCGCACCCGACACCGGCTTTGTATTTCCGGCATTCAATGACCGCACCACGGACATTCACGCCCTTCTTTTTTACACGAAGGACACAAAGGAGCCCCACTCCGAATTTATGGAAAACGGTCTGGGCTGCGGTCCGCGGCGCACCGCCACCGAGCAGAAAAACCTGTTTTCGCATATTGTGAAGCACGCCCTTGGAAATGATGAGGAAAACAGCGAGGATGCGCTCTTTGAGCTGCAGCAGAAAATGAACGATTACATAGAGGAGCAGGAGGTGTTTGTCGACGAGGAAACCGGCGTAATTTTGGAGGGCGCGGAGCTCTCAAGGCTCATGGCCGATACCCACATCTCCAACGACGCCGCGTCTTATATTAAGGAAGCATACGACAAAAGCTTCCACGATCAGCTCCCCGAGGTATCGCACCTCATAGATACGAAATCCTTAGAGGAGGGCGCGCGTGTCCGTGAGGAGCAGCAGCTGCGCCGGCAGGTGGAGGAGCTAAAGCAGCAGGTTGCGCTGCACGATACCTCCGGCGGCGCAGAGGATTCCGACGACGGCATCAAGACCTACGACGTCATCCTCCGGGTAAAGCCGGAAAAGGTTTCCCAGATCAAATCACAGACCATCGACGGCAGAAAATGCCTTGTGATCCCCATGGAGGAAAACGAGCACGCCGCCGTCAACGGGGTAAATACAACCGTTTAGCAGTTATACTTGCAGGCGCAGCGCCATGCTGGTCAGAAATTCCGTGTTGGTAGGCCTTCCCTTGCCCCGGTCAAACGGAAACGGATAATATTCATCGAGCTGCTTCGCCGTCGCATGTGCAAAGGTGACCTCGATGGCATTGCGCAGCGCACGCTCCACACATTCCCTTGTGGTGTTGCGCGCTGCCGCAATGGCCGGGTAGACCTCCGCCGTCACACGCAGCGGAGGCCCCTGGTTTTTCATAATCATCACAATGCCGTCCACTGCGTACAAAAAGCCGACCTGCTTGCGCTTAAAGCCCATCTTTTCCAGCTCGCCCTCCACATATTTGCGCGTAACCGCATCTGCCTTTTCCTGATTATACCGCTCCACCAGATCACCGCTTCCCCAGGCGTCCACAATCTTATGATAAGGAAAAATCCGTTCAATAATATCAAGCACCTTTCCCGCCGAGTACGCACGATTCGTCTTCCGGTAAATATAATCCGCCCCGTGCTCCCGCATATATCCAAGTGTTACGCCGGATGCCGTATTTGTCACAACCACGATAAAGGGCTTCTCGATCTTCTGCCGTTCGATGGATGTGAGCAGCGAAACACCGTCGCCCTCGTTTAATTCTATGTCCAGAATAACCACATCCACCTTCTTCATTTTCAGATACTCAAACGCCTCCGTCTCGCTCCCGGTATCATATACGACCGCAAGCGTCGGCCGGCGCAGAATCATCATCTTGAAGCTCTCACACACCTCCGCGTCGTCCTCTACAAGCATGATCTTTATCAAATCCTGCATAACCGCTCTCCTCTTTCGTTACAGGGCCCGTATTCCACCGACCTGGTTCCACCCTGCAAAAATGAATAAAATAACCCTTAATATTATACCTGCCTCTTTGATCGTTATCAAGTATCTTGGCTGGCGGTGCAAATGGCATTCTCCAAAATATCGGCCTTTTAGCTCCAATGTTCAATATTTTCATCACGACAGATAGTGCTTGTCAACCGGTTCTTGATAAGATTCTTTATATCAAGCAGATCGGAGGATTACAACATGATACACACACTTAGTACAAGAATTGTAGAATTACGCCGTCAGACAGGCATTACACAGGCGGAGCTCGCACGCCGCCTGCATCTTTCACGCTCCAGCGTCAACTCGTGGGAGTCCGCGTCAAGCTACCCGTCTATCGACAGCCTGATTTCCCTGTCGCAGCTCTTCCACGTAACCACGGATTATCTGCTGGGTCTCTCGCCGTCAAAGGCGGTTTTTCTTGATAAATACTCTCCGCGTGAACAGGAGCTGATTTTCCGCATCCTGCAATATTTTGACGAAAACCAGAACCCGCCGCTGCCAGGCATGATGTTCAAAAAGGGAGACAGGCCCTAAGCCTGTCCCCCGCAAAAGTCCGTATCCGTTATTTCTTTGTTATTTTTTCCGCACCGGATGGCGGATCACGGTTTTGGCTGCCGCGGCACCACATATGAACGCAGTCCCGCAGCGCAGTCCCATCGCCAGGACAAAACTAGTCTGTTGCCCGAATCCGCTCCACAAGAGAAAGCCTTCCGATGTAGCGAACCGCACAGACCGAAAATACCGCCTGTACCAGAAGCAGCGCAGCCGCAAACACCAGTACCTGGAGCACCGGAAAATGATACGTGAGCTTCCCGAACATGCCAATCTGATCAAATACCCTGCATACAGCCAGACTGCACACCGTTCCCAGTGTCAGAGTCGCAAGCAGCGTGATCCCCATATAGTACAGACACTCAAAGGACAGCATCCGGGACAGCTGGCGGCCGCTCATGCCAACGGACTGAAACACGCCGAATTCCTGCTGGCGGGTAAGAAGATTGGTAATCAGCGTGTTGGTAAGATTGATCAGGGCAAACACAAAGATAAAGACCAGAATCCCATAGAGCCGGGTCAGTTCCCCGCGCATGCCGACCTTAAGCTCAGCCGTCAGGTCATTTAGTCCGGAAACTACCACCCGTTCATCGGACACGGCGCCAAATACGGCCCGCCGCAGCTGTTCACTGTCCTGCCCTGTGTGGACATTTACACAGCCGGTAAAATCCGATATTTCCGGATAAAGGACGGACAGTTCCTCCTCCGGCAGGATAAAGAAATGCGCCGTGTTGCAGATCGGAACATTCTCGACAATACCCATCACGGTATAGGTTTTCATCTGACCGTTGTAGCAGGAAAGGGTGACGGTATCCCCAACCCGATAGTCCGTCCTGTAAATTTCTTTCAGTGTGCTGCCTGACGGGCATACCAGAATGCCGCTTCCATCTACCAGCTGCCGGTAATCTGCGGTTCCCTCAAGAACTGCTTCGCCGGCATACATCTGCGCCATATCCTCCCGATCAATTCCTCTGACGGTAAAGGCCTCATGCTCGCGGTTACCCGGAATTTCGCTGATGGCAGGGATTTCCACACAGGTCATGCTGTATGCCGTGACACAGTCCACGCCCATAATAGAGGCGAGCTCCTTTTGCTGATCCTGTCCCAAAGGATTTTCTTTCTGCATCTCATAAAATTCCCGGCCTGCATAGTCTTCATATTGTAAAAGGTACTGGCTCCTGTCTCCAAACTGGGAGCTCGCCATTTCTTCTACATCCACCGAATTTGCATAGGCGGAAATACACAAAAGCAGAATCCCGGTCAGGCTTAAGGACAGCGCCGTCACCAAAGCCTTTTTGCGGTTCCGGGAGAAGTTCATCAAAGCCAGCCTGGTTATGGACAGGCGGCGGTGCAGCTGTCCGGAAATACTGCGTCCCTCATATCCGGAATAGGCCGTAGCCCGGATGGCTTCAATCGCAGATACTTTTCCCGCCATAGATAACGGTTTTCTGGTGGCAGCCAAAACCATTCCATATGTCAGAAACAGAATAACTATTGCAGACCGGATATTGTCACGCCAGGACCAGTAACCGGGTACGGCGATCTGTGCGATCACTGCGGCAGAAATCAGTCCAGCGGGAACGGCTATGGCAGTCAGGAAACGCCTCTCCCGCTTTACCACCCGCTTTAGCTGCTTCGGCGTTGTTCCAAGCACTTTTAATCGTCCGTATTCCCGCATTTTCCCCATCACGGAGATGTAGAAAATATTGTAGATCACAATCGCACAGATGACAGCGATCAGTACCGACAGGACATAAATCTCCATTCCGCTTCCCAGATAAAGATCCACCATTCCAAAATAGCTGGAGCTGTAAAAGGTTCGATCCGCCGGTATTTCCATTTCTGAGAAGAACCGTTCGATGTCTGCGCGAAGCCTTTCCGGCTCCATTACCTGACTCCCTTCAAAACGGAATCGCAGTTCATAAGGAGCCTGGTGAATGCCTGTGTCCACAGCAATTTCCGGAATCCAGACCGTGAAAATCCGGCTGCTGCTCTCCGATTCCAGAATGCCTGTAACGGTATAAAGATTTTCGCCGTGGCCAAGGTCCAAGGTAACCGTCCGGCCGATTTCTGCCGGAAGGTTAAAATAATCGAAAAAAGAGCGCTCTATACAGATCTCATTTTCTGCCTGGGGATAAGCCCCGGCAATTTTGCCGTATCCCATCAGGTCGATCATCTCCGGGCTTACAAAGCTGACGTTCAAAACACTGTCCTCATAGCGGACAGAGCCGGCATCGGCCGTATATCCCCATTTTTCAAACCTGCCCGTATCCGCAAGCCGTGTGACCTCTTCTCTGGTCAGCCCGTCACAGCCGGCCTGATACTGTCCCAGGATATTGTCCAGTGTCTTCTTCTGCTGTGCCGAATAGATAAAACAGAGGGTTCCCATCAGGCAGACGGCAAGGGCGATCGTAAGAATAATAAAAACGCTTCGGCGCCTGTCGGCTTTTATGCTGCGGCCTGCCAGCTTCTTCTCCACCCTGCCGGTGTCATTTTCAAAAGGCCATATCATAATCTTCCGCCTCCCTTTTGCGCCGCTCCGCCGGTAATCCTGCCGTCCTCAATCCTTACGATCCGGTCGGCAAGCTGAGCAATCTCGTTATTATGGGTAATCATGACAATCGTCTGGTTAAACTCCATGCTGGTGCGTTTCAAAAGCCCCAGTACATCGGCGCTTGTTCTGGAATCCAGATTGCCCGTGGGCTCGTCGGCCAGCACAATCGCCGGCTTGGTAATCAGGGCGCGGGCAATCGCCACACGCTGCTGCTGTCCGCCGGAAAGATTGTTCGGCATATTTTTCAGCTTATCTTCCAGCCCCAGCAGATGAACAATCTCCTCCAAAAACTTCTGATCCGGCGTGTCGCCGTCCAGCTCCACCGGCAGGACAATGTTCTCATATACGTTCAAGATCGGAACAAGGTTATAGTTCTGGAAAATAAACCCGATGTTGCGGCGGCGAAAGATCGTCAGCTCCTCGTCATTCTTCCGCGCCAGTTCATCCCCGCGGACAATGACACTGCCGGAAGTGGGCGTATCCAGACCGCCCATCATGTTAAGCAACGTAGACTTGCCGCTGCCGGAGGTCCCTACCACCGCCACAAACTCGCCCTGTTCCACCGACAGGCTGACGCCATCCAGAGCACGGGTAATATTAGGCTCGCTGCCATAATACTTTTTCAGGTCGATTGTCTGTAATACATTCATAATCAAATACTCCTTTCCTTAATCAGTTCTGTTTTTCAGGACGTACAGGTATACCTTTGTGCTGTTCCAAGGCAGCTGCCTGTTGATAAGGACATTGTAAAATCCAAAGGTCACAGAAATGTCCGAAACGGCATAAAAATTTTCGGAAAATGAGGATGAAATGTTACAGGGCGCGGACATTTTCCTTACTTCAATACAAGGCTTCTGTTGCTTTTTACCATACACAAAATAGTATAGCTTGCAGCTGCGCACTCTGTAATCGGCATAACCCACCATAGAAGCTTCGCGCCAAACAGCGCCGGAAGTACAAACACTAATACACCACATAGAACCATCCCCCGTGCCATAGAAATAATCAATGCGGTGCTCGGCTGCATCACAGACTGGAAATAATCAATCGATTGCGAAAATGTTCAGCGGCAAAAGCAGATACGCAAGACTATAGATCTTCATAAGCCCCGCGACATAGGAGTGCAGCGGCCTGACCACCCTGCGATAGGCTCCATACATTCTCTGCTTCCGTCTTAACTAAAGAAATCAAATTCATCCGCCGCAAAGGCGATATCGATCTGGAACTCTTCCCTGGACACGACCAGGCCACCCGCATCTGCGATTACGAGGTAATAGATTTCCTTGCTATCATATTTCAGAGACTTCAGATTGAAGCTGCACCGGAAGGTCCTCTCCTGTCCGTTGTCACTGGTCTTATCCGCAATGATCTTCGCAATGTCGCTGATCTGCTTTCCGCTGCTGTTCGTGAAATATAGCTGATAAGTCGCCGCTTCACGGTTATCGCCCACCGGCTCCTTCTGGTAAAAGCTCAGTGAGAAGATCATATTGCTGACTTTATGTGTTGCCGACAGAAGGCTTACCTCCACCGGCTTCGTATCATACTTCATCTGATTCCTCTGATACTGCCTGCTCTGATTTCTCAGGAAGTGATAATCAATGACCGGCACGACCATTTCCTGCAGGCTGATTCCACCGTGGACAAAATTCAGTCCGCCGCCCAATTTCTTGATACGCACATTCTCTTTCGGTGCAAACGCATCATATTCCGAATTGCCGTCAAGGAACTCTACCTTCTGAAGGTAATCCGGATTGGAATCTTTCCTCATAATGGCGAAACGCCTGCCGTATTCTACGATACAATTGACGAAACCGGACTGATCTAACTTGTCATCCTCAGTCAGCGGACTATAGGTGTAAAGGAAACCATGATCCGCCGTAAACAGAATATGCGTCGCTCCGAAATCATTGCAGATGATCTTCGTCAGGTTCTTCAATTCCCGAATCGCATCATCGCAGGCCGGGAATACCATCGTATCTGCCGTGTGGCTTGCCTCGTCAATGGTATCGTGATAGATGTACACGACATCCATTCCCTTCACCATTGCGCTGCGGTCAGCTTTCTTGGCGTTTACCAGATCGTTGTACTTTACAGCCACGCTGTTCGGCTTCTCTGCCTTCAGGATCCTATCCCTGTAACCGGCGTCCGTCGATACGCCGTCCGCCATAACCTTCAGGACTCCGCCGTGAAGCTCCACTTCCAGCTCCTTGTGCGGCAGCAATGCCGCCATGCCAAACTTCGTAATGGTCGGGAATATTCCCTGGACATCCTGAAGCTTCACATCCGCCCGCGTCTCTCTTCTCAGCTGCTTTGCCAGGGAAGCCGCCACCTCATAGCGCAGGGCATCGGAAATGACGACAAACACCCTGCTGCCGGCGTTTTTAATTCTATTCCTGTAGAAATCCGTCTGCTGCGGAACTTCCATAATGCGGCCATACTTCGCCAGTTCCTCTTCACAAACGGAAGACCAGTTCCCGCCAAGCTGTCCCAGGAACCAGTTCTTATACAAACCTTCCACCTGCTCCATTACCGAGCGGAACAGATCGTGAAGGTCGGAATGATATGCTTTCAGGCTTTCCCCGTAGCTCTTATGGAACAGGCGGTAATAAGTATCCATCACATAATACTCAGATGTATATTCCTTCCATACCTTCTTCGCCTCTGCCGAATGGAAGCCTGTCGTATGCGCTTTATAGAACGCCTGCATATTTGCCACCTGCAGGATTCCCTCGTAATAATCCTTGAACTGCTCATAGTTTACGCAGGTACGGCGCTTCTCCACAGTTCTCCTGATTTCATCCACATCAATAATATGGTCGCCGATCTCCGTCATCAGCTTGATCAGGATCACTTCATCCAGGCACGGGAAGACTTCCGTGTCTGCCAGGTCACTGACCTCCAGCTTCATGAACCTCTGCAAAAGCTTCCGTTCATCCTCCACGGACTTTGCAATGTCTATGAGCCGTTCCTGATCTTCGGCATGCAGCCAGTCTGAAATGAAATCAAAGCAAAACGCCTGATGCGGCGATGAAATGAAACTATCCAGCCCCGCCAGATATTCCGGCCTCATTGTCCTTGCGGCCGCCGTCATCAACATATGCGTCGCCAGCATAGCGATATCCGGCTGTTCTGCTTCATAACCGGGTCCCTGCTTCACCATGTTCCAAAACGCCCTGTCCGCACCATAGTTTACAAACTCCCGGTACAGATAGTTTGTATTGATATCCATTCCGGCTTTCAGAACCTCTTTCATGATCACCGCAGGTGAAGCATCCTTCAGACCGCAAAGTGCTCCCATGACAGCCATATGAAGCTGTGCCGGGACGGTCGGCGTCCTGCTCTGGCCTGCGATCTTATCCCTGCGCGCCTTTGCATTGAAATACTTCCGGTAGTCCTTCACCTGCTTACGCATCGCAGGCGTTGACGGAATACCCAGCTCATCCATCCAGATAGAGATCAGATCCGCCCGGAACTCTTCGCTGTACATTTCAATATCCAGAAGCCAGTTATCCTCCGGCTTCTCATAAGACAGCGGACAATATACCAGATAGTTATTCGTGGTATCATCCACCGCCAGAAGCTTTTTTACTGCAAAGTTATTGGTCCCGGTCAATGCGACCAGCTTTGCATGATTCAGCGCAACCTCATCAAGCCTCTCCCAAAACTCTCTGTCTTCGTCGTACCAGAAAACGATACGACGCTTATAGAACTCCGGAAGCGGCGCGGCAAATCGCTGATTCAATTCCTGTGTGATCTTATCTGAATCCACGCAGACATACCCCCATCATCGTTTTTCCTCTTGATATTTTGTGAATTTTCGCACATACTATTTTTCACTCATCTTACATGTTTAGAAGGAGAATCCGGTTTTCGCATAGCGATTACCGGTTTTTATTTATTCTGGTTTTTTATGTATATGCTGCTTCTTTTCTTTGGGGCAGCACATCGCCCCATCTCCGTTATTTTACTTTTGCCAAAACATCCTTGAAAATCTCGTAATTATGCTTTACTCCATTATCAAAATCAATCTCTATCATCTGATCTGCAAGATGATGTATTTTCTCTTCATACGCTCTGATTTCCCCGGCCTGTGACCGCAAAACATCCAAACGCTTATTTAACCTTACCCGATCGGAAGTAACTGCCCCGCCTATTCTTTGCTCTAAATCAGATATGGCTGTTCGATAACGTGACTGCTGTTCATGCACATAGTCAGTCCTTATACGTGCTATTGTATCCTGCTTATATCTAAGCATATAAACCAAACACTTGAATCCGTTTTTCTTTCCCGAATCAAAAAGCCAGTATATCGGTCGTTTTTGATATATTTTTACATGATCCGAGTAAAAAGCATTGTTAAAGTAACTACGTATCACATCTCTTGAAGACCCTTTTCCTCCCAGTGCTTCCGCTATGTATTTTAGATTTTCTTCTAATGTTTCCTTTCCATAAACAGTTTCTATGAAAGACACGAATCGTCCTAAAATATCATCATCAAAGTACTCATCATCACATATTGGAATGATTGCATCTTCAACCGGATGAAAAGTCTTGTACCCCGAAGCATCCCACATACCGCCAGAATATGCAAGCCCTTGTTTATCCAATGAATATCTGCCAAACATACACCCCACAGCATAGGAAATGAGACTGCGGATTTCTCTCTGCCGATCGGCTTTTCTTATCGAAACTTCCTTTTCATCAACCACCGGAGACATTTCATCCTGTAATCCATATATGTCAATGAAAATACGGTTTAATTCTTCTTCCTTCTGTTTCAGCTCAGAGAAACGAAGCGCGCAAGCCTTTTCCCATTCTTCATATATCTCAGACAGCCGGAATGTCTCTCCCGATTTGTTTTGTCTGATTGCCACAAGTGGATGCGTTTGAAAATCCCAGGACACTTCAAAGGAATCCCATTCTTTTTTTGATAACTGAATGATATCCTGTACCTTCTCTCCTACTTCTTTTTCGATTGGAGATTCCAGAATCGGAAGTTTCGCTATGTCTCCCTGATTATAATTCAAGCCTTCATTAAACAGCCCCAAATAGGTCTGACTAAGCTTTGAATTCAAAAAGCCTATTAAATATAACAGTTTTGAATGGCTTGCATATATAGCCATACCTGCATTTGAGAAGAGAAAACCTTCCGGAAAATATCTTACTGAAAACAATGAGCTGGATATTGCCGACCATGTTCCTCCCTCATGATAATAATACTGCTGATTTTGCGGACGGGATCTCTGTTTCCCTTTATCATCCACAAAATTCTTTACTTCAAAACCATCCCCAAACCAATTCACAACATCATCATTATTCCCATACCATTTTCTATAGGCGCCTCCATTACAATAGGGGAACCACTTTCCGCTGCGGCTTTCGTCATCAGCCGGCGAAGCATTCAGATTCAAATTTGACGATGAGCATTCATACCACTTCCGTACAAACTGATTTACATTACCAGTTATTAGTCCCTGTCTTGGACTTGCAGTGTCTGATAATAACTTGCACTTAGAAAAAACTGCTGTTTCAGCAGGCGTCCCCCAAAATGAAAATGGATGACCGGGAATAGCTGTAAACATCTCTATGCTTCTCTCGTAATAGTATCCGCAATTTCTATCAGAAATGGCTTCAAGAAGTTTTTCTTTTTGAACCTCCATTCCTCCTGTGAAAGCTGATAATTTGAAATACAAGCCATCTGTATCAGATTTCCCATTTTCTAAAACATAGCAGCAAATAGGAACCGTTGCTTCTTCATAAGCCGAATACTCCATCTGCACAAAGGTACAAATATCTTTGGTATCTATAACATAATCTCTTAGCTTCTCATAAGTCTTTATAAACATCCAAAGGAATGGAGACATGAAACATGAATATCCGCCCTTTACGCAAAACTGAAAGTTCTTATAAATGAATACACTGAATAAATCGCCCGAATAATCTTTATACTGCGAGTTAATATAATCCTTCAGTTTTGCATCGTACTTGTTTAAATAAGGTGGATTCGTAGTGACAATAGCATATTTGCCTGCCATTATCTCAACTGCATTTATAAACGATCTGAAATCACTCCTGAGATATGCGTTATAGATGCTTATCTCACTACTCAATTCATCAAAGCGCTTATTTATATGCGCGAAATCAACAGCCGGGATTTGAAGAATAGAACCATACTCCTTAGCATCCTTCATCATATCCAATATTGATTCAATATCATTTTTCAGCTTTGAATCATCACCGCAGAAATGCTCTATACTAAGTTTATCTACATCGTTGCTTTCTTTTATCTCACGCACATTGGGCTGGATTCCGCGCGACAGGAAACGTCTGTCATATTGGCGAGCCTTCATCATTACTGAAAAATAAGCAAGCTGCGCAGCACGGCCGTCGATATCAAGACCAAATAAATTGTTCCGCACGATTTCTGCTGCGGCATCACGTTCAGAATATCCGTATTCCATATAAATTTTCATTAAAACATCGAAAGCATATATTAAGAAATGTCCAGATCCGACACAGGGATCAAACACGGTAACCTCCTGAGGCACTGCGCTTTCTTCAATTGTTTTAATAACTCCATTTTGCGGTTTAACGAAAAATTGTAAACGATCAGCGAGATTACTTTTTGGATTCCGCTCAGCCCAGTATCTTCCTACAGAATTATCAACCAGATATCGAACCACCCAGTCCGTAGTAAAAAGCTGTGTAGCTGCCGGGACCTCTTCCTTCGCTACAATTTTTCCGTGAAGGGGATCCACTACTTCATCATGTTTTTCTGAAATATAGTACTGATACAGCCAGCCTATAATCTCGATCTGACCGCCTTGCGAGCTTACATTAAAGCTATCTTCAGAAATCATTTCTATCATCTGCTCAATGACACTTCCTTCACGAAGCAGATAATCCGGCAGGAGAAGTTCCGTGTAATGCGCAATCTTCTGGAACATGCGCGGCAAAATACCGGACAACGCATTACACTGAGTAATCAGAAGATACTTATACAGTTCTTCCGTTTTGTTCGCTTCCTTCAATTCAAAGACCCTGTCCATGTCCAGACCTTCCAAATCCAGAGAAATGGCATCCGCCAGAATCTGCGGCTTGAACGCTCCGTTCTCGTTGGTGAAAACTCTCGTATGGCCCGGCAGATAGTTGTTTACTTCCATGAATCGAAGCGCGGTAAACCGATTGAACCAGGTATAGGCAACTTCTTCCATCACCTGTTCAAATCCATCCTGGCTGATTTTTGCAATCAATGCCTGCCTCTGCTTCTTTTCTGTTGCAGTAAGCACCCTGCCGCCGATGCTGTCCGCATCCGCAGGCGTAGTCTTCTTCTCCGTAATCTCATATTGCTCTGCCTTTTGTATGACACGCGCAATCAGCTCATTACGTGCCCACACCGCATATTTTTTAATTGCATTCTTGTCCATGAATTGTCCTCCGGGGTACATACAAAGAAGCTTGCTTATCTGTATGTACCGCAGTTTTCAGCGCGGCAATTTATTATCGCGCACCTCTCCCTCACTTAAGATCGATACCGTCTGACCCCTTCAGCAATGTCTTCAGCTGATCCCTCAGCTTGTCCACATACGCATCAATCTCAGCATCGCTTTCCAGCCTTGCCGCCTTCAGAAGCGACTGGCGGAATATTTGCCTGTATGTCTTCTTCGGGGCCGGCTTCCCCGGATCCACAGGCTTCGGATCAGCCGGCTTCGGAGGCTGCTTACTGAACTCTATCCCGGAAACAGCATCATCCCGGTAATTCCACATCGGAATCTGAAATCCCTCCATCAATGCCAGGCTTGTCGTCTCTGCAATCTTTTCCTTTTGCTGTCCATAATAGGCATCAGCCTTATCGCTGATTGCTCTGGCTGTCGGATTGCCACCGTCTGCTGCCTGATGAATGTCTGCCATACACTGACGGACTACTTCCAGAAGCTCTGCACGCTTTTCATCCAGCATTGCATCATGGGAAGCCTTAACCTTCGCCATAAGTCCGTTCAGCTCCGGAATCCTCTTGTAATCATACTTTCCGCCGGAAGGAACCATCGTGATCAGGCGGATCGTATTCAGCGCCTGGTTCGCCTCTTCATCCTTCTTGATATAGTCCAGATCATTCCTCCGGTCCTGATCGAACTTCACAGCGGCATCGAATACGGTCACCTGCGTCTTAAAGAACGCCTCCACATTCTGCATGGCTTCCTGCGCGTCATACAGGCTGTCTTCCCTCTGAAGGACGCGCGCAATCAGAGCCACGTTATCCTTCTGCTGTGACAGCACATCCATTACAGTCTGAAGCGCATTGCTGACTGCGTTCCTGTCCGGATACTTGCGGCCCTCATATTTTGCCAGAAGATCTTCATAATGCTTCTGCAGACCTTCAAACTTATCAATCATGAACCGGATCAGGCCGTCTTCATCCGCGGGCACATCCATGAGATTAAAATAATCCCGCAGGAAATCCCTGACCGCCTTCATCCTTGCCGCAGATACCACCTGTCTCTTGGAAATCTGCGTCTTTCCGATCTCGCTCTTTTTCCTGAGCATATCCGGAAGCTTCGGATTGTTCGGCTGTACCGTTGAACCGGCATACTTGATTGTTACCTTCTGCCCTATGATCAGAAGCGCCACAACAGCCGCGATATCGATCTCACGCCATCCATAAGGAATAGCCTGGTATCTCCTCTGTACATCCGCCATGGAAGTCGGCAGATGCTTCCTGTCCTGCATTTCCAGATACTCTTCCACCCTGGCAGCGGCATCCCTGTTCGGCTCCGTCCCCGGAATCAGCGTGACGGCGCCGGTCAGAAGCGCAAGAATATCCGCATCCGATTCAGCGTTCTCTTCGATCAAAGCCAGATCACTGTAGACATGGGATACCAGATAATCAAGGGACTGGTCAATGACGCTCTTCGCCTTGCCCTTCTTGATCTCATAATCCCGCTTCACCGGATCCTCTTCCTTTGAGGAAACGGCTGCTGCCCTGATCTCAATCTTTTCGCCGTCCACATAGAACTGCGCATTGGTAATGGCAGCCGCCAGATCCGTCTGTGCGGACTGCTCGTATTTATCGGCCTCGCTCTGGTAATTCGCAATGATGTCTCTCACGCTCTTCGGAAGCTGGGCCACGTTCCTCTGCTTCACATACTTGCGGATCTGCATTGCGTTTTCTAACGACTCATAATACGGCGTATCAGCCAGCACTGCGATGGACTGGCCTGCAGATTCCGTCATCAGGCGAAGCTCTGCCTTCTCCTCAGAATCTGCTGCCACGGTCATGATCTTTAGCCTCATGCCGCCCGTCACCGCTCCGACCGTGGTATTATCCACCATCTGGTCAAAGGCAAAGTCATACCTGCCATAGCGGAACTTCTTTGTTGTATAGATATCGCCGAATACTATGTGTGCGATGCGCTCCACGATCGCCGCAGTGTCAACCGGCGTATTCTTGATTTCTCTTTGAATATCCTGCTCTTCATCCGTCAGGAAGTTATAGGTGTCGCCCGTGCGCCCGATATAGTTCTGGCTCATCAGACGGTCAAGGGAACCCCGCACCTGTTCCCTCATGATGATCTTATCCATGCGGATATCATCCGCCATCAGGATGACGATATTATCCAGATTTGCCTTGATGTCGTCGATATAGCGAACCAGATACAAAAGCTTCAGCACAGCCACGTCCTGCCGGAGGATGCCGGCATTCGTGTCAGCCGCCTTCTGGCAGCGCTCGATCACGCGGCGGATAGAACTGTCAAGGAATGTGTGAACCGTATCATAGAAGAGATAAAACGGTGCCAGAGCGAACTCATCCTTATCCTCGATCTTCTGTGCCGCTTCCTGAAATCCGGACAGCATGGAACGCTCACCGCCGGACAGATGCTTTCCGGAATTGCCGTGCCTGCGGATCTCGGAAAATACCTTCTGCATGATGATGAACTGATACGGTACGAACGGAAAGTTCCTTGCAAACTCGCCCGGACCGCTGTAGCCCTTGATATCCAGAACGGCATCCGTGAAGCTGAACAGATTTCTCAGCACGGAATCATTCTCGTTATATACCTGTTCCAGCTGCGGTGTAGCTTCGTCCTTCTTGCGAAGAATACGCTTCTGGATAACCTCATCCGCAGATGAAGAGGTCAGTGCCAGTCTGGTTTTAAATCTCGCCTGGATACGTGAGAACTGATCCTGTCTGGTCCTGATGATCTCATCAATGGCTTCCTGTCCGGTGCATACCACCCAGATCTTGCCGCTGCACTCGCTTCCGATCTTCTCCACAAGCGACTGCAGGTTCATCAGCAGATCAATGCTGTCGCCCACATACTGGCCAACCTCGTCGGCCATAAACAACAATCTGAAATTCTCCGGCTTGGCATCCACATATTCCTTCATCTCGGATACAAGCTGCGCAATGGAAGTCTCTATGGTTTCCGTACCGTCAAACCAGTTATGCGCAGCGGTCTCGCTCATCCCCAGCACCTCGACCAGAGTATCTGCCACATCATCTTCAAAGAATGCGAATGCATCGCGGGACTCCGCCCACGGTGAACCGTTCTTTTCTTCAAACACTCTGCAAAACTCTTGTGTCTTTCCTTTTTTATCAATAAACTGTTCCATCTTCGCGCACTTCAGGTTCTCACCATAAAAGCCCAGATAGTTGTAAAACATCTTTGCGAATACACGCAGAACAGCGGTATTATCCTTGTTGATGGAGCCCTCGATATCAATATTGAAAAGGATCGTGTCGGTCTCACCGCGGATTGCGCTTGCGATCTGCATGAAGGTCGCCTCATCATCAAACTTCCCGCGAAAATAATCCTCGACCTTCTTTCCGTCCACTTCCTTGTTTTCCAGAAGGTATGACAGCATCTTCAGGAAATGAGATTTACCGCTTCCAAAGAAACCGGAGATCCACACGCCCACATCCGCTGTCGGCTCCCGGAAGGATTCGGCATAATTATTGAAGAAGGTGATCATATGCTGACGGATATCCCGCGTGATGACATATTCCCGGACTTCCTGCTTCAATACGTCAGCAGCATCCTGGTCAACCTTAACGACACCATTGATCTTACGATCGATGTCGTCATAAAACATTTGCTGTATTCTCATTTGTCAGCTCCTCCTACAATACCTGATTATTGGAGCTGTCCTCAGTTCCAATAATATTGAATGCGCGGTAATACGGATTCGGTTCCAGCTTGTTAAACAGCCGCACAAATCTTCCGTCATACTTGCCCGGATACATCACCAGAATCGGGATATCCGGAAACTCAGGCTGCAGTGCTTCCAGAAGGGAATGAATCCTCATAAACGGGAACACCTCTCCCACGCCGGTCAGAAGCAGCACATCCCCCGGCTCATGCGGTTCATACTGCATCTTATCCACGAAGCTTCTATTGCTGGCGAACTTCTGCAGACTGCTGAACAGGAACTCTTTCCCCTTCTTTTCTTCCATCTGCACCGCCTTTTCCGTGATACGCTTATCATCACAGATAGACAGAAACACTTTATACAGGTTCCGTTCCACCAAATGACAATCCAGCGACGGATCTGCTGCCAGCTGCTCCGTGAAATGCCGGACAATCATTTCATCCTGCGCGTCATAGCAGAAAATACGGATATTTACCTCATTGCTGAGCCCCTTGCCTTCCAGGAACTCAGGCTTCTGTATCTCCAATTTCAGATGATCCAATCTCTCGTTTATATTGCTCATGTTCCCTCCTATGAGAAGCAGTTGAACGCCGTCAATGCCCTGTCGTCGTTGCTGCTTCTTATGGCGTTCTCCAGCACCGGATTCAGCCATACCGGATTGATATGATCCGCTTTGATATCGTCCAGATACGCATTCTCCGCAAGCACCCGGACCAGAATCTGCCGGATCTTTTTCACCGTGCTCTCACTCCATCCAGCCACATAATCATCCTGTTCCTGTAGCTGCATGAAGAACACATTCACATCCATCTGGCTGAAGGAGAAATTCTGCATCCGGTATTTCCCGCCGATTACCGTAATCATAAAATCCCATACCAGCCGATACCGCTTCATCATCGCATACATGCAAATTTGCTTCGCCGTCTCCGATGACTGCGAAGCTACCGCCTCGACCAGATCCATATCCCCCATGCCCTCTAATCTCGCAACGCAGGCTTTTGCCATCTGGCGGATGGACCTCTCCGTCGGATACTGGAAAAGGTTATCCGCCACTATCCGGTCTATGATTTCATTCTCTTCAAGCCTCTCACGCATAAGCTTCGCAGTTGTCCTCATCTCATAGAAAAGGAACTGCTCCCGCGTGATCTGAGCGGAACCCTTATATGGGCTGCTATTTATCTCTGCCATTTTTTTATCTCTCCAAACAGATTTACCCGCCTGCACATACGCCTTCGTCTGATCCTGAATGACTCATCTTCAGGTCCCCTTTGCACCCCAATAAAATCTTATCAAATGATCGGTCCGATAATCCGGACTGCAGGCATACGCAAAATGTCAAGCATAAGTATAGCACGGCGCTTCTTATCCAACAAGAGTTTGTCTTTAAGATCCCGTTAATGGTCTCCTGTTTTCTTGCGACTGTTCGAAACAAAATAAAGAGTTCCGGGCCTTCAGCTCCACGTTCCGGATTCGTTTTCTCCAATTCTGCTATTTCTTTCTGTTTTTCCATACTTTATAAATCAAGTAAGCAGCAGGAAGCGAAATGCAGATAATTACAAACCATTCTGGAAAATGCGGCATATCCTTTATCCCCCTTCTCTAATGGATTTACATAAGTACAGCTATCAGTACGCTGCCTATGCCAATTAAAAATCCCGCGATGATTCGTTTCGCAGAATAACTGTATATTCTCTCTGGTTGGTTTCGGTCATAACGAACGGTAATCGGTGTTCCTATCCTGGATGTGAAAGGAACTTGTATGCGATTTATGGAAACAATCGTTCCATTCGTTTTCGTTGTCTTTCCATGCTTTATTGCAAAAAGAATACAGTTGCATAAGGCAAAGGAAAACGATACACCCGCTATTATATACAGGACTATTACATCACG
>CAJUSH010000045.1 GCA_910589045.1 uncultured Eubacterium sp.
GCGATACGTTCGCAACGTATAGGTCAGGGGTTCGAGTCCCCCTATCTCCATTTTTAAATGTCCGGGAAGCCTTGATTTTAGTGGTTTTTTGGGATTTCTTAAATAAGCAAAATCTGTATGAACGGGAAGGGATTTCGATCTCTTCCCTTTATTTTTGCCAATAATAATTATACTCTGAGCCTGCATAGCAGGGGTATTGTTACTGTAACACCAAAAAGGTGTAAGGTCTTATGGATTCCATAAGCCTTACACCATATTTTGTGCCGACTAACTGATTTCTCTGTTATTCGCAAGTATATTCTTTTTGCGCATCTTGAGTTTCTCTTTCTCTTTTTCGTCTGTCTCTCTGTCGATCAATTCATCAACGAAATTTAATAAAGCGTTATATACCTCAAATTGCTGGTCGCTCATGCCCATACGCTCACCTGCCTTCTATCCTGTGCTTGTCAAGTTTGTTGCTATGATTGTAAGTATAGCATAATTCAAGTACAAAATCCATGCAATAATGAACGAAGTTCAGGGCAAAAGTGCCATCAACGATTCATCCCGCCGGCCTCATAGTTACGGCGTATGCGCTCGCTGGTTTCAGCAGCCCGGATACGCCGTTTGCATGTAGCATCTGCTGCACAGCTCTCCCGCTGCCTGGCGCAGCACCTTCACTGCCGATAAAATGCGTTTTACTGCAGCAGGGAAAGTACGCCCTGTGTAGACTGGTTCGCCTGTGCAAGCATGGACTGTCCTGCCTGGGAGAGAATGTTGTTCTTGCTGTACTCCACCATCTCCTGTGCCATATCGGTATCACGAATGCGGGACTCTGCATTCTGTGTATTCTCGTATGCGGTGTCAAGGTTTGCGATGGTGTGCTCCAGACGGTTCTGGATCGCGCCCATGCGTCCCCTTGCCTGGGAAACCATCTTAATCGCCGCGTCAATCGTGGTAGACGCTTTCTGTGCGCCCTCCTGTGTGCTCAGGTCTACGTTGTTGCCGTCCACGCCGAGGGAACGCGCACTCATGTCCTCCAGTGAGAAGCTCATGGTCTGTCCCTCGTTTGCGCCGATCTGCAGGGTAATGCCCGCACCGGAGGAAACGCCCTCGTAGCCTTCCTGCCCCCACAGTGCCTTTGTGCTGCCAAGACCTGTCCCCGCAGTAGTTCCTCCCATCGTAATCTGTGAAACCGTTGACCCACCGGTCGTTGCAAACAGTGTGTTCGGCTCGTCGGGCGTGTTGCCGCTCAGGCTCACCGAAAAATCAAAGCCTGCCTTTGCAAGCACATCCTCGATATCCTGTGCCGTATACTCCTTGCCCGCAGCAAGGTGAATCACGTATGCGCCTGCAGTCGTCGCATTCACAGCACTGTGCGTGATTGCGGTCGTCGTCTCAATTTCCTCCTTGCCCGCTTCCCTGTCAAACGCAAAGTCGAAGGTTGTGTCATTAAACTCCGCGCCGTATTTGTTCGCCGTAAAGGAAATGGTGTCTGCCCCAACAAAGCCGGTCACCGTTCCGTCATCAGAAACAGCCTTCTTCCCTGCCGCTGTCGCCGTGCCCGCGCTAGTCGCCGCATCCGCATTGTAAATACCGTTTTTAAGTGTAATCGTCACCTCTGCCGGTGAACCGGTTGCACTGCTGTCCTCCTGCTTTGCGTTTTTCACCAGCGCATCGATCTCATCCTGCGTATATACCTTGTTCAGGGCAAGATTCAATGTCAGTGTCTTTCCGGTTGCGTCCCAGATGGCAGTCTCCTGTCCGGCTTTTGTACTTGTCGTAGCAGCTGTAGCTACCTTGACACCTGCAACATTCGACGTCACAAGCGCGCCGTCTAAGGTTGCATCTACCACGCCGAACTTCGGGCCTGAGCCGGTGGACGATCCGGCTGTCCCGGAAAGGCTTCCGTCGAGCAGCTTCATCGTGTTGAACTCGGTCGTCTCGGAAATCCTTGTCAGCTCGGACTGGAGCTGGCTGATCTCGTTGTTGACTGCCTCACGGTCGTCGTCCGTCTCCACACCGTTTGCCGCCTGAACGGACAGCTCGCGCATTCTCTGTAAAATCGAATGCTGCTCATTTAACGCACCCTCTGCAGTCTGAATCAGGGAAATGCCGTCCTGCGCATTGGTGGAAGCCTGCTTCAGGCCGCGGATCTGGCTGCGCATCTTCTCGGAAATCGAAAGGCCCGCCGCATCGTCCGCCGCGCGGTTGATCCGGTAACCGGAAGAAAGCTTCTCCGTAGATTTTGCCTGTGCGGTTGTGGTCATCCTCAAGTTTCTGTTTGCATTCATTGCCTGCATGTTGTGCTGTACGATCATTGCCATAATATTTACCTCCGTGTGATTATGTTTGCGGGATTCCGTTCCCGCGTGTATAATATTTTGTGTTGCCAGAAACCGGAAATTTTCAGATCCGGTTCCGGCAGTTACAGGTTTTATAACAAGGCAGGGCACCCGGGATCGCCCCGCATTATTACCTACTGCATCGCTCGCTTGCGATACTGCTCGCGCTTCTCGCGCTTAATGATCTCAACGATCTGATTCTGAGCCTCCTGGGAAATACCCGCCTCCGCCCGATAGGGCGAAACACCTTTCTCTTTCATTGCCGTACTTCTCACAATGTTCATCTCTTTCGGGGCACCCACCAGAAGATGAATGTTTCTCTGCGAGCCGCCGGTAAAGACAACCTTGATTTCCTCTCCGATGTCGATAAAGTCTCCGGGGCGTAATGTTAGCTTCAGCATAAAAACCTCCTTGTTTTTTCTGCGCGCTTCTTCTGGAAGCCGCCATGCCAGCATTTCGAAAATGCAACAATTTGTATAAAAGGTTGCATTTTCAGGCGATGCCGGCTGAACCGCTACATAAATCTAAAGAAAGGAACGTAATGCAAATCGCATTACAGGAAGAAAAATATGGGAACCACACAGCCGATCCGAAAGAAAACAGACGTAAAGAAATTCACAAGCTATTATGCAACTGCAAAACCGAATCCCCGCAATTACTGTCTCATCGTGCTGGGACTGCACACGGCGTTGCGCATCAGCGATATTCTGGAATTGAAATGGCAGGATATCTACCGGTTTGAGAAAAACAAGTACGTGGAGCATCTGTTTCTCCACGAGAAAAAAACAGGAAAGACAAGCGTCATCGCCCTCAGCCACCACGTGATCGAAGCACTTGAGGCCTACCGCACACAAAAAAATCCCCAGCCCCAGGAATACATTTTCTGCAGGACTACGGACAGCTCACGCCCCCTTTGCCGATCGCAGGCATACCGCATTGTCCGGGAGGCGGCGAGCAAAACGCTAAACGAGACACATATCAGCTGCCATTCCCTGCGCAAAACCTTCGGCTATCACGCGTGGAAGCAGGGAATCTCCCCCGTTCTTTTGATGGATATTTATAATCACTCCTCGTTTGTCATCACACGGCGCTACCTCGGCATCGACCAGGACGACCGCGACACGCTTTTTCAGGAGCTTGATTTCTGACTGCGGCGCTTTAACGGCATGCTTGCTCTGCGCCGCATTGCGGGCATTGTTCTATCGCAGAAGGAAATTCCTGCTGCGATAAAAATATTTAAAAAAATTTTCATTCAGGGGTTAAGAATAAAAGAAAGTAACCGAAATATAGAATGTAAGCAAGAGAATGCAACACACTATACATTATGTTGCATTCTCTCTTTGTGCTTCACTATGAAATATCAGAAAAACTCCGGAGATTTGTGTATTTTTACACCTTCAGCGCATCCAGCTCCCGCAGCCACGCAGCCGCCGATGCATCGCTTGGCATGCGAAGATCCCCTCTGGGCGAGAGCGCCACGGTTCCTACCTTCGGCCCGTCCGGCACGCAGGAGCGCTTGAACTGCTGAGAGAAAAACCGCTTATAAAAAATCTTCAGCCATTTCAAAATCACTTCGCTTTCATATTTCCCATCAAACGCCAGTTTTGCGAGACGATACACCTTTGCCGGTGCAAAGCTGCAGCGCAATACCTGGTACAGATAAAAATCGTGCAGCTCGTAAGGCCCGACCAGATCCTCCGTTTTCTGGGAAATCTTCCCATCCTTCGGGGGAAGCAGCTCGGGGCTGACCGGCGTGTCCAATACGTCGAGCAGCACGCCGGAAAGCGCCTCATCCCCGCACGTATCCGCATAGTAGCGCACGAGATGGCGCACCAGTGTTTTCGGAACCGAGCAGTTGACCCCGTACATCGACATGTGGTCGCCGTTGTAGGTCGCCCAGCCCAGCGCCAGCTCCGACATATCGCCGGTTCCGATGACCATCCCGCCGTTTTTGTTGGCTATATCCATCAAAATCTGCGTCCGCTCTCTTGCCTGGGCGTTCTCATAGGTCACGTCATGCACGGACGAATCGTGACCGATATCCGAAAAATGCTGGTTTACCGCGTCCGCGATGGGAATCTCCTTTAAGGCAGCTCCAAGCCCCTTCACGAGGCTCACCGCATTTTCATAGGTGCGGTCGGTCGTCCCGAAGCCCGGCATCGTCACCGCCGTGATACCCTCCCGGGGAATGAAAAGCGCGTCAAAGGCACGCACCGTCACCAGCAGCGCCAGCGTGGAATCCAGTCCGCCGGAAATACCCACCACCGCGTTTTTGCAGTTTGTGTGCGCTAGCCTGGTCTTTAAGCCCATGGCCTGAATCGCAAAAATCTCCTCACACCGCTTTTCCCGGTCATAGCGATCCTGTGGCACGAAGGGTGACGCGTCTACAAAGCGGGTCAGCTTCGTCTCCTTCACCTCCAGGGAAAATCCCATGACAAAGTAGCGCATCTCCCGCTTCCAGCTCGTCTCAAAGGTTGTAAGTCTCCGGCGCTCCGAGACCATGCGGCTCACATCGATCTCGGAGCAGGTGATCTCGTTTTCAAAGCGTCTCGACTCCGCGAGCAGCTGCCCGTTTTCCGCTACCAGGTTGTGCCCGGAAAAAACCACATCCTGCGTGGACTCCCCCTCCCCGCAGCTGCAGTACACATAGCCGCACACAAGCCGTGCGGACTGACCCTCCACAAGCTTTCTGCGGTAAACATCCTTTCCCGTCACCTCGTCACTGGCGGAAAGATTGACGATCAGGGTTGCCCCTCCAAGGGCATGCTCGTTGCTGGGCGGACACGGTGCCCACAAATCCTCACAGATCTCCGCCGATATCCGCAGCATGGGGTATTCCTTGCATTCAAAGATCATCCGCGTCCCCATATAGCACTCCAGCCCCGCGACGCTGACCGGAACGGGCTGCTTCATGCCCCTTGAAAAATAGCGCTGCTCATAAAACTCACCGTAGTTCGGCAGGCTCGTTTTCGGCACAAGGCCAAGCAAAATCCCGCCGCAAAAGGCCGCCGCCACGTTGTAGAGCTTATCCCTGTGTGCAAAGGGAAGCCCCACAAAGATGATCGCGTTCAGCTCCTTTGTCTGCTCTATGAGCCATACAAGCGCTTCCCCGGCCTCCCGCAGCAAAAGCTCCTGCAAAAACAAATCATTGCACGTATATCCCGTCAGGCACAGCTCCGGCGTGACGATCACGTTTGCCCCCTCCGCTGCTGCCTCCTTTACCTTTTCAAGCACCGACTGCCGGTTAAACTCCGGGTCGGCTACCCTGATGTCCGGCGTTACCGCCGCTGCCTTTATGAATCCCTGCCGCATCTCTTATCTCCTTTAACTCTTCCACCTCAAATGTATAATCCGTATTGCAGAAATGACAGCTGACGTGAACTGCCTCCCCGTCGTCGATCATATCCTGCAAATTCTTTTTTCCCACACCGATCAGCGCCTTTGTGACCCGCTCCTTCGAGCAGCTGCAGGAAAACTGCACCGGCATCGTCCCGTTGTACTCCACATCAAAGAAGGTGAGCACCTCCTCCAGAATCACCTCCGGCGTAAAGCCCCGGGCGAGCATCGTCGTCACCGGCTCTAAGGTCGCAAGGCTCCCCTCCAGCTTTTCAATCACATCGTCGCCGGTAAAAGGCATGAGCTGGACGATAAAGCCGCCTGCCTCAAGCACGCTCCCGTCCCTGTCCACGAGCACGCCAAGCCCCACCACGGACGGAATCTGCTCGCTGGCTGCAAAATAGTAGGTCAGATCCTCCGCAATCTCCCCGGTCTGCAGATCCACCTCGCCCACGTAAGGCTCCTTTAGCCCCATATCCTTAATGACCCGCAGCATGCCGTTTCCCATGGCGCCGCCAACGTTTAAGTGCCCGTCGGATTTTGACGGCAGCGCCACCACGGAAACCTCCGGATAGCCCTTGACGTTTCCCTGTGCATCCGCCGTAACCGTCAGTCCCCCGCCCGGGCCGTCGCCCTTAATCTGCAGGGTCAGAAGATCCTTCTCCCCCTTCATCATTGCGCCCATCATCGTCCCGGCGGAGAGCAGCCGCCCCAGCGCCGCCGTCATAACGGGGCTTGTGTCGTGGCGTTTGCGCGCTTCCTCCACCAGATGCTTTGACGTGACCGCAAATGCGCGGATCGCACCGTCTGCCGCGGTCGCCCGCACCATGTAATCATTCATATCCATTTCCCGTAACGGCGGAGCGCCGTTACCTTTTCCTTTCCTTATCTATTATTTCCGACCGCCCGCTTGCCTTTCTCCCGCGCCACAAAAAAGATTTTTTCGCTGACTTCCGCGGGCGCGCCCCCGGTGTCCGCGTCAAACATCCGCACAAGCTCCATGCCGCCCGCCTCCAGAAGCCCTGTAACCTCCCGGGGCCCGTAGCACTGCTCCTCGTGTACCTCCATGTGCCGCTCAAAAAGCCCGTCCTCCCGCTCCAGAAAGAGCGTCAGGTCATATTCGTTGCGCCCGCTCTCCTCGTCAAAATAGTTCTCCCAGATAAACGCCGCATCCTCCCCGCTCTCCGCAAAGGTCGCATTTCCCATCAGCTCACGGAATTTATAACGCGTATTCAGATCAAAAACAAAGATGCCGCCCGGGTCCAGATAATTGTTCACCAGTCGGACGGTCTTTGTAAAATCCTCGGGTGTCAGAAGATAATTCATCGTATCGCATGTACTAACGACTGCCCGCACGGTGCCGTAGAGCTCAAACGCACGGATATCCTGGCACAGATAAAGGATGCCGGCATCCCCCGCCTTCTCCCGCGCCTCCACGAGCATCTCCTGCGAGCCGTCCACGCCGATCATGTCAAAGCCCGCCTCAGCCAAAAGCCCGGTCAGCGTGCCCGTACCGCAGCCAAGGTCCAGCACAAGCCCGTCCGTGATATGCTCCTTTTTCAACTCCTCCACGATCCGGTCGCGCCATTTTTCGTAGGGCACATCCGCCATAAACTGATCGTAGACCTGTGCAAAGCTGCCGTATATGTTCATACTATGTTCTCCAATTTCCATTTCTATTCGCTTCCGCGTCTTTTTGTTATCATATCATTTTTACCGAAAACTTTCTACTATTACTTGGAATTGACCTGATTTTTTGTTAGAATGATGTAGCGGTTCGCAGCCGCCACCGGAATCCCCACGGAGGTTTAAAATGAAGCAATTAGAACATCTGATCACAAAAAAAATTCGGAGCACCTACGGCAGACGCCTGATCTCTCCGATTCTCTATTTCCTGTTTCTCGTGGTTATCTGGTTTACTACGCCCGTCCGCGACCTGATAAACCCCCGCGTGCTTTCCCCGCAGGCGCAGATCGCCGCCCTTGCCAGCGAGGGCACCCAGTACGTCACAACCACACTGGAAAACTTAAATTTTACCGGCTATACCCAGAGTCTCTTCGGCCGGGTCACAGGCTACTACTATTACACCATGCGCGACGACGGCTGCTATCTCGTCGTCTTAAGCCCCCGCACCTGCGAGGAGGGGCTTCCGACGATCGACACGCTCACGGTACGCACCATGATCCGCAGACAGCCGGAGAGCTTTTCCATTCTGGCCGAAAGCCTTGCGGGCGATTTGGACTGGACGGTCTCCGGGTTTTATAAGAAAGTATCCGACTGCATCATCTCCGAGCCGGGCTTCGGCGGGATCGGCAACCGGATACTGCTTGCGTTCTTTTTTGCCACAGGCGGCTATGCGCTGCTCTCCATCGCGCTTTTTGCCGGCTATGCGCTCTTTCCGGTACTCTCCCCCGCGAGCCGCCAGCTGGGGCTTTACGGCAGACGTGGTGAGCTGCTCGCACAGGCGGAGGAGGAGCTTGCCACCCTCCCCCAGCTCGCCACGGAGGACATGTATATTACGGAGCACTTTTTCATCGCCTTTGCAAACAAAGCGGTGACGGTCATCCCCATCGACCAGATCGTGTGGATTTACAAATACTCTACGCTGAAAACGATCCTTTGGTATCATTTCAGCATTTCCTACACGCTGCACATAACGGCGAACAAGCATTTGTACATCCAGTTTCCGAAAAATATGAAGTCCGACATCGACGGCATCATCGACTATCTCTCCGAGGCCAACCACGACATCCTCGTCGGCTTCAACGAGAAAAACCGCAAGGCCGTCCAGGCGATGCCCGGCGTCACACGCTTTACCGACGGGCTGATCTCGTTTTTAAGGCAGAAAATTTAATACACCCCGTATGCGCCGTGCGATGCCCGATTAGTTTTGCAGCCTGCAGGCGTCACATGCCTCCTCTTCCTGCACGCTGCGGGATAGACCGTTTACCACAGACTCCACCGGGAAAATGGAGCGAATCAGAAAGATCGAATCTGTGATCAGAAGGAGCATGGCGCAGACCATACCGTTCTTGATGGACTGCACGCCCTTCGTGTTAATAAGCTTCACAATCCCCGAAACCGTTTTTTCATTCAGCTATTGTTTCATTTTCTCTCCGCAACCCGTTTCCTACAGCGTCGTGCGCACCACCTTCGGGCGATAGCCCTCGTTTTCCAGCGTGCCGATGATCTGCTCCTTATGCTCGCTGCCGAAGCACTCCATCGTAATGCGCAGCTCTACTGCCATGCTTCGGTTTGTGGTGACAAACTGGTTATGCTCCAGCTTTACTACGTTTCCC
The DNA here is from genome assembly GCA_910589045.1 of uncultured Eubacterium sp. Taxonomy (GTDB): domain Bacteria; phylum Bacillota; class Clostridia; order Lachnospirales; family Lachnospiraceae; genus W0P33-017. Next base: position 8,960 of record CAJUSH010000045.1, read on the forward strand.
TGCAGGCCTGCAATCAGCCCGGAAATCTTGCATAGCTCTCCCGGCTTGTCGGGAAGCAGCACCGACACGGTAAAGATCCGGTCGCGGAAGATCAGCCCCTGCTGCACCACGGAGGACATCGTGATCACATCCATGTTGCCGCCGCTTAAAATGCAGACCGCCCGTTTATTTTTCACGTTCAGCTTCTTAAGCGCCGCAACCGTCAAAAGGCCGGAATTTTCTACGATCATCTTATGGTTTTCCACCATGTCAAGAAACGCAACAATCAGCTCGTCATCCTCCACGGTGAGAATATCGTCCAGATTCTTTTTGATGTAGGGGAAAATCTGCTCCCCCGGCGTTTTCACCGCCGTGCCGTCCGCGATCGTGCTGACCGTGGGAAGCGTGGTCACCTTTCCCTCCCTGAAGGACGCCTGCATACAGCTTGCCCCGGCAGGCTCCACGCCGATTACCCTGATCTTCGGGTTTAAGAGCTTCGCAAGCGTGGAAACACCTGTCGCAAGCCCGCCGCCGCCGATGGGGACAAGGATATACTCCACAAGGGGCAGCTCCTTGAAAATCTCCATTGCAATCGTGCCCTGTCCGGTGGCAACCGCCAGGTCGTCAAAGGGATGGATGAACGTATAGCCGTGCTCCTTCGCAAGCTCCAAGGCATGGGCGCACGCCTCGTCGTACACGTCACCGAACAGCACCACCTCCGCGCCGTAGCTCTTCGTCCGGTTTACCTTGATGAGCGGCGTTGTCGTCGGCATGACAATCGTCGCCTTGCAGCCGTAGCATTTTGCGGCGTAAGCCACGCCCTGCGCATGGTTGCCCGCGGAGGCCGTGATCAGCCCCCTCGCCCGCTCCTCATCACTTAGCGTGCTGATCTTATAGTACGCGCCCCGCACCTTATAGGCTCCGGTGAACTGCATGTTCTCCGGCTTCAAATAAACCTTGTTCCCGGTCTGCCCGCTCAAATAATCACTGTACACCAGCTTTGTCTCCAGCGTGACCTCACGCACCTTCTCGCTGGCTTCCTCAAATTTATCCAATGTCAGCATGTCCGTCCTCCTTATCCAATGAAGCGCCCGTGTCAAATAAAGCGTTTACAAAGTCGTTTGAATCGAATTTCTGCAGGTCGTCAATGGTCTCACCGACGCCGATATATTTCACCGGTATGCCAAGCTCGGACTGAATCGCCACCGCGATGCCGCCTTTGGCTGTGCCATCCATCTTTGTCAGGATAATGCCCGTAATATCCGCCACCTCGGAAAACTGCTTTGCCTGTGCAAGGGCATTCTGCCCCGTGGTTCCGTCCAAAACAACCAGCGTTTCCCGGAATGCGTCCGGGTATTCCCGGTCGATGACCCGGTCGATCTTCCGCAGCTCCTCCATGAGATTTTTCTTGTTGTGAAGCCTTCCCGCCGTATCGCACAAGAGCACATCCGCATGGCGCGCCTTTGCCGCTGCCACTGCATCGTAGACAACTGCCGCCGGGTCCGCGCCCTCCTGCCCGCCGATCATCTCCACGCCGGCCCGGTTCGCCCACTCCTCAAGCTGGCTGCCCGCCGCCGCGCGGAAGGTATCTGCCGCCGCCAGCACAACCTTCCTGCCCTGCGCCTTCAATTTTCCGGCGAGCTTTCCAACCGAGGTAGTCTTTCCCACGCCGTTGACACCGATAATCATGACGACGGACTGCTCGTGCTCGAAGCGGTATGCCGTCTCGCCCACGTCCATCTGCGCTTTAATGCTCTCGATGAGAAGCTCCTTGCAGGCGGCCGGCTCCTTGATGTGCTGCTCCTTCACCTGTACCTTCAGATTTTCAATGATGCGCTCCGTGGCATGCACACCCAGATCGCCCATCACCAGAATTTCCTCGATCTCCTCGTAAAAATCATCGTCAATGCTGGAAAACCCGCTGAAAACCGCGTCAATTCCTTTGACGATATTGTCCCTAGTCTTTGTGAGCCCTTCCACGAGCCTTCCGAAAAAGCCCTTCTTCTTTTCTTTCTGCTCCATGTCCTATCCTCCGTTTACAGCTGTTTTCCCCGGTTCATACGCCGCAGCCTGAAAATTCACAAAATATGCAGGCCCGGAAAGAAACGGCTGCCTTCCTATTTATATATGCTACTCGTCCAGATCCCCCTCGATGAGGTTCACGGACACGAGCGTGGAAACGCCTTTCTCCTGCATCGTAATGCCGTAGAGCCGGTCCGCCGCGTTCATCGTGCCGCGCCTGTGGGTGATAATAATAAACTGTGTATTCTTCGTGAGCTTATGCAGATATTTTGCATAGCGGTCAACGTTTGAATCGTCCAGTGCCGCCTCGATCTCGTCCAGAAGGCAAAAAGGCGACGGCTTCAGATTCTGGATCGCAAACAGCAGCGCAATCGCCGTCAGCGCCTTCTCCCCACCGGAGAGCTGCATCATATTCTGAAGCTTCTTCCCGGGAGGCTGGGCAATGATGCGGATACCGCACTCAAGCAGGTCGTGCTCCTCATCCTCCAAAAGCTCCAGCGTTCCCTTTCCGCCGCCGAAGAGATCCTTAAACGCCTGGTCAAACTCCCGCTGGATATCTGCAAATTTCTCGGCAAACTGCCTGCGCATCCCCGCATCCAATTCCGCGATAATATCCATAAGCGTCTGCTCCGCCTCTATGAGATCGTCATGCTGCGTTTTTAAAAAGGTATAGCGTTCATACAGCTCCCGGTAATCCTCGATGGCGTTGACGTTGACGTCGCCAAGCTTTCGGATCTCGTCCTTCACCCCTGCGATGAGCCCGCGAAGCTCGGTAAGCCCCGGGCCTTCCTCATCCCGCAGCGCAAGGGCGTTGTGGTAGGTCAGCTCGTACTCGTCCCACATGTAGGCCGTCCGCTGCTCCTTCGCCTCCGCCAGCTTCTCCTGCCCGCTGCTCAAACGGTAAATCTCCTTTTCCAGATTTCCGATCTCGCCTGTGATCTCGTCGTTTTTCCGGTAAAAGCTCTTGTTTTTCTCGGTGAGCGCGTCCTTCCTTGCCACCGCCTCCCGAAGCTGCTCGCTCAGCCGGGCATAGCTTTCGTCCCCCGCGAGAATCGTCTTTCGGATCTCCTCGATCCGCGCACTCTTTTCTTCTACGTCCTCCTTTGCCTGCGCGAGCCCCCCGGTGAGCTGCGCCGCCTCCTCGGTGAGCTTCTCCAGCTCCCCGGCAATACGGTCGAGGTTTTCCTGCACAAACCCGTGCTTCTGGCGGACGTTCGACTCCTCAATCTGAATCGCGGAATACTCCTTTGTGGCATTTTCCTCCAGGTACATCTGCTCGTCGAGGGCTGTCTGCAGGCGCTCGCTCTCCTCCTCGATCTCCTTCTGTCTCCGGTCGGTATCCAGAAGCTCTTCCTCGATCCTGGCCCGGTCAAGCTCGATCTGTGCAAGCTGGCGGTCCAGCTGCTGTGTTTCGAGCTGCAGGCCGTTAAACACCTTTTCGCTGTGCTCCTTTTGCTCCTTCGCGCGGTTGTAATTCATCTTTGCCGTGTTGGAGGCAAGATACGCCTGCTGCAGCTTGTCCTCCGCCTCCTTCAGGTCGCCCTTCAGCAGCTCCCGCGCGGTCTCGATGTCCGCAATGTGTTTCCGCTTTTCCAGCATCTCCTGCGTGAGCGCCTTCACCTCGCGCTCCAGCTCCTCAAGCTCACGGCTCCGTCCCAGAAGATTGCTGTTGTTTTTAAACGCTCCGCCGGAGAGCGAGCCGCCCGGACTGAGACGTTCCCCCTCCAGCGTCACGATATGCAGCGAATAATGAAAAGCCTTTGCAAGCGCGATCGCATGGTCAATCGTATCCACCACAACAAACCGCCCCAACAAATAGGAGATCACACCGTCGTAAATGCGATCCGTATGTACCAGTTCGTTTGCCATGCCGATCACACCCGCGCAGGACCGCACACGCTCGTTTTTTGTATTGTCGCCGCCCTTCACACTCGTCAGCGGCAAAAAGGTCGCGCGCCCCAGACGGTTTTTTTTCAGGTAATCGATGAGCTGCTTCGCCGTCTGCTCGTCCTGTGTCACAACGTTTTGGATGCTGCCGCCAAGTGCGGTTTCTACCGCCGTCTCGTAGGTCTTTTCCACCTTGATCAAATCCGCTACCACGCCGTGAATGCCGGAAATATTGTCCTTTCTCTCCATGACGCGCCGCACGCTGCCGCCGTAGCCCTCATAGCGCTCCGCTATATTCTGCAAAGATTCCAGCCGCGACTGCTTCTTGTGAAAGGCGACGGTAGAAGCCTCCAGCAAACGCCTGCCCTCGGAAAGCTTGTGCTCCCACTCACTGTCCTTCAGTCTGAGCGTCTCGATCTTTGCCTGGAGCCCGGCACTTGCCGCCCCGGTTTTCTCAAGCTCCTTCTCGCAGCGCAAAAGCTCCTTCTCAAAATCCGCTTCCTCGCTCTTTCGCTGCAGGCGGCGCTTTGTAAGCTGCGCCTTCTGAATATTGATCTGCTCGGTCATCGTGACATATTTCTGACCCCTGGACTTGATATTTCCCCGGTTGTTCAAAAGCTCGATGATCTCGCTCTTCCCCTTTTCGATGCCGCTGCTGCAGATACCGATCTGCTCCTGCGCCTTTGACAGCCGCTGTTTAATCGATTTGCTTTTTTCCGTAACCGCCAAGAGCTGCGCATCAAGCTCCTGCTTTTCCTTCTCGTATGCGCTGCGCTGCTCCTCACGCTCGCCGCGCTGCCCCTCAATGGCGTCCATGCGGCTCTTATAGTGCTCGTCGGACATCTGGGCCGTGTGGATCTGCTCCTTTAAGACGTTGATCTCGCCCTCCAGCTTTCCCTTCGTCACACTGCTGCCCGCCAGCTCATCGCGCATCGCGTCAATATTCTGGTCCATCTCATGTATGGTATCCTGCAGCTCATTGTAGGCGGACTCGTTTTTCTCCTTCTGCCTCTTTGCCTCCTCCAGCTGACCATCCGCGATGCGGTGCTTCTCTTCCAGCTCCTTTTCCTGCTGCTGTGTCTGCTCCATTTCCATCAGGAATGCATTGACGTCGTAGCCCTTGAGCTCTTCCTTCTTTTTCAGATAGGTGCGCGCCTTTTCGGCCTGGCGCTCCAGCGGGCCTACCTGACGCTCCAGCTCCGACAAAATATCGTTAATGCGCACAAGGTTTTCCCGCTCCCCCTCCAGCTTTTTCTGGGTCATGGCCTTGCGCCGCTTGAACTTCACAATACCCGCAGCCTCGTCGAAAAGCTCTCTGCGCTCCTCCGGCTTTCCGCTCAAAATCTTGTCGATCTGGCCCTGCCCGATGATGGAGTAGCCCTCCTTGCCGATGCCGGTGTCGTAAAACAGCTCGTTCACATCCTTTAAGCGGCACGGGCTGCCGTTTAAGAGATACTCGCTCTCCCCGGACCTGTAAACCCTCCTGGCTACCGTGACCTCCTTGAAATCCACCGGAAGCTGCCCGTCGGAATTATCCAGTGTGATCGCCACAAAGGCATAGCCCAGGGGCTTTCGGCTCTCCGTCCCCGCGAAGATGACGTCCTGCATACTCGCGCCGCGCAGCTGTCTCGCACTCTGCTCTCCCAATACCCAGCGCACCGCGTCCGCAACGTTGCTCTTTCCGGAGCCGTTTGGTCCGACAATGCCGGTGATTCCGTTGTGAAAATCAAACACCAGCTTGTTCGCAAAGGACTTAAAGCCATGAATCTCAATACTTTTTAAATACATCACTTCCCTCCGCCTATATCCCTGAGTCGAAGCAATGTCTCATACGCCGCCTTCTGCTCCGCCGCCTTCTTTGTGGGGCCTTCCCCGACACCGAGCTGTTCCTCGTCCACGCAGGCCGCAACGACAAAATGCTTGTTGTGGTCAGGGCCTTCCTCCCGCAAAAGCTCATAGTGAAGCGTCCCTCTCTCACTGCCCTGGATCTCCTCCTGAAGGATCGTCTTGCTATCATAAAAGAGCTGCTTATGCTCCGTGTCCGTCAATATATACCGCTCGATAAACTCCTTTGCACTAGCAAAACCACCATCCAGATAAATCGCCCCGATCACCGCCTCGAGCGCATCGGAGAGAATCGATTTGCGCAGGCGTCCCCCGGTCTGTTCCTCACCCTTGCCGAGCAGAAGGTAATCCCCCAGGCCGATCTGCCCGGTGCAGAACGCCAGCGTCGGCTCGCACACGAGGCTCGCCCGCAGCTTTGTCAGCTCCCCCTCCGCAAGCTGGGGGTACTTATGGTACAAAAATTCGCTGGATACGATCTCAAGCACCGCATCCCCGAGAAACTCCAGACGCTCATTGTCCGCGCCCTTTTTCATATGCTTTTCGTTCGCATAGGAGCTGTGGGTCAGGGCCTGGGTCAGAAGTCCCTCCTCGCCGAACCGGTAACCGATCACATCCTGTAATTCCCTTGGTCTTTTCACTTCTCAATCTCCTTTCGCAGCCCTTCGCTTCCCGCACGGCCAAAAAACGGCCCCTTCCGGACGGCTGCCCTCTTCATTGCCTGCGGGAATAAAACGGAGGTGCCAGTCAGCGCCCCCGTCCTTTGTAAACAAAAACAGTTTTCAGCCTATGTTCCGACTAGTTCGATGCATTCTTGATTCTTTCAACCGCATCGCCAACCGTACTGATCTTCTCCGCCTCCTCGGTGGGAATCTCAATATCAAACTCCTCCTCGATTCCCATGATGATCTGGAAAATATCCAGGGAATCCGCACCCAGGTCGTCGATAAACGTCGTGTCCTCGGAAATCTCATCCTGATCCACATTCAGCACTTCCACAATAATTTTTTTCAGCTTTTCTAATTCCATTTTCTTTCCTTCCCTTTCTTATAGTTGTACATGTTATAAAATATTTTCCTTTATTTTATCGCCGATGGCCTGCTCCTTAAAGGTGACGCACTGGATGATGGAGTTTTTCACCTCGACCGCCTTCGCGCTTCCGTGGGTCTTTACCACCAGCCCGTTACAGCCCAGAAGCGGTGCGCCGCCGTAGGCTGCGGCATCAAAGGATTTCAGTGTTTTTTTCAGGGCAGGCAGTGCCAGCGCCGCGCCGATCTTGCTCTTAAACGTGCTCATCAGGCCCTTCTTGATGACTCCCACCAGTGTTCCCGCAAGCCCCTCATAGAGCTTTAAGATCACGTTGCCCACAAACGCCTCACACACGATAACGTCCGCCGCGCCCCGGGGTATCTCCCGCGCCTCAATGCTCCCGATAAAATTGATGCCGGGGCACTCCCGAAGCAGCGGAAAGGTTTCCTTCACAAGGGCATTGCCCTTCTCCTCCTCCGCACCGATGTTTACGATGGCTACCCTCGGATTTTTGATACCCACCACATGCTCCATGTAGATGGAGCCCATCTGTGCAAACTGTACGAGATGCGAGGCTCTCGCATCCACATTCGCCCCGCAGTCTACCAGAAGGGATACACCCTTTTCCGTAGGTATGAGCGGCGCGAGGGGCGGACGCTCGATCCCGCGAATCCTGCCGACGATCAGCTGCCCGCCCGCAAGAATCGCACCGGAGTTCCCGGCGGATACAAAAGCATCGGCCTCACCGTGCTTTACCATGTTCATACCGACCACGATGGATGAATCCTTTTTTTTGCGGATCGCCAGCACCGGCGGCTCCGCCATCTCGATCTGCTCCGTGGCGTTTCTGACCGCGATCCGCTCCTTCGGGTAATCGCAGCCTGCAAGCGCCTGCCTCACGGCCGCCTCCTGCCCTACCAGCGTCACCCGGATGTCCGAACGCTCCCGCACCGCGTCAAGGGCGCCCTTTACGATCTCATCCGGCGCATTGTCGCCGCCCATCGCATCCAGTACAACATGAACTTTTTCTGACATATCTTCCCTCCTCGTGCGCAAAACACTGCGCGTCTACAAGGAATATACTATAAGTCTTTCCAAAAATCAACAGATTTACTTTTTTTATCCGACGTTTGTTTTTTCGTGCGCGAGATTCAAAGCACCCTGCATGTAAAAAAACGACCCCCGGGCGCCCCAACGAAAGGGGTTCGCGCCCGGAGGCCGGCTGCAGGTCTTTCTGTTCTTTCGTGCCCCGCTCTTTTTGTCAGCGCATTCAGCCGACGCTCTCCACGAACCGCAGAAACGCCGCGCGCCCCTCATCCGTGCACTTGTAAACGCCCGCATCCTCCAAAACCTCGGAAAATACCAGGCCGATCTCCTTCTTTATTATGTCCGTCACATGATCCTTCGTGACGGAACCGTATTTCGGTAAAAACTCCTCCACCCAGTCCGCGTGCTTTGCAAGCATCTCGTCCCCGCGCAGGTCCTTTCCCGTCACAATCGCATCGGCCAGTCCCGCGATCTCGTCCTTCAGGCGCGCAGGCAGCACCGCAAGTCCCATAACCTCAATGAGACCGATATTCTCTTTTTTGATGTGGTGCAGCTTCGCATGGGGATGGTACACGCCCAGCGGATGCTCCTCGGTGGTAATGTTGTTGCGCAGCACCAGATCCAGCTCCATAAGCCCCCCTCTCATCCGCGCGATCGGCGTGATGGTGTTGTGCGGCTCACCCTCTGTCTCTGCGTAGATAAATGCTGCCTCATCCGTGTATGCCCTCCATGCCAGAAGAATTTTGTCCGCCAGCTCGATCAGGCGGTTTTTATCCTTCCCGCTGATGCGGATGACCGACATGGGCCACTTCACGATACCCGCGCTGATATCGTCAAAGCCGCCGAAGCAAAGCTCCCGTTCAATGGGCGCCTTTGCCATGGCAAACTCATAATGTCCCCCCTGGAAATGATCGTGGCTTAAAATGGAGCCGCCGACGATAGGCAGATCCGCATTGCTCCCGACAAAATAGTGGGGAAACTGCTCCACAAAATCCAAAAGCTTCCCGAAGGTCGCCCGCTCGATCTTCATCGGGATATGTCTGGAATTGAACACGATGCAGTGCTCATTGTAGTAGACATAGGGCGAGTACTGCAGATACCAGCCGCTCTCGTTGATCGTCACGGGGATAATGCGGTGGTTCTGGCGGGCAGGATGGTTCACGCGCCCCGCATAGCCCTCGTTCTCACGGCAGAGCAGGCACCTGGGGTAACCGCTCTGCTTCGCCAGCTTTGCAGCCGCGATCGCCTTGGGGTCCTTCTCCGGCTTTGAGAGGTTCACCGTGATATCCAGCGTGCCGTACTCCGTGTCCGCCGTCCACTTTAAATCCTTTTTGATGCGGTAGCGGCGGATGTAGTTGCTGTCACAGCTGAGCTTGTAAAAATAATCCGTCGCCGCCTCCGGGGAGGTGTTGGCATAAAGATTTTCAAAATTGCAGATGACCTCGCCGGGTCGGGGCATGAGAAGTCCCATGATCCTAGCATCAAACAAATCGCGGTAAACCACACTGTTTTCCGACGTAATCTGTTTTGCATATGCATAATCGCACATCTCACCGAGCACCTGCTCCAGCACATCGGCCGCCTCCTGCTCACTCATGCGGGAGCCTTCCTCCCACTCCTGTACAAGCGCCCCGTCGATCTCGTCCAGCTCAAAGAGCTCAAGCAGCCGGTTAATCGTATACGTGACGTCCGACCGTTCAATCAGTCCGGTCGCAAGTGCATAATCAACTAATTTCAAGATGCTTTTTTCTATCATGATCTGTTCCATTTTGATATCCCCCACATTCTGCGGCAGCTTCCTCCGGCTGCTCCCTGTTTGTATGCTTCCCCTACGCAAGCCGCACCGGACCGTCGCCGATCTCCACTACATAGAAATCCGCTGCATAACCGATCTTTTCCTCGTATGCCCTGCCGACCTGATCGATGAAGCGCTCCACCGCGTCGTTTTTCACAATGCTCACCGAGCAGCCGCCGAAGCCCGCGCCGGTCATGCGGGAGCCAATGACGCCCTCGACCTTCCAGGCCTCCTCCGCCAGTGTATCCAGCTCGTCGCCCGTCACCTCATAGTCGTCCCGCAGGGAAACGTGGGACTCGTTCATAAGTCTTCCGAACTCCTCCACATCGTTGTTTTTCAGCGCCTCCACCGCATGGATCGTGCGCTGGTTTTCGTATACCGCATGCTTTGCACGCTTCACGCGGTCCTCGTCCTTGATGGCGTTTTTGTACTTCTCGAACTCCTCCTCATTCAGATCGCCCAGACTGTCAATGCCGGCAAACTGCTGCAGCTCCGCAAGCGCCTTCTCACACTCCGCACGCCGCTCGTTGTATTTCGAGTCGCCAAGCCCCCGCTTTTTGTTGGAGCAGGCGATCACGATCTTCGCATCCTTCAGCTCGATGGGCGCATAGCTGTACTCCAGCGTCGCCGTGTCGAGAAAGATCGCATGCCCCTTCTTTCCCATGGCGATGGCAAACTGATCCATAATGCCACAGTTGACGCCGTTAAACCGGTTCTCGGAAAACTGCCCGATCAGCGCTATGTCCTGATTGGTTACATCACAGCCGTACAAATCCTTTAAAATATAGCCGGTAAGCACCTCAACGGATGCGGAGGAGCTAAGCCCGGAGCCGTTTGGAATATTGCCGAACAAAAGCAGATCCATGCCCTCCGTAATCTTCATGCCCTTCTCGCCGAACGCCCAGATCATACCCTTCGGGTAGTTTGTCCAGTCTGCCTCCGGATCGGGCTTTAAATCCGAAAGCCCCGACTCGATGATCCCAAGCTCCTCAAAATTCATGGAATAAAAACGGAGCTTTTCGTCCGCTCTCTTTCGTACAACGCCGTACGTCCCGATCGTCAGCGCACAGGGGAACACATGCCCTCCGTTGTAATCCGTGTGCTCACCGATCATATTGACACGTCCCGGCGCAAAATACACGCGAATATCCCCCTCATCTCCGAACAGCTCCTTAAATTTGCTCACTAATTTTTCCTGCATTCTGAAATCCTCCATATTTTATAATATCCGCAAGCGACTGACAGCACGGCCAAAATAAAACCAGCCGCATCTCATTTCATTATATCCGTGCGCCGGACGCATTGCAATTCCCCCGCGGAGGGTTTGCAACATTTTTACCAAAAAATGAACGGATATCACATCTTTGCAGAGCGGTTTGCCGCGCTCCCCGGGCTTTCCCTTTTCAGACGCACACATACCACGCTGCAGGGCGGAAGTGACACGCGGATTCCTCCCTCATGCTTCCCGTATGCGCTAAGCACCTGCTCCCGCACCCGCTCCGGCTCCTCAAACGTGTTGTGTGCGTTCATTGCTCCGGTGAGGACGGATGCCTCTGCCACGGCATAGACATCCCTGTCCATTGCTAAAGCAATGTCCACGTCCTCCCCTGCCTCGAGGGAGTTGTTTGTCATCGTCACGGTGATAACGTCCCCGTCATCCACGGAAGCGGACCAGGTGAGCTTCGGCAGCTCGTTTTTTCCAATGCCCGCGGTGCCGCCGTGCATCATTTCTCCAAAAAGGAGCGATGCGCCCTGATGATGCCGGTACATGTGAAAAACATCATAGGTCGGTGTGCGAAGCATTTGCCCGCCGTCCGTGAGCAGCATCGCCTGGAGCACGTTGACCATCTGCGCGATGCATGCCAGCTTCACCCGGTCCGCGTGGCGGTTAAAAATGTTCAAATTCATGCCCGCTACCAGCGCATCGCGCATCGTGTTCTGCTGATACAGAAATCCCGGGTTTGTTCCCGGCTCCACATCCGTCCAGATGCCCCACTCGTCGATCATCAGCCCGATCCGCTTCTCCGGGTCAAACGCGTCCATGATACCGCCGTGCCGGCAGATCAGCTCTTCCATATAGTAGCTGCGCTTTAAGGTCTGGTAAAAAATCTCCTCCGTAAAATCCGTAGCGCTGCCCTTTTTGCTCCAGTCGTCCTCCACCTCGGGAAGTGTATAATAATGAAGGGAAAGCCCGTCCATAAACCCGTGTAGATGCGGCTCGCAGTGGTCAAAGCACGTCTCCAGCACGCCCCGTGTCCAGGCATAATCATCCGAATTTGCCCCGCAGCAGATCTTTGCGATCGGCTGATTTCCCTCATAGCTGCGCACATACGTCTGATACCGGCGGTATTCATCCGCATAATACGCGGGACGCATATTTCCGCCGCAGCCCCAGTTCTCATTTCCGACGCCAAAATAGTCCACCTGCCACGGCTCCTCACGGCCGTTTTTCCTGCGAAGCTCTGCCATCGGCGAGATGCCGGAAAAGGTCATGTACTCTACCCACTCGCTCATCTCCTGCACGGTTCCGCTCCCCAGGTTGCCGTTCACGTAGGTTTTGCAGCCGAGCTGACGGCACAGCTCAAAATACTCATGGGTGCCGAAGCTGTTGTCCTCCACCAGTCCGCCCCAGTGGGTATTGATCATCTTTTTTCTCGTCTCCTTCGGGCCGATTCCGTCCATCCAGTGGTACTCGTCCGCAAAGCAGCCGCCTGGCCAGCGCAGGACCGGGACACGGATCTCCTTTAACGCCTCCACAACGTCCTGACGCATCCCGTTTACGTTCGGTAGGTCGGAAGCCTCGCCCACATAGATGCCCTCATAAATACACCTTCCCAGATGCTCGGAAAACTGCCCGTAGATCTCGGGGGCGATCCTGCTCTTTTTACTCTCGTTGTTTATAACCAGCTTTGCCATAAATACTCCTTTCTCTTATGCAAATGTATCTTCGATTCACCATTTTTTTCCCGGGCACCGGGCATGGCGGGCCGCCGCCCGCAGCTCCACGTAACAGCCGCAGGCCATACAGGTTCCGGCAGCCAGCCGGTCACACGCCGTGCATAACGACAGACGGCGTTCATACTCCTCCGCGGATGCGCGGTCGGCAGGCCGGATCGCATCGCGGTACGTCTCGATCTTCCGAAGCTCCTCCCGCTTTGCCTCATCTGCATCCCGCATTTCCCGCAGCAGGCATTTTCTGCACACACGCCGCTCCATGCTTCCACCACCCTTCCTTATATAAAGCCACTATACCAAAAAATGCCGCCCAATACAATTTTTGTTTTTAAAAAAACGAAAACCCTGAATACATGCCGCACGATTGTTCGTTTGAATCATTAGAAACAGGGATACTTTAGAACTTTTCACCATATAATCTGTTATTATAGCGGCTATTTTTGTTGTTTATTTTTTACAAGCCATATTGTTTTGAAAAATAGCATGTGCTAAGATAAAACTGTTTGGTGAGATCAAAACAAAGGGGAAATCAGACATGGAACATTTTGACAAGAAACATTTTAATATGAAAGAACTGCTTTATAAACACCGTTATCTTCTGCTTCAGGCTTACTGGCTTTTATATCTGCCCTGGTTTGCCTATCTGGAAAACTCCGTTACCAGCCATTTCCATGTTATACATATGGATCTGGACAACCATATTCCGTTTATCGCGGCCTTCTGCATCCCATATTTCCTTTGGTTCGGCTATGTGATGATTGCATTTGCCAACACCCTGCTTTACGATAAGCAGGAATACGTTCGCACCTGCATTTTTCTGTTTACCGGGATGACGGTTTTCCTCCTCATCTCAACCGTTTATCCGAACGGTCATTACATGCGCTACAATGTAGTGCTGGGCGACAGTATCTGTGACCAGCTCGTGCGCTGGCTCTGGGAGACGGACACTGCCACAAACCTGTTCCCCAGCATCCACGTATTCAACTCTATCGGCGCACACATCGCCCTCTCCCGCAGCGAAAACCTCCGGGACAAAAAGGGCTGGAAGCTGGCTTCCTTTATCCTGATGTGCAGTATCATTCTCGCTACCGTATTCATTAAGCAGCACTCCGTCTTTGACGTGATGACCGCGCTGCTCATGGCCCTGGTGCTCTATCCCGTGGCCTACGGCAAGGCACCTGAGAACGCGATCGAGCGGATACGCGCCTACAGACAGTCCAGACGTCTCCGCAGAAAATATAAGGATGTGCAGTGGTAAACTCATAAGAACAGTAAATACCCCGGTGCTTCGCACCGGGGTATCGTATTTCATACTGCATATTGTATGTCATATTCTTCTGTGATCGCTATCAGTTTCTTTTGCACGAAACATCTGTCGTCATAAATGCGCTTTTTTGCGAAAGAGTCCCAGCCGCATTTGCGCCGAAGCTATCTCGTCCAGAACATATTTACTTTACGCGCTTCGTCCTCCATCCTGCGCTTCTGCATCATAACCGCATACAGCTGCAGGGTTTCTTTCTTTTTCTTCTCGGAAACCGCCTGCGGGTAATCCAGATCCTCCAGCTTGCTCTTTGCACCGGTCAGATTGTAGACCGCACCGGAATTATACCGCAGCGCGTGATCAAGCGCGTTGCTCTGTGCGCCCATGCTGCCGCGCTGGGCACTCACCTTCTCAAGTGCCCGGTCGATCACGTTCAGGTCAAAGCTCTTCGTTACGTCATAGTCCGCGATGCCAAGCGCATCCAAGGTCGCATTTCCGGTGTGAACGCTGGTCGAATTTCCGTTTGCATCGATCGCCAGATGAAACATATCCTGACTGCCGTCCAGCAGGTTCTTTGTGTTATACTGAGTCTGGGATGCGATATCCGCAATGCCCTGCTTGAGCTGATCGATCTCATCCTGCATCATTCTCCGCTCATCCGGTCCCATGATGGCGTCATTCATCGCGCCGATGGACAGCTCGCGGATCCGCTGTAAGTAATCGGTAATGCCGCCCAATGCCGCATCCGCAATATTAAGCACATCCTTGCCGGACTGCATATTGTTCGCGCCGGCCTCCATACCCCGAATCTGCGCATCTTCCTTCTGTATAATTGACAGATCCGCAGCTCCGTCAGCGGCAGTTTCAACCCTTTTCCCACTGGCAAACTTGCCGTAATCGGTGTACCCCGCATAATTACTGCTGATTCCTGATATGCTGCTCATTCGATGCACCTCCTTTTTATGCTTCATGCCGCCTTCCGCGGCATTTTTTCCTATATAATCAATATAGCACCTTTGCCCTGATTCGTAAAGATATTTTCAGGAAATTATTCCCGTTTCTTTTACCGTTCAAATCACGTTTCACACGCGCACCCTCGCATACGCTCCGCCCGACGCGCGCAGCAAATCCCCGGGCGAAAGCTCGATCTGAGAACCGATTCTGCCGCCGCTGACGATTATGGTGGAAAGCGCACCGGCGGAGTCGTCGACAATCGTCCGGTACTGCTTTTTCATACCGATGGCAGTACAGCCGCCGCGCACGTATCCGGTAACCCGGTTGATCTCCCTGACCGGTATCATGGAAACAGACTTTTCCCCCACAGCCCGCGCCGCCGCCTTCATATCCAGCTCCGCCTCGACGGGAATCACAAACACAAAATAATCCTTGCCGGCACCTACCGTCACCAGCGTCTTGTATACCTTCTCATGGGGCAGTCCCAGCAGATCCGCGACCTGTATGCCGTCCGCAAACTCCCTGCACTCGTAAGTCAGATGCGTAAAGGGAATGTCCATCTGCTCCAGCATACGCATTGCGTTTGTCTTGATTTCCTTTTGCTTTGCCATATTATCTTATTCCTCCTGTTTCATCCGTATCATACCGATCATACCAAAAAATCAGTCTGCTCTGCCTGTGTCCACACTACCGGAAATGATTTTGCACCTGCATAACAGACGGACAGGCAGTAGTCCGGCAGCTCAAAATCCGCAAAGCGGCACGGGACGCACCGTGATTGCTCCCCCCTGCCTGTCACACGGTATCCGCACTCCCCATAGCTTTCACCGGTCCCGCAGGCAATACACGCGGCACTGCTCTCCCCCATTACGCAAACGGATTGCATATCCGCTGCCATTCCCTCCCCGGTCAGCTTTATATAGCTCTCCTTGCGCGCCCAGATCCGATAAAAATCCTCGCCTTCGGCGAGGGCTCGCCGCTCCCCCGGCGCAAAAAAACGCGCCGCAATCCGCTCCTCATTTTTTGCCCGCTCCCTCTGCTGAATATCACAGCCGACGGCTGTCGGTGCAAACACGGCCAGCGCATATTCACCCGAATGGGACAAGTTAAAATGAATGTGGGGATAATCCCGCAGAAAAGGCTTTCCCCTGGCACCGTAGGAAATCACCGCAGTCTGCTCCTGCAGCCCGTACAGCCGAAAAAGCCCCAGCCGAAAGAGCGCTCCCGCCATCAGCGAGCGCTCCCGCTCCGTTTTAAGCCGAATCTCCTCTATTTTCTTCTGCCGTTCCCGCGACAGACCACAAAAAAAATGCCGGAACACCGCTTCCTGCTCCAGCATTTCTACACTTGCATAAAATCCCTGAATTGCTGCGTCCATAGCTATAGTTTACCACGACGCACCGACAATTACCATAGCCTTCCGGCAAAATTTGCAGGAACCCTCCCGGTCAAAGGTTACTATTCACGGCTCGGGAGCCGCTCATAGTAACGATTCGGGGCGATATTCA
>CAJUSH010000046.1 GCA_910589045.1 uncultured Eubacterium sp.
CGGCCTACCGCTTAGGAGGCGGTCGCTCTATCCAGCTGAGCTATAGCGACATTTGAAATATGAAATTGGAAGAAAAATATATTTTATCTCCACTAAAGAGTTTATAATAAAATGCTGCAAAAATCAATCATCTTTTTAAAATTTTATAAAAAACAGGTACTGTTAAGCCAAAGCCTGAACTATTACGAAAAACGTACCAGACCCTGCATCCAAATTTTTCCCTTGAATCTCCGTCCAATCTCCGGCTCACCGAGCAAATCCTTTTGATTGATGCATATATCATAAATAATATCCTTGGAGTTTACAGTCATAAAAACAAGACTCTCCCCGGTCGTCGTATTTTTTGCAAAATCCGTATTGATAATCTCACCCACAACAGCATACTGATCACTCTCAATCCCATAAGGCATAAGACATGTATCGACAATCGTCATCAAATCCTCATTCTCAACCCGTCGTGAAAGCATGGCATATACATCGATATCCTCCATTGTCAGATTATCGATGGCCTCCTCGTCACCCTCGCGCGCTGCCGATATCATATTCGTCCGCTTCCGAAGCTCATTGAAATGATTGCGTTTTGTCTGATCCGGCTGGACAACAGGAAGTATAATCTTCCCCTCCGTGGAAAGTGCGGATAGAACTGTTGTTCCCGTTCTGCAAAACATCTTTCCCTCTGTTTTGTGAAAGAAATCACTGATATTCTGCAAATAATAGATCAATGTAATTCCAAGACGTACATCATCGCAAATGCCGGCAAAGGAATTTTTATCTGCGTGGCGTTCAATCTCAATATCCTCATTTGTACTGGAGTTAATCCCCCAGAAGAAAGGATAATAATATTCAATATGAAAAGAATTTTCATCATAATAGCTTCCGCACACGGCCAGTCCGATTCGATAACCAAATTCCTTTTTAAATTCTACAAATACCTCACCGTCCGGCTTCTCATAGGAGCTGCACAGATCGGGAGATTCAATGGTCATCTGTAAATATGGAAAAAGATCCATTTCCTTTGTAATTTCACTAAACCCTATACTTCGCAAATAACTATGCATGATTTACCTTTCTTGTAACGTCAAACGATAATCGTAATTTCATAAACTGCCTTTACTTAAATTTTCTGCTACAGCTTATATGCCTTCGCCATATCCAGCGCTTCCTTCTCTTCATCGGAAAGAATAATTACACAATTGCCCGCAATGATTTCCTTGATGTAAGTATAACATCCCTCTCTCGTATGCATCGCATTGATGATAAATCCATCCTCTTTCTCGTTGAGCAGGCAGAGGGAAAAGCTCAGCTTTCCGCCCATTTCCTGAAACGCATCATATTTTACGAGACCAAGCTTCTGGAATGTAAACTGCGTTTGATTTTGAAGCTTTGCAATATTTTCCTTGTTTGTATTATTCGAGGAGATCAAACCGTCAATCTCGTTCAAATGGCTGGCAATCGTATCCTCCAGGGATTCCGCTTCTTTTCCGGTCATAAATTTCTTATATCTTTTCTTCAGCTTTGAAATTTGTACAAGATTTACAATCGTAATGATAAATAAAACTAAGAGTACCAACGCAGCAGCAGCAACGCCGATCAATACAAATTCCATATTAGCATCTAATACATTTACAATTTCTGTCAGATAACTCATTTGATTACACTCTCCTGTCAAAGCTTATAGCTGTTTCTCTTCTGCCCTGGATATAATGCCGGGAAGCTTACATTTCTCAACCGCATCCCACCTTATAACCCTTATGATATATTTTGGAACATATCAACAATATGGTCAAGCTGATCCGGAGAATAATATTCAATTTCTATTGTTCCTTTTTTCATATCCTTTGAAGAAATAGAAACCTTTGTACCGAAAATTCCTTTCATCCGCTCTTCCAAATCGTGATAGATCACCTGCATCTGTTCCAAAGACTGGTCAGGCTTTTCCTGTTCCTTCGGTTTTTCCGTTTTTTCTTTTTGAAGCTTTTTGACGAGCTTTTCTACATCCCGCACGCTCATCTTTTCATCAAAAATCTTCTGTGCCAGATTGTACTGCTCCTCGCCCTCCTCAATCGCAAGCAATGCCCTTGCATGTCCGGTTGTGAGCATATCATCAATCAACATCTGCTGAACCTTATCATTTAATTTTAAAAGGCGCATGGAGTTTGTAACTGCGGTACGGCTCTTTGACACACGCTCCGCAACCTCGTCCTGCTTCAGATTAAATTCAGTCAAAAGTCTTTTGTATGCCAGCGCCTCTTCGATCGGATTCAAATCCTCTCTCTGAATATTCTCAATCAGGGAAATCTCCATGATCTCCTGGTCGGTATAGTTTTTTATAATAACCGGAATTTCTTTTAAGCCCGCCATCTTCGCAGCACGCCAACGACGCTCACCGGCAATAATCTCATAGTAAGTTTTTCGATCCTGGACAATCAAAGGCTGAATAACACCAAACTGCTTGATGGATTCCGATAATTCCAGAAGTGCATCCTCATCGAAGTTTTTACGGGGCTGCTCCCGATTTGGCTCAACCTTATTGATATCCATCACTGTATCAGGCTTTACTGTCTCTGCGCCATCCTTTCCGGATTTCCCGATCTTATCGGGAATCATGGAATCCAAACCTTTTCCAAGTCCACCCTTTCTTACTGCCACTTCTCTTCCTCTCTTTCTAAAATCTAAATAGCTGTTCTATTTTCGCTGCATTTCAAATGTTAATCACCGGATACGTTCATCTCATAATTGGGATCATTGCTCATTACTTCTTTTGCCAGCTGACGGTAGCTCTCCGCTCCCGCAGACTTTGAATCATAAAGATTGATAGGTAAACCATGACTTGGTGCCTCTGCCAGACGTATATTTCTGGGAATCACTGTTTTATAGACAACCGCATCAATATTCTGCTTTACATTGTCAACAACCTGATTTGAAAGATTCGTTCTGGAATCGTACATGGTAAACACAACGCCCTCCATTTTTAACTTAGAATTTAATCGCTCCTGAACGAGATTGATCGTGTACATCAGCTGGCTGAGTCCCTCCAGTGCATAATACTCGCACTGAATCGGCACAAGAATTGTGTTTGCCGTAGTCATTGCATTGACCGTCAGCATATTTAAAGAAGGAGGACAATCTATAATTATGTATTCAAATTCTTCCTGAACGTAGTCAATTGCATCCCGAAGCGTGTACTCTTTATTGTTGATATCCAGTAACTCAATCTCCGCACCTGCAAGATTTACATTCGAAGGAAGTACACTCAAATTTTCGATGTCCGTGTGAACAATCGCTTCCTTCGCCGTACACTCATCCAGAATCAGCTCATAAACTGTATTTTCTAATTCCGACTTGTCAATTCCCAATCCGCTGCTTGTATTTCCCTGCGGGTCCAGGTCTATGACTAAAACTTTTTTTCCTGCCTCAGCCAGACAAGCGGATAAATTGATCGCAGTCGTTGTCTTACCGACGCCGCCTTTCTGGTTTGCAATTGCAATTATTCTTCCCATTTCCCATTCTCCATTCTGATATTATTCATCTCACACCAGGCTCGTCAATACCTCGCCAAGTGTTCATATTACACCATGTCCACTAACCTCATACTTCGCCTTCGGCTCGTTTTCGCTAAGTGGCCAGGTATTACTCACACCAGGCTCGTCAATACCTCGCCAAGTGTTCATATTATAGCACGCTGAAAATAACTTTTCTAGTTCTTTTCTCGTATTCGCTCTTTAAAAATACACCAAAAAAATCATTCTAATATACCTTATTTTTGTTACTAAATAATGTTTCACGTGAAACAATACATTATCATGTATATTCTGATTTAAATAAATACAAAATATAGTTTTTGGAATTTTATGGTTTTAAAATGTTTCACGTGAAACTTTGTTGTTATGTTCCAGAACCTTATTTAAAAATTTCTGAAAGAACGGCAAAAATACGTAAACTCAGACATAATACAAAGTCTTCTTATAAAGCAAAATCTAAACAGTCTGTTTTCTGCAACAACAAAATCAAAGAACGAACTGTCCAACTCTATGTCCAGTAATCCGACTAAAATGTACTTGTTATAAACATTTTCTAAAATCCATTGTAAATAAGAATAAAAGTGTCTATAATATAAATAACGAAAGCTACTAATCACAATTTGTTATTTTTGTCCCAATTGGGCTTTGTGTATTCGGATGAATAGTTTTTCAATATGACAAATCCATCTTTAAGGAGAGCCTCGCATGAAAAGAATTATGGTATCTGTTGCAATATTCATAGTGGTTTTTATCGTTTCATACGTAGGACTTTGTTATTTAGTTCCTGGATTGAGGATCAAACTGGCTGCTGATGCGGTGACCTATTTTAAAGAAAGCATACGCCACATGATTTTTCTAAAAAGCGTCATATCTTTAGTCATTGGGTCTGTTCTTGCCAGTTCGCTCTACCTTGTAGCTAAAAGGGAAGTCTAGTTGACAATGGTATTTTATACACCGGAAACACAAAAACGAATTGGGATATATTTTTTAAGGGGTAACGCATATGAATAAAAAAATCAAAAAACTAATTGCCTTTACAACGATGATCGGCGGAACGATGTTCACAGTGAATAAATTGATTGATTATCTGTCAGGCTACTGTGAATTGAGACTAAATAAGAATGATAATGAAGAAGGCGAGCAGAGCATGTTTTCATATCAGTGGAGAAACGGAACGATCTTCTTTCAGAAGAAAGGAAGCGGAAGCCCTCTCCTGCTCATTCATGATCTCAATCCCATTTCATCCTCCTATGAGTGGAATCAGATAATCGATGAGCTGAGTAAATCTCACACAGTCTATACGATCGATTTATTAGGATGCGGAAAATCTGAAAAGCCGTCCTTTACCTATGTGAACTACATTTATGTTCAGCTCATAAATGATTTTATTCAAAATATAATTCAGGAAAAAACAGGCCTGGTTGTAACCGGGGAATCCTTCTCCTTTGCGGTTATGGCTGCGCGCATGAATCATGAGAAGATCGGAAAAATTACAGCCATCAATCCTACCGACATTTATTACAATGTGCAGTCTCCCACAAAAGCAAGAGAGCTGCTCATGCATCTGATTCAGCTTCCGGTCATCGGTACATTTATCTATAACATGACCGTAAGCAGGAACATGATCAATAGAAAGATCAATCATAAATTTTATCATAACAAAGGAAAGGTTCCCCATTATCTTTTAGACATGTATTACAAAGCAGCACATCTTGACAAAAGTAAGGGTAAGTATCTCTATGCCAGCATAATCGGGAAATATACGAACATCAATATTATCCATGCATTGAAGCTGATTCACACTCCCATTCACTTCATCGTCACGGATGCCATAACAAAAGATGTCGAAGAATATAAGAAATACAATCCGGGCATTACCATCGACTATCTCTCCAATGCCGGATATCTTCCTCAGCTTGAAAAGCCAGAGGACGTTATACGATTGATTGCTGACTAAAAAAGTAAATACTGTAATTACAAGAATATTCCGATATCCACTTTTGCCCATCATCTGTAAATCAAAAACCGCCGGGACACTAAATTATGTTTTCCGGCGGCTTTTCGTGTTTATATATGATTCAATTTCAAATCAAATAGCTTTCTCCAAACAACAGAATATCAAAATATTTGTTGCGATGATTTTTCATATTGAAAAGATTTCCTTACTGTAATGGTTTTTTTGAAGGTGTACCCGATTTTCTCGGATAAGCCTTAGGTGTCCTTTTTACCTTTGACAGAAAAACGAAGCTCCTCCCGATCTGTGTATCCGCCAGCCGAAAGGAAATAACCTCCTTCAGCTCTCCTCCCAGCAAAAAAATTGCCCTCTTCGCAGCGGATAGCTCCTCCTCAATTTCATCAGATTTATAAGAAATAAACTGTCCGCCAACCTTCACAAATGGCAGGCAATATTCCGAAAGGCTTGCAAGATTTGCCACTGCCCTTGAAACACACAAATCATACTGTTCCCGATAATCCGAATGAACCGCCAGCTCCTCTGCCCTTCCATGTACGGTCTTTATTTTTTCAATCCCAAGAGCCAAAATAACCTCGTCCAAAAAAAGAATGCGCTTGTTCAGGGAATCGGCCAGCGTCATATTCACATTCGGAAAAATAATTTTCAACGGAATGCCCGGAAAACCCGCCCCGGTTCCAAGATCAATCAAGGATAAATCCCCCGTCAAATCCACATACTGCGCAATCGAAAGGCTGTCCAAAAAATGCTTTTCAATCACATCCTCAAACTCCGTAATAGCAGTCAGATTCATCACCTTATTTTTTTCTACCAGCATCTCATAATAGGTCAAGAGCTGCTCCTGCATCAAATCCGAACATGAAATGCCCCAATCCGATAATATCGTGCGAAATCGCGTAAAATCATAAGCCATACATTTACCCCTTGATTTTCTCCTATTTTATTTCAAGATAAATTAAGAGCACCGAAATGTCCGCCGGGGAAACGCCCTGAATTCTCGACGCCTGACCGATGGATAAGGGCTTTAATTTATTGAGCTTTTGTCTTGCTTCCATACGGAGTCCTGAAATCTTCCCGTAGTCAATATCCGCAGAAAGCTTTTTCTTTTCCAGACGCTTAAAGCTCTCCACCTGCTTCATCTGCCTCGTAATATAGCCCTCATATTTCACATTGATATTCACCTGCTCCCGAATCTCCGGATGGAGCTTCGGCCGTTTTAAATCAAGCGGCGCAAGCAGATCATAATCAAGCTCCGGCCTTCGGATCAGCTCTGCGAGCGTTGTACCCTTGTTCAAAGCAACGCTCCCATGATCGGACAAAAATTCCTGCGTTGTCTTGTTCGCCCCGACGACAACCTTTGAAATGCGCTCCAGCTCAATTGCAATGAGCTTTTCCTTTAACAGCACCCAATCGTATCGATCCTTTGAAATCAATCCAACCTCATATCCCTTTGGTGTCAAACGTAGGTCTGCATTATCCTGACGCAGCAGCAAACGATATTCCGCCCGCGAGGTCATCATGCGGTAAGGCTCCACATTCTCCTTTGTCACCAAATCATCGATGAGCACTCCGATATAAGATTCACTCCGGTCAAGCACCAACGGCTTTCTTCCGAGAATCCCCATCGCGGCATTGATACCTGCCACAAGCCCCTGCGCCGCCGCCTCCTCATAACCAGAACTTCCGTTCGATTGTCCGGCACTGAACAAGCCTTTTATTTTTTTAAACTCCAATGTCGGATAAAGCTGGTTTGGATCAAAGCAATCATATTCTATGGCGTAGGCATTCCGCACAATCCGACAATGCTCCAGACCCGGTACCGTGCGGTACATGGCATACTGCACATCCTCCGGCAGAGATGACGACATTCCGGAAATATACATTTCATTTGTATGAATCCCCTCCGGCTCCACAAACAGCTGATGGCGGTTTTTATCGGCAAAGCGAACGACCTTATCCTCGATTGAGGGACAATAGCGCGGACCTACTCCGTCAATCACTCCGGAATAAAGAGGAGAACGATCCAGGTTTTCACGAATAATGTGATGCGTCTCCTCATTCGTGTAGGTCAGCCAGCAGGAAACCTGCTCCTTTTGAATCGATTCCGGATCTGTCGTAAAGGAAAATGGAACAATCCGCTTATCTCCCAGCTGCTCCGTCATTTTTGAAAAATCAATCGATTTTTTATCGATACGCGCAGGTGTTCCTGTCTTAAACCTACGCACCTCGATCCCATTTGAAATCAGGGAATCCGTCAGGTGATTGGCTGCCTGCAGTCCGTTCGGACCGGTATGCGTCACCACATCTCCGTAAAGACAGCGCGCCTTTAAATAGACACCGGTACAAAGCACTGCTGCTTTACAGTGATAAACCGCTCCCGAAACGGTCTTTACTCCGGTCAATATCCGATCCTCCACAATCAGGTCAGACACCTCCGCCTGCCGGATCGTCAGATGCTCCTGATTCTCCAGCGTTTTCCTCATCTCAGCAGAATAATCGGATTTATCCGCCTGCGCACGCAGCGAATGAACCGCAGGACCCTTAGAACGGTTCAGCATCTTTGACTGGATAAAGGTTTTATCAATGTTGACCCCCATCTCTCCACCAAGTGCATCGACCTCCCGCACCAAATGTCCCTTGGAGCTTCCTCCGATATTCGGATTGCAGGGCATCATCGCGATGCTGTCCACGCTGACCGTAAAAACAATCGTCTCCAGACCAAGCCGCGCACACGCAAGCGCCGCCTCACATCCCGCATGGCCTGCCCCGACAATGCACACATCATAACTTTCTTCTACAAAAGGCATAATTTTTTCTCCCTTTTCGGAAAAGTATTCCTACTGCACAAAGCTTGACTATATTTACTTTCCCATGCAAAACTCATGAAAAATTTTATCCACCAGATCATCCTCGACGGACTCCCCGATAATCAGTCCAAGACTTTCATAAGCATCCAAAAGATCAATCGTATAAAAATCCTCCGGCATCATAGCTTCCACACTTTGCTTTACAAGCTTTAAGCTTTTTAACGCACATTCCAGACAATCCTTCTGCCGCAGATTTGTAATATATACTTCATCATTATAAACCAGGTCACCCTGTAAAAACAATTTCCTGATTTCAGAGGTCAGCTCCTCAAGTCCCTCCCCGTATTTTGCGGAGCACAAAATAACCGGAACCGAAAGCCGCTCACGAAGCTCCTCCCCACTTACAGCCGGAGCTAAATCGCATTTATTCAGGAGAACAATAACTTTTTTTTCCTGAACCAGAGACAGAATCTCCCCGTCATCCGCATCCGCCTCTTCGGAAGAATCAACCACATACAAAATAAGATCCGCATCCCGGATTGCTTCCTTTGCACGCTCCACACCAATTTTTTCCACCGTATCATCCGTAGTCCGGATTCCAGCGGTATCAATCATATGAAGTGTGATCCCGTCTAACTGAAAGCTGCTCTCCAGCAAATCCCGGGTTGTCCCCGCAACGTCCGTAACAATCGCATAGTCCGTTCCAAGCAGTAAATTCATCAGGGACGATTTCCCAGCATTCGGCTTTCCGACAATCACCGTCCGCAATCCTTCCGAGAGAACTCTTCCGTTATTGGAATTTTCTATCAGCCTGGTAAGCTCACCGATCAGATCATTGACGGTAGATAAAAACTGTTGTCCATGATCATCCAGATCATAATGCTCCGGATCATCCAGCGCCGCCTCAATCCGAGCAGACTCATGAAGAATACGCTCTCGCAGACGGGCAATTTTCTCTTTTACTGCCCCGTGAAGCTGATCCATGGAGCTTTTCAGCGCAAACTGATTTTTCGCATGAATCACATCCATCACGGATTCCGCTTGGGAAAGATCAAGCCTTCCGTTCAAAAATGCACGCTTTGTAAACTCCCCCGGCTGCGCAGGACGCGCCCCTGCCCTTCGCAAAACATCCATGATACGGACAAGGACAAACTGCCCGCCATGACATTGAATCTCAACAACATCCTCAGCCGTATAGCTGTGGGGTCCCCGCATGAGAAGCACAAGCACCTCATCCACAATCTGATCTTTTCCCCTCGTCTCCTCTTTGGAAGGCGAAGCGGGACGCTCCACGATCGAGCCATAATGAACCGTATAGGTTTTTTGACCGGACAGTCTCTTACCCTGCTTTTTTGAAACAAAAATCTTATCAACAATATCCACAGCATCCGGGCCGCTCACACGAATAATCCCAATCGCCCCACCCATCCCGGCTGCATTTGCAAAAATCGTATCCGAACCAGAGGCATTCAAAACAACATCCATAAAACGCTCCATTCCGCCGCCCTTTGGACAGCGATAAAAATAGTAATTTTTCTCTCACATAAATCTGACTGAAAAAAATAAGACAGATGAAACAATCATCTATCTCACAATCATAGCACATTTATTTATTTTTGCAAACAAACAATCGGCATCCGATGATCAACGCGTTAATATTCACGGATGTAAGCCTCTCATAGTAACTATTCGAAGCGATATGGAAAGCTTTGCTTCGAAAAAATCACCCCGCTGCAGGCAGCGGGGCATTAAATCAACAATCAGATCATCTTTTTAAAGTAACCACTACATGACGGTAAGGCTCCTCTCCTTCACTGTGTGTGGATACATACCGATCATTTTGCAATGCAGAGTGAATAACTCTCCGCTCAAAGGGATTCATAGGCTCTAAAGAAACCGGGCGCTTTGTGCGTTTTACCTTGTAAGCGATATTTCTTGCAAGATTTTCAAGCGTCTCTTTTCTGCGCTTGCGGTAATCCTCGGTATCCAGCTTCACCTTCACATAGCTCTCAGACTTTTTATTAACGGCAAGGTTTGTCAGATACTGGAGTGAATCAAGGGTCTGTCCGCGCTTTCCTATGAGCATGCCCATCTCGGGTCCCTTAAATTCAACCTCGATTACCTTATTGTCAGCATCGGAAGCGGTCACGATCTCAACCTCAAGCTTCATAGCCGCAAATACCTGCTTCAGAAAATCCTGAACCTCCTTCTCAAGCACCGGGAAGTCAACGGAAACCTCCGGTTTAACAGAAGCAGGCTGCTCCGGCTTTTTCACGGGAACCTTCTCCTTTTTCACAGCCGGCTCTTGTTTCTCAACTGCCTTTTCTGCCGGCTTTTCGGGAACAACAACCTTTTTTCTTGCACGAATAACGGCATCCCTGCGATTGATTCCAAGGAAGCCCGCACTTCCCTTATCAATTATCTCATAATCGAGCTGATCACTCGTAACTCCTAATTCAACCAATGCATCCGTGATCGCATCATCGACTGTTTTTGCTTTTACCTCAATATAATCCATGTTGCTTTCCCCCTATTCTAAGGTATCGCCCGTTTGCCTGTGCTCCCGGGCCTGTCGTCGGAAGACATTTAAGAAACATGCTTTGCATGTCACCTTCCTCCTATTTATTGTTTCTTTCATTGAACTCTTTCACCAGATTCGCTTTTGCAGTCATACTGTTGGGATTCATCTTTTTTGCAATCTGTGCAGTCTCATAAGCCTTCTGCACTCTTTCATTCTTTTCATTCGAAGAAATGGAATTGTTCAGGTTCGTCTCGCGTTTCGTTTTCATGCTTGCCGCCTGATAAATCTGATTCTGGTAAACACCCATCTTCTCCTTGCGCTTTTCGGCCTTTTTCTCCGCCTTCTCCTTATTTTTCTCAATTAGGACATCCAAATCCATCTTATTTAACTGCTTGTTGATCACAAACTGCTGAACACCTCTCACGAGCGCACTCGCAATCCAGTAAATACCAAGTCCGACCGGAACGGTAAAGCAGAAAACAAGTGAAAAGAGCGGCATCGTGCGATTCATCGTTTTCATCTGCTGTGCCATCTGATCATTTGTGCCGGCATCCGACTGCGGCATAAGCTTGATGTTAAGCACCTGAGACAGATACGAAAACAGAGGAATCAGCAGCGCGCCGAACATCATCAGATAGCTTCCGTTTTTAAAGGAGGTCGTGATGATGTTAAGCGGTGAATTTGAAATATTTAAACCAAGAAAATAATTTAAATGGTTTACCTGAGACTGAACGGTTCCAATGGTATCAGTCAGAGCTGGAAAGCTCTGACTAAGCGTATCCCATCCTGCAACATTCATGCTGTAAAGCGCATCAATGATAAAGTTTGCCGCATTACTTCCCGCAAAATCAACATCCTTAATCGTAATTTTTAAAGTCTCGATCAAATTAGTCATCGTAGCAGAGTAACCGGAAGTTCCCATGATTCCGTCCACAAGGGGCTGGAATACATCCCTGACACTCTGAACGTAGGCAGGCACATTGTAGATCACACGATAGAGCGCCATCAAAATAGGAAACTGGATCAAAAGCTGTACGCAGCTTCCGGTCATGGACACACCGTATTTGTCGTAGAGCGCCTGTGTCTCCTCCGACATTTTCAGCTGTGTCTCCTGATCCTTTTTTCCCTGATACTTTTTCTGAATCGCCTGCAGCTCCGGCTGCATCTTTCGCTGCATAATGGAAAATTTCTGCTGCTTGATCGTCAACGGAATCATGCAGGTATAAATAACAATGGTCAGAACAATGATTGAAAGACCAATGTTTTCGATACCGATCCCTAAAAGGAGCACATAGATCCCATTCATGATCAATCCCAGAAGCTTGGCGATCGGCCCTAAGATCGCGCCCGAATACTGGGTTAAGATTATTTCAGTCAATGATTTTTCCT
This sequence comes from uncultured Eubacterium sp., assembly GCA_910589045.1. Lineage (GTDB taxonomy): Bacteria > Bacillota > Clostridia > Lachnospirales > Lachnospiraceae > W0P33-017. The sequence continues at coordinate 12,211 of CAJUSH010000046.1, forward strand.
CCTAAATTTAAAAAGAAGGTTCCTTATATTTATAGTTTCCGGAACCGGGTCATACCCTCCCTTTGAAAACGGATTGCAACGCAGGATTCTCCAAAACGCCAGGACGCTTCCCTTTATGGCGCCATGCTTTTCGATGGCCTCCAATCCATAGGCTGAACAGGTCGGAAAATAGGGGCATCTTGTCCATTTATAGGGCGAGATATTTTTCTGATAAAACTTAATCAGGTACATAAGTATTTTTTTCATGTACATCATCCAATCTCATGATGCTGTGAAGATTTGCAAGATGGAGCAGCGAACTCTCCACCTGATGATAGGAAATACCCTTTGCGGATACTCTTGCAATGACTACCACATCTAAACCACTATTAAATGTGTCTTCCCGTAGCCGATACACCTCACGAATCAGTCTGGTAATGCGGTGTCTTACTACGCTGTTTCCAACTTTTTTGCTGACAGAGATACCCAGACGATTATACTCTGTCCCATTTTTACGCACGTACATAACCAAATATCGATTTGCGAAGGATGTTCCGTTCTTATACACAATCTGAAAATCCTTATTCTTTTTCAATGATTCCGAAAATTTCATGTACATGCCCTCTTTTATTTTTTTCTTTTCCGACAAAAAAGACGATAAAAAGAAGAAAGACCACAAAATATGTGGCCCTATGTGCGTATTGCTATGCTGATAATCTCTTTCTTCCTTTTAATCTTCTGGCAGCCAATACTTTTCTTCCGCCTGCAGAGCTCATTCTTTTCCGAAAGCCATGAACCTTTTTTCTCTGTCTGTTCTTTGGCTGAAATGTCATTTTCATGTGGATACACCTCCTTTTTAAATGATAAAAGCGTCGCTTATCATTATACCAAAAAAGGCAAAATTGTCAATCATTTTTCACAATCTGTTTTATAATACGGTAATAATTTAGACGCTTATTCACAATCCTGTAAACAATCCACAATTTAGTGAATAACTTGTTGATAACTCATCTAATTCACTGTGAAATAGAGTGAATACTTTTTTTGATTGAAAATTTTCGCATTTTAGTTTATTATAGAAATTAAGTATGCGATACAATGCCCTATCCCTTACACGGGTTCATCAAACATAATTAGAAAGTAAAGGTACAAGATGGAATTAGTTGAACAAAAGTGGGAAGAGATTTTATTCACATTAAAGGAAGAGTTCGATTTATCCGATCTGGCTTTCAAATCGTGGATTACTCCGCTCAAGATTGACCACATCGAAAATCAGACGCTCTATATCCCATGCGAAGAGCAGATTACCGCAAGCTACATAGCAAAAAAATATTCAAAGCCCTTAAGCGTTGTCATTGAGGAAATGACCGGCGTAAGCTACAGCATTGTCTTTATGGAGTCCGAGCAGCTCAAAAAGATGAAGCCAAAGACAGCGCGTTCAATATCACCCACAGAGGTGATCGGGCGTTCCGGCCTGAACTTGAACTATACGTTCGACCGTTTCGTCGTCGGAGGGAACAACCGCTTTGCGCACTCCGCATCCCTTGCAGTTGCGGAATCGCCGGGGGACACCTACAACCCCCTCTACATTTACGGCGGCCCTGGGCTTGGAAAAACACATTTAATGCATTCCATCGGAAATTTCATTATAGAACAGAACCCGGATGCCCGTGTGCTCTATGTAACATCCGAGGTTTTTACAAACGAGGTCATCGACTCCATCCGTTCCGGTAACGCCAACGCAATGACAAAGCTTCGTGAGAAGTACCGGACAGTAGATGTACTCATGATCGATGACGTACAGTTTATAATAGGAAAGGAAAGCACGCAGGAAGAATTTTTCCACACCTTTAACGAGCTTCACAGCGCCGGAAAGCAGATTATCCTCACCTCCGACAAACCGCCGAAGGATATGGAAACACTCGAAGAGCGCATCCGTTCCAGATTTGAATGGGGACTGATGGCCGATATCGGCTCACCGGATTACGAAACACGTATGGCGATTCTCCGCAAAAAGCAGGACCAGGAAGGCATAAACTTTGACAACGAGGTCTTAAACTATATAGCAACAAACATTAAATCAAACATTCGAGAGCTGGAGGGCGCCCTGAATAAACTCATCGCATTCCACAGGCTTACCGGAAACGAAATCACCATAGATGTGGCTACGCATGAACTGCAAAATATGATCAATCCGGACAAGCCGCAGGAAATCACTCTACAGATGATTGTGGAAATCGTCTGTGACCATTTCCAGATTTCCATGGACCAGATTCTCTCAAAAAGCCGCACAAACGAGATCGCCAGGCCACGCATGATCGCAATGTATCTGGCAAAAACCATGACCGGCTCCTCGCAGGATGCCATCGGAGCCTTTTTGGGCGGTCGGGATCATTCCACAGTTATCCACGGTATCAAGAAGGTGGAGGCTGAAATTCAGAATAACGAAACAATGAAAAACCAGATTGAGGTCATCAAGAAAAAGATCAACCCGAACTAATCCACATACTTTCAAGGCCCAATCCTCCTGCTTTTCACTGTATATTTTGAACTAATTTTAATGTAAAACACAGTATTTATGCGTGTTTCACGCGTTATTCACTTATGAACAGCCCTTAATACGAAGATTAAGAAAATCTTTTATATTATATTCTTTTATGCAACCGGAAAGGAGCCAACAGAAACAATGAAGCTGATCTGTTCAAAATCAAACCTGTTACACGGTGTCAATATTGTATCAAAGGCCGTTCCAACCAGAACGACGATGGTTATTTTAGAATGCATCCTCATTGACGCCTCCGCGGATGAGATCAAGCTGATTGCAAATGACACGGAGCTTGGAATTGAGACAATCATCGACGGCGATATCATCGAAAACGGGATCATTGCCCTGGATGCAAAGATTTTTTCCGAAATTGTTCGTAAGCTCCCTGATAATGAAGTTGTGATCGAAACGGATGCAACCTTTAAGACAGTTATTACCTGTGAGAAAGCAAAGTTCAACATCATCGGCAAATCAGGGGAAGACTTCTCCTATCTGCCCTACATTGAAAAAAACGAACCGATCTCCATTTCACAGTTTACGTTAAAGGAAGTGATACACCAGACGATCTTTTCTATTGCTGACAACGACAGCAACCGTCTGATGACCGGTGAGCTTTTTGAGATCAACGAAAATCAGTTAAAGGTTGTATCCCTTGACGGGCATCGGATTTCCATTCGCAATATCGAGCTGAAGGACAACTACGAGAACAGGAAGGTTGTTGTTCCCGGGAAAACGTTAAATGAGATCAGCAAGATTCTGCCCGGGTCCGTGGATGAGGACGTTACGATTTATATTACCGAGAACCATATTATTTTTGAATTTTTATATACAACCGTCGTCTCCCGTCTGATCGAAGGTGAGTATTTTAAGATTGACCAGATGCTTTCCTCTGATTATGAGACAAAGGTAAAGATCAACAAGCGTGAGCTTCTTGACTGTATCGACCGTGCGACGCTGCTCGTGAAGGAGGGGGACAAAAAGCCGATCATCATGGATATTCAGGACGATGTGATGGAGCTAAAGATTAACTCTTTTATCGGCTCCATGAACGAGGATATCGATATTGAAAAGACCGGAAAGGACATTGTAATCGGCTTTAACCCGAAATTTTTCATCGATGCGCTCCGCGTCATCGACGAGGAGGAGGTCAGCCTTTACATGGTAAACCCTAAAGCGCCCTGCTTTATACGGGACGATGACAATCAGTTTATCTACCTGATTTTGCCGGTGAACTTTAACAATGTTTAATTTTGAAAAGATTGATGAGCTGCTGGAAATAAAAAAGAACGGGAAAATTTATGAAAAAAATTAAAATTAAAGACGAATACATTAAGCTTGGTCAGGCCTTAAAGCTTGCGGGATTGGTTAGCTCCGGCGTGGAGGCAAAGGTTGTCATCCAGGACGGTGAGATTTTTGTAAACGGGGAGCGTGAATTACAGCGCGGCAAGAAGCTTCACGCGGGGGATGTGATCTCCTTCAACGGTGAAGAGGTTCAGATTCAGGCATGATTATCAAGTCTATTGAATTAAAAAATTTCAGAAACTACGAGCATCTGGAGCTTGATTTTGATTCCGCGACAAACATCCTCTACGGGGATAACGCACAGGGTAAAACAAATGTTTTGGAGTCTGCCTACGTGTGTGCCACAACGAAATCCCATAAGGGAAGCCGTGATAAGGACATGATCCGTTTTGGGGAGGAGGAAGCCCACATACGCATGACGGTATGCAGGCGTGACCAGGATTATCAGATCAACATCCATCTAAAAAAGAACCGCTCCAAGGGAATTGCGATCGGTCAAATGCCGATCAAAAAAGCATCGGAGCTGTTTGGAATTTTAAATATTGTATTTTTTTCTCCCGAGGATTTGAATATTATTAAAGACGGTCCCTCAGCGAGACGAAGATTTATTGATTTAGAGCTCTGTCAATTGGATAAAATATATCTATCGGATCTGACCGCGTACAACAAAGTACTGGTTCAGCGCAATGCGCTTTTGAAGGATCTGGTATTTCGTCCGGGCCTGCGTGATACGCTCCCGGTCTGGGATGAACAACTGGTAACATATGGCAAAAGGATTATCCGCCGCCGCCGTTTGTTCATCGAGGAATTGCACGAGGTCGTACAGGGGATCCACAGCAGCCTGTCCGGAAACCGCGAGGTGCTCACACTCAAATATGAGCCGAGCGTCTCGGATTCTGATTTTGAGGATGAGCTGCTGCGCTCCCTCGAGCGGGATCAGAAGCTTTGTCAGACCTCTTCAGGGCCGCATCGGGATGACATTTCTTTTTTGCTGAAAGATGTGGATATCCGAAAATTCGGCTCCCAGGGACAGCAGCGTACGGCAGCACTTTCCTTAAAGCTCTCGGAAATTGAACTTGTAAAGCACAGCATTGGCGATACGCCGGTACTGCTTTTGGACGATGTGCTCTCGGAGCTGGATTCCAACCGTCAGAATTATCTTTTGAATAGTATACACGATATCCAGACAATTATAACCTGTACGGGACTGGATGAATTTGTAAAAAACAGTTTTCAGATCCATCGGATTTTTGAGGTAAAGGACGGACACGTCAGCCCGAGATCAGAGGAAATATAATGGAGGAATTTTCATGGCAGACCAGAAGAATGGTGTAGAATATGGCGCAGATCAGATTCAGATTTTGGAGGGATTAGAGGCAGTGCGCAAGCGTCCCGGTATGTACATCGGAAGCACCTCTTCCCGGGGACTCCATCATCTCGTGTATGAGATTGTGGATAACTCCGTAGATGAGGCACTTGCCGGATACTGCAAAAATATCGAGGTCACCATCAATCCTGGCAATACAATTACCGTAACGGATGACGGGCGCGGTATTCCCATCGGTATCAATCACAAATCCGGCAAGCCGGCGGTGGAGGTTGTTTTTACCGTGCTGCATGCAGGAGGCAAGTTCGGCGGCGGGGGATACAAGGTGTCGGGCGGGCTGCACGGCGTTGGTGCGTCCGTTGTCAATGCGCTCTCAAGCTGGCTGGAGGTAGAGATTTTCAACGAGGGAAAAATTCACAAGCAGCGCTATGAGCGTGGAAAGGTCATGTATCCACTGGAAATTTCCGGCTCCTGTGAGCCGGGAGTCAGAGGAACAAAAGTTACCTTTCAGCCGGATGATAAAATTTTTGAGGAGACGGTCTTTGATTGCGAGGTATTGAAGCAGCGTCTGCGGGAAATCGCTTTTCTGACAAAGGGACTGCACATTACACTCCGCGATGAGCGCGGGGAAGAGGTACAGGAAAGCGATTTTCACTACGAGGGCGGCATCAAGGAGTTTGTCACTTATCTGAACCACAATAAAGAAGCGCTCTATGAGGATGTGATCTACTGTGAGGGACAGCGGGACAGCGTATATGTTGAGGTTGCGTTTCAGCATAACGATGCATACAACGACGGAACCTACAGCTTTGTAAACAATATTATTACACCGGAGGGCGGTACGCATCTGTCAGGCTTCCGCAATGCGATCACAAAAACCTTTAACAGCTATGCAAGGGCAAATAAAATTTTAAAGGAAAACGATCCCCCTTTGTCGGGAGAGGACATCCGAGAGGGGCTGACTGCGATCATCAGTATTAAAATTGAGGAGCCGCAGTTTGAAGGGCAGACGAAGCAAAAGCTTGGGAACAGTGAGGCGAGAGGCGCGGTTGACAGTGTTGTAACCGAGCAGCTTACCTATTATCTGGAGCAGAATCCTTCCGTGGCAAAGACGATCTGTGAAAAATCCCTTGTGGCACAGCGCGCAAGGGAGGCAGCAAGGAAGGCCCGTGATCTGACAAGGAGAAAGACAGCGTTAGAGGGAACCTCTCTTCCCGGAAAGCTGGCGGACTGCTCCGACAAAAATCCGAAAAACTGCGAGATTTTTATCGTTGAGGGGGATTCCGCCGGCGGAAGTGCAAAGGAGGCGAGAAGCCGCGCGACACAGGCGATTCTCCCGCTTCGCGGAAAAATTTTAAATGTGGAAAAGGCAAGGCTTGACCGTATATACGAAAATGCGGAGATCAAGGCGATGATTACTGCTTTCGGAACCGGAATCCATGAGGATTTTGATATTGACAAGCTGCGCTACAATAAAATAATCATTATGACCGATGCTGATGTGGACGGCGCTCACATTGCGACACTGATGCTGACCTTTTTGTACCGTTTTATGCCGGAGCTGATCAAGCAGGGGCATGTGTACCTTGCGACGCCACCGCTCTATAAGATCGAGAAAAACCATGGTATCTGGTATGCCTACTCCGATGAAGAGTTAAACAGTATTCTTGTGGAGATCGGCAGGGACGGCAATAATAAAATCCAGCGCTACAAGGGATTGGGCGAGATGGATGCGGAGCAGCTCTGGGAAACGACAATGGATCCGGAAAAGCGTATTTTAAAGCGTGTTCTCTATGATGATGAGGCAATTTCGGAAATTGATATTACATTCAATACGCTGATGGGTGACAAGGTGGAGCCCCGCCGTGAATTTATCGAGTTAAATGCGAAATATGTTCAGAATTTAGATATTTAATCAGGAGGTATAATCGGAATGGAAGATAATATTTTTGATCAAATCCATGACGTCGATTTAAAAAAGACGATGGAAACTTCTTACATCGATTATGCGATGAGTGTAATTGCCTCCCGTGCGCTTCCTGATGTGAGAGACGGATTAAAGCCGGTTCAGCGCAGAGTCTTATACTCCATGATCGAGCTGAACAACGGTCCGGATAAGCCGCACCGGAAATGTGCGCGTATCGTGGGTGATACGATGGGAAAATACCATCCCCACGGCGACAGCTCCATTTACGGCTCACTTGTCAACATGGCGCAGAAATGGTCGACCCGTTATCCGATGGTAGACGGACATGGAAACTTCGGTTCCGTGGACGGTGACGGCGCGGCTGCCATGCGTTACACCGAGGCAAGGCTTTCTAAAATTTCCATGGAGATGCTGGCTGACATCAACAAAGATACCGTTGATTTCATACCGAACTTTGATGAGACGGAAAAAGAGCCGGTGGTACTTCCCTCCCGCTATCCGAATCTGCTCGTAAACGGAACAACCGGTATTGCGGTTGGTATGGCGACAAATATTCCGCCCCACAATCTGCGTGAGACCATTGCAGCCGTTGTAAAAATTATCGATAACGAGATCGAGGGCAGACAGACGCAGATGGAAGAGCTTTTATCCATCGTAAAGGGACCGGATTTTCCTACCGGCGGCATGATTTTGGGAACGGCTGGTATCGAGGAGTCCTACCGCACTGGCCGGGGAAAAATACGCGTCCGCGCGATCACGGATATAGAGCCGATGAACAACGGAAAAAACAGGATCGTTGTGACGGAGCTTCCGTACATGGTAAACAAGGCGCGGCTGATCGAAAAGATCGCCGAGCTGGTAAAGGATAAGCGTATCGACGGAATTACGGATCTGCGTGATGAATCGGATCGTCAGGGTATGCGCATCTGCGTGGAGCTCCGCAAGGATGTCAACCCGAATATTGTTTTGAATCAGTTATTTAAACATACACAGATGCAGGATACCTTCGGTGTGATTATGATTGCGCTTGTAGACAATCAGCCAAAGGTTCTGAATTTGTTTGAGGTATTAAATTATTATCTGATGCATCAGAAGGATGTGGTCACAAGGCGCATCAAATATGAGCTGAACAAAGCGGAGGAGCGCGCCCATATTTTGCAGGGTCTGCTCATTGCGCTGGATCATATTGATGAGGTGATCAGCATTATCCGCAGCAGCCAGACGACTGCGGAGGCAAAGCAACGTCTGATTGAGCGCTTTGCGCTCTCGGATGCACAGACGCAGGCGATCGTCGACATGCGTCTGCGCACGCTGACCGGTTTGGAGCGGGAAAAACTTCAGGCAGAATACGATGCGTTGATGAAGCAGATTTCGGAATTAAAGGCGATTTTGGCGGATAACGCAAAGCTGCTTGGTGTCATCCGAACCGAGATTCTTACAATTTCCGAGAAATACGGTGACGAGCGCAGAACCTCTATCGGGTTTGACCAGTTTGATATATCCATGGAGGATATGATTCCTGTCACAAACACCATTATTACGATGACAAAGCTTGGCTATATCAAGCGCATGAGTGTTGATAATTTTAAAGCGCAGAACCGGGGCGGAAAGGGAATCAAGGGTATGGAAACTATTGAGGATGATTATATTGAGGAGCTTTTAATGACAACCTCACACAATTACCTCATGTTTTTCACAAATTTTGGGCGTGTGTACCGTATGAAGGCATATGAGATACCCGAGGCGGGCCGCACGGCAAGAGGAACGGCGATCATTAACCTGCTTCAGCTTCTGCCGTCCGAAAAGATTACTGCGGTCATTCCGATCAAGGATTACAGTGATCACGAGTTTTTATTTATGGCCACCAGGAAGGGGCTTGTCAAGAAAACTTCAATTACGGAATACTCCAATATCCGCAAAAACGGACTTACCGCGATCAATCTGCGGGAGGACGACGAGCTGATCGAGGTAAAAAAGACAGACAATACCCAGGATATTTTCCTCATCACAAAATACGGTCAGTGTATTCGTTTCCATGAGACGGATGTCAGAAAAACCGGTCGTGCTTCCATGGGTGTTATCGGAATGAATCTCGCGGACAGAGACGAGATTGTTGGCATGCAGCTTGATTCCCAGGGTGAGGCACTTATGATTGTATCCGAAAAGGGTCTTGGAAAGTGTACGCTGATGACGGAATTTACCGCACAAAACCGGGGCGGTAAGGGAATCAAGTGCTATAAGATTACCGAAAAGACCGGAAATATCGTAGGTGTGAAGGCAGTCAATGAGGAGGACGAGATGATGCTGATCACCACCGAGGGAATTATTATCCGTATTCATGTAAGCGGAACGGCGCTTCTTGGACGCATAACCTCCGGTGTGAAGCTCATGGACCTCAAGGATGATGTAAGAATTGCAAGTATTGCCAAGGTTCGTGAGGATAAATCCCTGATCCGAAACGAGGAAGAGACAGAGGAGGGATCCGCATTATGAGAATGATTCATACGGACCAGATTATTTCAGAAATACGTGATATGTGTATCGATGCAAATTTATATCTGTCTGATGATATGAAGCAGGCAATTTCCGACGGGAAACATTCAGAAAAATCTCCGCTTGGCAGGCAGATTTTGGAGCATCTTGAGGAAAATATGGACATTGCCGCTGCGGAAAGCATTCCAATTTGTCAGGATACCGGGATGGCGGTCGTTTTCTTAAAAATCGGTCAGGAGCTCCATATAGAAGGACTTAGCTTAGAGGATGCGGTTAATGAAGGTATCCGTCAGGGTTATACGGACGGATACCTGAGAAAATCTGTTGTGGGCGACCCGCTTTTAAGGGAAAATACGAAGGATAATACACCGGGTATTATCCATTATGAGATTGTACCCGGAGATCAGCTGGAAATTACAGTTGCCCCGAAGGGCTTTGGAAGCGAAAATATGAGCCGTATTTTCATGTTAAAGCCCGCAGATGGTGTGGAAGGCGTGAAACATGCGATTCTTACGGCAGTAAAGGATGCGGGACCGAATGCCTGTCCGCCCATGGTTGTTGGTGTCGGTGTCGGAGGGGACTTTGAAAAATGTGCAATTCTGGCGAAAAAAGCACTGACCCGTCCCATGAATGAGCGATCCGCGATTTCACATATCAGGAATCTGGAAGAAGAAATGCTTGAAAAAATCAACAGGCTTGGTATCGGTCCGGGGGGACTCGGAGGTACGACGACTGCTCTTGCAGTTCACATCAATACTTATCCCACGCATATTGCCGGACTTCCTGTGGCAGTCAATATCTGTTGCCATGTGAACCGGCATGTGATGCGGATCCTATAGGCTGATGGCAGCGTTCCAGACAGCTGCCGTTAGTTATAGTATGAAAATATCGCAGAAAAATAGTGATTCATATCAGTTATGGGGAAAATAAATGGAAAAACAGATTACAACTCCAATTTCGGAAGAAATTTCACAGAGTCTTCGTGCAGGAGATTATGTTTATCTCAGCGGAACCGTTTATGTGGCAAGAGATGCCGCGCATAAACGCATGATGGATGCACTTGACCGGGGAGAACAGCTTCCGTTTGCGGTCAGGGATTCCGTAATTTATTATATGGGTCCATCTCCTGCCAGGGAAGGACAGGTGATCGGCTCCGCCGGACCTACAACTGCAAGCCGTATGGATAAATATGCGCCGGTGCTTCTTGATCTGGGAAATAAGGCAATGATCGGAAAAGGAAAGCGTTCACCGGAGGTAGTAGAAGCAATCATTCGAAACAAGGCTGTTTACTTTGCGGCGATCGGCGGTGCCGGTGCGCTCATCTCGAAATGTATCAAAAAATCAGAGCCGGTATGCTATGAGGATCTGGGTGCGGAGGCAGTCCGCAGGCTTGAGGTAGAGAATTTTCCGGTGATTGTCGTCATTGACAGTGAGGGAAACAATCTTTATGAGACGGCAATTCAGGCGTATATGTCATAGAAAAAATTTTTTTCATTTTTTTAAAAGTTTTGATTGACAAATAATGAAAATTTTAGTAGTATATATGATGCGTCACGTAAGTACAAAAAATAATTCGGAAACGAGCAGAAGTACTCAAGTGGTCGAAGAGGTGCCCCTGCTAAGGGTATAGGTCGGGAAACCGGCGCGAGGGTTCAAATCCCTCCTTCTGCGTTTTATTTTCTGGAAGCACTTAGAAAAAATTAAAAAATTTGAAAAAAGGTGTTGACAAGAAAATAAAAATATGTTATCTTATCAAAGTTGCCGCTGATACGGCAGCGAAAACGAAAGAAAACAAAGAAACGAACCTTGATAACTGAACAGTGAAATAACCTTGAATGA
>CAJUSH010000047.1 GCA_910589045.1 uncultured Eubacterium sp.
ACATTTCCTGCTTTTTGTTTGCCGTTCTGTGCCATAACGCCCGCAAGGGCATGGGAAATATTCAGGTAATTTTCAATATGCTGCTCACTGGTTCCACGAAAAGCATCTCCTCCTAAAGCAAAAATGTAAGTGCGGTTCCGAAGCCGTCTGCTTCATCCCTGCACTTACATTATAATCCTGTGCCTGACACATATCAAATACTTAGTTTTTATGTCTCACTCATGCTTAAAAAGCATTTTGCGTATTCTATAAATTTTGTAGCCGCCAGACTAAATGGCTGTTCCCGTTTCCATGCCAAAACACACGTTGCCATAAGCTCCGGATACAGCGGCCGGCAGACAATCTTTGATGAGTCCCAAAAAGGAACCGCACCTTCAATGACCAAAAAATATGCCAGACCCCTGCTTACCATAACTGCACCATTGGTACTCAGATTACTGGTAAACAAGATATTCAGATTTTTATAATAGTCCCCAAACCAGCTTGCCAATTCACTCTGCACCTGCATTCTTCGCGGAAGAATCAACGGCAGTCCTGCCAGTTCGTCTGCCTTGACATACTTTTTCCCTGCAAGCGGATCATCCGGCGGCATCAAAACTACCCATCTCTCTTTCATATCCAGGCGGATAAACTCATATTTCCCCATCTCAATCGGCTCCAGGAGCAATCCTAGATCAAGCAGTCCCTTATCCATCTGTTCTTTTACCAAATCCGCAGTCGCTGTAAACAGATCAAAAGTAACAAGGGGATATTTTTGATGGAAATTCCGAATCAGATCCGGGAGCATCTGCACAGACGCAACTTCCCCGCATCCAATAGAAATCTTTCCCTCTACCTGTTCTTCCTGCTCTACCAATTCTTTTTCTGTTTTATCAACCAACTGTAGAATTTCCTCTGCCCGGCGCCGGAGCAGCAGACCTTCATTCGTCAGCCGAATCTTCCGTGTCCCCCTGTCAAACAACCGGACACCAATTTCTTCCTCCATCTGTGCAAGTTGGCGGGAAAGCGTCGGCTGTGTAATATGTAAAACTTCTGCGGCTTTTGTAATGCTTTCTTCCCTGACTACGCTAAGAAAATAGCGAAGAACCCTGATTTCCATATGCAGACTCCTCTCGGCTTTATCCATGCTTTGCAGATTGCATTATAACATTTTTATGCCTTTTAAGCAATATAACCATACCTTTTGATTTTGCTTTATACACAAAAAAGGACACCTCCGAAGAGATGCCCTACAGCAGTGCAAGATAAGAAATTCAGAGCCTTTGATTCCTAAAACTTCTTTTTTATCCGAAGAATATTTTGTCCGTTCCTGTATTCATATGAAATGTCATCCATTGTCTTTTTCACCATATAAATGCCCAACCCGCCGACACCGCGTTCCTCCGCCGAGAGTGTGATGTCGGGATCGGCTTTTGCGAGCGGATCATACGGAACGCCATTGTCGATAAATGTTATCACCACCGCAAGAGGATTGTCCGTAACCTCAACACGAACGGTCGCTATGCCAATCTCGGGGTTATAGGCATAGTATGCGATATTGCCGAACAGCTCGTCAATCGCTACATGAACCTGCATCTTTGTTTTCTTCGGGCAGTCCCGCTGCTCCAGCTGCTCATCTACAAAAGCGGTAACGGTAGCAATATTTTCTACTGTAGCGTCAATCATAAGCTCTTTCATATCAGTTCGCCTCCATTCTGGCCTTGTATTCAAGGCAAAGCATTGTGATATCGTCAAACTGTGATGCATCACCTACGAAACTGTCGATATCCTCTTTAACGGCATCAATAATTTCATCGGGCAGTCGTTGACTGTTTCCATTAAGAACAGTGTCAAGGCGCTCCATTCCGTACAGCTCGTTATGTGCATTTGTTGCTTCAGTCACGCCATCTGTATACTGGAATATCTTATCTCCCGGTTCGAGAGTCAGAACGCCCTCGCTGTAGTGTATATCCTCCATTCCTGCCAGGACAAATCCGGGCTTAATCTTATATGCCTGAAATCTCCCTTCCCGATAAAGAAAAGGCAGCTCGTGTCCCGCATTCACATAACTGAATTCACCTGTTACCAAATCAAGAACCCCTTCAAAGGCAGTTATGAACATTCCCTCGCTGTTGGAAGCACAGAGCAGATTATTGACATCGGAGAAAACCGTTCCCAGTGAAACCCCCGGCTGCGTATGATCCTTAATCAGCGTCTTTCCGATTACCATAAACAAAGCTGCCGGAACTCCTTTTCCTGACACGTCTGCCATGACGACAGCAAGATGCCTGTCATCCACCATAAAGAAATCATAAAAATCGCCGCCAACCTCCTTTGCCGGATTCATGCTGGCATATATATCAAATTCCTTTCTGTCCGGAAATGCCGGAAAAATACAAGGCAGCATGGAAGACTGGATATGGGTGGCAATGTCAAGCTCTGCCCCAATACGTTCCTTTTCAGCCGTCACCCGCTGGACATGGGCAATATACTGGATAATGACATTTTCCATCGTCAAAACAGACTGCGCAAGCTCCTGTAATTCATCTTTGGTCTGTACCTGCTCAAGCGCATTCGTCAGCTGTGCGTCATTATTCGCAAAATCAAACGCATTCTGCCGGATAATGGCAATCGGTTTTAATAAAATCCGCTTCAGCAAAAACCAGTAAAATACACAGAACAGCACCAACAGCCCACCGCAGATAAGCGCCGCCCACAGTACATAAGATAACAGCGTGGACACAATCACTTCCATATGAGTATCCACAAAGAGCAGTGCAGCGATATTGCCATCGCTGTCCTTAACCGCCATAATGCTTGATGTCAGATAACCGTACTTCTTGCTTTTCCTGACGAAATAGCTATCCGGCTTTTCACCTGTTTCATACACTTCGCATACCTGCTCATAATAAAAGGATATCGGATCGTAATCGCCGATATTCATACCTGAGGAATCATAAACATAGCGCATTTGCCCATTTTCACAGGGTACGACAATGTAAATATACGCTGCACCCGAAGCCTTCTCCACCGCTTTCAGATAGTCTTCCATTTCATTGTAATATGTATCCGCCGTCCATGTCTGCGTATAATCCGCAATCCTGTCACCGTCAATCTGCTCTAGGATCAGGCGGCCAAGCGTATAGCCGTTTTTATTGTATAGCTTACGAATCGTGTTGCTATACTGCAGAAAACCAACGGCACAGGACACCGCGCTGATAATCACGCAGAGCAGGACAATACTAAGCAGCAGCTTTTTATTCAGACTTTTGCGTAATGTCTTCATTTTCTATTCTATTTTTCCTTTCTTTTACATATACAACCGCATCGCAGACACAATACTCCATTTTACAGTACGGGCAATAAGCGTGGGTATGAATCCACGGCTGCTTCAGCATACCAACAGGCAAAAAGTCCATCGCTGTCACCGCCTTATGCACAGGCACCGTTCCATCCGGTTTCTGCAATGCTGTAAACAAAATACACTGCAGCGTCTTATGTTCCAGTATCTGTTCCATCTTATTTAAAAATAACGTCAGAATGCCCTTTCTCTGCCACTCCTTTTTTGTGCAGGCAGTCTTATATATGCCTACCCGCATATTGTGCGAAAATTTTAACATCCCCTCAGGAATGTGCAAAAAATCTATCGCCTCGCCAAAATTCATCTCTAAAATATATAGATATGCTACTGCCATATCCCCGGCGTCTGCATAGATATACAGATGCTCATTTTCATGTTTCAGCATGCGCTCCAGATCGGGCATCGTATAAAAATCTTTACCGATATATTCATCTGTCATATGCTTCACTGCCACAAGGTCACTTTGCACAGCTTCTCTAATTACCCCCATCACCCTGTTCCTCTCTTATAAGCACCTGCAGCGTATTTACGCCAAGGGTTCTCTGATAATGAATATCCTCCACCATCTTCCGAATCATTGAAATTCCCATATACAATTCATCTTCTTCCATGCTTTGCATAACATAATCCGAGTTTCCCTTCCTGATTCTTTGAAATGGATTGAATGCAAGCCCCGCATAACGGATCCGAATGCCCGACACCCCCTGCAGTGAATATGCGCGGAGGTCAAATTTCAGCAGTTTCTCCTCCATTCCTTCGTTTACCTGTGTAATCAATGTCATAATTTCCTCCAGCGCAAGCTGTATCCGCATGGTCTTTTTTCCATCCATTCCATTGGCATCACAAAAGCCCCGAATCCGTTCGCTTGCACTGCAGATTTCCTCCGCATCAGACGATACGGAAAAGTTCAAAACATTTCCGCTTTTTTCAAGCGACAGATCCATCAGCAGATACCGTGTATCTTCCGGATGCCTCTTGTGAAAAATCCCCGTTGCAAACAGCCATACAGCAAGCGTCATAAGCTCTGCAAACAGCAGAAATGAACACATTGGCAGCCGAAGCCTGATATTTAAAAGCAATCCAATATAGGTCATTGCAATCACTCTGAGGAAGATAATCCCATTTGCCCACAAATTCTTTTTTGCCATGTTGTAATACCCTGAAAGAATACTGCACAAAAGTCCGGGAAACACCGCTGCTGCCATCCAAAACAACGGATACCGGAGCGAAACTGACAAACCGTACATGCTTTGGATGATATCCGCTCCAGCCATGCAGAGCAGAAAGAAAAAACCTGCATAGATACAGCCTAAGGTCCATTCCAGCTTCACCAAAAGCGCACAGCTTCCATTATCCCGCTCCCCGCTGTACACGCCAAGCATGGCGGACGCCGCCTGGGGAATGCCAAGCGTAATGCACTCCCCAAAGCCTGCAATACCATTGACCGCAGTAAACACTGCCACTGCTGCAGCGCCGCCATCACGCATGAGCAGACCGTTAATCATAAGCAGACGTACGGTTGAAAATAAATTATTCAGCGCAGAAGGTGTTCCCGCAACAGCGGATAACTTCCAATGTCCGGCATCTTTATGTATCGCCGGAGAAAATGCGAAAGAGCAGTCATTTGCAAGCATCCGGATCAGGCCAATCACAAATGCTGCCAAAGTTGCAAGGACGCTGGCAAGCCCTGCGCCAAATACGCCCATGTCCCAAACATACACAAACAGGACATCCAATATGATATTTCCCACAGACATCACGGACATCATCACTGTCACCGCCGCATTTTTCCCATCCAGCCTTAAATACCAAAAGGGAACATAAATCATAATCTTCGGCAGGGCGCCAATCAGTGTAATCACCACATATTCCTTCACATAAGGGCGAATTGCAGCATTGCTGCATAAAAAGTCGACAAGAGCCTCCCTGCACGCCAATCCTGTTACGGTTATGATTACAGCGGCAAAAAAACTGCCTGTCACACAGTCACTGTAATACCGATTGCTTTCCTCATTGTTATTTGCGCCAATTTCCTGTGCCGCATTGATCGCTGTACCAGATGCCATAAACGAGCCGATTACACATAGCGCAAGATACAGAGGCAGACTTAAATTGATTGCCGCCAGCGCATCCGCACCAATTCGGTTTGCAACCAGTATTCCATCCACAAAAACATTGATATTGGCACTTAAAATTGTCAGCATGCATGGAAATACGGCTTTCTGAAACATATTCTTCAAAAAGTCTGTATCCTGTTTTAACAATGTATTTTCCATCACTCAATCGTCAAAATATCAGCAAATCCTGTAATATCAAATATATCCATCACGTCTTCATTTACATTTCTTATTACCATGCTGCCCTGCTTATTCATTATTTTCTGCGCTGAAAGCAGTATCCTTAACCCAGCCGAGGATATATATTCCAGTGATGCAAAATCTAAACACAGCTTTTCTATGCCGTCAATGCTGCTTTTCAGATCCAGCTCCAGCTGCGGTGCCGTCATTGTATCAAGCCTTCCCTCCAGCTCAATTGTCAGTGTTGTTCCATTCTTTGTCTTAGTGATAATCATAATATTTTCCTCCTTGTTATAAAAATTATTTGTCATTCTTTCCCACAGTAATATTCAAAATATTTCTCCCGCAGACAGCGGTAAGTCCCTCTGGGCAAATAAATTTTCTGTCCGTTATCCAGCTGCATCTCCTGGGCATTCAGGCTGTCTATATGCTCCAGATTTATGATATAGGAAACACCCACCCGCACAAATTCCTGACAGATAGAGCACATATCATAAAGCTTTGCAATCGTCAGATTCTGAATCAATTCCGTGCCGTCTGCCATATAGATACATTGCCGTTTCCCCTGAGCTTCGCAGTACAGCACATCATTTAATGGCATCTTTATGGTTTTCCCTTTCTCTTTTAGAAGAATATATTTTCTGCGCTCCCGCTCTGTCTCTTTCAGAAACTTATCCAGTTTAGAAAATAATTTATCTTCTGATACCGGCTTGACCAGATAATAGGAAGCCTCCACTTCAAATGCCTCCAGGGCGTGTTCCCGGGACGTCGTAAGAAAAATGATTTTTGTCTCACTTCCCATGTCACGGAGTTTTTTTGCCGCCTCCATTCCCAGCGGAATATTTTCTCCCTGCTCCCCCGGCAAATAAATATCCAGGAATAATAATTCCGGTGCATAGCTACCCGATTTGACCATACTGAGCAGTTCGCCCGTATCTTCAAAACGTTGAATCAAAAAATTTAAATCGGAATTTTCCTGCTCATAGGCACTCAATAATTTCTCTGTTTTTTCTATATCTGCTGTTTCATCATCACAGAGCGCAATCTGAACTGTCATACGAATCCTCCATTTTTAATTCACCTGCATTTTTTCCATTGGCTCTATGTTCATAACCAGACGAAACACAAACACACCCTTCTCATTTTTAAAATCATATTCTCCCCCGTATTTCTCTGCGGTTCTGATAATACTGGTAACCCCAACGCCTCCGGTAAATTCCGATTTCTACCTCCAAAGAAACCTCTATCCCTTCTCCTCTCGCCTTCCTTGTATAAGCTGACAGAATATTGTTGACTGCTACATTGGCACAGATCATTTCCGGTGCCCCCTGCTCCGTTTCTTTTTCGTACTCCTTCAGGTACTGCAGCAGTTCCTCCTTCTGTTCCCTTCGTACATATTCTGCTATGACAGCATTATGGTGTCTGGCATCATGGCGGATACGCTTGCCCAATTCCACAGACTCTTCCAGAATCTCTATCTGACGCTCCAAAAGCCTGTAGTTCATCTGCATCATCTGATTTTCCCTCTCATATTCCTTCTCATTTCCGACATGGCAATAAAAATGAAAAATAAGCATCTGCAGCGTTCCTGTCAGGATAAAGTTAGTGACAATCTGAAAAATACGGGCCGGTGACATTTCCCTGTTCAAGCTGGGGTTCATAATATAGCCGATTCCCAGCAAAATACAGATAATCATAACGGCAACACTAAACCTGTCTGCCTCTTTCTCGATATAGTTTCCAAATCCCTGAATGGATTTGCGTACATATCTGTCAATCAGGTAAGTGAACAGCAAAATAAGCAAAATACGCACAATGATGTCTGCCCATACATTTCTGTCAAAAAGGAGAATGGAAACCTCCAGCCCGCCAATCACAAAAATTGCCATCAGCCAAAAAACCAATGCCAGCTTATAAACGGCCAGATAAAAGGAATCCCTGCTAATCCAAATGGAAAAAGCCACAAAAGCCATATACATCGTAAATGCCACCATGCGCACACAGCTTTCCCAGTCTGCCAGATACCAAATACAGCCAAGGACAGCCACAGCTATGCAAAAAATCCCATAATACAGAATTGTCCTTTTCCTTTGAAATCTTGACTGACTGATCCGGGTGAACAATATAATTACTCCCACAAGACTTATTGCAAACCGTATAAATGCTATATATACAGAACCGCCTAACATATTTTTCCCTTTCCAGCCCGGAACATATCGTTCCAAACTTCCCGAAGCGTCCCCGGTACCTTATTCTGATCAGGTGGTTTTAAAATATAACCGGCAGGCTTTCGTTTTCATATAGATGGAATCGTCCTGCTGTCAGCATTAGAAAGCTTTCTACCCTTGCCTTTACATTTTCTTTTAAATTTTCATAATAGAGTGCATAGTCATTGTTATGCAGGCTTGCCGGCCCAAACAGCGCTTCTGCTGTAATATACTCCGCCTCTTCCGTGGTACAAATGACGACGCCGCGCTCAGTATCAAGCTGCGCATCTGCAAGTTTCTCTTTTATCGCATAAGCGCCCGTCTCTTCATTTAATATCCGGCTTCCAAGATTTTCATCAGCAGAAGCATAGGTATCATCCCGTTTCCAATTAAGCGGGTTGATACTGATCGCACCATCCTCTACAACTATGTTATTATGCCCCTTATTGGCCGGTCCCTCTGTGTTCCATGAAACAATAACCCCCGTATCATCCGCACCTTCGGCAAATTTCAGATAGGGATGCGCTTCGAGCCAGTCCGATGTGATGGAATACCCAATCACATACGCAGCAACCATGCGCTCATAATATTCCGGATGCACTTTCATATATTCCCCAAGTACAATTCTTGTCATAATAGAGCCCTGAGAATGTCCGGCAAGAATAAACGGCCTAATGCCCGAACCCACTCTGGATGTGACTTTAAAATACTGTTTTCCCATACTTACTCCCTAGCTTTTTTCTGTTGCGATTCACGTCACGGCCATTCCAAACATCATGCGAAAAACCGGCGGTGAATCGTAGCTTACTTCTTAAATCATCCGGTAATATGTAACTCTATCGCCGTTATAATCTGCCACTGCTGCCCTGTCCGGATATTTGCGCACAATAAACTGAAATTCATCTGAAAAATTCATTTTTTTCTCCTTATGCACTGGCAAAATAAACGGATATACTAAACATAAACATAACACGCTTACTTTTCAATCCTCCCGGAACAATTCGCACTTTTAAGGGTATATATCGTATCACAGAACCATACTGCTCTCGCTTTCGCCAAATAGAAAAAGCGTTTTGGCCGGAGCGTCAATCACATGTTCAGATTTGAAGGATTGACCGGTTGGAAAACGCTTTTTCTTCATGCTGAAATTAAATTGATTTTTGATACGAAGCTACTTTGCCCGTATATCAAACTTCTGGTCAAATCCAGTAAGCTTAAATACATCCATGACTTCACTGCTTACATGAATGACGGAGAAATCTCCATTCATACTTTTAAGCTTCTTGTATGCTGACACAACGATACGAAGCCCCGCCGATGCAATATACTCCAGTTTATCAAAATCAAGTATCAGGCTCTCTATATCAGAAAGCGCCTCTATTTCCCTGCCCAGTTCCGGTGCTGAATTTGTGTCCAGCCATCCCTCGACCGAGAGAATGGCTTTGCTATTTTCCATAGTTTTTGTAATCGTCACTTTTGTCTCCTCCATAAAACATCAGCATAAAATTTTCGTTGAATCAGAGCGTATCTGAAAATCCGTTCTCAAATACGCCCGAATCATCCTGCCGCAAACTCATAAAAGAAATACGTTTACTATATTTCATCCTCAAAAAAGTTCAGCCCCTCCAGCGCCTTCATTGCATTTGCGAGGTATCTGTGATCCGTTATATTCCATTTGAATCCCAAACGGTAAAGCACTTCGGTTGTAAAGGCATTGTCATAATCAAGCGTGTAAAGTTCCTCCTCATCATGGGAGGTATAGGCAATCAGCCCCGATACCGCATCACTTGTTTCATGCTCTGCCGCATACGCATTCACTGTCTCAATGAATTGATCTCCAGGCATGATTTTAATAGCAAAGCCCATCTCACGCATTTCATATATCACATCACTCATAAAAATCCTGTGATTGTTGCAGGCATGGAATACCGTAAACCTGCTGTTCGTCCCCGCAAGATTGAGCACTGCTGCCGCTGTTTCATCAATCGGGGAAAATTCAGCGCTCTCATTCATGCTGTCCATCGGAAATGCGCCAACTGCAGCATATCCGCGCAGGCTCCTCAGAAAACCATTCGTGATAAAATTTATCTGGAACTCCCCATCTCTGTGGCGGCTCATAAGATTGCCGACACGAATCACCTTCGCATCAAGACCTTTTGCGGCCGCCTCTAACACCGCGCGCTCTGCGAGGAACTTCGTGCGTATATACTCATTGGCAATCCTCTGTCCAAAATACAGATCGTTCTCGGCAATTTTCCGCTCCATCGGCGGTCTGCCGTCCATGCCCTCACCGCCTACGGATACCGTTGAAATTTGTACAAGTCTTCTATTCGAGGATGCACAAAGGTCGATCAGATGCTTCACACCGGTCACATTGATTTTTTCCAGAATCTCATCCGCAGCAAAATGCTTGACGCAGGCAGCACAGTTGATCAATGTGGTAAAAGGTACGTCCTTTAATCCGTCTACCGCTTCCTTGTCCGTTATGTCGCTGTCAATGCAGATAATTCTCTCACCAAACAGCTCGGTATATGGCATGTCAAAATAATACATCAGCATATTCATCAGACGCCGCTCACTCGACTCATATCTGCCCTTGCGCACCATGCAATATGCCTTGCCGTCGTAACGGTCAAGAAATTCCTTTAACATGTGGATGCCCAGAAAACCGGTCGCACCCGTAATCAAAATATCACCCAGCTCCTTTTTCTCCACACCGTCAGCGTTTTGTCTGTTATTCGCGGCGATCAGTGTATCGATCGCATTGTAGGAATAATCTGCAAATTCATCTGTATCTTCCTTTGCTACCTCATCTCCATATAACGCTGCGGCAAGCGCACGCACCGTAGGATATTTGAAAATATCTGCATATACCAGAGGAATCTGCTCATTCAAGCACATTACTGCAACCTTGGATGCGGCAAGGGAAGTACCGCCGATTGCAAAGAAATCATCATCGATTCCTATCTTTTCCCGCCCTAATGCCTTTTCAAACAGCTTGCACAGCTTAATCTGCGCTCCCGTCTGAGGCGCGGCATAATTGGTGCGCTCTTCTGTCATGGCAGGCTTTGGCAAAGCACGCTTATCGAGCTTTCCGCCAGGCGTAACCGGCATTTTGTCCAGATGGGTATAAAACGCAGGCACCATATATTCCGGAAGCAATGGACTTAAAAATTCCTTCCAGTCCTCCTCTGTATACGCTGCACCCGTATAATAAGCCGCGATATATGTTACACCGCTCTGGTCTACGGGGATTGCCGCCGCCTCACAAACGCCGTCACGTTTCAGGACTGCCCCCTCAATTTCGCCAAGCTCCACACGGAATCCATTGATCTTGATCTGTGAGTCAATCCGCCCGATATATTCAATATTACCGTCACCCTTCATCCGTACCATATCGCCTGTATGATACAGCCTTTCCTCATCCCTGCATGTGGCAAAAGGATTGGGCACAAATACGGACGCTGTTTTTTCCGGCAGATTATGGTAGCCTCTTGCCACCTGCCGTCCTGCCACGCAAAGCTCTCCTGGCGCTCCCACCGGTACGCGCTTTAGATTCTCATCTACGATATAGCTCCTTACATTAAGCTGTGATTTTCCGATCGGAATCGTTTTATATTCCCTGTCAACCACAAACTCTGTGGACGAAACGGTATTTTCCGTAGGGCCATAGCCATTTATCATCATGTACTTCCTGTCATAATAGCGCTTAAACTTTTCGCCTCCCAGCGTAAGAATCCTTAAAGCGCAATCCCCTGTCAGGGTTTCCGCCACAAGCTCACCCATCTGCGTCGGCATGGTCGCTACCGTAATCGGCTCGCTTTCAAAGGTACGGCAGACAGCGACAGCATCCTTCCTGACGCTTTCCGGGAAAATATAAAGGGAAGCCCCCGCTGTCAAAGGTACAAACAGGTCATGTACCGAAGCATCAAAGCAGAAAGAAGAAAATTCGCCATACATATCCTCCGGGACCGTCCTGTGAAAGGTCACTGTATGCTCAATTAAAGTCATCAGGTTGCGCTGCTCCAGCATAACACCCTTTGGCTTTCCTGTTGAGCCGGAGGTGTAAATCATATATGCCAGATTTTCCGGAAGCGGCGGGGTCAGATCCGCCTTTCCCGTAAAGCCAAGTCCGTCTTTTTCTATCTCGTCAAGGTAAATTATATTTTTGTCATACCCCTCTGTCAGCGGTTGATATTTCCTCATAAGGAGAAGATTTTCACTGCCGCTGTCAGAGAGCATATACTCGATCCGCTCCTTCGGGTATTCCGGATCAAGGGGAACATATGCGCCTCCCGCTTTCATGATTCCTACATACGCCTCCACAAATTCCCTTGTCCTGCCGCATAAAATTCCGGCAGCCTTTTCCCGTCCGAAGCCATGATTCTTCAGTTTATCAGCGATATACTCCGACACTGCATCAAGCTCTGCATATGTTATTGTACCGTTCTCATCCTTTACGGCGATATTGTCCGGATATTTTGACACGGCTTCCCGGAACAGGTCGATAAAGGTCTTCCCCATGTACTGCGGCGTATTCACCATCTTATCCTGCTCATCGAACAGAAGGCGTATCTCTGACGGTTCCTTTCCATCAAGGAAAGCCTCTGCGGTGATTTCAAGGTTTTCGATCAGATACTCTGCCGTCTCCTTTTCAAACAAATCACTTCTGTATTCCAGTTCATAGATGTATTCGCCGTTTTCAATGCTCATCATAAGCGATATCGGTTCCTTCGCCGCATTTAAGCCAAGAGGGATTTCTTCTGCATCCTCTCCGCAGATTTTAGTAAATGCAAAATTCCCGCCCTGATATACAAACATCGTATCAGGCTTAATATGGAAATTGCGGCTGATTTCCTGAAACGGATAAATATCGTGATCCATCATTCCCATAAGCTGGTTCTTAATTGTCACAAAATATGCTTCCGTATTTTTCGTTGTATCACAAACCACAGGCAATGTTTTGACAAACATGCCGATTGTATCCGAAAGACGTGAATCATTTCTGCCATGATAAATGGTTGTAAATACACTTTTGGGAGCAAAATGGTATCTTGCCAGTGCCGCGCCGAATATACCTGTGAAAAATACATTCTCTGTAATGCCATATTTCTCACAGATCGCCTGCACGGCTTCCCTGCTGATGACTCCACTCTTTCTGCGCAAATTCCCAACGCCTGGTGTCTCTTCATTTTTATCAGGATAAAGACTGGTATCCGAGCTGCAGTCTTTCAATACAGAAGCATAAAATTCCTCCGCTTTTTTATACGCTTCTCCCTGTACTGCCTTTTCGTTGTCAAGCGCTGCATCATAGGCAGTATATGCCTCTGCGGTAAGCTTTTCACCTTGATATGCCCTGCCGATATCCGACAAAATAACAGAAAGAGAGGTGCCGTCCGCAATCAGATGATGCACGTCAAGGAACAGATAGCTTCCCTCGTGTGTCCTGTATATCTCAAAACGGAACAGCGGCTCGTGAAACAGCGGAAATGGCCTTACCAGCTTTTCCCTGTCCATGCCGTTAATAATTTCGGCGGCGTATTTCAAATCATCATTCCTGCGCTGGCGTATTTCACCATCCTCATCCATAAAAAGCTGTACTTTCAGATATGGATGCACTTCCACGGTCTGCTCTACTGCTTCTTTCAGCCGGATTAAATCTATCCTGGGACTTAGCCGGAACAAATACGGAATATTATAAACCGTTGTTCCCATATTCGCCGTGCAGTCTACAAAGATGCCTGCCTGTACGTTGGTAAGAGGATACACCTCCCGTACTTCATGTATCTCGGATTTTTCCGCCCCCAGAAGAAATCTTTCCAGCTGGACTACCGTTGGATTTTCCCTGATATCATTTGTCTTGATTGACACATCAAATTTCTTCGCCAGAAGTACATTAAGCTTGATCGCACTGATCGAAGTCAGTCCCGCAAGCTGAATATCCGTCGTGATACCAAACTCCCTGTGCCCGATTGCTTCCGCGATGCAGTCACAAATACACTGCTGCATTTCATTTTTCGGCGAAATCATTTCCTCCACTGCCTTTTGCGGCTTTGGCAGGGCGCGCTTGTTGACCTTCTGGTTCTGATTTAACGGAATCCTGTCAATCTGCATCGTTACAGCCGGAACCATATACGGCGGCTTTGTTTCCATAATAAAAGCGTTCAGATGATCTATATCAATCTGATTATCCGACACAACATACGCTGCAATATATTTCCCGCCGCCTTCCTCATCAAATGCGGCAACCGTAGCATCCTTAATCCCCGGGAAACGCCGGATCACTTCCTCTACCTCTGTAAGCTCGATCCGGAATCCTCTTATTTTTACCTGTGCATCCCGTCTGCCCACAAAAGATATATTTCCATCATTTAAGCAGCGCACCACATCGCCTGTGTGGTATATCCGCCCGTATCCCTCCTGATCGGTATAAGGATTTTCAGCATATACCTCTCTTGTTTTTTCCGGACGGTTGAGGTAGCCCCGCGACACCTGCTTTCCCGAGACAAGCAGCTCACCGGACGCCCCTGCCGGCAGACGGTGGCCTTTGTCATCAACAATATAGAGCTTTAAATTATCCAGCGGCTTTCCGATTGGAATATCATCATAATACCGATCTATCTCAAAGATCGTTGTATACACCGTGCATTCCGTAGGCCCATAGACATTGTAAAACCTGATACCCTCCGGCGGATTTAAAGGAACCAGCTTTTCTCCGCCCGTGCTGAGATGCTTTAATGCCCCGCTCTTTATTTCCATTGCAAACTGGCGTCCCACCTGTGTCGTCATAAAGGAATGGGTAATCTGGTTCTCTTCAAAATAATCACTGAGCGCAAGAAGGTCAAGGCGTATCTCCTCGGCAATGATATGTAACTGCGCGCCTGCAGTCAGGGACGTAAAAATATCCATCATCGATGCGTCAAAGCCATAGGACGCATAGGCAGCCAGACGGGCGGAGCTGTCAAACTGATACTGTCTGTGATACCATCTGCAGAATGCAGTGATATTTCCATACTCAAGCATACAGCCCTTCGGCACCCCTGTCGAGCCTGATGTGTAAAGAAGCGTAAACAAATCC
The DNA here is from genome assembly GCA_910589045.1 of uncultured Eubacterium sp. Taxonomy (GTDB): domain Bacteria; phylum Bacillota; class Clostridia; order Lachnospirales; family Lachnospiraceae; genus W0P33-017. Next base: position 14,923 of record CAJUSH010000047.1, read on the forward strand.
TCCGGCTTTGGAAACGGCATCTCTTCTGTATATTCCGGCAAATCCGGTATTTCATCAAGATACAATATCTGTCCGGTATAGTCAGGCACCAGTTCACGCATCTTCTGTGTGGTAATCAAAAGCTTCGCACCACTGTCCTCCAGCATAAATTGCAATCTGTCCTGAGGATATGTGTGGTCAAGGGGCTGGCAGACACATCCGCTGCGGGCAATGCCGATGGAACAGATTGCCATATATTCACAGCGGGGGATCAGCACGGCAGCCACGTCACCTTCTGTGAAGCCATTCCGGATAAGAGCGCCCGCAAGCTTGCGCGTTATTTTTTCGAACGCACGGTATGTATATCTGACATCCTGATATACAACAGCTGTCTGGTCAGGATATTTTGCAGCCGCTTCCTCAAACATATCTGCAACCGTTTTGCTGTCATCATACGGCACCTGCGTCTCATTAAAACGGTCAAGCTGCTCTTCCTGCTGCTTTGAAAGGATTGTCACATCCGATACATTGCGGCAGCCGAATACGGATTCAAAAGCGGCATTATAGGAATCCATAATATTCTGAACCGTCTCCTCCTGATACAGATCACTGCGGTACTCTGCTGTCAGATAATACGCCCCGTCATAGAGACGAACCTGCAGCAGCAGCGGTTCTTTTGGCAGATCAAGCGCCAGATCCTCACCAACAGCAACCGTATCTCCGATCGGATAGTCGTCCGTCAGCTCTGCCTGATACGCAAAGATCAGATCAGAGGTAATCCCGTATTTTGCAGCAATGTCGGAAAACGGAAATATATCATTTGCCATGGAGTTCATCAGCTGCTCCTGCAAAGAAGCCATATAGGATGCCACCGTTGTCTTATCATCAAACCGGCAATATACAGGCAGCGTTTTTACAAGCATACATATCGTATTCTCAAGCCTCGAATCGTTCCTTCCGTTATAGATGGTCGCAAACAGAGCTTCCTTTGCATTGGACCAGCGGGACATCAGGATTCCAAAAACTCCGGTAAAAAGCGTATTTGGTGTGACTCCCAATCTTTCACAAAGCTCCAGAGCCGCTTCCTTTGAAACCGTCATTTTATATTCTGCCAGCCCCTTTTTCGGAGTAGCTTCTTTTTTGTCAAAAATCGGAAGCGACTCGATTTCAAGCCCCTGAAAAATGCTGTCATAGTAAAGAGCAGCCCTTTTATAGTCACCCCGCTCTGCTGCGCGTTCCTCTGATACAGCCGCATCAAAACCGGTATAAGCTTCCTTTTCCAATTCCACACCCATGCAGGCACGGTTCAAATCCTCAAAAAAGATATCATAGGAATTTCCGTCTGCCATAATATGGTGAAAATCGACAAACAGATATTTCTTCGTTTCCGTCAGGTAGATTTCGATCCGGAACAGTCTGCCCCCTTCTAATTGAAATGGCTTTACAAGACTGCCATTCTCAAACGCACGGTCTGTTGTGCGGATAATCTCGGGCACAAAGTCCTCTGCAAACGGTTTTTGAACCATCTCCCCGTCTTCACTGATACCAAAACGCGCCGTCATATAAGGATGTGCCTGAATCGTTCTGGTCACCGCACTGGCAAGCTTCTCTTCGTCGATACTGCTGTCAAGCGTAAACAAAAACGGTATATTATAAATCGTTGTCTCCGGATTCTTCGCACACTCCGCAAAAATTCCTTTCTGAGAACCGGTTAATGGATAAACGGAACGGATTTCCCTTGCATCAGGAGCTTCTGCATTCCTGATAAATTCCTCCATAAGGACCACCGTATGATACTGGCTGATATCGCTGGTTTTTATCGCTATGCCAAATTCCTCTGCCAGCAGGACATTGAATTTCATTGCCCCCAGAGAAGTAAGCCCTGCGCGGTAAAATGGCGTGTTTATGCCAAAGCTGCTGTTATTGGTAACAGATGCTGCGATATCGAAAATCTTTTGCTGCATCCGATTTTTGGGCACCTCATAATCGCCCTGTCTCAGCACCGGTTTTGGCAGGGATTTTCTGTCTATTTTCTGATTTGCCGTCAGCGGCATTTCCGCAAGCTGAAGCAGGATATCCGGCACCATATAGTAGGCAAGGCTCTCTGCCGCAAAATCAGAAAGCTCCTGCGGATCGATTTCTTTTGTGGCGGTATAGTACACACAAAGCTGCTCATCCATAACGACCGCTACTGCATTCAAAACATCTGCGTGTCTTAGAATCACCTCCTCAACCTCGCCCAGCTCAATCCGAAGACCTCTGAGTTTTACCTGATTATCCTTTCTTCCATGAAATTCGATCTCCCCCTCGCAGTTAATCAGGGCAAGGTCTCCTGACTTGTAGCCGCGCATACCATGATACTCAATAAATACCTCGGCCGTCCTTTCGGGAAGGTTCCGATATCCACGCCCCACACCCTTTCCGCAGATGAGAAGCTCACCAACCTGCCCGTCCGGCACTTCTTTATTATTCTCATCAATAATATATACAAGCACATTGGCATTCGGTATGCCAATGGTGATATTCTCACCACCTGTAATCACCTTCATGGTACAGCTGATGGTTGTTTCTGTAGGCCCATATCCATTCATAATATATGCATCCGGATTGATTTCACATATTTTGTCGTACAACCCTCCCTGAAATGCTTCGGCGCCGAGATCGTAGACGCAAACCTGCTTTAATGCCTCCCGCATTTTCGGAATTTCCAGCATAACAGAAAGAAACGATGGTGTTGTTGTTATATTATCAACGCCATGCTGCAGAATGGTATCCGCAAGCAGATCCAGATTATGTATTTCCTCCTCTGTTGCGATTACAACGGTCATACCATTGGTAAGGGGAATAAACTCCTCCATAATAGAAACGTCAAAAGTCATTGCCGCAAGCGCAAGCACAACCGACGATTTTTCTGTATATCCAAACGTTTCATGGTTCTTTGGGTTTGCATTTACAAAATTTGAAAGATTCCCCTGCTCAATCATAACGCCCTTAGGCTTTCCTGTAGAGCCTGACGTATAAATAACATAGCATAAGTCATTTTCATGAATTTCCCGATTGGGATTTTGTGTATTTTTTCCTTTCAGAATATCGTCGATGATAAGAGGCGTACACGCTGATGCCTCCCACAAATCACCGAACCGGTTCTTTATCTTTTCGTCTGTAATAACCCACTTTGCGCCGCTGTCCTCTAATATATAACGCACACGATCCTTCGGATATTCGGCAGAAATACAAGTAAATGCCCCGCCTGCCTTTAAAATTCCCTGTGTCGCAGTATAGACTTTGATGCCGCGTTCTAACAGGACAGCTACAATCGTTTCCGCCTCCGCCCCATTTTTAATCAGAGCATCTGCCACCCTGTTTGCATCAGCATTCAGCTCACGATACGTTTTCTGCTCGTTTCCTGCAATGACTGCCGTTTTGTCCGGATGCATTTCAACCTGTCTCTCAAACATGCTTACTACCGGTTCAAAATCAATTTCATAAATCGTGTCGTTAATTTTTTTCACTGTTTTCCTCCTGTTCCGCTTCAAATTCCAGCACCGTATTATTCAAATCCATTGTGCGCATATAATTGATACCGGACGAGATTGTTTTTACAAGCTCAATTCCATGTATATCAAATTCCCCGCTGTCAAGCTCATACTCCGTGGGATTAAAAGGCACTCCATTGTCCCTGATGCGCAACAGCATCTTTTGCTTTTCTATCACCAGGCTGACATCGATCCAATGCGACAGCCTGCCGCCATATTTAATGCAGTTTACAATCATTTCCTCCGCAGCCACCGCCACGATATTCGCCGTATTAGCGCTTATGCCGTGATCGATACAGAACCTTTTTACCTCTCTGGGTACCAGCGCAGTCTCGTTCATATCTGCCTTCACGGTAAAATCAAAGCATGTTCCGGTTTCCTCAGGAAGCAGGTAAAAATCCATACCCTTATACTTGATTTTGCGATAAATATATGCCGTAAGGACGGTCAGGATTTCCGAGCATACAAAGCCAATCGCCAGACCATTTATGCCGCTGCCGCCCATATTTATCTCCAGAATGATTCCAAAAGCTGCAGCGGGCAGCACATAAATGCCATTTTGAAAGAATGTAATAATGCTCGCCTGCTTCGACTCCTCAATCGATTCATAATAGCCGACAAGAAATTTATTCCATACATATGCCGGCAGGCACAGAATAAAAATCCGCAGCGCTGTCACCATCATGGAAGAAAGCTCCGAATGATCCACGCCAAAAATAACCGTGATCGATTTTGCAAACGCCATAACAAGCACAAAAATACAAACCGTAGCAGCCGTGCTTAGTACAAGAACCCTTTTGCACAGCGCACGGATGCCAAAGTAATCCTTTTCCCCGTAAAGAATTCCCGCTATATTTGGTATTACGCCTATGATCCCGGCCGTGATCATTTCCACGATCATAAGGATATTGTCACAGACTGTATAGACTGCCATCCCGCCATCCCCAATAAAGCGGATAATGATCTCATTGAGCACAAACGATTTCAGGATGGTCATGACCATAAACACAAAGACCGGCGCCCCTGATACAACCGCCTCTTTCAGAGGGGCGAGTGACTGTATTCTGACAAGGCTGATCATGCGTTTCGGAGAACGGATATATATGATAAAAATAACCATTCCCAGCAAAAATCCGGCCACCGTAGACAGGGAAGCACCCGCGATACCAAGGTTCGTGAATCTTAATAATATATAATCAAGGATCAGATTGATCACATTCGAGACGATCAGGTAGGCAGACGCAAGCTCGGGGTGATTTTCCACACCCAAAAAGCCGGACATCAGAAGACCGACGCCAATAACCGGAGCGCCAAGCATCCCTACAAAGAGATAGTGACCTGCAAGAATACCGAGATTTCCGCCCCTTGCTAACGCATTTGCAACAGGCATTGCCAAAAAGGGTGCCGCTGCAGCAATGATCAGTCCCACTGCAACGGTTATCAGCAGTGTGAGTGAAAACAGCTGTGATGCGCCCTCCTTATTCCGCTTGCCAAGCAAAATGCCGGCTGCAATCGCTCCTCCCGTACCAAGGCAATATCCCGTTACCTGTATCAAAGTTTCCATAGGAAGAACAAGCGTGATCGCCGACATAGCGTCTGTCCCCAAAAAGTTCCCCACAAATATCGTATCAACGATGTTGCCCAGCTGCAAAGCCATTGACATCATAATTCCCGGCAGAAGATACTTCCAGATTTTATTCCCTATAAGCCTTTCATTCCTCTGGTGCATATGCTCCATCTCAACCTCCTCCTAAACATACTTTTGCTGGCATAAAGCTTCTTTTAAGGCGCGCAGCTTTCCATACCTGCAGTCATGCTGCGGCCTTTGCCTGCAGCATATTGTATCCTCTTACCATCATCTCTGTCACCACGATTGACAGCAGCGCAAGAAGCCAGCACTGATAGCTTCGAAAGCCCTCATAGCCATTGATTCCGAGCGCAAGAAAATATACGGTTATGTGCAGTGCATAATACTTTGATATGTGTTCACTATAATACAGGATCTGTCTCGCGGCAGGGTTCTTCGGCACGCGCGGTTTTCCATCTCCTGCGCCGATATTTTCAATAAGGAAAAAGACTATGGCAAAAATAAATATGTGCGCCATACTCGCCGCCACATGCCAAAAATCCGGCTGTGAATACGCATCACTTAACACCGTATACATCCGGGGCAGGTCCGAACCATATTTTATGAATACCAGTACCCACCATACAATCACGATCACGATGCTGGGAACGGCCAGCATGCCGTAAAATTTCACTTTATCCTTCACATGCCGGAGGATTTTGCCAAAGGCAGCTCCAAACAGCGCATAGGACAGAAAATAGAGCGGCGTGAAAGAAACAAACTCTGCCTCTCCAATCAAAAGCGTCATAATATACCCAAGCACCGGCACATCCACGGTCGTTCCGTAAAGGAATGGCGCAGCGATACTCAATGCCGCACCGATCACCACGTACCCTGCCGTGCTGAGATTCAGTTTCCTGAGCAGTGCCAATACAAGATAAATAATTCCGGTAATAAAAAAGATATTGATGTATTGTATGTATACCTCGATCAGGTACTCAAAATTTTCCATGCCGGTTCCCGTCAGTTTCCCGCAGACAAAGGGGTATGGGATGAGCAGAGCAGCTGCATAGGCAAGGTTATTCAGATACTGATAAACTACCATGCGGACACCGCTCTTTGCCATTCCCGCCGGTGTTGCATTCCTGCTGTAGGCAGTCCCAACTCCCATAACGAAGATGAAAATAGCTGCGCCGGACATCGTTGCAAACATATAAATCCAACGGGTAACGGTATCCTCCGGGGACATGGTTGCCTGAAAGGCATGGATCAGATAAATAAATAGCATAAAAATCCCTTTCAGGTAATCAAACTCCCTCTGTCTTCCGGTATTTATCTCTTCATGTGAAAAAATAGCGTTCATTTTTTATCCTCTCCACTGTCAAACACAGGGTTGTTTTTCCATCATTTCGGTGCACCATCCTCTGCCCTCCTAAAGCAAGAACGGCAAATCCGTATGAATGACAGTAAAATACATTTTTAAGAAAAATATATCAAATATTCAAAGGACGGCAACCCATTTGGAGTAATAGGCACTTTTTAGGGAATAGATCGCAGTTTTTGCATAGGGACAGACGCATTTGAGCAGGGCTGAGAAGCAGGGAGCCGGCAAAGACAGTCCGCAGATAATGCTTCGCATTGTTCAAAATCTCACCCTCCGCTCCACGCAAGATCAAAGGCCGGCGTCTTGCGAAAGCTGTATATTTATTCTCCGCAGAACAGAAAAAGGAGCCTGATTTTACATCCGGCTCCCACAAAAACTTTAATTATTCAATTTGTAAATGTTAGTCACTGCAATCCGTATGCTAACAATAAACAGCTTTTTTCAAATACGGCCTTTTTCATTATGCTAAGGGACGCATAGCCGTTTTGCCGAAAGGCCCGACTGTTACAAGGGATTCACATATTTCACACAGCGGGCAAACGTTTCTTCCTCTGCGCATACAGATACTTTATATTCCTCAATGTTGTATTCCATGATATGGCAGGAAAGCAGTTCGTCTCCCCGGCGCACCTGTAGCTTCTCCCCCTCTGGTAAAATTTCAAAATCCTGCAGGGGAAGCCGCAGACCCTCCCCGGTCATTTTGATATAGCTTTCCTTCCACGTCCAAAGACGGAAAAACATTTCATCCCGCTCCTGCCCCTGAAATTTTTGTAAATATTCTGCTTCATTCCGGTGAAAAAAACGTTTCGCCACTCCCTGAATCTCCCGCTCAGTTTTTTCAATATCACATCCCACGGCTTTCTCGCCCACCGCACAAATTACCAGATTACCGGAATGTGAGAGATTAAAGTGCACGTTCTCTGCCAGCGGCTTTCCCTCCGGTCCGCATACGATTTTCTCAGGATCGTCCCCATAAAGCGGCAGAATTCTTGCCAGTAGAACGCCTGCCCCCAGGCATCTTTTCCTGTCATTTGCCTGCAGATATTTCATAACCTTTTTTCTTCGGCTGCTGCTGATATGATGGAGCGCTGCCGGATTTTCTTTTGGGTCCGGCAGCGCCCTGATATCTATTGCATACAAATATACCATATTTTTCCTCATTTCAATCTGAAAATTTACTCCCGGCATCCCAATGTTTCATCCGCAAGAATATTGTCCCGATCGATTTTACTCATTTTTTATCGGCTGATTCCACGTATATAATAAGAAGGCCTGCCAAACATTCCGTTCATCATTTTAAAGACAGCTCTGCTCCCTGTTTAATCATAAGGTTACTATTCACGGCTCGGGAGCCGCTCATAGTAACGATTCGGGGCGATATT
>CAJUSH010000048.1 GCA_910589045.1 uncultured Eubacterium sp.
ATGATTTTACGGAGAGGCTGGTCGGGAAAATATTTTGAAAAATTTGTTAGTGTATGGTTGACAGAATCGGGGCCTTCCGGCAGCGGAAAGACGACTATCTGTAATTTAATTGCCCGTTTTTATGACGTGCAGGCGGGCGGTATCCGTGTGGGCGGACACGATGTGCGGGAATTTACCTGCGACAGCCTGCTAAAAAATATATCCATGGTGTTTCAGAATGTGTATCTGTTCCATGACACGATCCGGAACAATATCCGCTTCGGAAGGCCGGATGCCACAGAGGAGGAAGTCATAGAGGCTGCAAAGGCGGCAAGATGCCATGATTTCATCGTATCGCTGCCGCAGGGATATGATACGGTAGTCGGTGAGGGCGGCGGCACACTGTCCGGCGGCGAAAAGCAGAGGATTTCGATTGCCAGGGCGATGCTGAAGGATGCCCCTGTTGTTATTTTGGATGAAGCCACGGCAAGCATCGACCCGGAGAATGAGCATCTGATCCAGGAAGCCATCTCTGAACTGACCCGTGGGAAGACAATCATCACGATTGCCCACAGGCTGGCAACGATTGAAAATGCGGATCAGATTCTTGTAATTGATGGAGGAACGGTAGCGCAGAAAGGGACACATAAAGAGCTGTTGGAACAGGAAGGAACCTACCGTGAATTTGTGCGTATCAGAGAACAGGCGGAAGGCTGGCATATACAATAATCAGAAAGTCAGCGGAAAGAAGGTGGCGGCATCGGACGTGTAATGGTAATAGAATTTGGGGAGCAGGATTCTTTCGCATTTGAGGAGGTCATGGAAGTCCTGAAACGCCATCCGGGTTTTGAACATCTGCGGCTGCGGGATGAGCCGATGGTTTTGCTTCCGGGGCTGGAGATTTATCCTGGCCGAAGGAAAATATACCGTGACCGTCGCGAGATACCGCCTTATGGCAAAGGAATATGACCTTCTTCGGTTTCTTGTTGCGGACAAAGGGCGTGTCCTTACCTATGACCAGATATATCAGAAGGTCTGGGGAGAGGATACCTATGGTGATGAAAGCAATGCCATAGGCTGCCATATCCGCAGCCTGCGGGAGAAATTATATGAGGCAGAGCCGGATGTGCCTTTAAACATCCGCTGTGTACGGGAGGTCGGCTGCTGCTTTGAGGTCAATTCAGAATGAATCCTGTGGCGGCTTGGGAAACCAGGCCGCTTTTTCCATGCTGTGGCTCTCATGGCAGCCTTTGATCTTTAATAAAACGACATGAAAGAACAGCGAATAGTGACAAGCCTGCGGCTCATAAGATGCCGTAAGGCGGTTTTTTTATTTTACCCTCAAGTTTTCCCTTCTGCCGTGGCAATGAAATGGGAGGCTTTCTTATAAGCAGGGGTAAAATACATAAGCCTCCGCAGGAGGTGGTTCTCATGACGGAAGAACAGAAAAATGTGGTCATAAAGCGCCGTAACAGCGGCTTTGGATATACGAGCATAGCAAAGGAAATCGGGCTGACAAAGGATGCCGTGGTGGCATTCTGCAGGCGGAACGGGCTGACCGGGAACAGGACGGGGAAAGCGCCGGAGGGGAGTTCATATCCTGCGGCAATTCCAGACGGAAATACTGCTCCCACGCCTGTTATATTAACCATCGGTTTGGAGGTGGCGGGGCAGATGACTGAGGAGCAGTTCCGGGCGGAAAAGCTGTATTATATCTCGCTCTCCATCGCGAAATCCATGTTGGAAAAGGGCGTCATTGATGAAGAGGTATTAGCCATAATTGATGCAAAACTGCTGGAAAAATACCGCCCGATTTCGGGTACATTACTGGCTGGAAAACCGCCCCCTTAGTGCGGTTTTAGCGTGATGTATAGTAGCGGAAGGAGTGATCTTATGGCAAAGATAAGCAGGATAGAGCCGAAAATCCCGGCTCTGAAAGAGCGGGCGAAAGTCGCAGCATACGCCCGCGTGTCTATGGAAACGGACCGCCTCGCCCATTCCCTTTCCGCACAGGTGAGCTACTATAACGGACTGATACAGTCGAACCCTGAGTGGGAATATGCCGGGGTGTATGCGGATTTTGGGATCAGCGGGACCGGGACGGCGGCGCGCAGCGAGTTCCTCCGCCTTATCGCGGACTGCGAGGCGGGGAAGGTGGACATCGTGCTGACCAAGAGCATATCAAGGTTTGCCAGGAACACAGTGGACCTGCTTTCCACGGTCAGGCATTTAAAGGATATCGGGGTGGAGGTGCGGTTTGAAAAGGAGCGCATCCATTCCTTTTCCGGCGACGGGGAGCTGATGCTCTCCATTCTCGCCTCGTTTGCCCAGGAGGAGAGCCGGAGCATTTCGGAAAACTGCAAATGGGGAATCCGCAAGCGGTTCCAGTCGGGCGGGATCGGGACGGCAAACAAGCACCTGCTGGGATACCGGTATGACGAGGAACAGAAAAAGTACGTCATCATCCCGGAGGAAGCAGAGGCCGTCCGGTGGATGTTCCGGATGTACATGGAAGGAGTTTCCCTGCGCGGCATTGCAGGAAACCTGAATCGGGCGGGCATCCGCTCCGTGCGGGGGAATATGTTTACAGAATCCACGGTACGCCAGATGATCTTCAATGAGGTCTATGCCGGGGACATCCGGCGGCAGAAATGCTTCATGGAAGACCCCATCACGAAGAACAAGGTAAAAAACGAGGGGCAGCTCCCGCAGTATTACATGGCGGACTGCCACGAGGCGATCATTGACCGTGCGGCCTGGGCGAAGGTACAGGAAGAGACAGAACGGCGGGCGGCATCCCTGAACCCGGTCTACCCTTTTACGGGGAAGATCAAATGCGGCATCTGCGGATGCCGTTATACGAGGCGTTCGGCTACCGTAAAAGGGAGGGAATATGTGAGCTGGTTTTGCAGGGCGAAAAAAGAGAAGGGTGTTACCTGCAGGAGCCGCAATTATTCCGAAGAACAGCTCCGGAAAATATGCGCCGGCCTGATGGGAACGGAGATATTCGATGCAGAGGATTTCGGGGAATCCGTCCGGGGGCTTACCGTCCTTGCGGACGGCAGCCTTGAGGCGGTGTTCCTGGACGGGCAGACAAAGGTGTGGGAGGTGCCGCCGGAGCCGGTGAAGCCCCCAAAGCCTGACAAGCCGGTAAGGAAACGCCCGAAAAACATCTTTGACGGGAAGATTTTAACGCAATGACGACAGCCGAGGAATTTTAAATTAGTAGTTGCATAAGACTAACTATCGTGTTATAATAAGGCCGAAACGCGCAGTGGGAGGATCACGTAAGTCCAGTATTCAGTCCCACTGCGCATAATTTTGCCATTAAGTTAGTATATACTAACTAAGGAAGGAGGTAACTAATATTAGAAAGTATAGTCTAACTATTATCCTTGCAGTCGTGCTTGTTATTTTGTCTGTCTGGTCGCTTTTTGTCGGTGTTTTGGACGTCAATCTGTCCGGCATGCTGGGCGGAGAGACAGAGCAGATTGAAATCTTTCTGCTCTCCAGACTGCCGCGATTGCTTGCCATTTTATGCACCGGCACCGGCATGAGTGTAGCCGGTCTGATCATGCAGCAGCTGTGTATGAATAAGTTCGTGTCACCCACTACGGGCGCAACCATTTCATCGGCACAGTTTGGCATCTTGCTGGCGCTGCTGTTCATGCCGAAATCCACCCTGTGGGGACGGGCGTTTTTCGCTTTTGCCTTTGCCATAGCAGGAACCTGGATATTCGTCTGGTTTATCCAGCGCATTCAGTTTAAGGATGTGGTCATGGTACCGTTGGTAGGCATCATGTTCGGCAATGTCATTACCGGCATCACCAATTACTTTGCATACAAGTATGAGATGAGCCAGGCTCTGTCCACCTGGCTGGTGGGTCACTTCTCCATGGTTCTGCGGGGGCGGTACGAACTGGTCTATCTGGTGGTGCCGTTGGTGATTATCGCATTTGGGTTTGCCAATCATTTTAACATTGTGGGTATGGGCAGGGACTTCTCCCAAAATCTGGGAGTCCATTACAATTTTGTGCTGTTCATGGGACTGAGCATTGCGGCTATGATTACCGCCTCTGTGGTAGTCGTCGTAGGCTCCATCTCCTACATCGGACTGATTGTTCCCAACCTGATCGCCATGTTCAAGGGCGACAAGATCCGCGGCACACTGGTGGACACAGCTCTCTTTGGATCTATCTTCGTGTTGGTATGCGATATGATCGGCCGGAGCATGATTGCTCCCTATGAGCTTCCCATTGAGTTGATCATCGGCATTGTGGGCAGTATTATCTTTATTGCAATGCTGCTTTACCGGCTGAATCATGGCAGAAAGGCAATCCGGCTGGGGGCGAGGAGCAGCAATGACTGTCCCGCCGCAGCTATGGCAATGAAAGGAGGAGCAGGAAAATGAATCAGGCCGCAGTCCGCGCGAATCAGCGCAAACTGGTAATTTTGTCGGTGATTGTATTGCTGTGCGCCGCCGGCTATATGTTTTATGCGGTGAAATTCAGCACCCCCAAGCTGTTCCAGTACTCGATGAAGCTCCGTTCGCCCAAGCTCGTTGTCATGCTGATCACAGCCTTTGCCATTGCCGGAGCGTCTCTGGTATTCCAGACCATCATCAATAATGTGATTGTCACCCCCTGCCTGTTGGGCATGAACGCCCTGTACTCTCTGATACATACGGCGGTGGTGTTCGTTGCCGGCTCCGCCAGCCTTTTGGCTGCCAACAGCAACCTGGCCTTTGTGGTGGATCTGGTGCTGATGGCTGTGGTGGCCACCATCATCTATGGCTATCTGTTTGAAAAAACCAGACACAATGTCCTGTACATCCTGCTGATCGGCACGGTGCTGACATCGCTGTTCTCCAGCATGCAGACTACAATGACTCGCATCATGGATCCCAATGAGTATGACAGCCTGCTGGAAACTCTGGTGGCCAGCTTTGAGAACGTCAATGCAGAAGTCATAGTGGCCTCGCTGGTGGTTCTGGCCGCAGTCATCTTTGTTCTGCGGAAGGATCTCGCCTTACTGGATGTGATCTCCCTTGGCAAGGAGCAGGCCATCAATCTGGGGGTGGACTATGTCAGATGTATTCGCAGGCTGCTGATGGGAGTGACGCTGTGCATAGCTGTGGCTACGGCTATGGTGGGGCCGATTTCCTTTCTGGGATTGATAATGGCAAACCTTGCCCGGCAGTTCCTGAGTACCTTCCGGCACAAACAGCTTATTCTGGCTTCCACACTGTTCGGCATGGCTATTTTGATCGGCGGCGAGTTGATTGTGGAGCGTATTTATCACTACACCGTCCCGATCAGCGTGTTTATAGGCGTGTTTGGCGGTGTCTATTTCCTTTATCTGCTTCTGACCAAGAGGAGGATGTAAACGATGGAAGTAAAAAATTTAGTCAAAAAATACGATGGGAAAACCGTTGTGAACTCTGTCAGCTTTGAGATTCCCAAGGGCAAGGTGACGTCCCTCATCGGCCCCAACGGCGCCGGGAAATCCACTGTCATGGGTATGATCTCACGGCTGATTGCCCGGGACAGCGGCATCATCACGTTCGAGGATCAGGATATTTCTGCCTGGAAGAGTAAAGAACTGGCCAAGCGGCTGGCGATTCTGACCCAGACCAACAATATTCAGATGAAGCTGACCGTCAGAGAGTTGGTGACTTTTGGCCGCTTCCCCTATTCCGCAGGACACAACACGGAGGAGGACGAGAAAATCATTGATCAGGCCCTTGCCTATATGGAACTGGAGGCCATTCAGGATCAGTTTATCGATGAACTCTCCGGCGGCCAGCGCCAGCGAGCTTATATTGCCATGGTCATCGCTCAGGACACGGAGTATGTTCTTCTGGATGAACCTACAAACAGTCTGGACATATACCACGCCAGCAAGATGATGAAAATCGTCCGACGCCTTTGCGATGAGCTGGGAAAGACGGTGATTTTGGTCCTGCATGAGATTAATTATGCAGCATTCTATTCGGATTATATCTGTGCTTTTGTGCATGGGAAAATCGCAAAAATGGGAACGGTTGAGGAGGTGATGACGAAAGAAAACCTGGCCGAAATCTACAATGTGGATTTCGAGATCATGGAGATCGAGGGGAGACCCCTGTCCATTTATTACTAATTTATGGTTTATACTAAAAATCAGACAGCCCGCATAGGAAAAGTCGGGGGAAAACATGCGTAATTCTAAATAGAAGAGGAGACAAAGTGATTATGAAAAAAGTATTTTCTATGATTCTTGTTTATATTATGGTTTTGGGTCTGGCCGCCTGTGGCAATACTACGGGAACTGCCGGTGGCGGTAATACGGAAGAGGCTTCTGCCGGTGGCGGCAATACGGAAGAGGCTTCTGCCGGGAACAGTGTTTCTGAAAGCAGTGCGGATGATGAAACACCTGCTGCTCAAGGCGAAGATCCCAGTGAGCCTGAGACAGTTGTTGTTACCGGCAGAGATTCCGCCGGCGAGGCGATAGAGGTCACTGTACCTTATAAGCCAGAACGCGTTGTCGTGCTGGATCTGGCTAATCTGGATATTCTGGATAACCTGGGGCTGGGCGGCTGTATCGTGGGCGTTCCCACCATCACCCTGCCTTATCTCCAGTCTTATAATGACGGTCTTCCCATCATGGGCTCTGTCAAGACTCCTGATCTGGAAGCAGTCATGACCTGTGAGCCGGACCTGATTTTGATGGGCGGCCGTATGGCTGAATACATGGATTCTCTTGGCGAGATTGCCCCGGTACTCCGTCTGACCACCGTTTCTGATGACGGCCTGATCGAAGCGATCCGCGCCAATGCCAAAACAATTGGCACCATCTTTGGCGAAACTGAGCAGGTGGATGAACTGTTGGCACAGTATGATGCCCGTATTGCATCTCTGGCCGAGTTTGCCGAAGGGAAGACCTGTGTGTTGGGTATGAGTACCAGCGGCAGCTTTAATCTGCTTGGCAACGATGGCCGCTGCTCTCTGATTGTCAATGAAATCGGATTTGATAATATTGGTGTTGAGGCGGCATCCACCAGCAGCGGACGCAGCGGCGGACATGGAAGCAGCGAGGACAGTTCTGAGAGCACCGGCTCTACTCCCACCCATGGCAATGAAGTTTCCTTTGAGGCCATTGTCTCCCTGAATCCGGAGTACATTTTCGTTATGGACCGTGACTCCGCCATCAGTGCCACCGGCGCGCAGCTGGCCCAGGAGATCATGGAGAACGAGTTGATTATGATGACTGATGCTTACAAAAACGGTAATCTGGTTATCTTGGAGAACCCGGGGATCTGGTATCTTGCCGAAGGCGGCATTACCTCTCTGGGAATTATGCTGAGTGATCTGGAGTCCGCTCTTGGTGTGGCGGCTCAGTAAAAATGGGTAAACCATCCTGCGAGGCGGCATAAGAGGAAAAACAATGAGAACTGGCGACAAGCCCGCAGAGCATAGTTTGTTCTGCGGGCTGCTGCAAACTGTCCTTCTCCAAAATTTTTATAACCGAATGCAGCTGAAAAGTGTGAAAAAGGCAGCCAATGAAATTGCTGAAAATATTATAAATGACAGTAGTTTTCGTTTTATTGACCGTGCTGCCTATGAAAACTCGATGCAGATTATTCTAACAGACACGAACGGAAATATTTGGTACAGAGTGGACGAATGCAGTTCTGCTTATCAGACGAACCAAAATCCATACAGGGAAAACAGCAGACAAAACGCTTGTTCTTTACATCAATACCCCTATTGGCGCAGTACAGTCAACGATTCAAATATCGCGGACAATGCTGCTGGCTGTCACAGGGGTGCCGCTTCTTGTTGGTTTTGCCCTTGCCTATTTCTTTGCCAGCCGGTTTGCAAAACCTGTTGCGGCTATCTCTGCACAGGCAGCAAAAATGGCAGGCGGTAAGGAAAATATAATATTTGAGAAAGGCTTTTGTGATGAATTAGATGAATTGTCTGCCACACTAGAAGCAACGGTACAGAGCCTTGCCAAACTGGAAAGCTCGCGCCGTGAGTTTCTTGCAAATATTACCCATGATCTGAGAACTCCTCTGACGCTGATTCACGGTTATGTGGAAAAATCGAAGATTTATCATGGGAAGAAAAGGAAGAAGCCCGCCGGGACGCTGCTAGCGTAAAACGGGAATCAAAACGGCAGTGCCTTTCCTTAGAACAGCATATTGAGCCAGGGCTGAACGCTATGGCTGATGAACAGAGCATCTCCCAAGTATTTTATAATCTGGTTTGAATTACAATAGCAATATTCAGGACAGTACAAACTTGACAAAACATACGAAGGCAATGCGCTGATTGCATCCCTGTGTATCGGGGAGACTTTTGCGGCAGGGGAAGTGGCTTTTATCATGCAGCTTGGGGCCCTTCTTGAAGACCTGACCGTGGCAAAGGCAAGGGCAGGCATTGAAAAGCTTGTACGCCTGACGCCGCATACAGCAAGGCGGTTAAAGGACGGAGCGGAAGACACGATCCCGGCGGAAGAGGTATGCGTGGGCGACATCCTTCGCATACTCCCTGGAGAAACAGTGCCTGTAGACGGGGTAATCCTTTCCGGGCAGACATCCATTAACCAGGCGGTCATGACAGGGGAATCCATGCCCGTGGATAAAACGGCAGGCGATGCGGTTTCCAGCGGGACAGTGAACCAGTTCGGCGCTTTTGAGATGGAGGCATTAAAAGTCGGGGAGGACAGTTCCATCCAGAGGATGATACGGCTGGTGCAGTCCGCTGATGCGGGAAAAGCAAAAATCGTCGGGCTTGCCGACCGTTTTGCAACATGGATCGTGGTAATTGCGCTGTCAGCCGCATTTGTTACATGGCTTGCCACAGGTCAGATCATTCGTGCCGTTACCATTCTGGTTGTGTTCTGTCCCTGCGCACTGGTTCTCGCCACACCAACAGCGATCATGGCCGCCATTGGAAATGCAACAAAGCACGGGTTCCTCGTCAGGGAGGGGGATGCGCTGGAGCGGCTTTCCATGGTAAAGAAGATCGCGTTTGATAAGACGGGGACGCTTACTTGCGGGGTGCCGCGTGTCATTGCTGTAAAAAGCATAGCGGGAGGTTATGGAGAGGATGAGGTTTTCCGTCTTGCGGCATCTGTGGAGCAGCTTTCCGAACACCCTCTTGGAAAAGCCATTGTAAACTCTTACCGGCAGGAATGCAGGCAGGTCCTTATCCATCCGGTATCCTTCCGGATGGTTCCGGGGCAGGGGGTTTCGGCAGTCCTGGATGGCAGGGCTGTCTATGCGGGAAATAAGGAACTGCTGGCAGAAAATAATATCGGGGTTTCAGACCAGCCGGATGTTCATATTTATTTGCAAAAGGGATGCACGGTTACTTACCTTGCCGCAGATGCCAGATATATCGGATATGTGGTTCTGTCAGACACTCTCAGGGAAAAGAGCGGGGAGATGGTTGCCGCCCTGAAAAGAACCGGTATGGAACCTGTGCTGCTGACAGGGGACAGCCAGAGCGCCGCACAGAATATGGCGGGACAGCTTCACATTGATGAGGTGTGTGCACAGTGCCTGCCGGAAGATAAACTGCGGTATATTGAGGAATGCCAGAGGAAAGGAAAGCCTGTCTGCATGATCGGGGATGGCATCAATGATGCGCCGGCATTAAAAAAGGTGGATGTCGGGATTGCCCTGGCGATCACAGGCATACTGAATCCGCTTGTCGGAGCCCTTGTACATAATGCAGGATCTGTCCTTGTGATTGTCAATTCGGCATTCCTGCTGAAATGGAAAAAGAGAGCCTGATATGCATACAAATGTTAGGGAAGAAAATTGATTCGAAATGTGGGATGTTCCGAATAAAGGCTTATACGGCGGGCGGCATCCCTGGACGGGCAGACAAAGGTGTGGGAGGCTTTGCCACCTGACGGCAAGGACTGCTTTCTGCGACAAAAACCAAGAAAACAAAAATAAACAAAATAAAATAACGGAGTATATATTGACAAACCAAAGCAGAATGTTATAATTTTTTGTATCAAAACATCGGAAAAGCACGAAAATTCAAGAAAATAAAGAAAAAGAACGGAAGCTGCAGCAAATGCGGCATATAGGGCGGATGTTCACTCGTGCGCAGACAACATAAAAGGGGGTTTGTCATGGATATCACTGCAAATGAGGTTGCGCAGATTGTAAAGAGCGTTCTGGCCGGGATCGGTCAGGAGGGGGCGGCGGGCAGCTCCCACGGTGTGTTCACGCGCTGTGAGGATGCGATTGACGCCGCGTATGTGGCACAGAAGGACTGGTATATGAATTATCAGCTCAGGGACAGGGAGCGCATCATCGCCGCAATCCGAAAGGTGAGCCTTGCGCACGCGGAGGACTTTGCCCGGCGGGTGCGGGACGAAACCGGTATGGGGCGCTATGAGGACAAGGTGCTAAAGCACGTCGCCGTCATTAACGGCACGCCTGGAACGGAGTGCCTGAAGACGGATGCAATCTCGGGCGATGCCGGGCTGATGCTGGAGGAGCGGGGACCCTTTGGTGTGATCGGTGCGATTACGCCCTCCACGAACCCGACGGAGACGATCATCAACAACACCATCAGCATGATTGCCGGCGGGAATGGGGTTGTGTTCAACGTGCATCCCGGCGCGAAGCGCACCTGTGCCTACGCGCTTGGGATTTTGCATGACACCATCGTGGAAAACGGCGGGCCGGCGGGGCTGATTACGATGGTGGCGGAGCCGACGATGGAGACGGTTGATATCCTCACCTCAAGTCCGAAAATCCGGCTGATGGTTGGCACGGGTGGTATGCCGATGGTCAATTCCCTGCTTCGTTCCGGGAAAAAGACCATCGGGGCAGGTGCCGGAAATCCCCCGGTGGTGGTGGACGAGACGGCGGATCTTGCGCTGGCGGCAAGGGAGATTTACCGGGGTGCATCCTTTGACAACAACCTGCTGTGTCTGGCGGAAAAGGAAGTGTTTGCGGTGGAATCCATAGAGAAGGAGCTGGTGGCGGGCATGACTGCACAGGGAGCGTATCTGTTAAGCCCTGCGCAGACCGAGACGCTGCTTGGCATTGTTTTTCAGCAGAAGGACGGCAAATACTCCGTTAACAAAAAGTGGGTCGGAAAGGATGCGGGGCTGATGCTAGAGCAGCTCGGTGTCAGCGGCCGAAGGGATACGAGGCTGCTGCTGTGCGAGGTGCCCCACGACCATCCCTTTGTGCTGGTAGAGCAGCTTATGCCGGTCCTTCCGGTTGTGAGCTGCAGCAGCTTTGAAAAGGCGGCGGAGTATGCGCTTGTTGCGGAGAACGGCAACCGCCACACGGCATCCATGTTTTCCAAGCATGTGGACAATATGACCTGCTTTGCAAAGCTCATAGAGACGACGATTTTTGTGAAAAACGGTGCGACTTTGAAGGGTGTCGGCATCGGCGGGGAGGGACATGCAACGATGACGATTGCGGGGCCTACGGGCGAGGGACTGACCTGTGCGACGAGCTTTACACGGTTCCGCAGGTGCCAGCTCGCGGACGGCGGGCTTCGGATTGTCTGATACGGAGGATACGGTATGAGAAAGAGAGAGCTGAGGGTGCTTGCGGTGGGCGATCCGGCGGTGTCCGCCTACGTGGACAGCAAGTACGGGATTTTGGACGGATACGGCAGGGACGTGCAGTTTGAGGCTGTGCCCTGGGAAAATTATTACAATAAAATGACGGAGGTCTTTGCAGGAAAGGCAGCATATGATATTGTAATGGTGGCGGGTCATCTGTGGGCGTATGATTTTGTGCGCAGGGGCTATCTGGAAGAGCTGTCCTATGACTTTGAGGACATTCTGCCTGTGATTGCGCAGGAGATGAAGCCGGACGGTAAAACATACCTTTCCCCCTCGTTTTGCGACGGGCATATAATTACCTACCGAAAAAGCGTGCTGCGGGAGTGTCTCGGGGAGACGTGGGGCGATATTGTTACACCGCAGGAGTTTGTGCGGGCGGTGCGGGTGATCGGGGAGCAAACCGGGAAGCCCTCGGTTGTGCTCAAAGCGGATGTGTCGGAGATTTTCACGGATGCGCTTCCTTACCTGCGCATGAACGGCGGGGACGTGTACGAGGGTGCGCAGGCCGTGTGCAATGCGCCGGGAATTATCGACGGACTGGAGCAGTACTGCAGTCTGCGGGCGTATGCCCCTGCGGGGACGCAGCACTTCGGAAACGGGGAGGTGGCGGCGGCGATCCGTGAAAACCGGGTGCCGCTTGCCGTGACCTGGAGCGGGCAGATGGGCGTAGTTTACACCGATGACTGCGTGGATAAGGAGGATATCGGCTTTGCTACCTTCCCGACGGCGTGGAATGTGAGCTGGTCCTTTGCGGTGAGCGCCCGCAGCGACAAAAAGAAAGAAGCAGAAGCCTTCCTGGCTTATTTGAGAAGCCGTGAGGTTGACGGCATCGCGGGCGGGGAAAGCGGCGCCCCGGTGCGTCGGAGCAGCTATGAGAAGGGTCGGGAGATTTACCCCTGGTACGACTGCCAGTTAAAAATGTTTGAGCTGGCGGCGCCCCTGCCGAATATGGAAAACGCGGGGGAAAGAAACGACGTATTTTACCGCGAGATCGCGGAGGCGTTTGCCGGAAATAAGACACCGGCGCAGGCGATGGCGGACGCACAGGAGGAAATCAACCGGATCGGGTAGCGGCACTGC
This sequence comes from uncultured Eubacterium sp., assembly GCA_910589045.1. Classification (GTDB taxonomy): domain Bacteria; phylum Bacillota; class Clostridia; order Lachnospirales; family Lachnospiraceae; genus W0P33-017. Next base: position 12,658 of record CAJUSH010000048.1, read on the forward strand.
GCGGCAGCAGCAAAGACAGGCAGGACTGTGATGATTGGTTTTAGAAAGGCAGCAGTATGGGAGCAGAGAGAATCAATGCGGTAAGGACAAGCTTTTTCGGCAAGGGTGCCATCTCGCTTTTGCCGGGCGAGCTGAGAAAGCGCGGCTACAAGCGGGCGCTGATTGTGACGGATAAGTTTCTGGCAGAGACGGGGGTTGCGGCCCGCGTAGGGGAAGCCCTGTCCGCGGCAGGCATGGAGTACCGGGTCTACGACCGGGTGATGCCGAACCCGACGACCGGGATCGTAAACGAATGCATCGGAGAGGCGCGGGACATGAAGGCCGAGACGCTTGTGGCCGTGGGCGGCGGCTCCGCCATCGATACCTGTAAGGCAGCCGGAATTGTTCTGGCAAACGGCGGGCGCGTGGAGGACTACGAGGGTGTAGAAAAATCCGGACGGGAAAGCATCCCCCTCATCGCCGTGAACACGACGGCGGGAACCGGCTCCGAGGTGACGTGCTTTTACATTGTGACGGACGATGTACGGCACAGCAAAATGTGCATGGTGGACGCAAACTGCATCGTGGACATTGCCATAAACGATACGGATTTTATGATGTCCATGCCTGGGGAGCTGACGGCGTCGACGGGTATGGATGCCATGACCCATGCAATCGAGGCGGCGATGACCTGGCGCTCCACGCCCATCACGGACAAGGACGCCTGCTGGGCGATCGGCGTGATACGGGAATATCTGCCCCGCGCCGTGAGGGACGGCTCGGACGTGGAGGCCAGGGAGATGATGGCGTATGCGCAGTATGCGGCGGGTATGGCGTTTTCCAATGCCGGGCTTGGCATGGTGCACGCCATGGCACATGCGCTGGGCGGCTTTTACAATCTGCCCCACGGTGTATGCAATGCGGTGCTGCTTCCCTTTGTGCTGGAGTATAACGGTCAGTTCCTGCAGGCGCAGGAGCGCTTTTGCAAGATCGGGAGGGCGCTTGGCATTGCGGAGGAGCCGGGCATGGATATGGTACACGAGGTGGTGCGCGGGATTCGCGCGCTCTCGCGGGAGGTTGGGATTCCGGAGAGACTGCGGGAGCTAAGGATCGTGAAGGAATCGGATTTCCCGGCGCTGGCAGCGCTTGCGGTTAAGGACGCGTGTATGGACACGAATATTGGAAAAGCGGTGGCGGGGGACGTAATACAGGTTTACCGCGCGGCGATGTGACGAAATTTTTTGCAGTCCCATACGCATAGTCTCCAAATGAAAAAGGTATAAGACCCGTGATCGGTAACGGGCAGGTTGGACGTGTATTTAAAGAATAGCATCCTCACATTAGGTGACAGGGATGCTATTTCTTTTTAGAAAAATATACAAAAGCGTATTTTTGTCAAGCTAAACTCGTTTAGTATATGAAAACGGCTGTGTTTAGTAAAAATGCATATAAAACAACGAAAAAATCGGGTTAAACTGGAGAAAATCATAAAACAGCAAAGGAAAACAGAAAAATGAATTGTGTATTTTTACTATAAAACCGACAGCGTACCATGGAGTTGATAAATATTCTACTAAACAATCAACTAAACATTGCTAAAATAATGACTAAACAAAACTAAACAAAGGCATAATTACCAAAAATAAGAAATAAACAAAAGAAAATATTGATTTTTCGACATAAAATGCTATAATTTTAAACAGGAATTGCAGGAAATAAATTTGTGCGATTTCTACAAATAATTTCAAACAGGAGGTTGAATTATGAAGAAAAAGTTATTGAGCATGCTGCTTGTTGCGGCGATGGCAGTTTCGATGCTCGCCGGCTGCGGTTCTGGTGATGACCAGAAGGCGGACACGCCTGCGCAGACGGACCAGCCCGCCGATGACGGGAAGGACGACGCGGCAGACGAGCCTGCGGACGATGCCGCAGAACCGGCAGATGATGCAGGAGGAGATTCTCCGGTTGCGGGCAAGAAGGTAGCATACATTATGATCATGCCTTCGGCTTCCATCTTCCAGATGTGGAAGGATTCCTGTGCAAGCCTTTGCGAGAAGCTTGGCGTACAGTTTGATTTCTTCTTCTGCGACGGCGATTTCAACAAGTGGCAGGACACCATCCGTACCTGCGCGTCCGGCGGATATGACGGACTGCTGGTCAGCCATGGCAACCAGGACGGCTCCTATGTATTCTTAAAGGAGATTACCGAGCAGTATCCGGACATGAAGATCGTTACCTTTGATACGCAGTTCTATGCGGACGGCGAGTATCAGAAGCTTGAGGGTGTGACCCAGATGTTCCAGCAGGATGCCAGCCTTGTAACCGTTCTTCTCGATCAGCAGATCGAGGCGAAGGCAGCAAGAGGCGAGGAAGGCCCTGTCCGCCTGATTAAGGTTTGGAGAGGACCCAACTACAATTCTCCGTTTGACCGCCGCGAGGTAGGCTGGCAGGAGTATGAGGCAGCAGGAAAGATCGAGACCGTAGGAGAGGTTCAGCCGCTCCAGGATTCTTCCGATTCCGCTAACACAGTCATGGCCGCATATTTGCAGAGTATTAAGCGTGAGGACGTAGACGGCGTCGTTGTTTATTACGATCTCTACGGCCAGGGCGTTTACAATGCAATTCTTGAGAACGACAACTTTAACGGCAAGAACGGCGATGCTCTTCCGATGGGCTCCGTGGATATCGATCCGGTTGACGTTACGAACATGCAGACAAACCCGGATATCTGGGTTGCGGCAGGTACGACGGACTGGACGCTCAACGGCGAGATCGGTATGCGTGCGCTCCTTCTTGAGATCGCAGGCGAGTACGACAAGATCTATGATCCGGCAAGCGGAAAGACCGGCGTGGACGTGATCGAGGTTCCCGGTACGGCAATCCCTGCAAGCGCGCTTAAGAGCGACTCAACGGTTGAGAACCTGGGCGATATCGCAGGTGAGACTTATGGCAATCTGGATTATCTCTCTGAGACGGACTGGATGCCGAAAAATCTGATTCACTGATGGAATAAGCCATAATCGGTGATTCCAGGGGGATGCCGGAGACGCGCATCCCCTTTGTTATACTATTTATACCATAGATACCATAGCATGCGGAAAATCCGCAGCTACTTTGAAAAGAGGGCAGTATGGAAAAAAAGATACTGAAAACAAAAAATGTATCCATAAGCTTTCCCGGTGTAAAGGCGCTCGATTGTGTGGACTTTGAGATATCGACCGGGGAGATCCGGGCGGTTGTGGGCGCAAACGGTGCCGGAAAATCCACACTGATGAAAGTATTGGCCGGGGCGAATCCGACCTATACGGGCGAGGTTTCCCTGGACGGCCGTGTCATTGAACTGCACACGCCCATCGATGCGAAAAAGCTGGGAATCCAGATCGTTTACCAGGAGGTAGACACATCTCTGGTTCCTACCCTGTCCGTTGCGGAAAACATCATGATCAACGAGATGGTTATGAGCAACGGCATCAGAATGAACTGGAAAAAAACGCGCGTGGAAGCAAAGAAGGCTCTGGAGCGTTTACATATTACAAATATTGACGTCAATACCCTTGTCCAGAATCTGTCGCTTGCACAAAAGCAGATGGTGCTGATTGCGCGGGCGATCCGGATGAACTGTAATTTCCTCATTCTGGACGAGCCGACGGCACCCCTTAGTATGTCGGAGACAAAGGAGCTGTTCCAGGTGGTGCGCCATCTGCGGGAAGTGGAAAACCTTGCGGTCATCTTTATTTCCCACCGTTTAAACGAGATCATAGAGATCTGCGAGTCCTATACCGTCATGCGCAACGGCCAGGTGGTGGACAATACGCCGGTGACGGAGGAGACGACGACGAAGGAGATCGTGGAGAAGATGCTGGGCCGTTCCTTCGAGGAGAGCTTTCCGAAGGAGAGCTGCCGCATCGGGGAGGATCTCTTGCGTGTGGAGCATCTGTGCGGTGCGGACGGAAAGGTGGACGACGTGTCCTTCCACGTAAAGGCGGGGGAGATCGTCGGGATCGCGGGACTGGTCGGCGCCGGGAAATCGGAGCTTTGCAAAACGATTTTCGGCTCGTACAAAAAGACCGGCGGTACGATCACCCTTGGCGGAAAAGAGATGAAGATCAGGACGCCGTCGGATGCGGTGAAAAGCGGGATCGCTTTTGTGCCGGAGGAGCGCCGGAAGGAAGGGGTGCTTGTGGAGGAGACAGTTGCGTTCAATCTCTCCGCGGCGGCGCTGGAGCAGTTTTGTGTCGCTTCCTTTGTCAACCGGCAAAAGGTCAATGAAAATGCAAAGCGTTTTGTGCAGAGTCTCGGAATCAAGACGCCCTCCATCAAGCAGGCGGTAAAAAACCTCTCCGGTGGAAACCAGCAGAAGGTGGCGGTCGGGAAATGGCTGACGGCGGACTGCGAGCTTTACATGTTTGACGAGCCGACAAAGGGCGTTGACGTGGGCGCAAAGCAGGATATCTTTCATCTGATCAACGACATAGCGAAAAAGGGCAAGGGCGTCATCTATGCCACCTGTGAGGATTCGGAGCTGCTGTCCCTGACAGACCGGATTTACGTGATGTACAGCGGAAGAATCATGGCGGAGCTGGAGACCGCAAAGACCAGCGACGACGAGATCATGTATTACGCGGTAGGCGGCGAGAGAAACGATGCGGCATCTGGCAAATCATGAGAGAGCGGAGGATAAATGAAAATGGATGTAACGAAGAAAAAGGATTTTAACTTGAGCCGTTTTTTGGTCAGCTGGGCGGCGGTGTTCGCACTGGTGCTTTGCTTTATATTGTTTACGGTGTCCAAGGGAAGCGCGTTCATGTCGTCCAGCAATATGGTAAATATTCTGCGGGCGATGTCTATCAATACCGTGTTCGCGATTGCGGCGACGGTGACGATGGCGCCGGACGGCTTTGACATGTCCGCGGCAACGCTTGCGAGCTGCTCGGCCTATGTGTTCGTATCGTCGTTTCTGTGGTTCGGACTTTCCGTACCCGTATCGATTCTTGTGACGATCATCGCAACGCTTGTGTTATACCAGCTCACGATGTTTTTGATCCTCGTCTGCAAGATTCCCGATATGCTGGCAACCTGCGCGCTGATGTTTGTCCATCAGGGACTTGGCCAGTGGTACATCGGCGGCGGTGCGGTTTCTACCGGTATGCAGACCTCATGGCATACGCAGCCCGCACGGACGGCGCTGACCGAAGGCTTCTCGGCGCTCGGACGCGCACCCTGGATTATCATAATCATGTTTGCCTGTGTGCTGGTGGCGCACATTTTCCTGAACTACACAAAGCAGGGACGTTTCCTTTACGCGATGGGCGGCAACAAGCAGGCGGCGAAGCTTTCCGGTATCAACACGACGAAATACCGCTACATGGCGGGCATGATCACGGCAGTATTTATCGCCATCGCAGGTATTCTGGTAGCGTCGAGAGGAAGCTCCGCGCAGGTTATGTGCTGTGACGATTATCTGATGCCCTCCCTGGCGGCAGTCTTTGTAGGACGCACGGTGGGCGGCGCGGAAAAACCCAATCCCATCGGCACGATGATCGGCGCGTGCCTGGTATCCACGCTGGAGAACGGACTGACCATCATGGCGGTTCCCTTCTATGTACTGCCCGCAGTCAAGGGCGCGGTGCTGGGACTGGCACTCATCGCAGCTTATGCGACAAAGAAGCAGGATTAAGAACCGGTTGTAAAAAACGGCGGTGCGGCAGGGCTGCACGCCGCAGAAATAGAAAAAGGAGTGAGGCATATGTCACGTTTTGACAATTATTTTCTGATGAAGGTGGAGGATATCGCGGAGTATGTGGAGGAGAAGCTGCATTTCTTCCCGGCAGACGCGAAGCTGAGCTGTAAGGAGATCGGGGACGGAAACTTAAACTACGTGTTCCGTTTAAAGGACGAGGGCACGGGCAAATCCGTCATCGTAAAGCAGGCGGGGGAGTCGCTGCGCATTGACGAGAGCATGAAGCTCTCCACCGACCGGGGCAGGATTGAAGCGAAGATTCTGGGTATCCAGGAGCAGGCGGCGCCCGGGCTTGTGCCGAAGGTGTATCTCTACGACGGCGTGATGTGTGCGATGCTGATGGAGGACATGATCGGTCATTCGATGATGCGCACGGCGCTCATCAATCACGAGATATTCCCGCTGTTTGCGGAGCACATTTCCACATTTCTGGTAAATTCACTGCTCCTGTCTACGGATGTGGTCATGAACCACAAGGAGAAGAAGGAAAATGTGAAGGCGTTTATCAATCCGGACCTCTGTGAGATTTCCGAGGATTTGGTTTACAGCGAGCCGTATATTGATTACAATCATAGAAACAATGTATTTCCGCCCAACGCGGAGTTTATTCAGAAGGAGCTTTATGATGACAAAAAGCTTCACCTGGAGGCGGCAAAGCTGAAATTCGATTTTATGAACAATGCGCAGGCTTTGATTCACGGCGACCTGCACACGGGCTCCATCTTTATCAATCAGGAGCACACCTATGTGTTTGACCCGGAGTTCGCTTTCTACGGGCCGATGGGCTACGATGTTGGAAATATCATTGCAAATATGTTCTTTGCGTGGGCCAACGGGGATGCCACCATCGAGGATGCGGCCGAAAAGGAGCGGTTCTGCGGCTGGGTCATCGACTGCATCGAGGAGATCGTGGATAAATTCATCGATAAGTTCAAGGCTGCGTTCAAGGAGAACGTGACGGATACAATGGCAAAGACGGAAGGCTTTCTGGAGTACTATCTGGGAACCGTCCTCTCCGATACGGCAGGTGTGGCAGGTCTGGAGTCGATCCGGCGCATCGCGGGCATGGCAAACAATAAGGATATCACGACCATCGCCGACGAGGCGAAGCGCGTTCGTGCGGAGCGGATCATCGTGACGCTGGCAAAGAACTACATTATGAACCGGGATCGGTTTACGTCGGGCGCGGATTACCGCAGGGCCATCGAGGAAGCAATTGCGAAATTTTAACCGTCCCACAAAAAAGTGAAAAAGGAGAGAAACCATGAGCGAAAAAAAATCCATTATGGATTATGAGACAGTGGCGCTGGACGACGAGAAGCACGCGCTGGTCATCATTGACCAGACAAAGCTGCCCTACGAAATGGAAATGCTGGAGCTGACAAAGCAGGAGGATATCTGGAACGCCATCTATCTGCTTCAGGTGCGGGGTGCACCGGCCATCGGCGTTTCCGCAGCTATCGGCATCTATCTGGCGGCAAGGGAGATCGAGGCGGACACCTGGGAGGAGTTTTACCCGCAGTTTACGAAGGCGAAGGAATACCTTGACAGTGCGCGCCCCACGGCGGTGAATCTCTCATGGGCGCTGAACCGCATGGACGAGGTGTGCCGTGCCAGCAAGGAAAAGCCCATCCGAGAGATCGTAGAAATTTTGCACGATGCGGCGCTGGAGATCCGGGACGAGGACGTCTGGGTGTGCAAGAGCATCGGCGAGTACGGGCTTTCCCTCGTAAAGCCCGGGGACGGTCTGCTGACCCACTGCAACGCGGGCAAGCTTGCGACCGTAAAATACGGTACGGCGACGGCGGCGATGTATCTGGGGCAGGAGCGGGGCTACAATTTCCGCATCTACGCGGACGAGACAAGACCTCTTCTGCAGGGCGCAAGGCTCACCGCATTTGAGCTGTATGAGTCCGGGCTGGACGTGACGCTGATCTGCGATAACATGTCCGCTACCGTGATGAAAAATAAATGGGTGGACGCCGTGTTCGTAGGATGCGACCGGGTAGCGGCAAACGGCGACACGGCAAACAAGATCGGCACCTCCGTTGTGGCGACGGTGGCAAAACGCTACAACGTTCCCGTCTATGTGTGCGCGCCCACCTCTACCATCGACCTGAACACCCCCACGGGCGCCGATATTAAGATCGAGCAGCGGCCTGCGGAGGAGATCACGGAGATGTGGTACAAGGAGCGGATGGCGCCCGAGGGCGTGAAGGTGTTCAACCCCTGCTTTGACGTAACGGACAACGACCTGATCGCAGGCATCATCACGGAATACGGCATTGCGAGGGCACCCTACACGGAGTCCTTCAAGGAGATCTTTGCTAAAAAGGAAGCCGCAAAAAACGAGAAAAAGGTAGCGGATTAGACAGCAGAAAATGGGGCTGCCGGCCGGAAGCGGCCGGCAGCATAAATGGAGACAGGGTATGAAAAAAATCATAAATGAACCGAAAAACTATGTGAAGGAAATGCTGGAGGGCCTTTATGTGGCACATCCGGATTTGATCACCTGCACCGATGACGATGTGCACTGTCTTGTGACGGCAAAAAAGAAGGCGGGAAAGGTGGGGATTGCAACGGGAGGCGGCTCCGGTCACCTTCCCCTGTTCCTCGGATATGTCGGCGAGGGAATGCTCGACGGCTGTTCGGTGGGCGACGTGTTCCAGTCACCGAGTGCCGAGCAGATGGCGGCGGTCACAAGGGAGATCGACGACGGCGCGGGGGTTTTGTACATTTACGGCAATTACAACGGGGACATTTTTAATTTTGATATGGCTGCGGAGATGGTGGATTTCGAGGACAATATCCGGGTGGAGAGCGTGGTCGCGGGCGAGGATGTAGCCTCGGCAGGGCCGAGCGCACCGGGTGGGAAAAATACCCGCCGCGGTGTGGCCGGTATCGTCTTTGTCTTTAAGTGCGCCGGAGGAGCCGCGGACGCGATGCTGGATCTGGACGAGGTGAAGCGGATCGCGCAGAAGGCTGCGGACAATGTGCGGACGATGGGCGTTGCATTGACGCCGTGTACGGTTCCGCGGGTCGGTGAGCCGGGCTTTTCCCTCGGTGAGGACGAGATGGAAATCGGTATGGGTATCCACGGGGAGGCGGGTATCCGCCGCGGAAAGCTGGAAACGGCAGACAAAATCGTGGATGAGATGCTGGAGAAAATCGTAGCAGATCTTCCCTACAAGGCGGGGGATGAGGTCGCCGTGCTCATTAACGGACTTGGCGCGACGCCCCTTGACGAGCAGTATATCGTTACCCGCAGAGTGGATGCGTATTTAAAGGACAAGGGCATCGGCGTGTACCGGTATTATGTCGGCGAGTATGCTACGGCGCTGGAGATGGCGGGCTTTTCCATCTCACTTTTGAAGCTGGACGACGAGCTGAAAAAGTATCTGGATGCACCGGCGCACACACCGTTTTTCGTACAATAGTTCAAACAGGAGCGTAAAGGATGGAAGCAAAGGATTTAACCGGATTTTTTGAAAAGCTGAGTGAAGTGATGGAGGGCAGCCGCGCCTATCTGATCAAGCTGGATAGCGTGGTGGGTGACGGTGACCTGGGGCTTACGATGGGCGACGGGTTTGCGGCTGCCTGGGCGTATGTGAAGGAGTGTGGTGAGAGCGATATCGGAAAGCTCCTTTACGGCGCGGGCAAGGCGATGTCCACCGCGGTGCCCTCTACGATGGGAACGCTGATGGCCTCCGGCTGGATGCGGGCCGGCAAGGAGCTGAAGGGAAAAACGCAGATGGACGGGGCGGATTTCACCGCTATGTTTGAGGCATATCTTGCGGGCGTCGCTGACCGGGGAAAGGCGAAGGTGGGTGATAAAACCTTTCTGGACGGCCTTTCCCCCGCGGTAGATGCGATGAAGCAGGCGCAGGGGGAAGAAAAGGCTCCGGGTGAAATCGCTGCCCTTGCCTATGAGGCGGCCGTCAAAGGCTTTCAGGACACGACGACGATGGTCGCCGTGCACGGCAGGGCCGCTACCCGCGGGGAAGCGTCGCGGGAGCTGGAGGATCCCGGTGCGGCGGTAGCCATGCTGATGATGCAGGCGTATAAGGAGTGGCTTGCCAAGTAGCTTAAACGGGTATGTGAAGTAACATGATTTGTAATCATCAGATGCGGTATCATTTCCGATTCTTTTATAGAAGATGCTGTTTTAGCTTTTATATCAGGGCTTATTGTTCAAGCTGACGGTGGAAATTTTAATTTTTTCGTGGTAAACTATTTTCATCAGAATCTGAATATTAAGGTGGTGCAATAATATGGAAATTGTACAGGCTGCAAAGGACAATTTGACAGAGCTAATGTCCTTTTACAGTGTAATGTGTAATGTCCTTGGTGAAAAAAGTTTCCTGCCAAACGGGGATAAAGGTG
>CAJUSH010000049.1 GCA_910589045.1 uncultured Eubacterium sp.
TTAGGCTATTGATTGCTCCGCTGTCTTTTTGTTAGCGAAAATCAGTTTGCATTTTCTTGTAGCAAAAAGCAAAAATGATGTTGTAGCATGATACCCTTTTCATCACTCGAACTCAATCGTCCCCGGCGGCTTACTCGTCAGATCATAAAACACCCGGTTAACCCCCTTCACCTCATTGATAATCCTGCCCATAACCTTCTGCAGCACCTCATAAGGAAGCTGGGCGCTCTCCGCCGTCATGAAATCCACAGTATTCACCGCTCGAAGCGCCACGGCATAATCGTAGGTGCGCTCGTCGCCCATAACGCCGACGGAACGCATATTCGTAAGCGCGGCAAAGTACTGCCCGATGCCGCGGCTTAAGCCAGCATTGTCGATCTCCTCGCGGTAAATCGCATCGGCATCCTGCACGATACGAACCTTCTCTGCGGTCACCTCCCCGATAATGCGGATGCCAAGCCCCGGGCCGGGGAACGGCTGACGGAACACCAGATGCTCCGGGATGCCAAGCTCCAAGCCGGCCTTACGGACCTCATCCTTAAACAAATCCCGCAAAGGCTCGATAATTTCCTTAAAATCAACAAAATCCGGCAGCCCACCCACATTGTGGTGGGACTTGATCACGGCGGACTCGCCGCCAAGCCCGGATTCGACCACATCGGGATAGATCGTGCCCTGTGCAAGAAATTCCACGGCACCGATCTTCTTTGCCTCCTCCTCAAAAACACGGATAAACTCCTCGCCGATGATCTTTCGCTTCTGCTCCGGCTCGGTCACTCCTGAAAGCTTCCCGTAAAAACGCTCCTGGGCGTTGACGCGGACAAAATTCAGCTCAAAGATACCGTTCGTCCCAAATACCGCTTCCACCTCGTCACCCTCATTTTTGCGGAGCAGGCCGTGGTCAACAAACACACAGGTGAGCTGCTTACCGATTGCCCGGGACAAAAGCCCCGCCGCTACGGAAGAATCCACCCCGCCGGAAAGGGCGAGCAGCACCTTTCCGCCGCCGACCTTCTCCCGGATCGTCTCAATGGATTGATCCACAAAAGAATCCATCCGCCAGTCGCCCCGGCATTTGCAGATTCCCCGCACGAAATTGTTCAGGATCTCTTTTCCGCGAACCGTGTGCAGCACCTCCGGATGGAACTGAATCGCATACAGCTGCTTCGCCGCACACTCTGCCGCAGCCACCGGGCAGTCCGCGGTGTGCGCCACGATCTCAAATTCCGGCGCAGCCTTGGAAATATAGTCCGTATGACTCATCCAGCAGACAGTTTTCTCTCCGATGCCCGAAAACAACGGCGACTCCGTGCGCAGCATAACCTCGGTCTTTCCGTATTCCCGCACGGGCGCCTTCTCGACGGTTCCCCCTAAAAGAAACATCATAAGCTGTGCGCCATAGCAAAGCCCCAGCACCGGAATCCCCAGCTCGAACAGTCCCTTTGTATAGCCTGGCGCACCCTCCTCATAGCAGCTGTTCGGTCCGCCGGTCAAAATGATGCCCTTCGGCTTCATCTCCTTAATTTTCTCAATATCAGTCTTATAGGAATAAATCTCACAATACACATTGCATTCTCTGACCCGGCGCGCCACAAGCTGATTGTACTGCCCGCCAAAATCAATAACGATGACTTTCTCCCTGATCATCATGCCCCTCCTGTGCTTTTCAATCGTCCGACCCAGGCGGCAAACGCTTTTACCGGAAATCGGGTATGCATAATGCTGAACGCCCACCGCCGTATGCCGTCTTTGCAGCTGCGGTATAAAATCCATTTACGGGCACCTCAAACGCCGAATCCCTCATACCCGAAAGGTGCAAGCTCCACGATATGCCATGGCCTGCCTGAATCCTGACATCTCCTCCTGTTGTCAAAAAGAATCCCGCCTGCAGGATTCTCCGCAAATAAGCGAAAAGACCGGACAAACAATCCAGCCTTTTACATCATACCAAACGCACAAACGAACCACAAGTCTTTTTACTTATTTCTTTTGTGCCGCTGAAATGAAATTTTAAATTCCACACCCGAGCCACATACTTTCTGCCGGGCTGCGGGAAAACATGGTTCCGGCAGTAATTTGGACTTCGCGCAGCGAATTTTCCGGTTCAGACTGCAGTTTGGTCTTCGCGCAGCAAATTTTCCGACTCAGACTGCAGTTTGATCTTCGCGCAGCGATTTTTCCTGTTCAGACTGCAGTTTGGTCTTCGCGCAGCGTATTTTCCGATTCAGACTGCAGTTTGGTCTTCGCGCAGCAAATTTTCCGGTTCAGACTGCAGTTTGGTCTTCGCGCAGCGAATTTTCCGATTCAGACTGCAGTTTGGTCTTCGCGCAGCGTATTTTCCGGTTCAGACTGCAGTTTGGTCTTCGCGCAGCAAATTTTCCGATTCAGACTGCAGTTTGATCTTCGCGCAGCGATTTTTCCTGTTCGGACTGCAGTTTGATCTTCGCGCAGCGATTTTTCCGGTTCAGACTGCAGTTTGGTCTTCGCGCAGCGTATTTTCCGGTTCGGACTGCAGTTTGGTCTTCGCGCAGCGTATTTTCCGGTTCGGACTGCAGTTTGGACTCTGCACAGCAAATTTTCTGGTCCAAGCTGCCAGTTACTGGTCACGGCATAAACAGCAACAGCCAGACGCTAACATCACTGCCCGGCAGCCGTCTTTCCCACAACCGCCTTTGTCACCCACTTGCCCTGCAGGACACGCAGTACATTTACCAGCCCGGTCAAAGACCAGGTTAGTCCGTTTGTGTACCAGACACCCCACATGCCGACAGCAGGCATCATCATAAACATCCATGCAAAGCCGATGCGCCCCGCGACCTCCGCGAATCCGTTCATCATCGCAAACATCGCATCGCCCACACCGTTTAACATGCCGCGCATCACATAGATCAGCCCAAGCCCGAAATACATCATGCTCGTAATACGCAGACCTCTCGCACCGATTTCCACTACCTGCGGCTCGTCGATAAAAATTTTCACGATCTCCTCACCAAACAGCCACATCACCGCGATCATAAGTACGCTGAACGCCGCCACCAGCCAGACGCTCTTTTTGACACCGGTGCGCACCCGGCCGTACTGTCCCGCCCCGGCATTCTGGCCCGCAAAGGTAGAAACCGCAAGACCCAGCGAATTAAAGGGCTGCTGTACCAGACCCTCCACGCGATTTGTCGCCGTGTAAGCCGCCATCACGGTTGTGCCGTAATGGTTGACCACACTCTGCAGTGCCACACAGGAAAACGCGATAAGGGCGTTCTGTGCCGCAACCGGAACACCGATCCGGAAGCTCTCCCGCACAATCTCCCTGCTGTATGCCATGTGACGCCGCTCAAGCCGCAAATACTCGTTTTTCCAATATGCAAACAGGATGGAGCCGAGCATCGCAAAAAGCTGGGCGATAACGGTCGCCCACGCAGCCCCTGCTACACCCATATGAAACCCCACTACAAACCACAGATCCAGAACAATATTGATAACGCTCGCCACACCGAGGAAGATCAGCGGCGTTTTCGCATCCCCCAGGGCCCGCAAAATCGCAGAAATGGTATTATAGCCTGCCACAACCAGAGTAAAACCGCAGACTATGCGCATGTAGACAAGCGCATCCGCAAAATTTTCCGGCGGCGTGTTCATAAAGCGCAGAATCGGATCTGCAAAAATCACACCGCACAGGCTCATGAGCACACCGGTTCCCAGCGTAATATAGATCGCGTTTGCAATAATTTTTTTCACATAATCCGTCTGCCCCGCCCCGAAATATTGGGAGATCAAAATTCCGATACCGGAGCCAAGCCCCAGGCACAGTGAAAAGAACATAAAGTTAATGCTGCCCACGGAACCAACCGCGCCCAGCGCATTCGTGCCGACAAAACGGCCCACGATGATCGAATCCACCATATTATAAAACTGCTGGAAAAGATTACCCACCAGCATTGGCAGCGTAAAACGCAGCAGCAGACTCGTCTCGTTCCCCTTTGTCATGTCCAGAACATATTGCTTTGCCATCGCCATACCTCTTTTCTAAAAACACTCAGCCTGTAAACCGAACAGATATGACTATAGCAGAATTATTTTGAAAATCAAGCCCTATTTTAAAGTTTTTTCACGAAGATATTTGTCCTTCGTAGCAAGACCGCCACGGATATGCCGTTCGGACTTATTCATATCCAAAACCTTGCGCACCTCCGATGCCAGCGTGGGATTGATGAGCGTTAAGCGCTCCGCCACATCCTTATGTACCGTGGATTTCGAGATTCCGAACTGCTTCGCGGTCTGGCGTACCGTGGTATTATGCTCGATGATATAATTCGCAATATCGATCGCCCGTTTTTCAATATATTCTTTCAAAAGAAAGACCCCTTAAAAATACTTTGCTTCAATATATGTGTATTTCCAAGGGGTTATGACCGCTTTTTTCAGATTTGTAACCCGCCATCTCCCGCTATCGATACCAGTAAAACCTGCCCTTGCCGTCCTCCTTGACACGGTAAAGCGTCTCGTCCGCCATTTTGCACAGCTTCTCAAAATCCGCTCCGTCCTGCGGAAAGCGCACACCGCCGGAGCTAAAGCTAAGGGCCACCCGGCCGTAGCCCTCCAGTTCAATGGACGTAAGCGCCTGCTGCAGCCGCTTCATGGACGCATCCACAGCCTGCTGATCCGACTCATTTTTCAGGAAAACAATAAACTCGTCGCCGCCGTAACGCCCGATCACACCGCAGCCGCCAAATTCCCCCTGCAGCGCTCTGGCAAACTTTTTCAGCACCGCATCACCGTTCAGATGCCCGTAATTGTCATTATAAATTTTAAAATTATCAACATCCACAAAAATCAGCACCCCCGGCGCCTTCTTTTCGCGCAGATAATCCTCCACCAGCGCAATGAACGTTTTCTTATTATAGAGTCCGGTCATAGCATCCGTGCTGGAAAGCTTTTCAAAGTTCTTCCTCCGCAGCGTCTCCGTCATGATCAAAACAAAGCCCACTGCCAGCGTCACCACCAGCAGCAGAAGCGCATACCTGATCAGCTTGCCCTGAAACGTTTCAAAGGAATCCGAGAGGGAACGGTTGGAAAGCTCCACCGCCAGATACCAGCCTTTCATCTTTTCAATGCGCTCGTACCCCTGGGAGTAAGCCGTCCCGTCGATGCGGTAAGTAAGCATGTCGCCCTTGACGCCGTTTTGCATCTTAGAAATATAAAACTGATAGGCATGCTTGCTGTCAAACTCCATACCCGCCTGGCGCAGCGCAAGATTATTCCACGTTCCTGCAGACGCCATCTCACTGTCCGTGCAGACAATGCAGTTTAAGGAATGGCAGTCGATGAGATAAATAGTTGCATCCTCGTCAAGATTTCCTATGTCGGCAAATTCCTGAAGCGTCTGAAGCGGCAGATTCGCATACACCGTCCCGGTCCGCGCCCCTTTCCTGTAAATCGGCACAAAGACCGTGATCACATTGTCCGCCGAAATCCTTGAGCGGTACGGGTCCGTCACCATCGTCTGCGCCGTTTGCGTCATCTCCTTTAAAAAACCCCGCTTCACAAGATCCTGATAATCCCCGTCCGGCCCGTACATATTCATCTGCACGTCCACATAACCGATGCTGCATACATCCGAGCGGGCTGCATACGCCAAAAGCTCCTCGTAAATCACGCCGGAATCGCTCTCATGGCCGCCCGCAATGGCCCGGCTCACCTGCTCCACCTGTGCCACAATATGCTCCAATGCTTCGTTGACATTTTCCACAAGCAGGGTACTCACCAGTCTCGCCTGATTCTTATTGTACGTTTCCACCGTATCACGCACATCAAAAAAACCGATGGCCAAAATCAGCACACAGGTCATCAGATAAATGATCAGCGCGGTCACATAGGTACGCCTGCCGCTCTTTTTAGTATTAGAACCGATACGTCCCATCCATCGTCACTCTCCGACCAGAATTTTCTGAATGTAAGGGCTGTTCACATTATCATGGTCAACCTGCTGTACGCCGGTATCCACATATCTGCAGGAAACAGCACCGCCGGCAAGCAGACGCACCGCCAGGGCAACACCCTCATAGCCCATGTCATACTGCCGCTGCACAATGCTCGCCGCAAAATACGCGCCGCCCCCGATGAGCGTGCGCATCTCCTCGGAATAATCAAAGCCCACAAGCACCAGGTCCGTCCGTTTTCGCTCCAGGAGCGCGCGGGCAAGCCCCACCGTGGAGCCGTTGTTCAGACCCACCACTGCCGC
Organism: uncultured Eubacterium sp.; assembly: GCA_910589045.1. Taxonomy (GTDB): domain Bacteria; phylum Bacillota; class Clostridia; order Lachnospirales; family Lachnospiraceae; genus W0P33-017. The sequence continues at coordinate 6,236 of CAJUSH010000049.1, forward strand.
CAGATCCATATAGCTGTCCATATACTCCAGACACTGGCTCTTAGCCAGCTCCAGGTCGCCCCCGTTGATCCGGATGTCGTCGATCACCTTCCATGTACTCGGCGTGCCGTTGCTCCAATACTCCTGGAAACCTGCCAGACGCTCCAGAATCGTCTGGGACTGTGCCGAGCTGATATCAATCCCCACCAGCACGGCATCCTCCGGCGATTTTCCCGCCTTCTGCAGCAACCGGATCGTTTCCTGTGCCGCCAGGCGTCCCGCCTCCATATTATCCGTAGCGAAGCACGCATCAAAATCCTCCGCATTCAGGATTGTGTCCACAAAAATCAGCGGCACGCCCGAGCGCTTCACCTTCGTTGCCATCTGCTTGATCTGCGCTACATCCGCCGGGGAGACGAGAATCGCATCCGCGCCCCGCTCCAGCGCATCCTGCATCAGCTCTGCCAAAAGCTCCAGATGCGACTCGCTGGGCGTGCCCCCGACATAAAGGTTGCAGCCGTACGCTGCCGCCGCATCCCTCGCTCCCTGGCGAAGCGTATCCCAGTAGTCGCTGCCGTAGCCCTTTGTAATCAGATAAATATCCGGCTTCCCGTTGTTTTCCTGCTCCGGAAACGTCTCGCAGGCAACATCCGCTTCCCCGACCGGTGCCTGCTGATCCTGCCGGCCTGCACTGCCCCACAGAAAAAGCAGGAACATTAACATTAAAACAAACGAATATCCTTTTTTCATCTTTTTCGCTTTGTTTTCATAAAAGCCCGAAATTGCTTTTTGCTATCCTTCAGTATCCGGTTTGTCAGAATGTAGCCATGGCTCCTGTCCGTATAGATCGTCACCAGCGTCGGTTTTATCACAATGCCCCGCACCTCGGCCCAGTTTTTAAATTCCTTCTGATCCTTCACCGCAACCTCAATTCCCTGCTCGTTAAAGGTCAGCCGCAGCACATCATCAATATCCCCCAGCGTCTTTTTCGCCCGGAAATACATACTGACCGGCTGAATGACCGTAAAGAGCAGCAAAAAGAGGATAAGCAGCAGCCGAAGCCACCAGGGCGCCGTCCCCCAGAGGGAATAGAGCAGTGCAATTGACGAGGCAATACATACTACATTGATAACCGCCGTATAGGACGAGTACGCGTAGTACATCTGCACCTGCCACAGATCCGATGGCACCACCTGATACTCATACTTAAATTCCATGAACCACATTCCTTTCGCAAAACAAACATCACATGCCGGATACACAAACAGCTTGTCCATCCGGCATGCTTCAAAAATTAAACTGTCTTTAAATTAAATCCAAAATATTCCACCGCATTGTTAAAGGAGATTCCCTTCACGATATCGCCGAGAAGCTTCTCGTCGTCGGGATACTCGCCGTTCTCCACCCATGCACCAACCATCTGGCAGAGAATTCTGCGGAAATAGTCGTGCCTCGTGTAGGAGAGGAAGGAGCGGGAATCCGTCAGCATACCCACAAAGTTTCCAAGTACGGAAAGATTCGCCAGCGACTTCATCTGCTTTGTCATTCCGGTGTAGTGATCATTGAACCACCATGCACTGCCCTGCTGAATCTTATTTTTGATGCCGCCGCCCTGGAAGCATCCGATGATCGTCCCGATGGCCTCATCGTCATTCGGATTCAGGGAATAAATGATCGTCTTGGGCACCTCATCCGTCGCAGAGAGCGCATTCAGGAAATCCGCAAGCTGCGCGGAGGGCGCATAATTGTTGATGCAGTCGTAGCCGGTATCCGGGCCGAGCCTGTCGTACATAAGCGCGTTGTTATCCCGCTTGCAGCCATAGTGGAGCTGCATTACCCAGCCGCGCTTTGCGTACTGCTTCGCCACCGTCAGCATAAATGCGGTCTTGTACTGCAGATTCTCCAGCTCACTTGTCTTTTCTCCTGCAAGCGCCTTCTTTAAGATCGCATCCACTTCCCCGTCGCCTGCCGGTACATACATGACATACTCTAACGCATGGTCGCTGACACAGCACCCATTCTCTGCGAAATAGTCCAGCCGCTTGTTCAGCGCATCCTTGAGGGAAGCAAAATCCGTCACCGCAATGCCGGAAACATCGGAAAGCTTTTTCATGTAATCCACGAAATCCGGCTTCTCGATGTTCATCGCCTTGTCAGGACGCCATGCGGGAAGCACCTGCACCTCAAAGCTCTCATCCGCCTTAATCCTCTGATGATACTCCAGCGTATCCACCGGATCATCTGTGGTACAAATTAACTGTACATTTGATTTCCGGATAAGATTGCGAACAGAAAAGCTTTTGCTCTGCAGCTTTTCATTGCAAAGATTCCAGACCTCCTCCGCCGTATCACCGTTTAAGTTGCCCTGATAGCCGAAATAGTAGCGCAGCTCCAGGTGTGACCAGTGGTAGAGAGGGTTTCCGATCAGCTTGGGCATCGTCTCCGCCCACTTCTGGAATTTTTCCCGGTCGGTCGCATCTCCGGTAATATATTTCTCGTCCACGCCGTTTGTACGCATCTGACGCCACTTGTAGTGGTCACCGCCCAGCCATACCTGCGCAATATTCTCAAACTGCCGGTCCTCACAGATTTCCTGGGGGTTAATATGGCAGTGATAATCCAGCACCGGAATCTTTGTCATATCCGCATAGTTCTCATACAGCTTCTTCGCCGTATCGGTGTCTAGTAAAAAGTCCTTATCCATAAAAGCTTTCATTGTACAAACCTCTCCTTTATATCGTTTTATATATAGCTCTGTTTTTTTAATCCTGATTTTATAATGTTACACCCTGTTTGAAAATCGCAAGATCGCGGTAACCCTCCAGTTCGCTTTTTACCTTTTCCCCGTTTGCAACACGCAGCACATACTCATAGAAATCCAGCCCAAGCGCCTCCAGCGTCATGCCGTCCTCCAGCAGCCGCCCCGCGTCATAATCGATCCAGCCCTTCTTCCTGCCCGCAAGCTGCGAGTTCGAGGATACCTTCACGGTAGGCACCGCACTTGCAAAGGGCGTTCCCCTTCCGGTAGTAAAGAGTACAATCTGCGCGCCGCTGACAGCCAGCGCCGTGCTCGCCACAAGATCATTGCCCGGTGCGCTCAGCAGGTTGAGCCCCGCCGCCTTCACCGGCTCGGCGTAGGTGAGCACATCCACCACGTTAGAAGAACCGGACTTCTGAGTGCAGCCCAGCGCCTTGTCCTCCAGTGTGGAAATTCCCCCCTTTTTGTTTCCCGGGGAAGGATTTTCGTAAATCGTCTGGTCATGCCGCCTGAAATAATCCTTAAAATCATTGATGAGATGCACGGTCTTTTCAAACACTTCCTTATTTATACAGCGATCCATCAGAATCGTCTCCGCGCCGAACATCTCCGGCACCTCGGTCAGAATCGTGCTTCCACCTGCACCCGTCACCAGGTCGGACAGCTCGCCTACCACCGGATTTGCGGTGATGCCGGAAAGACCGTCCGAGCCGCCGCACTTCATGCCGATGACCAGCTTCTCCACCGAAACCTTTGTGCGTTCTGCCTTCGCCGCGTTCCCGGCCAGCTCCCGCAAAAGCCGCTCGCCCTCGGCTACCTCATCCTCCACATCCTGACTCACCAGAAAACGGATGCGGCTCTCGTCATAATCCCCGAGATAGGGCTTTAGCACGTCGATGTTGGAATTTTCACAGCCAAGCCCCAGCACCAGCACACCCCCCGCGTTCGGATGCTTCATCAGACCGGCCAGCGCTTTTCTCGTATTTTCCTGGTCGTCCCCCATCTGGGAGCAGCCATATGGATGGGAATAAGCGACAACCGCCTCGATATTATCCCGCCTGAGATCCTGGCAGCGCGCCGCAATGGCACCCGCGACGGAATTGACGCAGCCCACCGTGGGAATGACCCACAGCTCATTGCGCACACCGGCTCTTCCGTCGGCGCGCTCGTAGCCCATAAAATAACGGTCCTCATCGGGCAGCATGCAGGCACGGCCCGCCGCATCCGTTGGACGGTACTCGTAGCTTAGATCATCCCCCAGCCCGGTCTTTAAATTGTGCACATGGATGTGACAGCCCTTCCCGACAGCCTCCTTCGTGTAACCGATCGGAAAACCGTATTTAATCACCGCCGCGCCTTCCGCAAGAGCCGTCAGCGTAAACTTATGGCCCCTGGCAATATCCTGTGCAAGCGTCACCTCTGTGCCGTCCACGCTTAGCGTTTCGCCCTTCGCATAGTCGCGCAGGGCAACCGCCACATTATCGGCAGCGTTTATTTTCATAAATTCCTGCATAATCAATAAGCCTCTTTCTCAGAAAGCACCTGCTCATAAGCAGCCTTCATGCCCTTCTCCTGAATCAGATTATAATAAGTTTCCACAAGACCTGTCATGTCGGTGATATCACCGCCCCAGTAATCCTGCCGTGCCATAATATCCGCAACGGACGCATCCTTCATAAACTTCATGATCTCCTCGCCGTCGTTCGCCTTGTCGGTGCGGTAGAACGCGATAAGCGCAGCCATGGAGAAGGTCAGTGCCGGCGGATATGCGCCGTATTTCTCCTTGTACTCCAGGATCGTCGGCAGCACGCGCACCTGGAATTTGCTGACGGAGTTAAGCGCGATGGAGAGCAGCATATGTTTGATAAACGGATTGGAGAAGCGCTCTAAAACCGCCTTTCCGAAGTTGATATCCGTCTCGGTGTTTCCGAGGGTGGGTACGATCTCATCAAAAATGCATTTTTTCAGGAATGCGGAAACCGTCTCGTCCTTTAAGCATTCGCCCACCGTCTCCAGCCCATAGAGATATGCACCCAGTACCATGGAGGTATGTCCGCCGTTCAGGATACGCACCTTGCGCTTCTTGTAGGGCTTTACGTCGTCCGTCCACACAACATTGTAGCCCGCCTTGTTGAAGGGAAGCTCGTCCTCGTGGTGTCCCTCGATGACCCACAGATGGAAGATCTCCGCCGTGTCCAGGCAGTTATCCTGATAGCCGATCTCCTTCCAGAGCTCCTCCGCCTCATCCCTCGGATATCCGGTAACGATACGGTCAACGAGGGAATTGCAGAAATCGCACTCCTCATTGAGCCACGTTGTAAACCCGTCGGGAAGCTGCCAGAGCTTTGCATACTTTAATACATATTCCTTCAAAAAACCTGCGTTGTTATCGATCAGCTCGCAGGGAATCAGGATAAATCCCGGCAGTCCAAGGGAAAAGCGCCTGTACAGAAGCTGGGTCAGCTTTGCGGGATAAGATTTTGCGGGCTTATCGTCCAGCTTCTCCGTACCCAGGTACTCGATGCCTGCCTCGGTCGTATTGGAGATGATAAAGCGCATGTCCGGATTTGCAGCCAGCTCCATATAAGCGTCAAACTCCGTGTAAGGATTGACACAGCGGCTAATCACGTCGATGTGGGTGCGCTCGTTGACCGTCTCCCCGTTTTCAATGCCTCGCAGATACAGGTTATATTCACAATTCTGGGCGGAAAGCATCTCACACATACCCTTTTCGATGGGCTGCACGATCACGACCTTGCCCTCCCAGACCTCCTTTTCGTTCAATTTGTACAGAAAATAATCAACAAACCCCCGAAGAAATCCCCCTTCGCCAAACTGAATGACTCTCTCTTTCGCCATTTCAAAATACCTCCTGTTTATATTGTTTAGATTTTATGATTGTAGTAGCCCTTAACAATCCGTCGCTAAGGGCTACTATGTTATGCACTATCGTATAATTGTCAAATCGTATCGTTTTCAAATGCCGGCTATCCGAAAAGCGTCGGCAGAAGCAAGCTGATCTCCGGAATAAAGGTGATCAGAAGCAGCGTGATAATCATGCACAGATAGAAGGGCAGCGTTGCCTTTACAACCCGTTCCATCTGCACCTTGCCCACTGCGGAACCGATAAAGAGCACGGCCCCGACCGGCGGTGTCAAAAGGCCGATACCACAGTTTAAGATAACCATAATACCGAACTGGATCGGATTGATGCCGATGGATGTTGCGATCGGAAGCAGGATCGGAGTCGCGATCAAAATGATCGGCGCCATATCCATGATACATCCGAGAAACAGCAGGATCAGGTTCAGCAGCAGCGCGATCACATAAGGATTGCTGCTGAGGCCCGTGATGGCCTCTGCCGCCATAACAGGTACATGCAGTCTGGTCAGGCAGTTTCCGAATACCGCCGAGGTGGAGATCAGAATCATTACGATCGAAAGCGTGTTGATACAGTCCTCCAGAACGTTCCAGACACCCTTCCAGTCCAGTCCCCTGTAAATAAATACGGACACGATCAGGGAATAGATAACCGCGATCGCCGCAGACTCGGTAGCAGTAAACACACCGCCGACAACGCCTACAACCACGATGATGATCGCTGCCAGTGCCCAGATCGATACGCTAAGCTGCTTGATAAAATTTTTAATAGAGAACTTTGCACCCTTCGGGTAATTGCGCTTCTTCGAGATAATGTAGGAGCCAACCATAAGAGAAAGCGCAAGCAGCGCACCGGGCAGATAACCGGCCAGGAATAACGCACCTACGGAAATACCGCCCGCAGAGGTCGCATAGATAACCATGTTGTGGGAGGGCGGTACGAGAAGTCCCTCACAGGAGGAGGTAATCGTTACCGCAGTCGAAAAATCATCGTCATAGCCCTGGTCTACCATCATAGGAATGAGGATTGTTCCGAGGGAAGCCGTGTCCGCGGATGCGGAGCCGGAAATTCCGCCGAAGAAGTAGGAAGCTACGATATTCACCATAGCCATACCGCCGGTCATCCAGCCCACGCAGGCATCCGCCAGCGCGATCAGCTTATCCGAAATACCGCCGGAGCCCATGAGCACGCCCATGGTGATAAAAAAGGGTACTGCCATCAGCGAGAAGGAGCTGATACCCTTTACCATGAACTGACATAAGGTGGAGAGCGGAAGCCCCTGGCTCATAAGACAAAAAACAGATGATATTGCTACCGCATAAGCGATCGGAAAACGAAGAAGAATCATTACCAGAAAGCTGATCAGAAGGATTGCAATTGCTGTTCCGTTGGATACTGCCATTATGCCTTACCTCCTTTCACGAAGAATGATTTAATATGTGTATAAATTGCTTCAATCTCAAATACGATCATCGCAATACCCGCGATACATACCGGGAAGTACATCCAGAAGCGGGACAGCCAGGTCATGCTGACATAAGTGCCCTTCGAGCCAATGTTAATTGCATAAGCCCAGCCCTGCACCATCATGATAACAGCCAGCCCCAGCACCGCCACATCTGCAAGGATATCAAGAATCTTCAAAAGTCCCTCCGGCAGATAACGATCCAGCGCCGTCATGCGGATGTGTGCACCCCGGCGGATCGCAAGCGCCGCAGAGAGCACTGCCATGTAAGACATCAGTGTCAAAATCGTCTCCTCCGTCCACGCCGGGTCGTCGATAAAGGGCACATAGCGTCCCAATACCTGATAGGTCGTTATCAGAATATCGGCAATCAGAAGTATCTTGCAGATGAACAGCACGATTTTGTACACTGCATCGTAGAACGGCCGTATTCTGTCGAGCTTTTCAAAAATTGCAGGCATATATCCTCCTCCTTTTCTTTGTTTGATTGGTAAAATGAACGGGCACAGAGCCAGGTTGGCGCTGTGCCCGTTTCACACTCACATATTCTTAATTATAGAAAGAATCGAAATTAGTTTGCGAAGTCCAGAAGCTGCTGATACAGGTCTGCCTGAGAAGCGGTGTTCTCCTCGATAACCTTCTTGCAGGCTTCCTGCCAGGGAGTCAGGTCAGGAACCTCAACAACGTTGCAGCCGTCGGCCTTGAGTGCCTCAAGTACTTCTGCCTCTGCCTCTGCGGAAATCTTCTTGCAGTGCTCGCTTGCAAGCTTTCCTGCCTCTGTGATGGCCTCCTGCTGTGCCTCGGTCAGGCTGTTCCATGCGTCATCCGTGATAATAACCTGTACCGCGCCAAGTGTATGGCCGTCAAGGATCAGGTTGTTTGCAACCTCGGGAAATGCATTGGACTTGTAGTTTGCGATCGGCTGCTCAGCAGCGTCAACTACGCCGGTCTGTAATGCGGAGTACAGCTCACCGAAATCTACAACGGTGGGGGAAGCGCCCAGGCCCTCAACCATACCGTTCATGATCGGGTCATTAGACACACGGATCTTTAATCCAGCAAGGCTGGAAAGATCCTTCAGCTCCGTATTTGCGAAGAAATGACGGAAGCCCTCCTCGCCGTAGAAGAGACCGCGCACGCCGGAGCCTTTCTCGGACGGCTCCTGCAGGATCTCCTGTGCCAGGTCGGACTCTGCAAATGCCCACCAGTGATCTCTGTCCTTCCAGGTATAAGGAATGGATAACAGTGAGGACTTCTCCCCGCCGTAGCTTGTAAGTGCGAAAGCGGAAATACGTGATAACTGGATAGTGCCTGCGCCGCCGAGCATTGTGTCGAGTACGTCGTTCTCGGAACCGAGTACGCCGGACGCCTGAAGGTCAATGGTGATGGAACCGCCGGAAAGACGCTCAACCTCCTCCTTGAACTTGCTGTCCATCTGTCCTACGATGGTATCAAGCGGGTTTACCTCTGCCATAACGAGTGTAACCGCCGGATCGTTTGCTGCTGCTGCATCGGAATTATCTGCTGACGCATCGTCCGCGGGCTCATCCGCGGGCTCATCTGCAGCGTCATCGGCAGGCTCGTCCGTCGCATCATCCGCAGGTGCATCCGTACTGGAATCATCGGTAGACGCGTCATTTCCTCCCAGACCACACGCAGTCATGGAGAACGCCATCGCACCTGCCAGCATCAGTGAAATTAACTTTTTCTTCATTTTTTTCCTCCCTAAAACATTAAATAGTAGTTGGCATGCAGCTGCCCGTAAACGGTCCGGACACCAACGGTCCCCGCCGCTATAAGCGCTTTCCCCTGCAAAAGCAGGTCGCAGCCGCGTTGATTGTTTCGTGCAGGACGACACCTGTGTTGCCGCGCCGCCCTGACATGTTAGTTGATGCAACTATCATACCACTCTGACATGTTAGTGTAAAGCGGCAAATTTAACTAAATATTTATATAAACTTTATGCATATTGCACAACCGGCAATTGTTTCCGGTCTCGCATCCGAAAAATCATTCCTCCTGCCGGCTGCTCCGTCTGCGCCCGTCCGCTTTTGCCCGCGCCTTATACGCGCTTCTTCAAGGTTTCACGGATGGCACCGGGACCTGCAAGCTCTTCCCTGAAAATTTCCTCGACCTTCTCGCCGACACCTGCGGCATACAGATCCGTGCCGAAAATATTGGCGTTGGAGAGAATCGGTTTCAGCCTGTCCCCCACGGAATCCGGATCTCCGAGCTTGATGCCGGAGAGCGCCTCCCGCAGCTCGGAAAGCATGGGATCGGGGGAAAGCTCCATCTCCCTGCCCTCATCGTCCACACCCAGGAGATACCGCAGCCAGCCAGCCAGTGCCAGGGGCACATAATTCAGCTCCTTTGCGCTGCCGTATTTTTCCACATAGGACTTGATCGTCTCGCCGTAGCGGATGCCGACCTTCTGCGAGGTATCGCAGGCAATACGCTGGGGCGCATCGGGAATAAACTTATTCGGCAGACGCTCCTCGATGACCTCCTTCACAAACGCGTCGGGGCTTAAAATACCGGGGTCGCACACTACCTTCATGCCCTCCTTCGGGCCGATGCCGTTTACGAGCTTTACAAGCTGCTCATCCTGCATCTCCGCAGCGATGGACGTGTAGCCCAGGGTGCAGCCGTAAACCGCCAGTGCGGTGTGAAGCGGGTTCAGGCACGTAGTCACCTTCATGCGCTCCACCTCGTTTACGGTTTTCCGGTCAGTCAGATAAACACCCGCCTTCTCGAGTGCGGGGCGTCCGTTGGGGAACTTGTCCTCGATTACCAGATACTGCGGCCCCTCCGCATTCACAAAGGGCGCAATATATGTGTTGCGCTCAGTGACAACCGGCTGCATCGCCTCAATGCCCTCTGCCTCCAGCCCGTTTGCAATTTCGCTGCTCGGCCGGGGTGTGATCTTATCGATCATCGTCCAGGGGAAGCTCACCTTATTTTCATCCTTCAGGTACTCCATAAAGCCCGGCTCCACAAGGCCGCGGCTTTCCCATTCCTGCGCCATCGTCATCACGGCACTCTGCAGCTTTTCTCCGTTGTGTGAACAGTTGTCCATGCTCACCGCCGCCAGAGGCGCCGCGCCGTTCTGATAGCGCTCATAGAGCATCGCCGTCACAACCGCCATCGCTCCCGCAGGCGCCGCAGGGCCGTTTTCAAGATCCGGCACGACAAACGGGAGATAGCTGCCGTCCGAGCCTTTTAATGCGTAGCCCTTCTCGGTCACCGTAAAGGAGATCATCTGCAGTCCCGGGTCGCGGAAAATCTCTTTTAAACGCTCCCAGCTCTCCCGGGATTTTGTATTCGCGGGAATCGCCTCCGCCAGTGAACCCAACACCTTTTTATCTGTAGTGCCGTCCGCCTTCAGAGTGACAGCCAGCACGAGATTGTCATAAGGATCATAAATCTTGTTTATAATGTCATAGTCAAAGGTTTCCGCGCATACAATACCCTTGCCGGACTCACCGCTCTCGATGAGCGCATCCGCGATACTGCCGATAAAAATGCGGAAAATATTGCCGACGCCGAAGTGTACCCACACCGGTGCCTTTTTTGTGTCTGCCGCTACCGCTGCCACATCATAACCCGGAACCTCAATGCCCGCCTTCTGCCATGCTGCAGCGTCCTTCAATGCTTCTCGACATAATCTCATATAAAAATACCTCTCTAAATAAATAGTAGCTGCTTAGCCCATCTCAAATAACTCCGGAAACTGGCTGCACATCTGCTCAATGTCCCCAAGAACACGCTCCAGATGCAAAGTCAGCACCTTCCGGTATCCCTCCTTATCACCAGCCTCAGCCAACCGTATCAACCCCTCATGCTCCGAAACCGTCCGGTCCTTGTGGTCATTATCCAGATCCGCCAGCAGACGTACCCGGCTGTAATGCACCATCGTGGACTCGATCAGCTCGGATGCCAGCGTCTCGCCGGCCACACGATACGTTACCGCATGAAATTTATTGTCGTTGATAATATATTCGTAAGACGTTTCATGATTCCTCGGCTGCATGCCGATGCTCTCGCATTGCTTCGCATAAGCCTTCATTTGTTCAATGTCCGCGGGCGCGGCATTCTCAAAAAACGCGTCGATCATACCGATCTCCAGCGTCTTCCGGATAAACCACTCCTGCCTTGCCCGCGAGACGTTTATTTTTGAAATCATGGACTTTGACTGCGGAAAGATATCTACAAGCCCTTCCGTGTTCAGACGCACCAACGCCTCCCTGGCCGGTGTACGGCTGACATTATAGCGCTCCGCCAGCTTTGCAGCAGAAACCGGATCCCCCGGCTTTAGCGCAAAGGTCATAATATCTTTCTTACATCTGTCATAGGTTTGTTGATTCAGTGATTTGTCCATTTTTAACCCCTTTGGCTGCTCAGATAAAATCCTCCCGCATCGGTGTGAAGATATCCAGCAGCTTTACTTTCGTCAGGCAGTCGATCCCATGGGGGACATTCGGACCGACAATATAAGTGTCACCGGTATTTAAGGTAATGTCCTCCTTACCCTCCTCATGGAACACGAGGCTGCCCTCGATGACATAGCCAATCTGCTCGTGGGGATGCGCATGCATCTCACCCTTTGCCCCGGGTTCAAACAGCAGCTCCACATTCATCATGTTATCGCTGTATGCCAGCACCTTGCGCCGTACGCCACCGCCCAAATCCTGATAATCCTTATCCTCGTTTTTTACATACATGGTCTGCTTTCCCCTTACTTCCTCTATCTTTAAAACTGTTCAGAACCAGGCCCGAAAATCCGGCGGATTTCCGAGCCTGGCACATCTGTCATAAGCATTTTTGAAAACAGGACCGAAACAGGACCGGTCTGCGGACATGCCTCCGTATGGCCTGCCTGCCAGCCTGACTTTGAACAGTTACGTTATCTCTGCACGCGTCCGGAGCCGTCTCCGCCCGCAAGATTCTCGACCTCGTCCCTCGTCACAAGATTAAAGTCACCGGGAATCGTGTGCTTCAATGCGGAAGCCGCCACGCCGAACTCAAGCGCCGCCTTCATATCCTTATCGTCCAGAAGTCCGCAGATGACACCTGCCGCAAAGGAATCGCCGCCGCCCACGCGATCTACAATCGGTGTCACGGAGTAGGTCTTAGAGTGGTAGAACTCGCGGCTCTTGCCGTCCATAATACATGCACTCCAGCCGTTGTTGGATGCGGAATAGGACTGGCGCAGAGAGCTGATGATATACTTGAAGCCGAACTTGTCCGCCATCTGGTTAAATACATCCTCGTAGCCCGCCAGGTTTAACTCGCCCTTGGTCACATCGGTAGCCTTTGCCTTGAAGCCGAGCACCTTCTCGGCATCCTCCTCGTTGCCGATACATACATCCACATACTGCATCAGATTGGTCATAACCTTCTGCGCCTTCTCGGAGGTCCAGAGCTTTTTACGGAAGTTTAAGTCTACGGATACGGTCACGCCCGCCTTCTTTGCCGCCTTTAACGCCGCCTCGGTCAGCTCGATGGCTGCGTCCGAAACCGCCGGCGTGATACCGGTAAAGTGGAACCAGTCCACATCCTTGAAAATCCCGTCAAAATCAAACTCATCCACCTTTGCGGTAGCGATGGAGCTGTTGGCACGGTCGTAGACAACGTTGCTCGCACGCATGGCAGAACCTGTCTCCAGGAAATAGATGCCAAGGCGCTCGCCGCTTCTGGCGATGAAATCGGTTCCGACATTGTGCTTCCTCAGCGCTGCAACGGCACAGTCACCGATGGGATTTTTCGGGACAGCGGTCACAAACTGCGTATCATAGCCGTAATTTGCCAGAGAAACCGCCACGTTTGCCTCCCCGCCGCCGTAGCACACGTCAAACTCATCTGCCTGAATGAAGCGCTCATTGCCGGGTGTTGACAACCGCAGCATGATCTCGCCCATGGTTACTACTTTTTTGCTCATAATATATTCTCCTCTTAATTTTTGAACCGTTTCGTTCCTGTAAATCATGAACCTCAGCCGCGGATTTTGCGAACCAGCTCCACTGCTTCCCTTGTCATCGCCTCGATCTTGTCATACTCCTTGTTGTCCACAAGGTCAGCCTTTACCATCCAGCTTCCGCCGCAGGCCGCAATCTTCTTGAAGGAAAGATACTCCTCCAGGTTCTTTGCGCTGATGCCGCCGGTAGGCATGAACTTCACGTTCGTGTAGGGAGCCGCCATCGCCTTGATCATCGCAAGGCCGCCGGCCTGCTCTGCCGGGAAAAATTTGAGTACCTTCAGGCCGCGCTTCACGCCCTGCGCAACCTCGGAGGGCGTAATGCATCCGGGCAGTACAAGGATATCCTTCGACAGACAGTAGTCAACGATCTCCGGGTCAAATCCGGGGCTTACGATGAATTTTGCACCTGCTGCCACTGCTCGGTCTACCTGATCGATGGTGAGCACGGTACCTGCGCCGACCAGCATTTCCGGGAAATTCTCGGTCATGATCTTGATGGACTCCTCTGCCGCATCCGTGCGGAACGTAACCTCCGCACATTTTAAGCCGCCCTTGCAGAGCGCCTCCGCCAGAGGCTTTGCATCCTCGGCACGGTTTAATACAACAACAGGCACTACGCCGTAGCCTGCCAGCTGCTCTAAAATATCGCTCATAATTTTATTCTCCTTAATCTCTGTTCTCTATTTTTACTGGGGCTGTCTTCCAATATATGCCAGAATACCGCCGTCTACATATAAAATGTGCCCGTTTACCGCATTTGATGCATCCGAAGCGAGGAATACCGCAGGCCCCTGAAGCTCCTCCGCCTGCAGCCAGCGGTTTGCCGGTGTCTTTGCACAGATAAACTGATCGAAGGGATGTCTGGAGCCGTCTGGCTGAATCTCGCGCAGCGGTGCGGTCTGGGGTGTCTCGATATAACCCGGCCCGATGCCGTTGCACTGGATGTTGTACTGGCCGTACTCGGAGCAGATGTTCTTTGTGAGCATCTTTAAGCCACCCTTTGCCGCCGCATACGCGGAAACCGTCTCGCGTCCAAGCTCCGACATCATGGAGCAGATGTTGATGATCTTTCCGTGTCCCTTTTTGATCATCGACGGAATCACCGCCTTTGATACGATAAAGGGCGCGTTCAGATCCACGTCAATGACCTGACGGAACTCCGCAGCGCTCATCTCGGTCATGGGGATGCGCTTGATGATCCCGGCATTGTTTACCAGAATGTCAATAACACCGATCTCCTTCTCGATCTGTGCAACGAGTGCGTTTACCGCACCCTCGTCGGTAACGTCGCACACATAGCCGTGTGCCTCAATGCCAAGCTCCTTGTACGCCGCAATACCCTTGTCCACCAGCTCCTGCTTGATATCGTTGAACACGATGGTCGCGCCCGCCTGTGCGTATGCAGATGCGATCGCAAAGCCGATGCCGTAGGATGCGCCGGTTACAAGCGCTACCTTTCCTTTTAATGAATATGTGTCTAAAATTGCCATGATAAAATCTCTCCTTTTTCAATGATCTGTACGTCTTACCTGAGATCTGCCGTTGCAATATGGTCCATGTCGTCAAACTCCTGATTCTCGCCGCCCATCGCCCAGATGAAGGTGTAATTGCTGGTGCCGGCGCCGGAGTGGATCGACCATGAGGGTGAAATCACCGCGTCCTCGTTGTGCATGACAATGTGGCGTGTCTCGTCTCCCTCACCCATAAAATGGAAAACAACCTGGTCGTCGGGAACCTCAAAATACGTGTAAATCTCCATGCGGCGCTCATGTGTGTGGGCAGGCATGGTATTCCACACGCTCCCGGACTCGAGCACGGTCATTCCCATACATAGCTGGCAGGTTTTTAATACATCGGGGTGAATGAACTGATTGATTACGCGCTTGTTACTCGACGCCGCATCCCCCACCGGACGCTTTGCCGCATCTGCAAGAGTGAGAAGCTTTGTCTCATAAGCGGTGTGTGCAGGCGCGCTCACCATATAAAATTTGGCGGGGCCGGCCTGGTCTGCAGACGAGAAGAGCACCTCCTTCGCGCCCATCGTAATATAGAGACAGTCCTTGTAATCCAGCTCGTAGACGGTCCCGTCCACTTTGATGCTGCCCCTGCCTCCAATGTTAAAGATTCCGATCTCCCTGCGCTGTAAAATATAATTCGTGCCGAAGTTTGCATAAACCTCGATGCCGTCGTCCAGGGAAACCTCCTTTGTCACCGGCATACAGCCGAAGGTGACCATACGATCAACATGTGAATATACCGCAACAACTCTGTCGGGCTGATAAAGCCCTGTGATCAGAAATTCGTCCCGCAGCTCCTGTGTCGTGTAGCGCCTGACGTCCTTCTGGTTTGCAGAGTACCGAATGTCCATCGATATCCCTCCTTGTGAAGTAATGTATTTTTATCAACTAACATGTTACTTCCGTATCCACATCATAGCACCAATTTTTACCTATTGCAAGTCTGAAATAAAAGAAATATTGTGCAAAATTGCCCAATTGTTACTATTCACGGCTGGAAGCCGCTCATAGTAACGATTCGGGGCGATATTCAGAGTTTTGCTTCGCAAAAATC
>CAJUSH010000050.1 GCA_910589045.1 uncultured Eubacterium sp.
GGTACAGAAGTAAATATGTGGTTGTCTAATTCCTCTTGTTGTTAATAGCCGCCTGCGCCGCCGCCAATCTTGCAATCGGCACTCTGAACGGTGAGCAGGAAACATAGTCCAGTCCGATCTTATGGCAGAACTCTACGGAAGAAGGATCTCCGCCGTGCTCGCCGCAGATACCGACATGGAGCTTCGGATTAACGGGCTTGCCGAGCTTGATTGCAGTCTCCATCAGCTTTCCGACACCGGTCTGGTCGAGCTTTGCAAACGGATCGTTCTCGAAAATCTTGCTGTCGTAGTAAGCCTCGAGGAACTTGCCTGCATCGTCACGGGAGAAACCAAAGGTCATCTGCGTCAGATCGTTGGTTCCGAAGCAGAAGAAGTCAGCCTCGGTCGCGATCTCATCAGCGGTCAGTGCCGCACGGGGGATCTCGATCATCGTACCAACCTCATACTCTAAGGAAACACCTGCGGCTGCGATTTCTGCATCAGCAGTCTCAACAACTACCTTCTTTACGTTCTTCAGCTCCTTGATCTCACATACGAGCGGAATCATAATCTCGGGCTTTACCTTCCAGTCAGCATGTGCCTTCTGAACCTCGATCGCCGCACGGATGACAGCCTTTGTCTGCATCTTTGCGATCTCCGGATAGGTAACAGCCAGACGGCATCCGCGATGGCCCATCATCGGGTTGAACTCATGCAGGGAAGCGATAATAGTCTTGATATCCTCAACGCTCTTGCCCTGTGCATCTGCCAGCTTCTTAATATCGTCCTCCTCGGTGGGAACAAACTCATGAAGCGGGGGATCCAGGAAACGAATCGTAACCGGGTTGCCCTCAAGTGCCTCGTAAAGTGCCTTGAAGTCGCTCTGCTGATAAGGCAGGATCTTATCAAGTGCAGCCTCGCGCTCCTCAACGGTATCCGCACAGATCATCTCACGGAATGCAGCGATTCTGTCCTCCTCAAAGAACATATGCTCGGTACGGCAAAGTCCGATACCCTCTGCACCCAGCTCACGAGCCTTCTTTGCATCCGCGGGTGTATCGGCATTTGTGCGAACCTTTAACTTGCGATACTTGTCCGCCCATGCCATAACGCGGCCAAACTCACCGGCGATCGTAGCATCTACGGTAGGGATGATGCCATCATAAATATTTCCGGTTGTACCGTCGATGGAAATCGGATCTCCCTCATGGTACTCCTTGCCTGCTAAAGTGAACTTTTTGTTCTCCTCATCCATAGCGATATCGCCGCATCCGGATACACAGCAGGTTCCCATACCACGGGCAACTACAGCTGCGTGGCTCGTCATGCCGCCGCGAACAGTCAGGATACCCTGAGAAGCCTTCATACCGGTAATATCCTCGGGAGAGGTCTCCAGACGAACGAGAACAACCTTCTCGCCGCGCTCATGCCATGCAACCGCATCGTCGGCAGTAAACACGATCTTACCGCATGCAGCTCCCGGGGAAGCGCCAAGACCCTTTCCAACCGGTGTCGCGGACTTCAGAGCGGCAGCATCGAACTGCGGATGAAGCAGCGTATCCAGGTTACGGGGATCGATCATCGCAACTGCCTCCTCCTCGGTCTTGTGTCCCTCATCCACAAGGTCGCAGGCAATCTTTAAAGCTGCAGGCGCGGTTCTCTTACCGTTACGGCACTGAAGCATGAACAGCTTCTTATTCTCCACGGTAAACTCCATATCCTGCATATCATGATAATGATTCTCAAGAATATCACATACCTTGATGAACTCGGCATATGCCTCCGGGAACTCCTTCTCCATCTGAGCGATAGGCATCGGTGTGCGGACACCTGCTACCACGTCCTCGCCCTGCGCATTGATCAGGAACTCACCCATCAGCTTCTTCTCGCCGGTAGCGGGATCACGGGTAAATGCAACACCTGTTCCGGACTCGTCATTTAAGTTACCGAATACCATCGGCATTACGTTTACGGCAGTACCCCATGAGTAAGGGATGTCGTTGTCGCGACGGTATACGTTCGCACGGGGGTTGTCCCATGAACGGAAAACCGCCTCGATGGCAAGCTTCAACTGCTCCACCGGATCGGAAGGGAACTCAGTTCCAAGCTGGTTCTTGTACTCAGCCTTGAACTGCTCTGCCAGCTCCTTTAAGTCGGCAGCCGTCAGCTCTACGTCAAACTTAACACCCTTCTTCTCTTTCATCGCATCGATCAGCTGCTCGAAGTATTTCTTACCTACCTCCATTACGACGTCAGAGAACATCTGGATAAAACGTCTGTAAGAGTCATATACAAAACGCTCAAATTTAGGATCGGCGTTGCCGGCGATCATAGCTGAAACTACCTCATCATTTAATCCAAGGTTTAAGATCGTGTCCATCATACCGGGCATGGAAGCTCTCGCACCGGAACGAACGGAAACCAGTAAAGGATTTTTCAGATCTCCGAACTTCTTGCCGTTGATCTCCTCCATCTTCTTTACGCCGTCCATAGCCTGTGCCATGATCTCGTCGTTGATCTTGCGTCCATCCTCATAGTACTGTGTACAAGCCTCGGTTGTAATTGTAAATCCCTGGGGAACAGGGAGTCCGATGCTTGTCATCTCAGCAAGGTTTGCGCCTTTTCCACCAAGAAGATTACGCATGCTCATGTCGCCTTCGCTGAACATGTAAACCCATTTGTTTGCCATATTGACATTCCTCCTAAAAATATAATATTGAGTGTGAAAAGTATGTTATGCGGCACCTGCCGCTACAACACAAAATGAGCAGACCAAAATCCACCCTCCACAAACCATCGCGGACGGCAGAAATTACTAAAAATGGTCGCACATAATTTATTTTACCATATTTTTTCCATTTCGCAATAGGAGTTTTACACAAAAAAACCGGCCCTGCCTCCGATGAGGCTGAAACAGGCCGGGTTTTGAAACGCAGAACCGTTAAAAATCAAATTTGTCCGCAAAATATGCGTCCAGCTCATCGATCCTCACGCGCTCCTGCTCCATCGAATCACGGAAGCGGACGGTCACTGCCCCATCCTCCTCGGAATCAAAATCGTAGGTCACGCAGAAGGGTGTTCCGATCTCATCCTGACGGCGGTAGCGCTTGCCGATATTGCCGCGGTCATCGAACTCACAGCTGTATTTTTTCGAAAGCTGCGCAAACACCTTCTCGGCGCCCTCGTTCAGCTTCTTTGAAAGGGGAAGCACACCGATCTTCACCGGTGCCAGCGCCGGATGGAAATGAAGCACGGTACGCATATCCGGCTTTTCCTCCGTACCGATATTCTCCTCGTCGTAAGCCGCACACAAAAATGCCAGAACCACGCGGTCCGCACCCAGCGAAGGCTCGATGACATAGGGCACATATTTCTCGTTTTTCGTATCGTCAAAGTAGCTCATATCCTGCCCCGACGTGTTCTGATGCTGGGTCAGATCGTAATCGGTACGATCCGCGATGCCCCACAGCTCGCCCCAGCCAAACGGGAACAGGAACTCAAAGTCCGTGGTCGCCTTGCTGTAGAACGCCAGCTCCGCCGGATCGTGGTCACGCAGACGAAGCTCCTCCTCCTTCATGCCGAGTGAAAGAAGCCAGTCACGGCAAAAGCCTCTCCAATACTGGAACCACTCAAGGTCGGTGCCCGGCTCGCAGAAAAATTCAAGCTCCATCTGCTCAAACTCCCTCGTGCGGAACGTAAAGTTTCCGGGAGTAATCTCGTTTCGGAAGGATTTTCCGATCTGGCAGATGCCGAAGGGAATCTTCTTTCGCGAGGTGCGCTGTACATTTTTAAAATTCACAAAAATACCCTGGGCCGTCTCGGGACGTAAGTACACCGTATTTTTCGCGTCCTCGGTAACGCCCTGGAAGGTCTTAAACATCAGGTTAAACTGGCGGATATCGGTAAAATTGTGCTTGCCGCAGGTGGGACAGGGAACCTTATGCTCCTCGATAAAGCTCATCATCTGCTCCTGCGTCCAGCCGTCCACGGATTCCTCTAAGGTAATGCCGTTCTCCTCTGCGAAATCCTCGATAATTTTATCCGCACGAAAACGCTCATGGCACTCCTTACAATCCATCAAGGGATCGGAAAAACCGCCCAGATGTCCGGAAGCCACCCAGGTCTGCGGGTTCATGAGAATCGCGCAGTCCACGCCCACATTGTAGGGATTCTCCTGCACGAATTTCTGCCACCACGCCTTTTTCACGTTGTTTTTCAGCTCCACGCCGAGGTTGCCGTAATCCCATGTATTTGCAAGGCCGCCGTAGATCTC
Source organism: uncultured Eubacterium sp. (assembly GCA_910589045.1). Classification (GTDB taxonomy): domain Bacteria; phylum Bacillota; class Clostridia; order Lachnospirales; family Lachnospiraceae; genus W0P33-017. Next base: position 4,253 of record CAJUSH010000050.1, read on the forward strand.
GGAGCCGGGATACACAAACCCTCTCGCCTTCGCCAGAGCAACGATTTTATCCATAGTCTTTTCCATATTTTCTCTTTTCCTTTCTATGCTTACGGCAGCCGCCGGCAGGCGCATCTCTGCCGTTCCATGCTATTTATAAACAATATATGCCGGCTCGGCCTCCTCATCCAAAAGGTCGTAGGTCACACTCGCCGTATTTTTCCCGGTAGCGCTGGCATTCGCCGAAACAAACAAAATCGTACCGTCCACCCGCACCTCGGTCTGCTGTCCGATAATGACAATCTTGTTACCCTCCGCGTCCCAGCTGCCCGCATCATCCGTCACCGCGGTGAATGCGTCCGGTATCGCATACCCCTCTGCCTTCGCGTCCAGGACACTGCCCGCAAAAAACTCCACGCCGTTAAAATCCGCGTAGTCCGTGACCCCGGCATAATTCAAATAGACACGGGCCACTCCGTCCTCCACCGCAAACTCGGCGATCTCAACCGTACCCTCACCGGATTTTGCCACATATGTATCGACTGTCTCCGTAATAAAATCCGAAAGCTCGCTCTCGCTGTAGTACTCCTTGTCAAAATCCGCTACGTTCGCGCCCCTGACGGTTCCCTTTTTCTCCACGTAAACCGTGTCCTTATCTGCGGAAAACTCCGTGCCGCCGCAGCCTGTCAAAAGCACCATGGCCGCAGCAAAGAGTAATCCGGCTCGTACTGATTTTTTCATATCAATTCCTCCATCGCGTCTCGAAATCCGTTTTATTATACTATTTCCCCGGTATGATTTCAAGCTCTTTTCCGCAACACCTTAGCCTTCGTCTTTTGCAGGGCGGATTGCTGCCGGTCACGCAATCAGCATCCGCCCTCCAGAAGCTCCAGCGAATGGAATTTCCGGTCTATGTAACGCTCCATATATTCGCTCAGCACACGCTCCAGCGTAAAGAGCACGTCCTGCGTCACCTGAAAGCTGTACAGCTGCGAGAGCGGCGTTGTCACGATAAACTGCAGCGTATAGAGCGCGGACGCATCCACGGGGATACCGCCCATCAGCGCCCCGCAGCCCCCGCAGAGCATCCCGCAGTATTTCACATGGAAGGTATTCAAATTTTCCCGGCTTTTGCAGGAAACGCACTCGAAAAGGTTCGGATACTCGCCGCCAAGCACCAGCATGCGCAGCTCGAAAATACGGCGAACAAGCCGGTTCGAAAAAACCGGCTTTGTAAGTGCCCGCAGAGATGTGTATAAAAGATTGCACATATCCTTCGCCTCGATATTTTCCACCGCATAATAATCCGCAAGCTCGAGAAAATAAAAGCCGTAATATGCCGTCTCTATATCCTCCGCAAGCTCGCGGAAATAATTTTTCACGCTGATCCTGCAGGCATTGTATGCAGTTTTGCCCTCGAATACTTCAAGCTCCCCGAACACAAAGGGGTTCGTGGCCGCCAAAAGCGGGCTGCTCGGGCGTCTCGCACCTCTGGCAAACACCGTGATCTTTCCCCGCTCCCTTGTCAGCACCACCAGGCGCTTATCGTAATCCCCGATCGGCATTGCCGAGAGCACTATTCCATTTAAAAGGACGGTCTGTCCCATGTTCCCCTTCCTCTCAATGATTCCATTCCTTTAGCGCCTGCGCACCGACCTGCTTCAAACGCTCCGTACTTTTTTTCATTCTCCTGTATCCGCGCTCCGGCTCCTCACAGGAAAAACAGGCCCGGTATTCCAGATAGTCCCGCACGCTCCCCGTGGCCGCAAAGCGATTCCATTTTTCATCCGACAATGTATCTTCCCCCCTCTTCTCGTATTTGTACCTTTCCGCAAGCATCCGGGGCGGTCCAAAACACCCCGCATGTCCCGTGCCCTGGCGCATCCGCCGAACGCACGCGGCATGCCGGTTCCGCAGACCTGTGCCCGGCTGTGAGCTTTATAATATCATATGCGCTTGTCAGAAAATCCATACGAGATAAAAAGTGGAAAAATCGAATGAAAAAAACGTTTACTGCTCCTCCTTGTAGCCAAAATTTTTGAGCAGTATATCGCTGTCGCGCCAGTCCTTTTTCACCTTAACCCAAAGCTTCAGGTTTACCTTGCAGCCCAAAAGGCGCTCGATCTCATAGCGCGCGTTTGTCCCAATTTTTTTGAGCATACTGCCGCCCTTCCCGATAATGATGCCCTTGTGGGAATCACGCTCGCATATGACGGTCGCTTCTATGTCGATCAAATTCTGGTTTCCCCGGTCCTTCATGCGCTCGACCGTCACCGCAATGCCGTGCGGAATCTCGTCATTGAGCGCATGCAGCGCCTTCTCGCGGATGAGTTCCGCCACGATCTGGCGCTCCGGCTGGTCCGTAATCGTATCCTCGTCGTAAAACATCGGCCCGTAGGGCAGATACCTGAAAATAGTGTCGAGCACATCATCCATGCCCTGTCCGCGCAGCGCGCAGGCCGGTATGATCTCCGCAAATTCATAGACCCTTCGATACGTATCAATGTATTCCAAAAGCAGCTCCTTTTTTTCCAACGTATCGATCTTGTTGATGATCAGGATGACCGGCGTCTTTACTTTTTTCAGCACCTCTGCAATATGCTGCTCGCCCGCGCCTACAAAATTTGAGGGCTCCACAAGCCACAAAATCAGGTCCACCTCGCTTAGCGTGCGCTCTGCAGCGTTCACCATGTACTCGCCCAGCTTATTTTTCGCCTTGTGGATGCCCGGTGTGTCCAGAAAAACCACCTGCCCCCGCTTTGGATCCGTGTAGACGGTCTGTATCCGGTTGCGGGTGGTCTGCGGCTTATTTGACGTGATCGCAATCTTCTGTCCGATCAGGTAATTCATCATAGTCGACTTTCCGACGTTCGGCCTGCCGATGATCGTCACAAAGCCGGATTTTTGCTTTTCCTTCGTACCATCCATCAAAATAAATCCTCCAAATGTAAAAACAGCTCCGCTTCCTTTGTCAGCATATCCTCGTTTCCGATGACGCAGATGCACGCATCCGCCAGGATGCACTTCACAAGGGGCTCCAGGGCGCGGATATCCGCGGGAGACGCCGCAAGCACCTCATCCCGCTCACGCTGAATATCCTTATCGCTGACACCGGAAAGGTATGCACTGATGGAACGGCTTCCCTTTGCAGACGGCGGAAGCGGCGCGTCCAGACTGCTGATCGTTCCGATAATATATTTTGTCATATCCCGCTCATCCACATCAAAATCATGCAGATACGCAGGAATACCCTCAAAAATCTCGTTCGTCCTTGTGAGATTCGGATCGCGGTAGGATGAAAAATAGGAATCCCCGTTGCGCCCGAAACCGCTCATGCAGCCGTAGGCGCCGCCCTGCACACGGATATTCAGCCAGAGGTAATCGTAATTTAAGATTACCCGCAGAATCTTCAGGGCACCGGTATAGGGAAAGCCTGCCTTTCTGAAATTGCCGCCGCGGGAAACGTACTGGATCTGCGCCGCATCCTTAAAGCCCTCGTTTCTTTTTTCCAGCTGCATCACAAGGGAGCCTTCGCTCTTCGCCTGTTTGGGAAGCACCCGGCCGAGCGCTTCCAGCTCGGGGACAAGCGCATCCTGCAGCTCTTTGTCAACTGTAAGGCTCACAAGCATGTGATCGGTGACAAATATATTTTCGATCAGGTATGCCAGCTTTTCCCTGAGCGCATCCTTTCGCGCTTCAAAATTGCCCTCCAGCTCGCAGATCAGCCGGTAGAGCGCCACGCCGCCCACCGCGTCGTTAAAATATCCCGACGGTGAAAAATAAGACATGGCGCGCAGGGCGGACACGGTGTGTCCCGCAGTCGTCATACTCATCTCCAGACGCGACTTTACCTGCGCCAGAATTTCATACAGACGCTTGTCGTCCAAGAGCCTGGTGCTGTGAAGAATCTCGTTTACAAGCGCAAACGCCCGGGACAGGTTGTTTTTGAGCACCTTCACGCTCACCTCGTAGCGCGCGTCAAACTGCTCCCTATCCTCCGCATTGACATAGATATTCAGCGCCGAGGAGATTCCGCCGGTGTAAAGGTTGATCTCGTTGGCAAGCTCACTGTAGCCGTAATGCTCCGTATCCATGTAGCCCAGCACCGACTTGAGCACGCCCAGATACGGCAGATCCTCCGCAGACAGATGATTCAGCCCGAACATCAGATTCACATAATAAATGCCGTTTGTCCCCACGTCGTGGCAGACAACCGGAAGCCCGGCCATCGTGCATGTCTCATTGCACAGAGGCGCCGCCTCCTTTTTCACGTCCTCCCGCCGCAGGAGGGGAAGCTTTTCCAGATCCTCCTTCGGGGACGGCTCGGACTGATATTCCTTTAAATCCGCGGTGCGCTGGATAAACCCGCGCATATTTTTCTCGCTCAGCGTTTTTTTGTAATCTGCCAGCCTCTGCTCCAGTGCCCGCTCATTCTCCGCTGTCAGACCCTTTTTCGGACGGACTACAATTAACGAGGCATGGGTGTTGTCCAGCAGCCACACCTTCACCAGCTCCTCAAAATAGCCGGTATCCTGCTCGAGCTGCTCCCGCAGAAATGCAAACACCTCCCCTGCCTCCAGATGCAAAAAGGGCTTCGACTCATCGTAAAGCCAGCTGTCCATGCACTGCAGGCCGTAGATCAGTCCCTTCGGATAGGAGCCGAAATCCGCCTCGCGGTACTTAAATTCCGCGCTGTTGATGCCCGCAAGCAGCGCCTTTTTGTTGATACCCTGCTCGATCTGCTGCGCAAGTGTCTCCCGGATGACCTGCAGAAACCGCTCCCGGTCCGACTCGTTGGCATTTTTCGCCACCACCGAAAAGATCGGCTGATACGTAGAATTATCATAGGAGCTAATGATATCCTTACCGATGCCCGCATCCAGCAGCGCCTGCTTTAACGGTGCGCCCGGTGCGCCTAAAAGCGCGTAATCCAAAATATCAAATGCGACATAGTACTCCTTGTTCAGCACCGTATCCACCGCGGCGTTGTAGGCGAGATAGGCGTTGTTTTCCGTCGACTCGCTGCTGGCGATGGGATAATCCTTCGTGATCTCCACCGGCTCCGAAAAAGGCTTCTGCAGCTCGATCTGGGAATCCACCGGCTGGATGCTGTAATCCGAGAGGTAATTTTCATCGATCCAGGCCAGCTTCTGCGCCATATCCATATCCCCGTAGAGATAAATATAGCAGTTGCTTGGATGATAATAATGCCTGTGGAAATCCAGATACTCCTCATAGGAAAGCTCCGGTATCACGTCCGGGTCACCGCCGGACTCGTTCGCATAGGTCGTATCCGGAAACAGAGAATTTAAAATCACCCGATCCAGCACGCCCTCCGGAGAGGAAAACGCACCCTTCATCTCATTGTACACCACACCGTTGATGGTGAGCGGCCCGTCCATCTCCTCCAGCTCGTAGTGCCACCCCTCCTGTAAGAAAATCTCTTCGAAGTGATAGATGTTCGGATGGAACACCGCATCCAGATAGACATGCATCAGATTCTGAAAATCCTTGTCATTACAGCTCGCCACGGGGTAAACCGTCTTATCGGGATACGTCATGGCGTTTAAAAACGTGTTCAGTGAGCCCTTTGCAAGCTCCACAAACGGATCCTTCACCGGAAAATGCTCCGATCCGCACAGCACCGTGTGCTCAATAATATGCGGCACTCCGGTCGAATTTTCCACAGGTGTGCGGAATGCGATGTAAAAAACCTTGTTCTCATCGTCATTCTCCACCAATGCCACATGCGCACCGCTTTTTTTGTGCCGCAGCAGTGTGCCCTTAGAACCGAGATCGCGAAGCTCTTCCCCGCCAATCACCTCATATGCCGTCAAACCTGAAATCTGTTCGCTGTTCAATCCTGCGTCCTCCATATCTTGTTGCTGTCCGGAGCCCTGCTCCGAACAATTTTCCATATTATTTCCATTATTGTTTGTATCTATACCTGCCGTACCTGTCCGCGGCCCTTCTGCTGTGCCAGATACTTTTATCCGGAAATAGCCCGGATCCCCCATACGATGAAAAACGGTCATCCCGCAGTGGAATGACCGTTCCTTTTGCAAACAAAAATATTGTGGCTGATTAGATTCTTGTCACGTTTGCTGCCTGGGGGCCTTTCTCACCCTCTACAACCTCGAACTCAACCTTCTCGCCATCCTTCAATTCCTTGAAGCCGTCCATATTCAACGCTGAAAAATGAACAAATACTTCGTTGCCGGCTTCGTCAGAAATAAATCCGTAGCCTTTTTTTGCATTAAACCATTTTACAGTTCCCTGCTGCATAATACTTCCTCCTAAACTCTATGAGATATTGCTATAAATTGCACGTCCAATTTTTAGGCGTGTTATTTTACTAACATAATCAAACTAGCATAATCTGGGAAATTTGTCAATTCTTTTTAGCAATAATTCTCATTTTTTGTGTAAAAGTTGTTACTTTTCGCGTCCGCGACGCGCGCGAAGAAAGTCTACTTCACATGCACATCCAGCTGCGGATAGGCAATCTCGATGCCCGCCCGATCCAAAGAAAGCTTAATCTGCTCATTTAACTCCCACTGCTCATCCCAGTACTGCTCCGGGTCTGTCCAGACCCGCACGCACAGCTTCACGCTGCTTTGCGCAAGCTCCCGCACGAGCACTGCAGGCGGATCGCTTTTCAAATAGTGCCCGGATTTCTCCGCCACCTCCAGCAGTACTTTTTTTGCCTTCTGCAGGTCGGCATCGTAAGCGATATCCACGACAACATCCAGCCTGCGCCTGCCGCTTTTTGAGATGTTCGTAATGCTGCTGTTGGAAAGTGTGCCGTTGGGAATAGCGATGGTTTTTTCGTCGCCGGTGAGAAGCGTTGTATAAAAAACGGAAATCTCCTGCACATAGCCCTCCATACCGCCGCCGGATTCGATGATATAGTCGCCCACGCCAAAGGGCTGTAAGAGCAAAATAAGCACGCCGCCCGCGAAATTGGAAAGGCTTCCCTGGAGCGCCAGTCCCATCGTCAGCCCCGCGGAGCCGAGCACCGCGACCACCGATGCAGCCGTGACCCCGAAAAATCCGAGAATCATCAAAATCAGGGCAAAATAGCCCATATATTTGGCAAGGCCGTCCAGAAACTGCTGCACGCCCTCGTCAACGCTGTGGCGGGTCATCGTTCTTTTGAGCATTTTGCGAAGCCAGCGGATGATGCGCCCGCCGATGACATACACCAGCACGGCACCAATCACGGACAATGCAAAGCCGATCAGCTCCGGAACCATATCCTTCAGATAGGACTCCAACAGCGACCAGTCCCTGCCCTCCGTCCCCGGCTCAGAAAGCTGCGCTAAAGTTTCCGTAACGAAATCCGTCATCACGTTCTCTTCCATAGCCGCCTGATCCTTTCACAATTTTTAATCTGTCCACCGTGATACAAAAAATGCTGCGCCCCTCACGCCGCCTGCCATGCCGTCGGAAGGCATACGCCCGTCTCTATATTTCATGCACAAAAAGGCCGCTTCGCAGCTTCGGCTCGAACCATGTGGATTTTGGAGGCATTAAAAGCCCCGCATCCGCCACCGCAAACAGCTCCCGTATGCTGGTGGGGTACATCGCAAAGGCGCACACGCAGTCACCCGCGCCGCTGCAGCGCCGCTCCAGCTCATCCAGTCCCCGGATGCCGCCCACAAAATCGATGCGCGCGTCCGTTTTCGGGTCTTCGATGCCAAGCACCGGGGCCAGCAAAAGCTCCTGCAAAAGAGATACGTCCAGCCCCCTCACCGGGTCTGTGCTCCGGTCCTGATCCTTTACCGTACACAGATACCACCTATCCGCCAGATACATGGAAAACTCGCCCTTCTCCGCCGGCCTGCGCTCCTGTCTGCCGATCTCCCGCACCTGAAAGATTTCCCGCACCTTCGCTAAAAATTCCTCCGCGGTCAGGCCGTTCAAATCTTTCACGACCCGGTTGTAATCCAGAATCATCAGCTCCTCGTCCGCAAACAAAACCGACAGGAAATAGTGAAACTCCTCCGTACCGTCAAAACCCGGATGCTCCTCCCGGCGTTTCAGGCCTACCTTCACCGCCGATGCGGCGCGGTGGTGTCCGTCCGCGATATAGATCTGCCCGATGCCGTTAAATGCTACCTGCAAGGTACGGATATCGGCTTCACGCGCGATCACCCACACCCGATGACGCACACCGTCGTCGGCAGTGAAATCGTACACGGGCATTTCCCTTTTCACCTGCTTTGTCACTTTCCGGACCGTCTGGTCTGCCCGGTAAGCAAGAAAAATCGGGCCGGTCTGTGCATTGCACGTATCGACATGGCGGATTCGGTCTTTTTCCTTGTCCGCACGGGTATTCTCGTGCTTTTTGATCACCCCGCGCTCATAGTCGTCGATGGATGCGCAGGCGACGATTCCCGTCTGCACGCGCCCGTTCATCGTCAGCTCGTAGATGTAATAGCAGGGCGTCTCCTCCCGGAGAAAATCCCCCTTCTCCACCTTTTCCCACAGAAGCTCCCGCGCCTTCTCGTACACACAGGGCGCGTAAATGTCCACGGAATCATCAAACTGCGTCTCCGCGCGGTCTATATTTAAGAAGGAATCCGGGTTGCCCTTTACGGCCTCCTTTGCCTCCTGTCTGCTGTAAACATCATAAGGCAAAGCGGCGATTGCCGCCGCCTTGCCCGCAATCGGCCGAATTGCCCGAAAAGGTCTTACATCTGCCATTATTTGATCACCCTCGCCTTAAACACGCCCGGCAAATTCGACATTTTTTCCACAACGTCTGCGGGAACCGGGGCGTCCACATCCATCATCGTGTAAGCAAAATCGCCCTTGCTCTTGTTCGACATATTGTCGATATTGACTCCGGCATCACCCAGACAAGCGGTGAAGGTTCCGATGGTTCCCTTCGCGTTTTTGTGCAGGAACGCGATGCGGCTTGCCGTCTGACATACGCCCATGTCGCAGCTCGGATAGTTTACGGAATTTTTGATATTGCCGTTCTCCATATAATCGCGGATCTCCTGTACCGCCATTACCGCACAGTTGTCCTCGGACTCCTCCGTGGAAGCGCCCAGATGGGGAATCACGATACAGCCCGGCTTGCCCGCCGTCATCGGATTTGCGAAATCGGATACGTATTTGCGCACCTTGCCCTCACCAAGCGCCGCTACCATCGCCTCCTCGTCCACGAGCAGGTCACGCGCAAAGTTTAAGACAACCGCTGTCGGCTTCATCATGGCGATGGCCTCCGCGCTGATCATCTTCTTTGTCGCATCCATGAGGGGAACATGGATCGTAATGTAATCGCACTCCCGGTAGATCGTCTCCGGGTCATTGATGTGCTTTACGTCCCTTGAAAGATTCCATGCGGCGTTGACCGAGATATAGGGATCATAGCCGTACACCTCCATGCCGAAGTGGCGCGCAGTGTTCGCCACCTTAATGCCGATGGCCCCAAGACCGATGACACCCAGCTTTTTGCCCGCAAGCTCGGTGCCCGCAAAATTTTTCTTCTGCTTCTCCGCCGCCTTTGCGATGTCTGCGTTGTCCTTCTCGGACATGCACCAGTTAATGCCCCCTACCACGTCACGGGCCGCCAGCAGCATGCCGGCAAACACAAGCTCCTTCACGCCGTTGGCATTTGCGCCGGGTGTGTTGAATACAACGATTCCCTTCTTTGCACACTCCTCCAGCGGAATGTTGTTGACGCCGGCCCCGGCTCTTGCAACCGCCTCAAGCGTCTTTGGCAGCTCCAGCTCATGCATCGACGCAGAGCGCACAAGCACGGCCTGTGCGTCCTCCAGCGCGTCAGTCTTTTTGTAATCCTCCGTCAATAAATCCAGACCCACCCCTGCGATGGGATTTAAGCAAGTATATTTAAACATGTTACGCATTCTCCTCTTCAAACTTCTTCATAAATGTAACCAGTTTCTCAACACCTTCTATGGGCATTGCATTATAGATGGACGCGCGCATGCCGCCGACGGTGCGGTGTCCCTTCAGGTTCTCAAAACCAGCCGCCTTCGCCTCGGCCACAAATTTTGCATCCAGCTGTTCGTTGCCGGTCACGAAGGGCACATTCATCAAAGAACGGTCCTCCTTGCGGACGGTTCCCTTAAAGAGCCTGCTCTGATCCAGAAAATCATAGAGGATCTTCGCCTTTTTCTCGTTGTGTTCCTTCATCGCGGTCAGACCGCCCATCTTCTTAATCCACTTGAACACCTTGCCGCAGATATAGATGCCGTAGCAGGGCGGCGTGTTGTAAAGGCTGTCGTTATCCGCCTGTGTCTTGTATTTGAGCATCGTGGGCGTGCCGGGAAGCACGTCGTCCCGGATTAAATCCTCCCGGATAATGACAATGACAACACCCGCCGGCCCGATATTTTTCTGCACGCCGCCGTAGATCACGCCGTACTTTGTCACGTCCACCGGCTCGGATAAAAAGCAGGAGGATACGTCCGCCACGAGGTCAATCCCCTTTGTATCGGGCAATGTATGGAATTTTGTACCGTAAATTGTGTTGTTCTCACAGATGTAAACATAGTCCATATCTTCGGTAATATTCAGATTCGAACAGTCGGGAATATAGGAAAAGGTCTCGTCCGCGGAGGATGCAAGCTCCACCGCCTCACCGTAAATTTTGCCCTCCTGAAACGCCTTCTTCGCCCACTGTCCGGTGAGAATATAGCCTGCCTTTTTGTTTTTCATCAGGTTCATCGGAATCGCCGCAAACTGCTGTGACGCCCCGCCCTGCAAAAACAGTACCTTATAGTTATCGGGAATGTTCATCAGCTCCCGAAGGTCGGCCTCCGCCTCCTTGATAATCGTATCGTACACCTTGGAGCGGTGGGACATCTCCATCACGGACATGCCGCAGCCCTTATAATCCAGCATCTCGTCTGCTGCTTCCTTCAGTACCTCCTCCGGCAGCACCGCCGGTCCTGCAGAAAAATTGTATACTCTGCTCATTGTTCTCTCCTCCTGATAATTGGTATCGGCACGCGCCGCCCTGCGTCACCTGCCTTATTTCCGGAAAGCATCCCTGTGCCTTCCTCCTGAAAAGCGATTATGCACTTGCAAAATCATATGCTTGCGGTCTTTGCGGCATGCGCTCCGACCTGACGAAGCAATTACAAATCCTCCTCGGTAAATGCCTCGGAAATCGGTGCACCAGGCGCAACCATGGGCCACACCTTGTCGTCGCAGTCGATCACCGCGTCGATGACAACCGGTCCCTCAGCCGCAAGCGCCTGTGAGAGCGCCCCGTCAAATTCCTCCCGCGTCGTCGCCCGCAGCCCGGTCGCACCCATGGCCTCCGCCAGCTTTACATAGTCCACGCCGTCGTCCAGAACCGTCGCGGAATAATGCTTGTTGTAAAACAGATCCTGCCACTGACGCACCATGCCAAGCACATGATTGTTGACGATAATCTCAACCAGCGGCAGCCCGTTGCGCGCCGCGGTTGCCACCTCGTTCATGTTCATGCGGAAGCACCCGTCGCCCGCAAAATTGATGACCTGTTTGCCGGGGTTTGCCACCTGCGCGCCGATCGCCGCGCCGAGACCATAGCCCATGGTCCCGAGTCCCCCGGAGGTGAGCAGGGTCCGTGGACTTTTGTATTTATAATACTGCGCCGCCCACATCTGGTGCTGCCCCACCTCCGTGACGATGATCGCATCGCCCTTTGTCTGTTTATAAATCTGCTCTACCATATAAGGGCCGCTGAGTCCCGTCTCGGGATACTTTAACGGGAAGCGTTCCTTCAGCCCTGCGATATGCGCGAGCCACTCGTCATGCTCCTGCTGCTCCAGCCTTTCGTTGATCATCGCGAGCATTTCCTTCGCGTCCCCGATCACACTGGCCGTCACCGGTATGTTTTTGTTTACCTCCGCCGGATCTATGTCAATCTGCACGATCCTTGCATTGCCTGCGAATTTGCTGGCATTTCCGATGACGCGGTCGGAAAAGCGCGCGCCTACAACGATCAGCAGATCACATTCGCTCACGCCGAAGTTTGACACCTTCGTTCCGTGCATGCCGAGCATTCCCGTGTAAAGTCCGTCCGTTCCGTCAAACGCACCCTTTCCCATCAAAGAATCGCAGACCGGCGCCTGCATAAGGGAGACAAAACGCTCCAGCTGCTCGGATGCCCCGGAGATCACCGCACCGCCGCCGACGAAGATAAACGGCTTTTTCGATGCGCGCATGAGGCTAATCGCCGTATCGATCTCCTGCTCGGTCTCCTTGCCGCTGTCCCAGCCCTCCGCCGGACGGACGCTGGGCATATGCTTCAGGCCCGCCTTCTCGTAATCCGCCTTGTTCGCGGTCACATCCTTCGGAACATCCACCAGCACCGGGCCGGGACGCCCCTTTTTGGCGATGGCAAAAGCCCTGCGTATTGTGTCCGCCAGCTGATTCACATCCTTTACAATAAAGTTATGCTTCGTGATCGGTGTTGTGATACCGGTAATATCAATCTCCTGAAAGCTGTCCTTGCCGAGCAGGGACACGCCTACGTTGCAGGTGATGGCAACAACGGGAACGGAATCCATGTACGCCGTCGCAATGCCTGTCACCAGATTCGTTGCACCGGGTCCGGAGGTGGCAAAGCAGACACCCACCCTTCCGGTGCTTCTCGCGTAGCCGTCCGCCGCATGACTGGCCCCCTGCTCGTGGGAGGTCAGGATGTGCCGGATCTCGTCACTGTGCTTATATAACTCATCATAGACATTCAAAATCGCACCGCCCGGATAGCCGAACACGGTATCCACGCCCTGCTCCTTCAAACACTCGATAATGATCTCTGCGCCTGTGAGCTGCATATTTTGTATTCCTCCTAAGTCATTCGGAAGGCATTCCTTAAAAATGCCCCGCATTTTGCCTTCCTCCTAGATTTCCATTTAATCGTAACTGCTTTTCCCTCTCGGCTGTCTATTTGATTTCTAAAATCGCGCCCCGGTTGCCGGAGGTCACCATCTTCTCGTAACGCGCCAGATAGCCGGTAGTCACCTTTGGCTCCCTCGGCTGCCACTTCGCCTTACGCGCCGCCAGCTTTTCGTCGGAAACCTTAATATCCAGCTTCATCTCGGGAATGTTGATGCTGATCATATCCCCCTCCTCAACGAGCGCAATCGGTCCGCCGACCGCCGCCTCGGGTGAGACGTGCCCGATGGAAGCGCCGCGGCTCGCGCCGGAAAAGCGTCCGTCGGTGATGAGCGCTACGGAGGAGCCGAGTCCCATGCCTGCAATCGCCGAGGTTGGATTCAGCATCTCACGCATACCGGGGCCGCCTTTGGGTCCCTCGTAACGGATGACAACCACGTCGCCGGAGACGATTTTTCCGCCCTTGATCGCCGCAATCGCATCCTCCTCGCAGTCAAAAACACGGGCAGGCCCCTCGTGGACAAGCATCTCCTCCACCACTGCGGAGCGCTTCACAACCGATCCGTCCGGCGCAAGGTTGCCCTTTAACACGGCAAGCCCGCCGGTTTTACTGTAAGGATTATCCACGGTGCGGATGACCGCGGGGTTCCGGTTGACCGCGTTTTTAATGTTTTCCCCGATGCTCTTGCCGGTAACGGTCATGCATTCCGTATTCAAAAGTCCGATATCCGCCAGCTCCTTCATAACCGCATACACGCCGCCCGCCTCGTTTAAGTCCTCCATGTAGGTCGGTCCTGCCGGGGCAAGGTGGCACAGGTTCGGCGTCTTTTCACTGATGGGGTTTGCATAGGAAATATCAAAATCAAAGCCGATCTCATGTGCGATGGCAGGCAGGTGTAGCATGCTGTTCGTGGAACAGCCCAGCGCCATATCAACCGTCAGCGCGTTGATGATCGCTTCCTTCGTCATAATGTCCCTCGGACGGATGTTCTTCTTTACCAGCTCCATCACCGCCATGCCCGCGTGCTTTGCCAGCTTAATGCGCTCGGAGTAAACCGCGGGAATCGTCCCGTTCCCGGAAAGTCCCATGCCAAGCGCCTCCGTCAGGCAGTTCATCGAGTTTGCCGTGTACATGCCGGAGCAGGAACCGCAGGTCGGGCATACCTTATTTTCAAACTCGGTCACATCCTCCTGGCTCATCGTACCTGCCGCATAGCTTCCTACCGCCTCAAACATAGAGGAAAGGCTGCGCTTTTCTCCCTTGACACGACCCGCCAGCATCGGCCCGCCGGACACAAATACGGTGGGGATATTCAAACGCGCCGCCGCCATCAGAAGCCCCGGCACATTCTTGTCGCAGTTAGGCACCATCACAAGCGCGTCAAACTGATGCGCGATGGCCATACACTCGGTGGAATCCGCGATCAGGTCGCGGGTCACCAGCGAATATTTCATGCCGATATGCCCCATGGCGATTCCGTCGCAGACCGCGATGGCAGGAAATACAACCGGAACCCCGCCTGCCTCCGCAACGCCAAGCTTTACGGCGTCCACGATCTTGTCAATGTTCATATGTCCCGGTACAATCTCGTTGTAGGAGCTGACAATGCCGACCATCGGCTTTTTCAGCTCCTCAGCGGTAAATCCCAATGCGTTAAATAAGCTTCTTGCCGGCGCCTGCTGCATACCGGCGCGTGCGTTATCACTGATCATATATATTATTCCTCCCAAAATTTTTAGCAATTTTCGTTCAGGCGCTTTGTGCATCGCATCCGGATGCGCTCGCGCAATTCTCGCTTACACATGTGGCGGCAGAACTATTTTACCTAATCCGCTCACAGATCAGATCGCCCATCTGTGCGGTTCCTACCTGTGTGACAGAAGCCTTCTTTTCCTCCTGCCCCGGCATGATATCGACAGTACGGTAGCCGTCCGCAAGCACCTGCTTCACCGCTGCCTCCACCGCGTCCGCTTCCGGATCAAGGTCGAAGCTGTAGCGCAGCATCATCGCCGCGCTGAGAATCGTTGCGATAGGGTTTGCGATTCCCTTGCCCGCGATATCCGGCGCAGAGCCGCCGCTTGGCTCGTACAGCCCGAACTTCGTATCGTTCAGACTCGCGGATGAGAGCATTCCGATGGAGCCGGTAACCATGCTCGCCTCGTCGGAGAGAATATCGCCGAACATGTTCTCGGTCAGAATCACGTCAAACTGCTTCGGATCCTTCACAAGCTGCATCGCACAGTTGTCCACCAGCATGTGCTCACAGGCCACGTCGGGATAATCCTTTGCCACTTCCTCCACAATTTTCCGCCACAGACGCGAGGAGTCCAGCACGTTTGCCTTGTCCACGCTCGTCACCTTCTTCCGGCGCTTTCTCGCAATGTCAAACGCACGGATCGCAATGCGGCGGATCTCATTCTCATTATAAGTCAGCGTGTCAACCGCAGTCATCACGCCGTCCACTTCCTCAGTCTTCCGTTCACCGAAATACAGCCCGCCGGTCAGCTCACGCATGATCATCATATCAAATCCGTCACCGATAATATCATCCCGCAGCGGGCACGCCTCCTTCAGCTCCTCATACAGATAAGCGGGGCGCAGGTTTGCAAACAGATTCAGCGCCTTGCGGATGCCAAGCAGCCCCGCCTCCGGCCGCAGGTTCGGCGGGAGCTTATACCAGGGCGAGGTCGCGGTGTTTCCGCCGATCGAGCCCATGAGCACCGCATCGCTGCCCTTTGCCTGCTCGATGGCCTGATCCGTCAGCGGCACACCCGTCGCATCGATGGAGCAGCCGCCCATTAAAATCTCTTCATAGTCAAAGCTGTGGTTGTACTTCCTTCCAACCGTATCCAGTACTTTTTTTGCTTCCGCAACGATCTCCGGCCCGATTCCGTCACCGGCGATCACTCCTACATGAAAATTCATCTCTATCCTTCCCTTCTACTAAGAGTTATCTATTTGCCATGCCGCCAGAGTCAGGCTGGTTACTGCACATCTGGAAGCAATTTGCATATGCCCTGAAAATCGCAAGGAAGGCGTATAACGTGCTTTCCCCGTATACGCCCCCTCCCGATCGTTTATTTTTTTCCAGCCTTTTTGTCCTTCTCCTCTACGGCCTTAGCCGCGTCCTCGGGCTTCTCTACAGCGGAAATCGCTGCGCGCTGCATCGGAATCCGGCAATTTTTGTTGTTGCCGAACTCAATGATCACGGTATCCTCTGACATGTCAATGACTGTTCCATAAAAGCCACTGGTAGTGAGCACCGTATCTCCGATCTCCAGTGCCTGGAGCATAGCCGCCTTCTGCTGCTGTTCTTTTTTCTGGGGGCGAATCATAAAAAAGTACATAAAACCGACCAAAATGACAATCCAGATGACCATTCCGGCTACGCCGCCCGCTGCCTGACCTGCTAAAATCATAGTTAATCCTCCTAATTTCCATTGTTCACCGCCAGGGGAGTATTCGAGCCTGACCCTGAACAGTTATCATAATTTGTATTACTGCCCGAAAAGGCCAAAAACAGCCGCCGCTGTTTTGTCCCTCCAAAAAGCACTAGTATGGCATAAATTAAGTTGTTGATATTTTTAACATCTGGTATAATAGAC
>CAJUSH010000051.1 GCA_910589045.1 uncultured Eubacterium sp.
GTCCTCGGCAGACTGTTCCATCGCAATATGCAATATCTCTTCGGTGATCATAAACCGCGTCCTCCTGCTGCTCCTTTTCGTCGGTTCTCTTTTAGCCTGTTTATAGTAGGTTGGTTAGGGGTCGGTTTTCCGTCCAACGCGAAGGTCGGTTTTACGGGCTGATACATTTTCAGCGAATGCCAGGGTTCCCAGCTAACTAACACATAACCGGAGTTCTGCATCATGCGGCATGCGCCTCTTATGTATAAATTCCTCTGATGGGTTCCCATGTTACATCTTGCTTAGGCATACCGCCGTCACGTCCGCCCAGCACATCTTTTCCCTTTAATTTATCCCAGCTGAACCCGTCATCCGCCTCGCGTGCCACAAGGAAATTTCCTGCCCGCTGTGTGAGCTGCGCAAAATTTACGACCAGATCGGATGCGCCCTCATTGCAGGTATACACGGTAGTCTCCGGTCCCATAAAGCCGATATCCGCCTCGCCGGAGAGTACGGCCGTCATTGTTTTATCTGCCCCAAAGCCTGTCACCAGCTCCAGATCAATGCCCTGCTCCTCAAAATACCCGTTTTCGATCGCCGCATACATGGGCGCGTAGAAGATCGAATGCGCAACCTCGTTCAGAACGACCTTTGTGGTTTTCCCGGCACCGGTGCTCCCCGTGTCCCCTTTGTCCGCTGTCTGTCCGCTGCTGCCGCAGCCGGTAAGTCCCACTGCCAGCATCGCGGCGGACAGCAGAAAAGCAATGAATTTCTTTTTCATAAAATCCTCTGTGTATTTTTTGTTATCATATGCAAAAAGGATTTTTCTGTTCCTCGGGACAGCACCACACCGATCAGCCTTTCTCTCTGGCTCCCTATCGCACCGATCAGCCTTTCTCTCCGGCTCCCTACCGCACCGCACCGATCAGCTCGCTGATATCCTTCACGCCCTCCGCCGACATATACGCCCGGATACCGTCGATGATCTCCTCCGTAGCCCGGGGATTCGTGAAGTTTGCCGTGCCAACCGCAACGGCGCTGGCACCCGCAAGAATCAGCTCCAGCGCGTCCTCCGCGCACATTACACCGCCCATGCCGATAATGGGGATTTTGACCGCCTGCGCCGCCTCGTAGACCATGCGCACCGCCACCGGATGAATCGCGGGACCGGAAAGCCCGCCCGTCTTATTTGCAAGCGCGAACTGCCGCCTGTGGACGTCGATCTTCATGCCGGTGATCGTATTGATCAAAGAGATGGCATCCGCGCCGGCAGCCTCCACCGCCTGTGCCATAACCGCGATATCCGTCACATTGGGACTGAGCTTCATGATGACGGGCTGCTTCGCCGCAGCCTTCACCGCCCGTGTAATCGATGCCGCAGCCTCGGCATCCTGTCCGAAAGCGATACCGCCCTCCTTCACGTTCGGACAGGAAATATTGATTTCCAGCAGGTCCACCGGCTGGTCCGCCAGCCGCTCTACCACCTCCACATAGTCCGCCTCGCTCCTGCCGCACACATTCACAACGATGCGCGTGTCATACTTTGCCAGAAACGGGATGTCGCGCTCCACAAACACATCGATGCCCGGGTTCTGCAGGCCGATAGCGTTTAACATCCCGCCGTACACCTCGGCGATGCGCGGGGTGGGATTGCCCTCCCAGGGAACATTTGCAACGCCCTTTGTAACGACACCGCCGAGCCTGTTCAGATCCACGAACTGTGCATACTCCTGACCGGAGCCAAAGGTTCCCGAGGCAGTCAGTATCGGATTTTTCAGAGAAACTCCCGCAAGCCTTACACCCATATTCATCAGATATCCACCTCCTTCGCGCGAAACACCGGTCCCTCGGTACAGATCCGCTTATTGTTCACATAGGTGTGCGCATCCTTTTTCGTACTTTTACATACACACCCAAGGCAGGCGCCCACGCCGCACGCCATGCGCTCCTCCAGAGAAATCCAGCTCTGGATGCCGTGCTCCGTCCCGAATTTCTTCACGGCGCGCAGCATCGGCAGCGGGCCGCAGGCATAGATAATCTCCGCGTCAAGGCTCTTTTGCGCAACCACATCCATCACGTTCCCCCGTGTGCCGCAGCTGCCGTCCTCCGTAGCTATGTACACCTTGCCGCAGGCTTCAAATTCCTCCACGAGAAAGCGCTCGTCCCGAAAGCCCAGAACGATCTGCTTCTCGCAGTCGAGCTCCTTTGCGAGCTGCAAAAGGGGCGGGATGCCGATGCCGCCGCCAAGCAGAAGCGCCTTTCTGCTCTTCTTCGGATACCCGTTCCCAAGGGGTCCCATCACGCGAAGCTGCTCCCCGGTGTGATAACCGGAAAATTCCGTCGTGCCCCTTCCCGCAATGCGGTATACGAGACGGATGGCACAGTCTGAGCGGTCAATCTCGCAGATGCTGATGGGCCGGGGAAGCAGCCTGCTGCCGTCCGCACAGTAGAGCACCACAAACTGTCCGGGCTTTGCAAAGCATGCAATCTCCTCGGTATGCAGCCACATGCTGTAAATATCTGTCGCGATCTCCTCCTGGCGGATGATGATCGCATCCTCGTAAAACTTGTCTGTCATGAAATTCTCCTATTCAAAAAACGTAATCATCTGCGCCTTCACGTCTCACCGTTCCCGCGCCTTCGCCGCTGCCCTCCGGCACATGCTTTCCCGCTACGCAGCCGAAAATCCTACGCCTCCAGCGCGCCCGCGATATCCGCAATCATGTCCTCCACTGCCAGACGCGACGCATCCGCGTAATTTTCCGGCGTGATGCCCCGCTGCTGGTATTTCTCCTGCCGGTAGGCAGCGATAATCCCCCGTGAGGAATTAACGACAGCGCCCAGGCCGTCCGCATTGAAAAAGTGGACCAGATCCTTTCCCTGGCCGCCCTGCGCGCCATAGCCCGGCACCAAAATGAACGCCTTCGGCATAATCCGGCGCAAAATCTTTCCCTGCTCGGGGTAGGTCGCCCCTACCACCGCACCGATATAGCTGTAGGAACCGCCCATACAGTCCGCGCCCCACTCGGCTACCTTCTCACCTACATGCTCATACAGAGGCCTTCCGTCGATCAGGCGGTCCTGGAACTCCCCGCTCGAGGGGTTGGACGTCTTAACCAGCAGAAACAGCCCCTTTCTCTCTTCCCTGCACACATCGATAAAGGGCTTGATGCCGTCCGTTCCAAGGTATGGGTTCACCGTGGCAAAATCCTCGTTGAACGTCCGGAACGATTTGCTTCCGATCTGTACCCGCCCCAGATGCCCGGCGGCATAAGCCGCGGAGGTGGAGCCGATATCGCCGCGCTTCACATCCCCGATCACAATCAGACCCTTCTCATGGCAGTAGTCCACCGTTTTCTGAAATGCCTTTACGCCCTCCACGCCAAACTGCTCATACATCGCAATCTGAGGCTTTACCGCCGGAATGAGATCATAAACCGCATCCACGATGCCCTTGTTGTACTGCCAGATCGCCTCGGCCGCGCCCTCCGGCGTCTCACCGAACTGTTCGAACGCCGCATCCAGCAAAAACTGCGGTACATAGGAGAGCATCGGATCCAGGCCCACCACGACGGGCGCACCCGTTTTTTTTATTTTTTCAATCAGCTTATTTATCATTTTTCCGTTTCCTTTTCCGTATATTCATACACCACTTCGCCGCCGATAACGGTGAATGCCACGCGTCCCTTCACCGGCCTGCCGTGGAAGGGCGTATTTTTACTTTTTGATACAAACGTTTGCTTGTCGATGATATAGGCTGCGTTCGGATCAAAGATAACCAGATCCGCATCCTTCCCCTCCGCGATCACACCCGCGTCCAGCCGCAGTATTTTCGCAGGATTGTAGCTCATCTTTTCCGCCATCTGCAGGGGGGTGAGCACCTTCTTTTCCACAAGCTCGGTATAGGTCAGCGCCGCAGCCGTCTCAAGGCCGACGATGCCAAAGGGTGCCTCACGCATGCCCTTGTTTTTATCGTCCGCCGTGTGGGGCGCGTGATCGGTGGCAATACAGTCGATGGACCCGTCCCGCAGTCCCTCGATGAGCGCATCCCGGTCCGCCTTTGTGCGAAGCGGCGGATTCATCTTGTAATTGACCATCGCAAAGCCTTCCCGGTTCATGGGGCTCGCGGAAAGTGTCGGCGTTCCTTCCATATTATTGGCGGACGTATCCTGCATCCAGGGTGCATCCGGTATATCGTCGGACGTCAGTGTAAAGTGGTGCGGGCATACCTCGGCAGTCAGAGCATGTCCCTGCTGCTTTGCCAGACGCAGCATATCCACTACCTCCTTTGTGGAACAATGGCACAGATGAAGTCTTGCTCCGGCCTCCACTGCCAGGAGATAATCCCGGGAAGCTATGACATTTTCCACGGTATTGTGGATACCGGGCAGCCCAAGACGCTCACAGTTTTTGTCCTTATTGATGATACCATTCCCCATCAGCGTCTTTTCTTCGCAGTGGTCAAGCAGCGGAAGATCCAGCCGCGCCAGCTCATGCAGCGCGTCCCAGCACAGCTTTGTGCTCGCCACGGACTTTCCGTCCTCGCTGAAGGCAATCGCACCGTGCGCCGCCATGTCCGCCAGATCGGTGAGCGCTTCACCTGCCATCCCCACCGTAACCGCACCCGCCTGATAAACATGCACCGGCGTCACACTCTTTCCCTTGTTCAGCACATAGCTGAGCACGTCGGAGTTATCCACCACCGGCTTCGTATTCGGCATCGCCAGGATGGTCGTATAGCCTCCCTTTGCCGCTGCCGCCGCGCCGGTTTCAATGCTCTCTTTATCGGTCTGTCCCGGGTCGCGCAGGTGCACATGCATATCGATAAAGCCCGGCATGACGTACATGCCCGTCGCATCGATCGTCTGCCGTGCCTCATCCTTTAGCTTTGTTCCAATCTTTTTTACAATTCCGTCCTCCACGTAAACATCTGCTATCTTGTCCGTCTCGGTCGCGGGGTCCAGTACACGACCGCCCTTAATCATCAGTGTCATGCTTTGTCCTCCTCATGTAATATCTGTGACTGCTCAGAGCCAGACCCGAAAATCCCGCGGATGGTACTGGCTGTGAATAATTTTATTCTAGCATACAAAAATCAGAATCGCAACGCACTTTATCCGGCTTTTTATCCGAAATACAATCCCTTTCAAAAACGCGTTTTCCTACTCCTCCCCGCCAAATGCAGCCAGGGCATAGAGCGCCCGGGGAACATACGCCCGGATCAGAATTCCGTCCTCCCGATATTCCTCCGACACCAGCTCCCCCGCCGTGCGGATGCGCGCGAGAATGCCCGCCTGCGCATAGGGAAGCAGGCGCTCCAGAAAGATCCGGTTCTCCCGCAGCATTGCTTCCAGCGTCTCCTTTACCTGCGCCAGCCCCTCCCTTTTCTTTGCGGAAATGTGAAGCACCGCATCTGCCCGCGCATCGTGCAGCGCCTCCGGCTCCGCGACCAGATCCTGCTTGTTAAAAAGCGTCAGCACCGGCTTGCTTTCCACGCCCAGCTCCCGCAGCGTTTCGTAGACGATATACATCTGCTTTTCCATCTGCGCGCTGGAGGCATCCACCACATGGATGATATAGTCCGCATGCTTCGCCTCCTCAAGGGTGGAGCGAAACGCCTCGATGAGATGGTGGGGCAGCTTTCGGATAAAGCCAACCGTATCCGTCAGCAAAAGCTCCTGCCTGCCGGGTAAGGTCAGCAGCCTTGTCGTCGGGTCCAGCGTGGCAAAAAGCGCGTCCCATTCCAGCACATCCGCATCTGTCAGGGCATTCAAAAGCGTCGACTTCCCCGCGTTCGTATAGCCCACAATGGCCGCCACCGGCTGATTCGCGCGGGTACGGCGGCTGCGGATGACCTCCCGGTGCTGCTTTACCTCCTCCAGCTCCCGCTTGAGCTGGGAAATGCGCCCGGCGATAACCCTTCGATCCGTCTCCAGCTTTTTCTCTCCCGGCCCCCTCGTCCCGATTCCGCCGCCGAGCCGGGACATGGAGCGTCCGTAGCCGGTGAGCCTTGTCATCTCATAGCGCAGCTGTGCCAGCTCCACCTGGATTTTTCCCTCGCTCGTCGCCGCCCGCTTTGCAAAAATATCCAGGATGACCAGCGTACGGTCCATTACCTTTGTGTCCAGCAGATCCGCCAGATTGCGCATCTGCGCCGGTGAAAGCTCATCGTCGCACACGATTCCCGTCGCATCCGTCATGCACAGAAGCGCCCTGAGCTCCTCCACCTTTCCGCTGCCTACGTAAGTGGCGGGATGCCTGCGCGTAAGCTTCTGCAGCACGCTTCCCGCCACCGAAGCCCCCGCTGTCTCCACCAGCTCGGCCAGCTCCGCGATGGAATCCGCCGCGTCGTCGCCCTCCTGCTCGCTGACACCCACCAAAATCACACGCTCTTCAATCTCTTTATTATCATGCATCGTTCTCGGTTCCTTTCCTGTGGCCGGTTACAGCCCTGCCACGACCTGCTTCTGTCCTGCTGACGCGCTTTCCGGATCGCCTGCCGCTGCGCGTCCGACACTTCCCTTGCGGCACGCTTCTGTCCTGCTGACGCGCTTTCCGGATCGCCTGCCGTATGCTCTCACGACGGCGCGCCGCCGGACTCGTTTGATTCTGGCGCTTCCTGCTGCTCCCCCTCGGTCTGCTCCGCCGCTGCCGTCCGCGTCTTTAAAAACTCATACTCCCGCATCGCCTGCGCGTCGTCCGGATAGTCCAGCACATACTGCGCCATCTTTTCCTTCGCCTGCTCAAACTCGTACTGGTATTCCAGTGCCGCGATCATGCCCCGCAGAAGCGCCTGCTCGTTGACGGGATTGTCCACCGCAAGCCCCTTCTGATAATAATCGTATGCACCTGCATAATCCTTCTTTTCCATGGCGATGTTGCCGAGCTCCTCCAAAACGACGGAATCATCCGCATGGTCCTTCGCGTAAGCATTGTAATATTTCGCCGCCGTCGCCTCGTCGTTGAGCTTTTCCGCGGTCTGCGCCAGATACAGCTCCGCCTTATCGTCCTCGCCTTCCTCCAAATCCGCCGCAACCGCCAGCAAGAGCTGCCCCTTTGCCTGCTCGTAATCGCCCATGAGATAGTAAATATAGCCCCGGTTCGTCAGATGGTAGCGATCCTTTCCCTTCAGCTCAAGCGCCTGCTCCAGATACTTGATGCCCTCCTGGGGCATTCCCCCGCGGCTCAAATTCTCGTAGAGCCGAATGTAGATCTCATAGTCCGCCCTGGCACTCTTGGCCGCCTGCTCGTAATCGGCCAGCGCTTTTGCCGAATCCCCCTGCTGCAAATACAGATTCCCCCTCAGATAATATGCATTTGCATAATCCTTATCGTAGTCCAGCACGGCATTGCACACCTCCAGCGCCTCCGCTGCCTGCCCGTTTAAAAAAAACGCCTCCGCCTTCTGCATACAGATATCCAGCTCCAGATTGCGGATTTGCCCCTTCGACTGGTCAAGCGCCTTCTGGAAATTCTCAATTGCTGACTGATAATCGCCCTCCGCCATCGCATTCATCCCGATTTTCCGGTAGGCCAGCGCATTTTCAACACGCTCCTCGCCGCAGCCCGCCGCAGAGCACGCTGCCGCCAGAAGCAGCGCCGCCGCAAGCATCCGCCTGCTTTTGCTTCTATCCTTTAATTTTCCTGTTTTTTTCATGATCCTCTCTCCCATCCTGACTTCATCGTCTGATTGTACGGCCGCCTCCGCGCCGGACCGCATAATGGCCGGGGCGATTATGAAACCAGCCGGTATCTATAATATATTTATAGCATAACAAAAAACGGTTTGCATTTCTACTGGAAATCCGCTAGAATGAAAATATCTGTTGCTGGTCACGGAGTGAACCGCAACAGATATCTTGTGCAGTTTGGCCATATGCGGCCGGACGCACGATAAATAATTTTCAGCATACAGGAGGAATCATATGAGCTACGAAATACGGGATATCAATCTCGCAGAATCCGGCGAGCACAAAATCGACTGGGTGCGCAAAAACTGCCCCCTGCTTCGCTCTCTGGAGGAGGATTTTTCGAAGGAGCTTCCCTTTAAGGGCATCCGCATCGCGCTGTCCATCCATCTTGAGGCAAAAACCGCATATCTGTGCAAGGTACTGGCTGCCGGCGGCGCTCAGATGTACATTACCGGGAGCAACCCCCTCTCCACCCAGGACGATGTGGCGGCTGCCCTCGTAAAAGCAGGACTGAACGTATTCGCATGGTACGGCTCCACAGAGGAGGAGTACAACCGCCATATCACAAAGGTTCTGGAAAACAACTGCAACGTTATCATCGACGACGGCGGCGATCTTGTAAATATGCTGCACACCTCCATGCGTGACCGCCTTGCGCATGTCATCGGCGGCTGCGAGGAAACGACCACCGGCATCATCCGTCTGGCTGCGATGGCAAAGGAGGACAAGCTGCAGTTCCCCATGGTCATGGTAAACAACGCGGACTGCAAGCATCTCTTCGACAACCGCTACGGCACCGGACAGTCCGTCTGGGACGGCATCAACCGCACGACGAACCTCATCGTTGCCGGAAAAATCGCCGTTGTGGCAGGCTACGGCTGGTGCGGCAAGGGCGTTGCGATGCGCGCAAAGGCGCTGGGCGCACGCGTGATCGTCACGGAGATCGATCCCATCAAGGCGATCGAGGCTGTCATGGACGGCTTTGACGTAATGCCGATGCACGAGGCCGCAAAGACCGGCGATTTCTTTATCACCGTTACCGGCTGTGCGGGCGTCATTACCTGCGACGACATGAAGGCCATGAAGGACGGGGCGATTCTGTGCAACGCCGGACACTTCGACGTGGAGATCGACATGGCAGGCCTGCGCTCCATGTGCACCAATTCCTATGAGCAGCGCAATAACATCATGGGCTATACCCTGCCGAACGGTAAAAACATCTACGTGCTTGGCGAAGGACGCCTTGTAAACCTTGCCTGCGGCGACGGCCATCCCGCAGAGATCATGGATATGAGCTTTGCAATCCAGGCACTCTCCGCCCGCTATCTCGTACAGCACGGCAAGGAGCTGACCGAGAAGCTTATCGTCGTTCCGAAGGAGGTGGACAACGAGGTGGCTGTCCGCAAGCTGAACTTCCTTGGAAAGAGCATTGACACACTCACACCCGAGCAGGAAAAGTATCTTTACTCTTCTGCTATCTAATCCGATCAGCCGTTTTACACCCGTGGCAATCCGGTCACACAATCAGAGACTATGCTTTGCATAGTCTCTGTTACAATTCACGGCAAAGGTCGTCCGCTTCATCTATGAGCTGACCCTGAGCCGCTGTTCCGAAAAAATAAAAAATCTCCGTCAAGGAGATTATGCCTGAAATAAAACAGCTGCCCGCAGGCACCCTGTGGGCGCAGCCGCATCTGGCCGGTTAACAATGCCTGCGGCGGAATGCATTTGCAATCGCTTGCTGCTCCGCCACAGTGCTCCCGTATTTTTTCCAGAAATCTACCTGCACATCCGGCAAACCCGGAAGCAGTTTTTCCCCGCATCCTTTGCCATGTTAAGCGCCTGCTCCGCCGCGCGGTAAAGCCCGTCGAAATCCGATCCGCAGTTAGGGTACTGGCTGACACCGCATGAACAGGTAATCGGTATGCCGTTCAGCTCAAAGGAAAGCCGGGACTGCAGATGCGCCATGCGCACGAGCAGCTCCTCACTGTCAATCGCCGCATTTAAAAATACGGCAAAGCGGTCGCCGCTGATGCGTCCCACCACATCGATATCCTGGAAGCAGCCCTCCAGCCGTTCGGCAACCTGATGCAGCGCCTGATCCCCCATGGCATAGCCGTGCTCGTTGACCAGCGTCTTATAGCCGTCGATATCCACGCTGATATAGTAAAAGGTCCCGTCCGGCGAGTGCTTCATGTGATCGCTGATGCGCTTTTCCAGCTCCACACGGTTCCAAAGGCCCGTGAGGTAATCCTTCGTGGTAAGCAGCTCCATCATGCGCATTTTGTCAAGGATCGCCTCCTCCTCATGCTTCCTCTGCTCACCCCGCATCGACATGATCCGGCTGACGCAGTCGTGCACCCGCTCCTTTGTAAAGGGCTTTTTGATACAGGCATCCGCGCCTGCCGCGATGACCTTGTTCACCGTTTCGTTGCTGCCGTGGGTCGTGACGATGACCGGAACCCGATCCATCCGGGGATCCTTTTTCAGCTCGCGGATAAGCTCGCTGGCCTCCATGTCCGGCAGATGCGCATCCACGACCACAAGATCCGCGCGCTTCACATGCTTCAGGTAATGCAGGGCGGCCTTCCCTCCGGTCGCCTCCACAATGGAATAAACGTTCTTAAAATACTCGATCAGAACCAGGCGGTTCAGCGCCATCCCGTCCACCACGAGCATCGTCTGATAAGCGTCGTCCTGGATGTTCGAAAAACGGATCTCCGAGTCCTCCGCATCCGCAAGCGTCTTGCCGGACTTGCGCAGCAGCTTGGCAAACTCCTTCTCCGGCAAAGGCTCCGAGAAGTAGTAGCCCTGTCCCAGGTTGCAGTCCATGCTCCGCAGAAGGTCAAGCTGCTCCTTCGTCTCCACGCCCTCCGCAATCACATACAGATTCATCCACTTTGCAAGACCGATGACAAAGCTCATGATGCTGCGGGTGTTGTTTCCCTCCGCGTAGCTCTGTACAAACTTCATGTCCAGCTTCAGCATATCGATCGGCATCTCCGCCAGCATGTTCAGGGAGGAATAGCCGCTTCCGAAATCATCCATTTCAATCGTAAAGCCCGCTTTCTTGAGTTCCTCCACCACCGACAAAAGCTGATCGGCATTTTCCACGTATGCGCTCTCGGTAATCTCCAGATGCAGATGCTTTGGCTCAAGCCCGTGCTTATGCACGGTGTCCACCAGAAGCTGCGGCAGATTGGCTTTGTAAATATCACGCCTGGAAACATTCACCGAGATCGGCACATAGCAGCCGAATTTGTCCAGCCACTCCCGTATTTTCTCACACGCCTTATCCCAGACATACATGTCCACCTCGGTGATAAAGCCGTTGCGCTCAAACACCGGTATAAAATCCCCCGGCGACATAAAACCGTTTTTCGGATGCACCCACCGCACAAGCGCCTCCGCGCCCGCGAGGGTCTCGGAAAATATGTCAAACTTCGGCTGGAAGTAAAGCTGGAACTGCTTTTCCCGCAGCGCCTGCTCCATCTCGTCCGTGATGCGCTGCTCCAGAAGCATCTGCTTGCGCAGGGAATCGTCATAAAAGCAGATCTCGTTCACATACTGCCCCTTGATCTGATTGACCGCAATCTGTGCACGGTCACACATGCTGCCGACCTCCATTCCCCGGTCGTCGATCTCATATACGCCGAATTTCAGCGCCACCTTCATGTCAAGGGGAAATTTCTGCAGATACTCCGTCAGCTCCGCATGGCGCATCCGGATATATGCAACATCCCTGCGCTCCACGAGAAGGAAAAAATGATCGGCATAGGAACGGACGCAGACACAGTTTTTCGTTGCGGAATAATAGTGCAGCTTCTTCGCCAGGTACACCAGAAGCTCATTTCCGATGCGCTGCCCATAGGACTCGTTCACCAGCTTGAAGTGCTCGATATCCATGGCGATCATATTCCACTCCACATCGGGCTGCTCCGCCAGCATCCGTGCCGCATGCTCCGCAAATGCCGCTCTTGTATAAAGCCCGGTCACCTCGTCGCGCTGCAGGGCATCGATCTTCATGCCGGCCTCGCGCATCCGTATGAGGTTCGCCAGCCTGCGCTTTAACACTGCCGCATCGTAAGCCCGGGAAATAAAATCACTGGCACCCAGACCAAAAACCGCCTCCTGCAAAGCGGCCCCCTCGTCCTCGCTCACCACCAGCACCGGCATATTACGCAGCTGTTTATCCGCGCGCATCGCACAGAGCAGCTCCTGCGCATTTACCGCAGGCACCGCCGCATCCAGCAAAACCCCGGAGAGCTCCTGCTGATGATCCGTAAGCAGCCGCAGCGCTTCCCCGCCGTCCGCGGCGCCCAAAAGCTCATAGTCGCCCCTTAGCTGCTCAGCAAAAGCCTTCCGGCTCCTCTCCTCACCGTCAACGAGCAGTATTTTCCGTCTCGGCCGCACAGAACCCACACGCACACTCTCCTTTCGTGTCATCGTTTCAAGCCGGGTACGAATATTGCGCAGGCCTCCCTGCGATCGTATCCGCCGGGGAATCCGCGAAGCGCTGCCTTCCATGCCAGAGCATGATGCCGGCATACTCTGCAGGCTGCCCGGATTCCCAACGGTTAAATCGTAACATAATCCGACGCTTTTTTCAACCTTACAGATCGCAGTTATTAACCGTACGGGGGAACGGGATGACGTCGCGGATGTTGCTCATCCCGGTGAGGTACATCACGCAGCGCTCAAAGCCCAGCCCGAAGCCCGCATGACGTGCGCTCCCGTATCTGCGCAGATCGAGATAGAACCCGTAGTCCTCCTCCTTGAGCCCAAGCTCCCGGATGCGCGCGATGAGCCTGTCGTAATCGTCCTCCCTCTGGGAACCGCCGATGATCTCGCCGATGCCCGGAACCAGACAGTCAACCGCCGCCACGGTTCTGCCGTCGTCGTTCTG
The DNA here is from genome assembly GCA_910589045.1 of uncultured Eubacterium sp. Taxonomy (GTDB): domain Bacteria; phylum Bacillota; class Clostridia; order Lachnospirales; family Lachnospiraceae; genus W0P33-017. Next base: position 12,577 of record CAJUSH010000051.1, read on the forward strand.
CTTCATATAAAATGCCTTGATCTCCTTCGGATAATCGGTGACAAATACCGGGCGCTTATAGACCTCCTCCGTCAGATAGCGCTCGTGCTCCGTCTGCAGGTCCGCACCCCAGGAAACCTTGTACTCAAATTTTTGATTGTTTTTCTCCAGAAGCTCGATAGCCTCGGTATAGCTCACCCGGGCAAAATCGGACTCCGCCACATGATTGAGCCGCTCTAAAAGCCCTTTGTCGATGAAGCTGTTAAAGAAGCGCATCTCCTCGGGTGCATGCTCCAGCACATACGTGATAATATATTTGAGCATCGCCTCCGCTACGTCCATATCATCCTGCAGATCCGCAAACGCCATCTCCGGCTCGATCATCCAGAACTCCGCCGCGTGGCGGGTCGTATTGGAATTTTCCGCCCGGAAGGTCGGCCCGAAGGTATAAATATTTTTGAACGCCATGGCGTAGGTCTCGCCGTTGAGCTGTCCGCTGACCGTGAGATTCGTAGGCTTTCCGAAAAAGTCCTTCCGATAGTCCACCTCATTGTCCGGGGTGTGGGGCACCCGGTTCAAATCCATCGTCGTCACCTGGAACATCTCACCCGCGCCCTCACAGTCACTCCCGGTAATGATAGGCGTGTGCACATAGACAAAATCCCGCTCCTGGAAAAATTTGTGGATCGCGTAGGCGACGAGGGAGCGCACGCGGAACACCGCCTCAAACGTATTTGTGCGGGGGCGCAGATGCGAGATCGTCCGCAGATATTCAAAGCTGTGCTTCTTTTTCTGGAGGGGATACGTCGGGTCGGAGACACCCTCCACCACAACGCACGCCGCCTGGATCTCAAAGGGCTGTTTTGCCTGGGGCGTCGCCACAAGCTCGCCCTCCACGATGATGGCCGCACCCACGTTCAGCTTTCCGATCTCGTCAAAGTTGGCAAGGCCATCGCTGTAGACAACCTGCACCGGCTCGAAAAACGTTCCGTCGTTGAGCACGAGGAAGCCAAAATTTTTCGAGTTGCGGTTGCTGCGCACCCAGCCTCCGACCTTCACCTGTTTTCCAAAATATTCGTCCCTGTTTCGAAACAGCTCCCTTACGTTTATCAAATCCATTGCTTTTCTCTCCTCTTTCCTTAATTATGGTTCTAATTATAGTTCTATTCACGGCCGATGAATTCTGCCGCGCGCATCCTGTCACACAAAACCATGGACCGGTCCGACGCTTTGCATATTCTGGCCGCGCCCGCAGACATAGTTCCGCCGGGCAGGTATCGCAAACTAGCCGGCCTCGTTGGCATTTGTCCCGGTGTAGGTAATGTTGCACTTGCCGAGCAGGTTTGTCAGCGCATTTGTCAGAAGATACCGGTTCTGCAGATAGCTCTTTCCATCCTCGTAGTCGCTGTCATAGGCCGCATAAAGCTCCTCCTCGCTCTTATAACTCCCGTTTGCCATCGCCTGGGAAATATATTCTGCAAAGCCGTCCTCGTCGAGCGTCTCATTCTCCGCCTTTACCAGCGCTTCCAGCGCCAGCTCGTCGTCCATGTTCTCCGACATTTCCTTTGTGATGGTCTCCTGAAATTCCTCCTCGGTCATGCTGTACTTGCTCGCCAGCACATCCGAAAGCGTCTGATCCTCCGTGCAGTTCTGCTTTGTAAACTGCTGGATATACTGATCCACCTTCATCTCCAGAAGGCCGTCGGGCACCGCAATCTTGCTCATCTCTATGAGCTTATCAAGCGCCGCCGCGCGCTCCGCCACGACCCGGTTTTCCTCGCAGTCGTCCTTCATATAGCTCTCAGTCTCGTTGTAGAGCGACTCCACACTGTCCATGTCGCTGAAATTGCTCGTGACGAAATCGTCGGTGATCGTATCGTAGGTGACGATCTCCTTATCCACGATCTTGTTGACCGTGACGGTAAAGACGACCGCCGCCCCCGCCAGCTCCGCCGTGCCGTAATTTTCCGGGAAGGTCAGGTTCAGATCCAGTGTATCCCCCACCTTCGCGCCGATCAGCCCCTCCTCGAAGCCGTCGATAAAGCTGTTCGAGCCGATCTCCAGCACATGTCCCTGCGCCGTGCCGCCGTTGAAGGCAACGCCGTCCTTCTTCCCCTCGTAGTCGATGTTTACGCAGTCACCGTCCTCCACGACCTGCTTGTCCGTGTCGGTGTAATTCGGGTAATAGACCAGCATGTCGTTGATGTAGCTGATCACGTCCTCCTCGCTGACCTCGAAATCGCCCGCAACCTCCACGTCCATCCCGTCATAATTGCACAGCGTGACGTATTTTTCCACATCGTAGGAGCGAATCCTGATCTCCTCGCCGCTTCCGCAGCCGGCCGTGCAAACGCTCAGCGCGGCGGCTGCCGCCGCAAGCCATTTTCTCATATTTACCTTCCGTCTGTTGGTATGTCCCATATTTTTGATACTTCCTTTCAGATAATATAATTCTTCCGCGCATCCAGCGCTTTTGTCTATAATATCTTAAAATACCATATAAATGATGAATTGAAAAGGTTTTATTGATTTTTGTACAAGAGAATGATACAATGTAGTTACTTTTGACATTTGAGCCATAGCATGTCCCTTAGATACGCAGCGTCTGCCCCGGCAAAGCGAGGGCATTTACTGCGGTAGAGCATGCTTCAGGCAGCAGCCCGGATCTCGCGAAACGGATTTTCATGACCGGGCAGCCCGTTGCCGGTCACGAAGTGAACCCGTAACACCAGGCAGGTCAATTGAAAAGCAAGGAGGATAAATTATGTCAACACCCATGATCGTTTTACTGGTTATTCTGGTCATCTTAATCGCCGCGGTCGTCGTGCTGTATTTCTTAGGCAGGAAAATGCAGAAAAAGAAAGAAGAGCAGGACGCACAGATGGCAGCCATCGCGCAGACCATCCCGATGCTCGTCATAGATAAAAAGAAAATGAAGCTTATGGAAGCAGGGCTTCCACAGGCCGTGCTTGACCAGACGCCCAAGATGATGCGCCGCTCCAAAATGCCCGTGGTCAAGGCGAAGGTCGGCCCCCGGGTGACAACGTTCCTCTGCGACGGTGAAATCTTTGACCAGATTCCGGTAAAGCAGCAGATTAAGGCAACCGTCAGCGGTCTCTACATCACCGGCATCAAGGGCATGCGCGGCCCCCTGGAAACCGTTCCGAAGAAAAAGGGCTTTATGGCAAAATTAAAGGAAAAAGCAGGTATGTAGAACATAAAAAAACAGCTCAGCCGCCACACCGGACGGCTGAGCTGTTTCTTTTTTCCTTATTTATTCATACCGCAGCATCGGCTCCATATACTGATGCAGCGCATCCAGGTATTCCTTCATCTCGTTTTTCAGCGTGTCGTCCCGCAGGGCAAACTCAATATTCGCCTGTAAAAATCCGGCCTTTGTCCCCACATCATAGCGATGGCCCTTAAAATCATAGGCGTACATCGGCTGCTCCTTCGCAAGCCTGCGCAGCGCATCCGTAAGCTGGATCTCACCGCCCTTGCCCGCATTCTGCGTCTCCAGCAGCGGAAAAATCCGGGGCGTGATAATGTAGCGTCCCAGCACCGCGACGTCCGTGGGCGCGTCGTCCAGATCCGGCTTTTCCACCATGTCGTCTACCTTGTATACGCGATCGTCCACCATATGTCCGTCCACGATACCGTATTTGTTCACCGCCTCGTGAGCCACCGTCTGCACGCCGAGAATCGAGGTCTGGTACTCCTCATACACCTCCAGCATCTGCTTTAAGCAGGGCTTTTTCGAGACGACCACATCATCTCCGAGCAGCACCGCAAACGGCTCGTTTCCGATAAAATGGCTCGCGGCAAGTATCGCATGCCCGAGTCCCCGCGGCTCCTTCTGCCGGATATAATGCAGATTCGCCATATCGGAAATCTCCCGGACCATATGTAGCATATTCGTTTTTCCCGCGCGCTCCAGCTCCAGCTCCAGCTCAATGGAGCGGTCAAAGTGATCCTCAATGGACCGCTTGTTGCGCCCTGTGACCACGATGATATCCTCGATGCCGGAATTAACCGCCTCCTCGATAATATACTGGATCGTCGGCTTGTCCACAATCGGCAGCATTTCCTTGGGCTGCGCCTTTGTCGCCGGCAAAAACCGGGTTCCAAGTCCCGCCGCCGGTATGATTGCTCTTCTGACCTTCATAGGTGTCCTCCTTTTTTGTCAGCAGACGAGTTGAAAATTTCCCGCCTCCTTTGCGCGAATATCAATACAGATCTCGCAGTCTGCCATCTTCTCGTAATTCATTTCCAGCTCATAGCTGACGCTGGCATGAATATGGTTTTCCGTCTCCTTCACGTCCACACACTTGGCGTCGATCCCCATCATCAGACTGCCGAAGGGCATGTTGTAGCATGCCATATTCTTTTTGTTTTTTTCAAACAGCATATGTACGTTGCTGACGCCGCGCTTCAAAATATCCAGCGAATCCGGCTGCAGCTTTAAGGTGCTTTTCGTCACGCCGGGAAATCCTTCGATGATCTCCTCATACATCACGTAATGCCTGCCGTTCTTCTTGTAGTAGGTGCCCGCGCAGGTCACCTCCACCGGCTCCGGCTTATCATCTGTGTCCGGCATAAACTGCAGCCCGGAAATGGTTACTAAAACGTCCTTTGTCATGTGCTCGCCCCGTTTCTTTTTTCTATCCGATTCGTGATATGAATGTCCGGCACGACCAGGCTCACGAATACTATCCTCATTATACCCGTGAACGGCAAATGCGTCAACTCACACCGGAGTTTTCCGCCATCGCGGCAATCGCGGCGGTTACTGTCCACTCCGTGACCACTAACGGGCAGTCTGGACCTGAAAATTCGCTTCGCGAAGTCCAAGCTGCTATCCGAATCATGTCCGCCCGCAGCCCCGCAGCAGATGCGCGGTCCGGGTGCAAAAGACGGCATCGTGGCTGACAAAGGAAGTCAGCCACTCAGGCAGCCGGAACCGGATATATTTCATGTCGAGCACGTAGTTATGCTCCTTCAAAATCTGCTCATACTCCGCGGGGCTTAGCACCCTTGAGAGCTCCTCCCTGGCGCCGTCTCCGGTGACATCGTAGCCCTCTGCGGAAAAGCAGAGGTTCGGATAGAGCACACACCACCAGTTGTGCCCCTTCCCCTCGCCGATGATGATCTGCAGGGCACGGTAGGTACCAGCCGGAAACTCGTAATCCCCGTACACCTTATCGGGAAATTCCACGTCCGCCAGCTGTACCTGCACCTCCTCCGGCGCGCCGTCCTCCTCAAGAACCTGCTCTGCCAGCCGCTTAATCTGTATCCGGTTTTTCTCGATGATCGCCTCGCAGTCCGCCTTGTCGGAAGCATCCTGCAGCTTCAAATTCATCCACTCGCCCACCGCATCCCGCACAAGCAGCTTCCGCCGCTGATCCTCGTCACTGTCGCTCTTTGCGATCACATGGAAGCGCAGCACCTTTCCCGAGATCGCCGCCACGCTCCGCGCCCTGGCATAGTTTGCCGCCAGCAGATAACAGCCGGCCATAAGTAATAATGTACCTGTAAAAAATAAAAGCTCATTCCACCATTTTTTCCGCATCATACAAATCCTCCCTGTTCTACAAAAAGTATAGCCGGGAAAAATAAGGTTTATACAGGTCCAAGCTGCTGCTTGAATCATGTTCTCCCGCAGCAGGCGCGCGGCCCGGATGTGAAAAGCAGCCATGCATTCGGTTTCCAAAAATTTACAGCCACGGACGGTGGAAATTTTTAGCTCCGTATATTATAATGGTAAACGGTTCGCGTATTTACAAACGAAAAAGAGAGGATCTTCTATGACGCACAAAAAAATGATAAAAGCATCTGCTGCCGTCCTGCTTCTGACGGCCGCACTCATCGGCTGCATATCCGGTCTGTGGACACGCACCGCCCCGAACGTGGCAGAAGCCGCCACCCTCACACCCAAAGCCCCGCAAGACGACGTACGGGGCATCTGGATCTCCTTCCACGACTACAAGGGTGCCGGGCTGTGCGACAAAAGCGAAAAAAAATTCACCGCAAATGCGGACGCATACTTCAAAAAATTAAAAAAGGACGGCATCAACACCGTCTTTTTCCACGTCGTCCCGTGCAACGACGCCATCTATCCCAGCGCGTACCTGTCCTTTTCCACCCACATGTTCCAGGAGCCGCCGGACTACGATCCGCTTGAAATTCTGGTGGACCTTGCACACAGCTATCAGATGACGTTCCATGCGTGGGTCAACCCGTACCGAAAAACGATGGACGTCATTTACGATCCGGCAAAAAAATCCTCCACCAACCGGATTTTGCGCATTGTGAATGAAATTATGGAAAATTATGATGTGGACGGCATCCATTTTGACGATTATTTTTATCCGTCACGGACGAAAGGCGCGCAATTTTACAGCGTGTCCGTCGCCAGACGAAAAGCCGTCATCAACAAGATGGTAAGAACCGTATACAACGCCGTCAAGGACTATGACGAAATGCTGCTCTTCGGCATCAGCCCCGCCGGAAACCTGGAATATGCGTCCAGCCTTGGCTGCGACCTGGATACATGGCTCAGCGAGGAGGGCTACATAGACTATATCGTTCCCCAGATCTACTGGAGTGACCAGTATGTGACCGGCGGCAAGGTTACACCCTTGTTTTCCGACCGGCTCGACCAGTGGATCTCAATAAACAAAAACGGTACGCCGATGTATATCGGCCTTGGCTTGTACCGCACAGGAGCCCGCAGCTCCACCGATCTTGGATGGAGCAAAAAAAGCAACAATATTGTTTCCCAGATCAAAAAATCAAAGCGCCGGGGCTGTGAGGGCTTCGTGCTGTTCAGCTCCTCCTATCTGTACACCGACAGCGCAAAGAAGGAGGTCGGCAATTACCGCACCTACATCCGCTCCGCCGACTAAAGGCCCCGGCGCAAAACGCCTGCTCATCCGTTACAGCCAATATATAGGCCACCAGGATCAGGTGTCCCGTACAGGAATCGAAATAGCTTATGAAAAAGTATGGAAATGCTCAAATCGCCCCTGCCGTCATAGCGGCACAACACGCCTGATGCCCTTATAGCGCAGCGGCACCCAGTACCCGGTTTTCATCCGGCCCCAGATATTTCCGTTTTTTTCCGCAACCTCCACGAGACGAAAAGCGGCTCCTGCCCTGAAGGAAACATTGCCGCTCTTTTTGGTCGACTTTGCGCGGATGTGCGCCGGCGCGTCTTTATACGCCAGCTTTTTTCCTGCCGCGGTGAGCCGCAGGTAGCAGGGCTTTGTGGTTTCGTATTTGCTTCCGATTTTGTAATTCAGGATTGTCTGATTCCAGGTCCTGATAAACCGATCCGGCACGCCATACCGCGCCTTGAGCTCTGCCGTCGTTTTTCCCCACTGCGGCAGGTACAGGTGCGGCTTGTCAACCGGGCTTTTCCAGTCCCCGCCCCACCCGAGGCCGACCTGCTTTGCCAGTATGCCTACCTTCGTAAAAAATCCGTCCGAATCGTAAAAAGCACCCTTTCCGTCATTCCGGTAAAAATCAAACGCGATGCCCCACTGGTGCTGGCTCGAATACGTGCTGCCCCTCGCATTGGTGACAATGCTGCCGGGCTTTGTGCGTCCCTGGGCGTAGAGCGCATCCTGCTCCGCCACGGTGCGCAGACATTCTCCGATCCCGATCTTTAAACCGTCCTTTTCACATTTCAGCTTCAATTCTGCAATTTTAATCTGCAGCTGCGGGTGCAGTGCTTTCATATCCTTCATGCTTTTATCATTCCTTTCGCTTTGCTTTGGGCAAAATCCGTAAGCCCCTCTGGAATAATATATGCACCCGCCTTTCATTGTTCCAACGTTTGCAGCCGCTCCCATTACAGATTTTCAGGTATTACCGGCTGTTCCTGTTCACTCCGTTTACAATTCATTGATCGTTGCTGTAATTGGCATGTTTCTAATCCGCTTTGCAGGT
>CAJUSH010000052.1 GCA_910589045.1 uncultured Eubacterium sp.
CCCAAGCTACACTGTAGCTTTGATACCTCTATTATACAGCAAATAAACTATTTAGGCTTGTATTTACTACAAAATATATGAACTTTTCAAGGTACTATAGCGGGGCTTTTGCCCCCAACATCATGGAATGGGTAAAAAAATGCAGATAAGAAACAGTATCGTAAATTTTCTTGTATTTACAGAACAGAATGGGGAAGAAATATTAAGAAATAAAGGAAAGGTATCTGCCGAAATTGCCAAAAGTTCTGCAGTAACTTAGCAATAACTGCCCATCAATTTTCACTGTACTTAGCAGCTATTTTCCATCACCCCAACGGAGTTATGCGGGTTTGCGGCCTTTTGACCGCTAAAAAGTGAAAAAAGTTCGTGGTAATTACACCGATTATTTTTTATAATCGTTCTTTTCAGCTTCGCTCGCCTGTCGGATGATATTTTTTCATAAGCTATCGGCCCGGCGTTTTGAAAGAAAACACGATTGATGAAACGGTTCATTGATGGTATATTATCAATAGTTCTTTTTGAACGGAAAAACAGTCTGGTCTGGACAGTCATCAATTATTTGCATAAGGACGGTACATAAGCATGATAGACAGAGAAGATATGATGGAGCTGACACGGCGGATGACACCTGCACGGACATCCATGACAAGGATCGCGGGGTGCTACGTGGATGGAGACGGGGAATTTGACGGGAGCTTCAACACAAATTTTTTAAACCTCTCCGCAGCCGAGAAGGCAAAAAATCTCAAGCTGGCAAAGGCAGTGCCCTTTTCCGGTACAAATGAAAACCTGAAGGATTATAAGTACCCGGCGGCGTCCAAAAAGCCGGGGAGCATGTGGCAGCTTTTGATGGCGATGAAGGCATGCGGCCTGAAAAATGACGCGTTGATGGACACGTTTTATGATGTTGTCATGGAACACTACAAAACGGATGCTGCGTATGCAATCCTGGTGTTCCATGACCGCTATGACGTTCCGGTGAAGGCTGCCGATAAGGAGCGGCTTGGGGAATCGGAGGAGGTATTTGAGTATCTCATCTGTGTGGTCTGTCCGCTTGCGGGGGAATATGAGCCGGGTGAGCCGGAATGCGGGTTTTTGTTCCCGGCCTTCATCGGACGGAGCGGGGATGCGGATTATGTGAATGTGTTTCAGAGGCAGCCGGACAGGGCGCACACGGAGCTGGCGCGGGAGATTCTCGGGGCAGCTCCGGCGTGAGATTATCGGGAAGCAACGATGCTGCTTCTCACACCCGGGCCACGCAGCACAACGGCAAGGCGAATCTCCCGGGAATCAGAAAGAGCATTGCATTCCGGGCAAACCTCGTGTAGAATATGGGAAGGAAATATACATGCTTTTGGTGAGGAGGAATGCACGGGAATGAAACTGGATAAGCAGACGATGAGAGGTATCCGGCAGATTATTTTATTTATTGCGCTGGTGGTGCTGTGTGTCATAAATATCAGGGAGCTGTTTGGCGCTGCTAAATTTGTGCTTGGAATTTTGCAGCCCTTTCTGTGGGGCGGTGCGATCGCCTTTGCAGTGAACATTCCATTGAACGGGATCGAAAAACGCGTGTTAAAGGGCTGGCAGGGCAGGCGCGCCGAAAAGCTGAAACGACCGGTGTGCATGCTGCTGTCGCTGCTGCTTATTGTTCTTGTGCTTGTGTTTGTGGTTCTGACGGTGGTTCCGCAGCTTGGCAAAACGCTCGTGGATTTGGGGAATAAGCTTCCGGCGTTTGTGGACGCGTCGGTGGAGGAGCTGGAAAGGCTCTGTGCTTCGAATCCGCAGATCGTGGGATATTTGCAGGAGCTGGAGCATATGTCCTTCGACTGGGATAAAATCTTAGACGGCACCATGCGCTTTCTGCAAAACGGCGTGGGAAGCATGGTAAGCTCCACGGTATCCGTTGCGGGAACCATTATCGGTGCGGTCGTCAATATCGCGGTGGCAATCATTTTTTCGCTCTACGTGCTCTCGCAGAAGGAGCGGCTCGGGGATCAGGGAAGACGTATTTTAAGTGCGTATCTGCCCCGGAGGGCGAATGCGCAGGTGCTGCGGGTGCTTGGGCTTTTGAACGGTAATTTTAACAGCTTTATTACCGGGCAATGTCTGGAGGCAGTGATTCTTGGAACGATGTTTGTAATCGTGCTGGCGGTTTTCAGAATTCCCTATGCACTGCTGATCGGCGTTCTGATTGCATTCACGGCGCTGATACCGATTGTAGGGGCATTTATCGGCTGTGTGGTAGGCGCTTTTTTGATCCTGGTGGACAATCCTGCAAAGGCGGTCGTATTTGTCGTTATTTTCCTGGTGCTGCAGCAGGTCGAGGGAAACCTGATCTATCCTCACGTTGTGGGAAATTCGGTGGGGCTTCCCTCTGTATGGGTGCTGGTGGCGGTAACCCTGGGCGGGAGCCTGATGGGGGTTGCGGGAATGCTTTTGTTTATTCCGCTGTTTTCCACTGCTTATACGCTGTTTAAGGATGATGTAAATATGCGGAACGAAAAACGGTACGATTCCGACCCGTGAAAGGCAGCCGAAAAACAGATTGCCCGGGAAGGCGGTCGGAAAACGGAAGAAAGGAGAGGGAGAGGCGGATGGGTAAAATTATTTTTCTGGACGTGGACGGTACGCTGGTGGATTATGAGAACAGGCTTCCCGCTTCTGCGGTGAGAGCCATCCGGCAGGCGAGAAGCAGCGGGCACCGGGTATATATCTGCACGGGAAGGAGCCGGGCGGAGGTTTATCCGCAGCTGTGGGAGATCGGACTGGACGGCATGATCGGCGGCAACGGCAGCTATGTAGAGGATCACGGCCATGTGGTGATGCATCGGCTCATCACCCTGGAGCAGTGCACGCGGATCGTTGACTGGCTTCATGCGCGGGGGCTTGAGTTTTATCTGGAGAGCAACAACGGGCTGTTTGCCAGCGAGCATTTTGAGGAGGCGGCGCAGCCCGCGATCCGACTTTACAGCAAGCGAAAGGAGCGGGCGGGCGCGGAGCAGGTCACGGTCCGCTCCGTCTTTCCCGATATGATCTTTGACGGAAAGCTGTACCGGGACGATCTCAATAAAGTCAGCTTTCTGCTGTCAGACTATCAGGACTATGTGGATGCGAAGGCGGCTTTTCCGGATTTGAAGGCGGGAACCTGGGGCGGAAAGGACGAGGAAGCCCTTTTCGGGGATCTGGGCGTAAAGGATATTGACAAGGCGGTGGCGGTGGAAGCGCTGCTTTCGTATATCCATGGAAACCGGGAGGACACCATCGCATTTGGAGACGCGAAGGTTGACCTTCCGATGCTGGAATGCTGTGCTGTGGGCGTTGCCATGGGAAACGGCGGCCCAGAGATCCGGGCGGCTGCTGATTACGTCACGGCCCCGGTGGATCAGGACGGGCTGTACCAGGCGTTTGAGGCGCTCGGCCTGCTGGGTCAGCTATAAAAGTAACCGAAAGCAGATAAAAAACGGTAAAATGGCAGTTTGCAGTTATAGGCGGACTGCCGTTTTTTTCAAAAAATTTCTGAAAGAGAGCGACAGCCCGTACCGCCAGGCTGCCGCTTTTTCATCGCCGCGGCAGGTGCAGCGAAAACGTGGAGCCTTTCGCAGCTTCCGAAATAACCTTGATGTAGCCGCCCTGCATGGTGATGATCTCACGGGCGAGATACAGGCCGATGCCGATACCATCCACATCATGCACAGATTCCTCCCGGTAGAAGCGTTTGAAGATGGTAGCCTGGGCGCTCTCCGGGATGCCCCGGCCCGTGTCGGTCACGTCGATTTTTGCATACATTTCCCACATCTGCACCGTCACGCAAATGTTCCCGCCAGAGGGTGTATATTTTACCGCATTGTCCAGAAGATTGAACAGAGCCTCAGCAGTCCAGCGGCTGTCGTGGGCGATCATAAGATCTTCGGGGCAGTCCACGGATAGGGTGATCTGCTTTTGCTCCATTGGGGCAAGGACACCGTTGATGGCGGCGGCAAGGGTGTCGGCAATCGGGGCGTCCTTTTTTTCCAGGGTGATAACGCCGGTTTCCAGCCGGGAGGTCTTGACCATCGCACGAATCAGGAAATCGAGCTTGTCAAGCTGGCTCCCCGTGGCCTGTAAGAACTCCCGTCGCTTTTCCCCGGATACCGGCCGGGTCAACAGAGTGTCGTTGAGCATTTTCAAATTGGCAATGGGGGTTTTCGTCTGATGGGATATATCCGACACCAGAGATTGCAGCCCGGCTTTTTCTTCTTCCACCTTACGCCGGTTTTCCTGCATGGTGTTGTAAAGCCGTTCCAGCCGGTGGCTGATACGTGCCAGAAGGGTTTCCGCCTCGTAATCAACCTGAGGACGTTCGGTGCCGTCCATCATGCCGTCCAGTGTCCGGCACAGGCTGTCCGTAAATCGGGCCAGCTTTTGCTGGAAGTATTTTAAAAAGACCGCACCCCATACAAAGAGGACAGCGGTCAGGAGCAGGCCGCAGAGTACGACCCGGCCATCGCGCGTCAGAGCGTACAATGCCGCCAGTACGGCGGCGGCGGTCAGAGCCGTCCCCGCACCAACGAACCACAAAAATCTGCGGACAGAGAGCTTTTGTAGATTCACCTGCGCTCACCGCCCATCCACTGATAGCCTATGCCATAGGCCGTTTTGATGTACTTGCGCTCGGCGGTTTCAATCTTTTTTCGGATGCGGCTGATGATGGTGGTCAGGGTATGCTCGTCCACAAAGTCGCCGTCGATGTCCCACAGCTTTTCCAAAAGCTGCCGCTTCGTCAGAATTATACGGGGGTTCTTAACAAACAGGGACAGGGTACGGTACTGCTTTGGGGTGAAGTCCAGCGGTTGCCCCGCCAGCGATGCCGACTGTTCGGAAAAGTCGATTTTCAAAACGCCGTCATCGTACAGGTCATGCCGGGGATGCCGCAGCTCCATATTGGCGAAAACGGCTGCAACCTTTTTGCACAGCACGGCGATGGAAAAAGGCTTTGTGATGTAGTCCGCGCCGCCCGCCTCGTAGCCTTTGAGCATATCGCTTTCTTTGTCATTGGCGGTCAGGAACATGATATAGGTTTGCTGTCCCCGACTGCGGATTTCGTTACACAGCTCAAGGCCGCACCCGTCCGGAAGGTTAATATCCAACAGCGCCAGATGAAATTCTGCCTGCTGCAAACAATTCACGGCAGAAGCAAAGGTACAGGCCGATGTTACCTCGCAGCCGTCAGAGGTCAGATTATAGGCAAGTGTTTTATTCAGGAGGATATCGTCCTCCACCAGTAGTATTTTCTTCATGCGCGCATTTCCTTTCCAGGGCTGGTATATCAATCAGCATAAAATCAAATTGTTGCAGAAATGTCCTAAAATTCAAACCTATTATATTGCGTTTTTCGCCGATGCTCAATACATAAAGCAAAAAAGACAAACCGGCTGCAGCGGAAGTCAGATTAAGAAAAAGCATTGACAATCCCCGCGGTATCCTGTATGGTAATAGCATAAAAGACAAATCGGCTTGTCACTTCTCCGAAGGCTTTCCCGAAAATTCTTTTAAGGATTTTTGGCGCGGTTTCGGAGAAGTTTTTTTGTCTTATTTATTTTAATTATATATCTGGGTATATATATTCAGGAAATTGCTGCAAATTTCCTGCACGGAAAAAATTTGATCGGTATTAAAGGAGGTTCTGGTTATCATGAAAGGCTACGAGACACTGTTTGGAGAGGAAGCGCAAAACTACCTGTATCCGTTTTTCTGGCAGCACGGGGAGAGCCATGAGGTGCTGGCGGATTACGTCGAAAAAATCCGGCAGTCCGGCATGGGGGCACTTTGCATCGAAGCCCGTCCCCACCCTGATTTTGTGGGGGAGCAGTGGTGGTCGGACGTGGACTGCATTTTGTCCGAGCTTAAGAAACGGGATATGGGCATGTGGATTCTGGATGATTCCCATTTTCCCACGGGCTTTGCCAACGGAAAAATCAAGGCGGCATATCCCCAGTACTTAAAGCGCTACATCAACTGCCGCCGCTACGACGTGCAGGGACCGCTTCCGGGAGCACGGATCGACCTGCGTCTTTTAAAGGGGAGAATCTGGGATAAGCCGGAGGAGGATATTGAGATTCTCGGCGTGTACATGGCGGCGCGGACTCAGTTTGGAGCGGGTGATCCCGTTGACGAGGAGACGCTTGCTGATCTTACGGCGTGTATGCGGCCAAAGGACCGTCTGCTTACCGTGGATGTCCCTGCGGGGGCGTACAGTATTTTTGTGGTCTTTGTGACGAAAAAGGGAGCGGAGCAGGCCACGGAGGATTATCTTAATCCGCTCGTGAAGGAAGCGACGCAGGTTTTGATCGACGAGGTGTACGAGCCCCACTATGCGCGCTATGGTGCGGAATTCGGAAAAACGATCCGGGGCTTCTTTTCGGATGAGCCGCGTTTTGGAAATGCAAAGGGGACGGAGTGCAAAATCGGAACAGATATGCCCCTTCCCTGGCGGGACGGCCTGGAAGCGGAGCTTGGCTTCGCGGGCAGGTACCTGCCGCTTTTGTGGACGCAGGGGAACGGAAAGGAAGCGGAGATCCGCTTTCAGTATATGGACCGGATCACAACGCTCTACAACGAGAATTTCACCGCGGTGTTAGCTGACTGGTGCAGTGCGCACAACGTGTGGTATCTGGGGCATACAATCGAGGACAACGGTGCCCACGCCAGACTCGGCTATGGAACGGGGCATTATTTCCGCGGACAGCAGGCGATGCATGTGGCGGGCATTGACGTGATCGGGACACAGATTGTGCCCGGGATGAACTACCATCACGACGCGTTCAGCACGGGAGGCAGCAACGGGGAATTTTATCATTATGCACTTGCAAAGCTGGCGTCCTCGGCGGCGCATCTGGATCCGGTGAAGGGAGGCCGGGCAATGTGTGAGGCGTTCGGCGCCTATGGCTGGAATGAGGGCTTAAAGGCCATGAAGTGGATTGCGGACGCGCTGATGGTGCGGGGCATCAATTACATCGTTCCCCATGCCTTCAATCCGAACAAGTTCCCGGACTGGGACTGCCCGCCCCATTTTTATGCCCATGGCAACAATCCCCAGTTCCGCTATTTCCCTGTGCTCAGCAGCTACATGAACCGCGTTATGTCTTTGTTCCGGGGCGGAGCTTATCCGGCAGGGGTCGGTCTGTTTTACCCGGCGGAAACGGAGTGGGCGGGGGCGTATATGCCTGTGGAAAAGCCCTGCCGTAAGCTGACGGAGCACCAGATCTCCTTTGATCTGGTATCGAGGGATTATCTGAAAGCGTCTGACATAGCGGAGGGCAGCTGCTCCATAAACGGGAATGCCTTTGAGGTGCTTGTTTTTCCTGCGGGAAGCTGTCTGCCGGGGGATCTGCTTCCGGTTTTAAAGGAGCTGACTAAAAAGCATGTCCGCGTGATCTTTCTGGAGGAGCTGCCTGCGGTCATTTTGGGTGACTGCGGCGGCGTTTCGTGGGAGGAGCTCCGGGGGGCATGTGAGACGGTATCCCTTGAGGAGCTTGGGGATAGTCTTTGTGCGTACCGGTCCATCGAGACGGATCGGGCGCAGAAGGATCTGGCCGTGGGCGAATATGTGCGTGACGGGAAGCATTTTTACATGCTGTTCAATGAGAGCGTGACGAATACACTGACTATGAATCTTCGTTTCCGGCAGGAGGGGTATGTCTATTGCTATGACGCGTTTGAGGATGCGCTTTGCCCCGCGGACACCGGGAGGGTGAAGCTCACACCTTATGAATCCCGCATCTATGTAGTCTCTGAGGAGGAGCTTTTCACTGCGCCAAAGGAAGCTGCGCCGCAGCATATGCCTGCCGCCCTGCAGGCGGAGGCGGCCCTGTGCACGGAGGAGATTTCGCTTCCGAAGCAGTGGACGGTGCGGTTTGCGGACAGCTTTTCCTATCCGGATTTTGGGGAGACGGTAGCGCTGGATGCACCGGGCTTTGTCCAGGGCGTGGAGGGCTATGAGTCGAAAGCGGGTACGGTGCGGTTCGAATGTGCGGTTACGCTTCCGGCGGTGAGGCGGGCGCTTCTGGATCTCGGGAGCGTGTATGAGACGGCGGAGGTGTTTGTGAACGGTACGTCGGCAGGGGTGCGGCTGTGCAGGCCCTACGTGTTTGATCTGGCGCCGTATCTTTCAGAGGGCGAAAACCGGCTGGCGGTCGAGGTGACAAATACGCTGGGAACAAAGGTCCGGGATGCTTTGAGCCATTATCTTCCGATTGAGCCCTTCGGCATCGAAGGCCCGGCTGCGCTGCTGGTTGAGAAAACATCCTAAATCATTGCGGCAAAAGCCTTAAAAATAACAAAAAAGCATTGACAATACCCGCGATATAAGGTATTTTTAAATGTATAAAAGAAAGACATAGGTTTGTAACTTCTGAACTTCTTCGAAGGCTTTCCCGAAAATTCTTTTTAGTTTTTTTGGTGTGCCTGAGAAGAAGTTTTTCTATGTTTTTAGAGAAAGTACTGCGGGAATGCCGGGCGGCCAAAAAAGCAAATCATGGTTCATGGAGGAGAAGAGTATGCTGAATTTTTTCAGGAAAGAGGAATTCCAGATCGTATCGCCCGTTGACGGCGAGCTGATTCCTCTGGCAGACGTTCCGGATGAGGTGTTCTCACAGAAGATCATGGGAGACGGCTTCGCGGTGACTCCGGGCGGCAGTACGGCGGTTGCACCCCTGAGCGGTACGGCGGAGACGGTATTCCCGACCGGGCATGCGGTGGGCATCAGGTCAAAGGACGGCATCGAGTGCATCGTCCACATCGGGCTGGACACGGTGGAGTTAAACGGCGAGGGCTTTGAACCCCTGATCAAACAGGGCGACAAGGTAAAGGTCGGGGATCCGATCGTGCGCTTTGAGCGGGAGACCCTGGAGCAGAAGGGCTACAACCTGACGACAATGGTCGTATTTCCGTCGGGCTACGACAAGGAATTTGAGCTCGGCAGGAAGCATGTGACAGCGGGAGAGAGGTTAGTTTAAATGAAAAAGCAGGCATGGAACCCCTATCTGCCGAGCTGGGAATACGTTCCCGACGGAGAACCCCATGTGTTTGGGGACCGGCTGTATGTGTACGGCTCCCATGACCGCTTCGGCGGCGACACGTATTGCCTGGAGCCTTATGTGTGCTGGTCGGCACCGGTGGAGGACCTCTCTGACTGGACGTGCCACGGCGTGATTTATACCGGTGAGGGGGATACGTTAAACGAGACCGGAAAGCGGCTGATGTTCGCACCGGATGTCGCAGAATACCGCGGAAAATATTACCTGTATTACGGGCTTGACAGCTCCATCGCCATCTCGGTTGCCGTGAGTGACCGTCCCGAAGGCCCTTACTCCTTTTACGGAAACGTACACCACAGGGACGGGCAGATTCTGGGATTAAAAAAAGGGGATGCCCAGCAGTTCGATCCGGGCATCTTTGTTGACGACGACGGAAGGGTCTATCTGTACTCCGGCTTTTCCACAACGCCGGAGGTGGCGGAGCGGATCCGAAAAAAGATGGGTGATAAGGCGGATGCACTTCATGTTTCCACGGAGGGAAACTGGGTCATTGAGCTGGAGGAGGATATGCTGACGGTGAAGTCGGAGCCGAAGCGGCTGCTGCCGGGTGTTTCGAACTCAGCGGGCACGGGTTTTGAGGGGCATGAGTTTTTTGAGGCTTCCTCCATGCGCAGGTTTGGCGGAACCTATTATGCGGTGTATTCGAGTGTGCAGGGACATGAGCTGTGCTACGCCATGTCGGACCGCCCGGACGGGGGCTTTGTCTACAAGGGCGTGCTCCACTCCAACGGCAATCTGGGCATCAGCGATAAGCCGCTGTACTACTACGCCAACAATCACGGCTCGCTGGTGGAGGCAGGCGGCGCGTACTACATATTCGGACACCGCCATACGAGCTACACCCAGTACCAGAGACAGGGTGTGGCGGAGCAGGTTTTCATGGAAGCGGACGGAAGCTTTGCACAGGCGGAGATGACCTCCTGCGGGTTAAACGGAAAGCCCCTTGCGGGAACGGGGGAGTATCCCGGCTATATTGCCTGCATCCTGCAGTCGAAAAACGGTGCCTGCAAGGCGGACGTATCCATCGACCGGGCGGTTCATCCCGCCGTCACGCAGGATGAAAGGAAAGAGGCGTTTATCACAAACCTCAGGGACGGCGCGGTCGCGGGCTTTAAATATTTCGACCTGTGCCAGCTCTCATCCGTCAGCGTTACCGTGCGCTCGGAGGAGTCCGGAACTCTGTTCGTACAAAGCGAAGCGGACGGAGGGGAAATCGCCGCGATTCCGATTGAGCCGGGAGACGGCTGGCAGGAATACACGGCATCGGCAAAGGCGGCAGACGGGAAAACAGCGTTGTACTTTATTTATCACGGAAAAGGAGCAATCGAGTTTCAGAAATTTACATTGCGTTAAGTTATGAAGCATAGTTACAGGCTGCTTGAGGGGAAAAATGAAAGTCGTTCGGAATATAAATAACAATGTTGCAGTGTGTCTGGATGATAATAATCATGAGGTGATCGCCATTGGAAAGGGAATTGGTTTTCGCAAAGCACCTTATGAAGTGCAATTGTCGCAGATCGACCGGACATATTACAATCTGGAGCCTCATTATCTCGCGCTGCTGGATGAGCTACCCGAGGACGTCATGGACGTAAGCTACGAGATCGTGCAGAAGGGAAGCGAGTATCTGGGCGTTGAGTTTAACCGGGTGTTCTGGTTTTCGCTGTGCGACCACATCAATTTCGCCATCGAAAACGCGAGGAAGGGAGTTGTGCTGAGCAATCCGATGCTCAATGAGATCCGGCATCTGTACGAAAAGGAGCTTCTGCTGGGAGGCTGGGCCATCAAGCACATTGAAAAGCGGCTCTCCATGCGGCTTCCGCCGAGCGAGGCGGGAAATATCGCCATGCACTTTATCAATGCAGTGCATCAAATTGGCAAAAAGCCGGAAAAGGACGATATGGAGCGCTTTGTGGAGGATATCACGGATATCATTGAGAGCGACCAGAACATTATCATTGATCGGAATGATTTCAGCTATTCACGTTTCGTGACACATCTGAAGTTTTTGCTGAAGCGCTCAGACAGGATCAATGAGTCGCAGACCGAAATCGAGAAGATGTACGACGGCGTCTGCACGGAGCTTCCGCAGCTGGAGGGTCTGATGGAAAAAATAAAGGAATACATCACGGCAGTTTTACACACCCAGCCGGGGAAGGAGGAGCTTTTGTACCTGATGCTCCACATAAACCGTCTTTGTGAAAGAGACGGACTGTAGGATATCGGCTGATTTGCATGCAGCCGGTGAGTCGGCCGTAAGTTAAACGACAGGAAATATTTGTAAGGAAAATCAGGAGGAAGGCAAAATGCGAAGCATTTTTTCGGAATGCCTTCCGACGACATGCCCTTGAGTTAAGCGAGAGGGCGCATCATTATAACCAGGAGGAGAAGCTATGGCAAAGTATACGGATTTTTGCAATCAGATTCTTGAAAAAGTCGGCGGAAAAGAAAATGTTTCCGGCGCGGTTCACTGTATGACCAGACTGCGTCTGAATTTAAAGGACCGGTCCCAGGTGAACATTGACGAGGTAAAGGGAATTAAGGGGGTTTTGGGCGCGCAGTTTTCCGGTGAGCAGTTCCAGATCATCATCGGACAGCACGTATCGGAGGTTTACCCGGAGTTCTGCGCACTTACAGGTCTCGGAGAGACAAAGGCAATCGAGGAAAATCTCGACAAGGAGCCGTTTGATATCAAAAAGGTTCCGTCGAAGGTGTTAGATTACATATCAGGCTCCATCGCACCTACGCTTCCGATCATGATGGGTGCCGGATTTTTCAAGATGTTTTACGCGATTCTTGGCCCGGATCTTCTGAATTTGATGGCCAATGAATCCCAGTTCATGCAGACGCTCTACATCGTGGGAAATGCGGGATTTTATTTTATGCCCCTGTTCATCGCATGGGGTGCGGCAAAGAAGCTGAATACGAGTATTCCCATGGCGCTGCTTCTCAGCACGCTGCTTGTAGACCCGAATATCATTAACATCGTGACAACCGGGGAGCCGTTCAGTATTTACGGCCTGATCCCGATGCAGCTGAACAACTATACGCAGTCGGTGCTGCCGATTCTTCTGACAGTGTGGGTGCTGAGCTACGTATTTAAGTTTTTTGACAAGTATGTGCCGAAATCCATTAAGATCATCGGTGTTCCGTTCTGCACCGTGGTTGTTATGCTTCCGCTTATGTTCTGTGCACTGGCACCGGTTGGAAACTGGATTGGTATGATTTTGTCCGGCTTCTTCAGCGGCCTGTACAATATCGCCGGCCCGCTGGCCATCGCATTGATTGCAGCTTTCTGGCCCTTCATGGTTGCCACCGGCATGCACATTGCGGTTGTCCAGATTGCCCTGTTAAATATTACGAGCCTGGGCTACGACCCCATCGTGCTGGCAGGCTCCAACATCGCAAACTACGCTCTGATGGGTATGACCGTTGCTTACTTTTTGCGCACAAAGGGCGAGGAGAAGCAGATGGCGAGTGCGAACGTGATCACCCTGATCGTGGGCGGTATTTCCGAGCCGACGCTGTTTGGTATTTTGCTCCGCAATAAGCAGGCTATGGCATGTCAGATCATCGGCGGCTTTATCGGCGGACTCGTAGGCGGTATTTTCGGAGTTGCGGTTTACACGATGGGTGCGTCCAACTTCCTGACTGTTTTACAGTATGCGGGCGGACCCGGCGAAAACTTTATCAAGGCAGGTATCGCCTGTGCGATTGCCTTTGTGGCATCCATGGCGGTAGGTATTGTTATCGGATTTGGCGACGGCGCCGGTCTGAAAAATTTTAAGGGAAAGAAGGCGAAATAAGCCTTTCGTTATACGGAATTATACGGAACAAGGAAAGGCTCGAGTCATTCGGGCCTTTTCCTGTCCGGTCGGAAATAAAAAGGAGGAAGATGATTCGTGATTAAACAGATACAGGAGGTGCCGGTTACACCTGAAAGCTATCCGTTTGCAGGAGCCGCCCGCTATGTGGACCTGGACACATACGGATATGAGGAGCGGGAGTATTATATCAGGGGAAGCGCCAATGTGTACGAAAGCGTGGGGAATACCGGCGGGGTAGCGGTGAAAGTCCCCGATGCGCCCTATGTGAACCGGATGATTGTAAGGGCACCGAAGGATCCCGCGCAGGCCAGCGGGAATATCGTCGTGGAGATCATAAACCCCACGTCGTTTATGGAGATCGACCGCATGTGGATTTTGGGCTACGGGAAGTTTTTGCGGGACGGGGATATTTATGTAGGGATTACCAGCAAGCCGAACACCATCGCAAAGCTGGTGGAGTTTGACAGGGAGCGCTACGGCTGTCTTTCCTGGAAAAATCCGACCGGGGACGAGGCGTTCCCGTTTACGATGGAGGAAATCCGGGCGCGGGGGATTTTGCCGGATCTGGATATCCGCTACGAGACGGGACTGTTCTGGGATATGCTCACCGATCTGGCGTGGCTTTTGCGGGGCGACGATGCGATGAATCCGCTGCGCGGGGTAGAGGGGCGTTATGTGTACCTCACCGGCTGGTCTCAGTCGGCGTGCTATCTGTTCCGCTATGTCAACAGCTTTGCGTACCGGGACGAGGTGAAGCGGGGCGGACAGGTGTTTGACGGCTATCTGGCGGGCGGCGGCGTGCGAAACCTCATCGTACCGGTGAACCAGTATGAGGCGCTCATGGACTATGATTTCCGGCTGAAGCGCATCGAGCACGTGGAGCAGCCCTATATCTCGGTTCAGACCGAGAGCGAGAACAGCGCCTGGGACGCCTTCCGCACAAAGCGGCCGGACAGCGATTATCCCGGTTTTCTTTACCGGGAATATGAGGTGACGGGGGCCAGCCACGACACGATGTTCAGCTATGTGAACTACTATAAGCAGGATGCCGACCTGAAACGGATTGACCATCTGCCGGCCTACGTGGGGGAGCACGCGCACGGGAATGATTATCCGTCCCAGATTTTGTTTGCGGCGGCGTTCCGGAATCTGTTCCGCTGGGTGCGGGAGGGCGTGGCGCCGAAGAGCTGTGAACGGATTCCCGTGGACGAGAACGGGCAAAACCGAAAGGATGTGTTCGGGAATACGAGGGGCGGACTGCGCACCTGTCTGCTGAACTGTCCCACCGGACGCTACGAAAGCACGAGCAGGGTTCCGAAAGGGGCCAGCTTTTTAGACCCAGGCTCCACGAAAGACCCGCTGTTCGGGTATCAGGAGGGATTTTCCCCTGCATTTCTAAAGGAGCTCTACGGCAGCCTCGAGCACTATGAGCAGCTGTGCGCGGAGGATACGAAGGAGCAGGTTGCAAAGGGCTTTGTGTGCAGGGAGGATGCCGACGCGCTGGTGCGGATGGCAGTCTCTCTTGCAGAGGAAAGGGGGCTTTGCTGATGACAGCTGTTGAGCAGTACCGGGCGGCGATACTGACCTTTGAGAGCAAAAAAAGCTATGAAAACCCGTTTTTGGACTGTATGATCACGGCAACCTTTATCGGCCCCTCGGGTCAGAAGATCGTCCGGGAAGCATACTGGGACGGGGCGCAGATTTACCGCGTTTCCTTTGCGCCCACCGAGACGGGAAACTGGGAGTACTGTCTGAGCGCCCCAAAGGAAACGGGACTGGACCAGCTCTGGGGACAGCTCACATGTGTTCCCTATACCGGGGAGCTTGCCATCTACAGGCACGGATTTTTGAAGGTCAGCGGGGATAAACGCTATTTCACCTATGCGGACGGGACGCCCTTTTTCTGGCTGGGGGATACCCACTGGGAGTTTTCCTACCGGGAGCGTTGGGACGAGTCGAACCATCCGGGGATGGAGAGCATGTTTCGGGGGATGATTGACCGGCGGCGGGAACAGGGCTATACGGTTTATCAGACGAATCTGCGCAGCGATGCCCTCATGGGCGGCGAGGCGTATTACTGGAAGAGTCCGGGGCTTCCAAACGTGGAGTTTTACCAGAAGGAGCTGGATCGCAGGATGCAGTATCTGGCGGACCGGGGCATCGTGAATGCGCTGGGCTTTGCGTGGTTTATGTCGATTGAGAACAACGTGGAGACGTACAAAAATCTTGCCCGCTACATCATCGCCCGCTACGGCGCGCTGCCCGTGGTTTGGACGCTGGCCGGAGAGACCGGCGGGTATGAGAAAGCGCGCCAGCACTTCTACGTGGAGGAGTGGCGGAAGGTGGCGCTGTATGTGCGGGAGCACGACGGCTATCACCATCTGATGACCGCCCATTATACAAACGAACGGCCCTTCCCTTCCTATTATCAGGATGAGGACTGGATGGATTTCACCTTAAACCAGGCTGGGCACGGCGACTATGTGATCAGCGTGGACGATTACAAGGCGTTTTTAAAGGAGCACGGGGATAAGCCCTTCGTGGAGGGCGAGGCGTTCTACGAATACTGCTCGACGCTGGAGGAAAACGGAAGCCGCCTGTGCACGGACGCGATGCTGCGGCGCGTGGCGTATCTGACGATTCAGGCGGGCGGCTGCGGCTATACCTACGGCGCACAGGGAATCTGGGACATGGTGTGGGAAAAGGGACAGAAAAATGCCATGGCGCTTTTCAACCGTTTTGATGTGACCTGGGCGCAGGGCATTGACGGGCCGGGCGGCGCGCAGATGGGCTATATGCGTAAATTTTATGAGGAGCAGCGGTTCTTTGAGCTGTATCCGTATCAGGCCGGGCAGGACGCCGCCGGAAATCCATTCGGAAAGAAGCTGCCGCTCATCACGGTGACAAAGGATCGGACGCGCTGGGTGTTTTATTATCCCGAGTCCACGAGGAAAAGCGGGGAAATCAGGGGCTTTTGCCCGGGCGTGTATGTCCTGCGGTGGTTTAACCCGCGAAGCGGCCAATACGAGGGTGACGCGGAGGAATTTGAGGTGGAGGGCGATACGTGGAACATTCCGGCAAAGCCGGATGGGGGCGACTGGTGTCTTGTTTTGCGGAAGAAAGCCGTGTGAGCTGCAGGTTCATGCGGCCTGCACGCGGGCGAAGATGCGGGACGCAAATGATCAGGAGAAGGAGGATGCATATGCTTCAGGTTTCGGAAAATAGAAAAAATATTTTAAAGGACGGGAAGCCGTTCTTTTATCTGGCGGACACATGCTGGTCCGCATTCACAAACATGACTGACGAGGAGTGGGATTTTTATCTGTACAGGAGAAAGGCGCAGGGCTTTAACACGATTCAGATCAACATCCTTCCACAGTGGGACGCTTCCGTTACGGATCTGGATTACAGACCCTTTGTGGACAATGACCCGCACCGTCTGAACGATGCCTATTTTGCACATGCGAGAAGTATGTGTGAAAAGGCGAAGGCGGAGGGCTTTGAGCTGGCGCTGGTTGTGCTGTGGTGCAATTATGTGCCGGGCACCTGGGCTTCCAGGATGCTTCCGGACGGGGTTCTTCCGTTTGACTGTCTGGAAGCTTATGCGCGGAAGGTGCATGCGGTTTTTACGGATTTGGAGCCGCTTTATGTGATCAGCGGCGATACGGATTTCCCGGAGGAGGAGACCGTCCGCTATTACATGCAGGTGGGGCGCGTTTTAAAGGAGCTGGCGCAGGGGTGTCTTTTTACGACCCACATCAAGGGACGCTACTCGGATATCCCGGAAGAGCTGTATGCGCTGCTTGACCTGTGCTTTTACCAGAGCGGGCACAATGCGAAGGACCTTGCGATGCCCTATTCCCTCAGCGAGAAGATGCAGGCGCTCTATCCCGGCAAGCCTCTTATCAACTCTGAGCCGTGCTATGAGCAGATGGGCTATTCCGGAAATATGTATGGACGCTGGAGTCGGAGGGATGTGCGCAGGGCCGCATGGGTGAGTGTGCTCTCCGGCGCCTGCGCCGGTGTGACCTACGGCGCGGCGGGCATTTACAGCTGGCACAAGGTGAAGAAGGGCTTCCACACGCTTCTTGGCGAAGGCTTTGATATGCCGATGTCCTGGGAGGAGGCGATGGCGTTTCCGGGCGCATGGGATTACGGATACCTGAAAATGCTGCTGGAGGAGCTGGATGCGACTGCCCTTACGCCGAGACAGGATCTGCTGGTGAATGACACTGCCGATATCCGGGTAGCGCAGGCAGGCTCAGAGCTGCTGCTTGTATATGTGCCGTTTAACACGAAGGTTCGGCTGGATCTGGATCTGAGCGGCTGGGATGTGAAGGTCATTGACCTGGCGGAGCGCTTTACGGCTTATGTGGACGTAACCTTAAAGGATGAAAAGAGCGTCATCGGGATGCATCCCTTCGGCGAGGATGCGCTTATCGTGGCCCGGAAGATAAAATGAGCCGTAAGGCAAAGTGAGCCGCAGGTTAAAATGAGCCGTGAGGCAAAGCGGCACGGAAAATAAACCGGAAGGCAGAATGCGTGACAGGATGCAACGAAATAGAGGAAGGAGAACTGCTATGTCTGTTTTGAGAGAGGATTTTTTATGGGGCGGCGCGACTGCCGCCAACCAGTATGAGGGTGCATGGGATACGGACGGCAAGGGGCCGTCGATCTCCGATATGTGCACCAACGGGTCGCATACGACTCCGAAGCGGGTGACGCCGGTTTTTGAGGAGGGCACCCTTTACCCCAGCCGGGAGGCTACGGATTTTTACCATCACTATAAGGAGGACATTGCGCTGGCGGCGGAGATGGGTTTTAAGTGCTTCCGCATGTCCATCAACTGGACCCGGATTTTTCCGACCGGGATGGAGCAGGAGCCGCTGGAGGCGGGACTGGCCTTCTATGATGATGTGTTTGATGAGTTAAAGAAGTACGGGATCGAACCGTTGGTGACGATTTCCCATTACGAGCTTCCCTACGCGCTGGTGGAAGCATACAACGGCTGGTACGGCAGGGAGGTCATTGACTGCTATGTGCGCTACTGTGAGACGATTTTTGCGCGGTATCAGGACAAGGTGAAATACTGGCTGACCTTCAATGAGATCAATTCCGGCACGATGCCGATGGGTGCAATCCTTTCCCTTGGCTGTGTGAAGGGCTACGCGGGGCCGGTGAACCAGGTTCCCGACGAAAAGCAGATCCGCTTCCAGGCGCTGCACCATCAGTTTGTGGCGAGCGCAAGGGTCATCAGGCTGGCGCATGAGAAATATCCGCAGTTTCAGATGGGCTGCATGTGCCTGTTTGCCACCAAATATCCGTATTCGTGCAATCCCGACGACGTGCTCAAATGCCAGCGGGAGATGCGCAGGATGAACTGGTTTACCTCGGATGTCCACGTGCGGGGCGCTTATCCCGGCTACATGAACCGTTTCTTTGCGGAAAACGGGATTTCTATCGCAAAGGAGCCGGGGGATGACGCGGTATTGAAGGAGGGCGTTGTGGACTTTTACACGTTCAGCTATTATATGAGCGGATGTGAATCCACAGATCCGGAGAAGCTCTCAAAGGCGGGCGGAAACCTGGTCGGCGGCGTATCGAACCCCTATTTAAAGGCCAGCGACTGGGGATGGCAGATCGACCCGAAGGGCCTGCGCTACACGTTAAACGAGATTTACGACCGGTATCAGATCCCGCTCATGGTGGTGGAGAACGGCCTGGGAGCCTTCGACAGGCTCGAGGAGGACGGAAGCGTCCACGACAGCTACCGGATCGATTATCTGCGGCAGCATATTGCGCAGATGGAGGAGGCCGTAAAGGACGGTGTGGATCTTATGGGCTATACCCCCTGGGGCTGGATTGACGTGGTGAGCGCCTCCACCGGTGAGATGGCAAAGCGCTACGGCTTTGTCTACGTCGACAAGTACGACGACGGAAGCGGGGATTTGAGCAGGCGCAGGAAGGATTCCTTCTATTGGTACAAGAAGGTGATTGAGAGCAACGGGGAGGATTTGTCGTAGACGCATAGAGGGTGTGTGCGGGGAAGCCTTCGGCAGGAATGCCGGGTGTTATAGCGGACTGAAAAAAGGGGTTGCCGGGTTTGATCGGGCAGCCTCTTTCTGCTATATTTTATTCCACAGGAAAGCTATTGTAAAATCATACATAAGAAATGAGGAGGAGACGATGATAAAGGTAATTGCAAGTGATATGGACGGTACGCTGTTAAATGATGCGCATGAGCTGGAGCCGCAGACGGTGGAGGCGATCCGCCGGGCACAGGAGCGGGGAATCCGTTTTATGATCGCTACCGGGCGCAATTTTTCGCAGACGATGGAGCAGCTCGACGGACTTGACCTGGGCTGTGATTATATTCTGGCAAGCGGCGCCGAGGTGCGGGATGAAAAGCAGCAGGTCGTGAGCCGGATTGCCATGGACCCGGAGCTTTGCGCGGAGGTTTTTGAGGAGCTTTGCAAGTGGCCGGTTTCCGTGATTTTTTCGACGGATTCCTACAGCTACCGGATCGGGACGCCCGAGGAGGTGGAGCAGAGCCTGATCTTGCAGGCGCAGAATTTTCACCTGGATATATCGGAGGCAGCGCTTAGGGAATCACCGCTGTTTTTGCGGATGAAGGAGAACACAAGGGCCAGCCGGGATATGGAGGAGCTGAAAAAGGCCGGTGTCCCGATCTATAAGATTTTTTTGTTTTCCGAGGATGTTGCGATGCTAAGGCGGCTGGGCGAGGTGCTCTCCGGGGACGGACGGATTGCGGTTGCGGCTTCCTTTGAGACAAATCTGGAGATTACGGATGTGCGGGCGCAGAAGGGTCCGGTTTTAAAGGCTTACATCGAGTCTCTGGGCTATACGATGGACGAGGTGATGGTGCTCGGGGACAGCACGAATGATTTCTCCATGCTGTCCATGGACTTCGGCGCAACCGTTGCCATGGGAAACGCGATGCCGGAGGTGAAGGAGGCGGCGAAGTACGTGACAAGGACAAATCAGGAGGGAGGCGTGGCGTATACGATTGACTGCCTGTTAAAAAAAGTGTAAAAAGTGTGGTTTTTTGCGTCAGATTCTGCTAAAATTATTTTAATTGTGGTAAAGCGAATTGTTATTCTGGGAGGAAAAGTGTGAATCCATAGCCTGAATTTTGGGCGCACTACCCCCTTGGTGGAAAA
>CAJUSH010000053.1:0-18074 GCA_910589045.1 uncultured Eubacterium sp.
TCGTCATCGCATATGGCTATATTCAATCTTCATCACCTGCAATTCGTTTCCCATGAGAATCAGCTTCCCACGGGCAGTTCTTTTTACTTTTTATATCGGCAGATATTTTTCGTATTTCGCCGCGAGGGAACGAAACCCTGTTTGAAATGGAACGAAATCCTTTTTCTTTTTATCATAAATGTAAAAACATCTCTAAAGCTTTTTCTTTTCGTCCGATAAGCCCATCCGCATATTCCCTTTCCAGGTAATTTCCCCTATCAGGCCGCCCGGCCTGCCTGCGGAAACGGCAAACCGACGCATATGGCGGATGAAGGCCATAGTACGGCGGTTAGCTTTTGTGCATTTATTCATCTAATCAAAACAATATAAAAGAAGTGACAGCTTTTTCATTTGCCGACATGCGTCAGATTTCATGAATCGCATTCATCGGCAAAATCCATCGGATTACCAGCACCACAGTAAGGACACTTTATTATCCTTTTCAGACTTCCGGACACTGTATAACGGAAGTCTCTATTTGTACGTTTTTTCTCATTATAGCAACAGGCATATATACACGGCGTTCCATCGTAAATAGTAGTCTTCGGTAAACTACTTTCGGATATTGTCAGAAATTCTTTTTACCAACCAGTGTTTCAGTGCTATTTCTTCTTTTTGTACCATCTGTAGCCGTTCATACATATTACTGCCCATGTTCCAGGTATTACAGCATATCCGGCATTAACGGCTCCTTTAGATGTAATTACATATCCCGCACCTATAAAGGTCAGTACAATAAAGATAACAGTTAGTGCTAATAATATCTTTTTCATGATTTATTTCTCCTCCGTTATGAAGTGACCTTTGTCAAGAGATAATTTTTGAAAATTATAAACTTTTTCCCGAACCTCTGACAAAGCCCACGCAAGTTCCTTGCTTTATCTTTTCCAGCAGGCGGTCTCTAGCCACTTTCGTACCAACTGTACTTCGATATTTCATTTCCTTGCTCCGCTAGCTTGTTTCTGTTTCCAGAGTGTTTCGTTAGCGAACAAGTCGCACATCCATACATAGAATTCCTATCGTTAAAATTTGCACCCAAACTCATGCTTGGGTGCATTAAATTGTGGTACGCAAGCCGCCATTCGTACACTCCCGTACACGGCGGTCAATCAGCTTAGCAGGTGACACATCCCTGGGTGCGGTAATATGGCGCGCAAACCAAAAAAGAGCCCCGCCACTCCCGGCGAAGCTCCCTTATTCTTCTTTCACGCAGCAGCTCAGAAACCTTCACTGTTACCTCTGTTTACTCTTCCACAAAAGGCTCTTCCTCAGCGGCCTTCTCGGTGCTCTCCTCGGCGGAATCCTCTGTCTTTACGTTCTCATCGTCAAAGAAATCCTCCTCGAACTCGTCGTCCAGATCATCCTCGAAATCCTCCAGATAATCCGGTGCAAAGAAACGGTACAGGCCGTAAGCTGCAGCCGCCGCAATCACGATGATTCCGATAATCGCAAAAACAGTCTTTGCCTTGGGACCCTTCTTCTCTTCCTCGTCCTTCTTGTTGATGAGCTCACTCACCTTGTTGATGTTGGTTGATAACAAATTCTGCAAATCGTCGATTCTGTTCATGCTGTCTACTCCTTTATCTCTTTCTCAATCTTAACATATGCCACCCAGCCTCCCGCCGGGTAACCAAATTGCTTATACGATATTCTAACATATTTTATCCAAATATCCTAGTGAAAATTTATAATTTACACATTTTTTATACTTTTTTCAATTTCGCAAAGCTGGCGAACATTTTTTTCGTACCCGCGCGGTCAAAATCCACCGTCACCTCGTAGTCTCTGCCCCCGGCAACGATCTGTGTAACAATACCTTCACCGAACTTCATATGCCGCACGCGGTCGCCCTTCTTATAGCCCAGTGACATACCATCCGTCGCATCCGTGGAAAATGATTTCGCCTCCGCCCGAAGCACCGGCTTCTCCCGCAAAATCTGCTTTGCACTGCCCGCATAGGGGGAAATGCGCCTGGACACCTCCGGCTGCGGGATGCTTTTTCCCGTGGCCACCGTGCCGCTCAAAAGCTCCCGCGGAATCTCCGACACAAAACGGGACACCTTTGAAAACCGCGTTTCGCCGCGCACCATGCGCATTTTCGCGCTCGTAATCGTCAGCCGCTTCATCGCGCGCGTAATCCCCACATAGCACAGGCGCCGCTCCTCCTCCAGCTCCTCTTCGGCATTGTCGCTGGTGATCGACATATAGCTTGGAAACAGGCCGTCCTCCAGGCCGGCCAGATACACACCCGGGAACTCCAGGCCCTTTGCGGAGTGAAGCGTCATGAGCACCACATACGCACTGCCTTCCACCACCTCGTCGATATCCGCCACCAGCGCTACCTCCTCCAGAAATCCCGACAGGCTCGGCTCGTCTGCATGTTCCTCGTAGCTCGCCGCCTTTGAGATCAGCTCGTCGATATTTTCGATCCGGGCATCCGCCTCCGGCGTATCCTCCGCTTCCAGCTCCCGCACATAGCCGGTATCCTCGATGATGTTTTTCAAAAGCTCCTCCACACCGAGAAACTCCGCCTTGCTGCGCATCGTCCGGATATAGGTCACAAACGGCTCAACCTTTGCCGCCGCGCCGCGCCCGAGGGTGCCGATATCTGCCGCCCGCCTTGCCGCCTCAAAAAAGCTCATCTCATTTTCATCCGCAAACATCTGTATACGGCTGACCGAGGTCGCACCGATGCCGCGCTTTGGAATGTTTATGATACGCTTTACCGCCAGGTCATCCCGCGCATTGTCGATGGTTTTCAGATACGCCAGCAGATCCTTGATTTCCTTCCTCGCGTAGAAATTCACGCCGCCCACCAGCTTATAGGGAATATTCTCCGCTACAAAGCGCTCCTCAAACATACGCGACTGCGCATTTGTCCGGTAGAGCACCGCAAAATCGCTGTAGTCCCTGCCCGCATGAATCTGCTTTTCGATATCCAGCGCCACATATTCCGCCTCTTCATAGGCAGTGTCAAACTGCTTAAAATGAATTTTTTCCCCGGCTGACTGGTCGGTCCAAAGCGCCTTTGCCTTTCGCCCGATGTTGTTGGCGATCACACTGTTTGCCGCATCCAGGATATTCTGCGTGCTGCGGTAATTCTGCTCCAGCTTGATCACCCTGGCATCCGGGAAATACTGCTCGAAATTTAAAATATTTCGGATATTCGCACCCCGGAATTTGTAGATGGACTGGTCATCGTCACCCACCACGCAGAGGTTGCCGTACTTGTGTGCCAGAAGCCGCACCAGCTCAAACTGCGCCGTGTTCGTATCCTGATACTCATCCACCATAATGTACTTAAAGCGCTCCTGATAGTAATCCAGCACATCAGAATCTGCCCGGAACAGCTCCACGGTTTTCATGATCAGATCGTCAAAATCCATTGCATTATTCTTTTTCAGCGTCGCCTGATACTCCCGGTATACCTGCGCCTGCCGCTGCTTTGCAAAATCCCCGGCCGCGCCCAGCGCAAATTCCGTGGGATCCACAAGGGAATCCTTCGCGGATGAGATCACGTTCAAAAACATCTTTTCCTTGTGAATCTTCGTATCGATCTCCAGGCGCCTGCACACGTCCTTCATCACCTGCTTCTGGTCGTCCGCATCGTAGATCGTAAAGCTGTTTTCATAGCCGATGTGATCCGCGAAGCGCCGCAAAATCCGCACACAGGTGGAATGGAACGTCGTTACCCAGATGCTCTCGGAGCCGTAGCCCACCATCGCATCGATGCGCTCCCGCATCTCCGCCGCCGCCTTGTTCGTGAAGGTAATCGCCATAATGTTGTAGGGATTCACGCCCTGCTCCTCAATCAGCCAGGCCGTGCGGTGCGTCAGCACCCGCGTCTTGCCGCTCCCCGCCCCCGCAATAATAAGCAGCGCGCCCTCGGTGTGGGTCACCGCCTCATACTGCTGCGTATTCAAAGTGTCATATGTAGCCATAAACATCTCCTGTAAATATTATCTGCCGGCCAGTGCAAATGCCCCTTGTCCCGGAAAGCACCTCCGCTGGCCAGTCGGATGCTATCCACTATTTTACACGAAAGCACCCCGAAAAGGCAAGCAGTTCGGTTACTGTTTACTCCATAAAAAGCAGCCATTCAAGCAATAAATTTACATCCCGGCAAAAAAAATTCGTTGTCATCTGGTTTTGAACACTATATAATATACTTGTATCCGGTTTTGCGCGGCTTTGAAAACAGCTCCGGGCATCTGCCCCGGGATTCCGTGCGGGACCCTTCCACCCTTTATTCCCTGTAAGGAGAAAGCTTTATGACAATCGACGACAAAGATCTGCTGAACAGCATCATGGCAAGCCTTGAGCGTATCAACCATATAAAACCGGAATCTATTCCCGACATTGACCTTTACATGGATCAGGTAACGACCTTCATGGAGAGCAGTCTTGCGCCCTCCAAGCGCTACCCTGACGACAAGGTGCTTACGAAAACCATGATTAACAACTACACAAAGGACGGCCTGCTGCCCCCGCCCGAAAAAAAGAAATATTCCAAGGAGCACATGCTGCTGCTCATATTTATATACTATTTCAAAAATATCCTCTGTATCAACGATCTGCACCACATTTTAGACCCGCTCTCCGAAAAATACTTTTCCAATGAGAACGGCATGAACCTGACCGACATATATAATGAGGTGTTCAGTCTCGAAAAGGATGAGGTGCAGTATCTTGCCAGAGATATCACGAAGAAATTCAACCGCAGCAAGGAGATTTTCAGGGATGCACCGCCGGAGGACCGGGATGCGCTGCACTATTTCGCCCTGATCTGTATGCTCAGCTTTGACACCTATGTGGAAAAAATGCTCATCGAGAAGATGATCGACCTGGACAAGGCAAAGCACCCCCAGACGGCCGCACCCGCAAAGCGCTCCCCGCGCTCCCGCAAAAATCAAGGCTAAACGCCGGCCCCGCCGGACTCCGTCATCTATAGGCTTCCATACAATATTTCATACATGGACTCCGCAATCTCACCGTTGTGCCTGCCCCTGCGCTCATATACGGACAAAAGCAGTGCCAGCTCCCCGTCGGCAAGGCTTCCCGTCTGCTCAAAATGCAGTGCCAGAAGCAGCTGAAGCATATGCACATGCATCATCCCGCACGCAAGCTTTTTGATAAAGCTGTAATCCCCGTAAACCTCCAGAAACACCATCTGTATATAATAGACGATATACCCGCGCAGCACATGCTCCGCGTGTGGCACGTTCCGGTGGAGCACGCAAACGAGCGCATCTGCCCGCGCATCCGCCTGCGCTGCGCTCAGCCTGTCAAACGTCCGAAAATACAGGCGGCAAAGCTCATACAGCCTGGGCGAGACCCGTTTGAGCCGGCTGTGGTAAAAGCCGCACGTCATCAGCTTATCCGTAGTCGCCGCCCCGATGTGAAACGCCTTTGCACCCTCGTGTGCTTGCAAAAGCTCTGCCGGGGCGGGCAGCGTTTTTCCGTCGATACAGCGCGCCTGCACATCCCGCATCGCAGCCAGAAGCTGCCCGAAAATTTCGCCGCGGCTTCGCTTCTCGTCCCACAGCGCACCGATCATCGCCTCACGCAGCTCACACAGCCAGCTCAGATACGCCTCGTCCTCGTTCGTTCCCCACCGCTCATAGTCGACCTCCCGCCCGCTCTCCACAAAGGTCAGCTCGTCCAGGTGCTCCAGAAACAGACGGGCCGCCGATGGACAGGACAAAAAAAGCGTCTCCTCCGCAAAGGAGCCGTAATGCTGCCGAAACCGCGGATAGATCCGGCATACCTGCGGCATGTACGCAGTCCCGACCGTCCGCTGGAGGCTGCACAGACCGCTGCGCTCATAAAACACGCAGCGCTTCACCGAATCCCGGAAATACACGTCCCCGTCCGTTTTTTTGATGGCACTGCGCAGCCGCCTTCCGTTTTTTCCCGGCTCGTTTAAATACCGGTGGTACGTCTCCTCGTCAAAAACGATGCGCCAGCCCTTACAGCAGGTATTCGGGCAGTCGCCCATGGCACAGGAGAACGCGCTGTAAAAACAAATCTCGTAATGCTTCATAATTTTTATCAAAAGCTGAAAACAGACAGCCGGTTTCACTGTCTGTCAAAATATTATGCTTCTTCTTTTTTATTGATTCTTGAAAATACCATATCGTAGCCGTCATTTCCGTAATTTAAGGAGCGGTTCACCCGGCTGATAGTGGCGGTGGATGCGCCGGTTTTTTCCGCGATATCCAGATAGGTTTTCTGCTCCCGCAGCATGTGTGCAACCTCAAACCGCTGGGAAAGTGCCAGCAGCTCGTTTACCGTGCAGATATCCTCAAAAAACGTATAACACTCATCCCGGTCCTTCAAACACAGCACCGCGTCAAACAAATGATTTACCGCATCCGTATGAATATCCTTGCTCATTGCCTCACACCTCTCTATCCCTTATTGCCGTGGCAGCCGCCCGATTGTTTTATATTTTATCACATGAAAGTGTGAAAGTAAATTGTTTTTTTCATTGAATCCGCCGTCAAGGATTGCTATACTATAAAAAGCATCATTACCGTTTGGGGCTCTGCCCCGAACCATTACTGACACATATTGGAGGATACAGATTATGGAACAATCAATTTTCCCTGAGGGCTATGAGTCCGCGCTGAATCTGCACGACACGCAGATCGCCATCAAAACCGTCAAGGACTTTTTTCAGAAGCATCTGGCACAGAATTTAAACCTCGCCCGCGTCTCCGCGCCGCTGTTCGTCCTGCCGGAATCCGGCCTCAACGACAACCTGAACGGCGTAGAGCGCCCCGTTGATTTCGGAATCAGGGAGCAGGGCGACAAAAAGGCGGAGGTCGTTCACTCCCTCGCAAAATGGAAGCGCTTCGCCCTGGACAAATACGGCTTTTCGGTGGGTGAAGGCATCTACACCGATATGAACGCCATCCGCAGGGACGAGGTCACCGACAATATCCACTCGATTTTCGTTGACCAGTGGGACTGGGAAAAAATCATTACAAAGGACATGCGCACCGTCGACACGTTCAAGGCAGCCGTCAGTGCCGTCTATAAGACTCTGCAGCAGACCGAAAAGTACATGTCCATCGAGTACGATTACATCGGCGAGCTGCTCCCGAAGGAAATTACATTTATCACATCTCAGAAATTATTAGAAAAATATCCGGGTCTTACGCCCCATGAGCGCGAATATGCCATCTCAAAGGAGTGCGGTGCCGTCTGTATCATGCAGATCGGTGACGTCTTAAGCGACGGCATGCCCCACGACGGACGCGCCCCCGATTACGACGACTGGGCGTTAAACGGCGATATTTTCGTTTATTATCCGGTGCTGGATATCGCCCTGGAAATCTCCTCCATGGGTATCCGCGTGGATGAGAACTCCATCATGACGCAGTTGGAAAAAGCAGGCTGCACGCAGCGTGCAGAGCTTCCCTTCCAGAAAGCGATCATTGAAAAGCGCCTGCCCTACACCATCGGCGGCGGTATCGGCCAGTCCCGCATCTGTATGTTTTTCCTGCGCAAGGCACATATCGGCGAGGTGCAAAGCTCTATCTGGAGAGCAGACACGATCGAAGCGGCGAAGGCTGCGGGCGTGCGGCTCCTGTAGTGCGCCTGGCCCATCGGATGGAAAAAGCATTTCATCCGTAAAAAGAGGAGCCGGTTTTAACCGTGCTCCTCTTTATGTATGCAAAAATCCACAACAGCTGCGCCTACAGGTTCTCCACGATCAGCCCTGACCGGTACGCCCGCAGCAGCGCCTCCAGCGACTCGATATCCTCCTTGATCTGCACGCCCCGATCCGTATCCGCCACCGTCATGCGCCGCTGAACGGACTGCACGATCGCATTGTGGGAATGGATATCCGTGCCGTTTACCACCGCGCTGTCCACCGACTCAAAGGGCTCATGCGCCGCCAGAATCAGGCCGTAGGAATCATAGATGAGCGTATAGCCCGCGATCCCGGTCTTGGAGCGGTACGCCCGTGAAAAGCCGCCGTCAATGATGAGCAGCTTTCCGCCGCACTTCATGGGCGACTCACCGGCCAGTGCCTCAACAGGAACATGACCGTTGATAATATGGGCGTCCTCACCCTCCAGCCCGAACTCCTGGAGGATCTCGTTCACGATCTCCTCCTTTTCGAGCAGATGGTAATAAGGATTTTTCTGCTCCACATGGGTCTTTTTATCCTCGATAAAATAGCGCTCGAAGGTCGTCATCTTCTCCTTGCCGAACACCGGCGAATTTTTGTTTTCCCATATAAACCACAGGATGTCCTGCCCCTTTCGCTTCTCCTGCGGGTCAATGGAATAATACCCAAGCCGCGCGTAATGCTCAAGCACGTCGTAGAGCTGCTTGCCCGCGTACTCATGCCCGAACAGCCGCACCTTTTTAAAGCTCCCGTCCTCGTTTAAGGGCACGCAGCCATGGTAGAGCAGATTGCCGTTAAACACCTTATAAAGGCTGCCCTTTGTAAACAGAAAGCGCACATGCTTCTGGAGTCTCTCGCAGTTAATAAACGCGGTGGCAAGACGGTCCATGACCTCCTGCTCCTCCACGCTCAGCTCATAAGGATGCTCCGGGTCAAACGTCGGAAAGCAGGTATCCCGCAGCGGGTAGGTCACACCCTCCACCTCCACGGTGCCTTTTTCCAGATTCATTCTGTGGAGAAGCTTGCGCTCCTCCATGTCAAACTCGGGGTAACGGTCGATGAGCTGCCCCTCCAGCTTAAACTGGATGACCGCAATCGCCTTGTGCATTTTCTGGTCAAGCTGTGCATCCTTAACGTTGTACTGCTGCTCGTCGTACTGCACCTTAAAATATTTGCACGAATCGTCATGGTAGGTCGTCATGGCAAACCGCGCCAGCGGCACGAGGTTGATGCCGTAGCCGTCCTCCAGGATGTCCAGGTTTCCGTACTTCGCCGAGATGCGCAGCATGTTTGCGATGCACGCCTGATTGCCCGTCGCCGCACCCATCCAGAGCACGTCGTGGTTGCCCCACTGGATATCCACGGAGTGATGCTCCATCAGCGTATCCATGATCAGATGCGGGTAAGGCCCGCGGTCATAAATATCACCCACCACATGCAGGTGATCCACAACAAGATGCCGGATCAGGTTGCACAGCGCCACGATCAGCTCCGACGCGCGCCCGGTCTCAATGACCGAATTGATAATCTCGTTGTAATAGTCCTCCTGATCGGACTGGTCCGGCCGTCCCGTCAGAAGCTCCTCGATTACATAGGCAAAATCCTTCGGAAGCGCCTTGCGCACCTTCGAGCGCGTATATTTTGAGGACGCATTTTTGCAGATGGGGATAAGCCGGTAGAGCGTCACGCGATACCAGTCTTCCATGCTCTCCTCATGCCGTGCGACCTCCTCCAGCTTCATCTCCGGATAGTAGATGAGCGCTGCGATGTTTTTCTTGTCCGCCCTGCTGAAGGTCGTTCCAAACTCCTGCTCGATCTTCCGCTTGATCGCACCCGAGCCGTTGCGCATGATATGCTGAAACTGCTCGTACTCACCGTGCACATCCGTGATAAAATGCTCCGTCCCCTTCGGCAGGCTTAAAATCGCCTTCAAATTGATGATCTCCGTAGCCGCCGACGCGATGGTCGGATACTGCTTCGCCAGACTTTTCAGATACCGAATCTCCGTGTCACCCATAAAATCCCCCTCCCGCTTTGGCCAATACCGGACATGCACGTCAGGCATACCGGCTCATGCCCCGGCCGCAGGTCCGTATCGACGGTTTTCCCGGTCACTGCCTGGCTATGCCTGCGCAACCACATCTCCCATCGTATAATAGCCCTTTTCCCGTCCGTGCAAAAACTTTGCGGCCTGAATCGCGCCCTTGCCGAACACGGCACGGGAATATGCGGTATGCTTCAGCTCGATCACCTCGTCGGTTCCCGCAAAAATAATCTCATGCTCCCCGACGATCGTGCCGCCGCGCACCGCCGAGATGCCAAGCTCCTTTTTCCCGCGCTTTTCCCTGCGGCCGCTGCGGTCATAGACGTACGCATACTGACCGTCCATCGCATCGTTGATGGAGTCGGCCAGGGCGAGCGCCGTACCGCTGGGCGCATCCAGCTTCTGGCTGTGGTGCTTCTCCACGATCTCCACGTCAAAGCCCGCCGGCGCAAAAATTTTCACCGCCTTCTGCAGCAGGTCCATCAGCGTATTGATTCCCAGAGACATGTTCGCGGATTTGAGCACGGCAATTTTTTTGCTGGCCGCCTCCACCTTTTCGAGCTGCTCCTGTGAAAATCCGGTGGAGCAAAGCACGACCGGAACAGACTTCTCCACACACCATTCCAGAAGGGCATCCACCGCGCCCGCATTGGAAAAATCAATGACCACATCCCCGGTCACATTACATTCCCCGATCCGGGGGAACACGGGAAAATCATTTTTTTTCTCCGCATAAGTGTCAATCCCTGCAACGATATTGATCTCCGGGTCATCTCCGCACAGCCCTGCGATCATCTGTCCCATCCTGCCGTTGCAGCCATATAAAATAACGTTTGTCATCTTTGCTTCCTCCATAGCCCGGACGTCCGCACAGCCGTCCGGTTCACTCCGACCGCCGTTACTCCGTCACCGGCAGTCCGTACTCCTTCATAACCTGTATCAGCTTCGCCGCATTTGCCTCGCCCATCTCAGAGAGAGGTGCGCGAAGGGAACCGACCTCAAAGCCCATCGCATTCAGCGCACGCTTTACAGGAATCGGGTTGACCTCCGAAAAGAGCGCGTCCACCAACGCCCTGCCCTTCAGCTGCAGCGCCGCCGCCTTCTTATAATCGCCGTTTAACGCATACATGCACATGTCATGCACATCTTTCGGCGCCACGTTCGACCATACGGAGATCACGCCCAGCGCACCGATCGACATGAGGGGTACAACGATCCCGTCCTCACCGGAATACATATCAATGTTTCCGTCGCACAGATCCATGAGCGTCACGGCCTGTGCCACGCTGCCGGTCGCCTCCTTGATGCCCACAATATTGTCATAGGTCTTTACGAGCGTCGCCGCCGTCTCCGGCAAAATGTTGCAGCCGGTGCGGGAGGGCACGTTGTACATGATGATCGGCAGCTTCGTGGACTGCGCGATCTGCCCGTAATGGCCGATCAGCCCGGACTGCGTCGCCTTATTATAGTAAGGTGTCACCACCAGCGCTCCCTCGCAGCCTGCCTCCTCGGCGTCATTGGTAAGCTGGATCGCCGTTTTCGTGCAGTTTGAGCCGGTACCGGCTACCACCGGAATCCGGTGCTTTGTCATCTCCACCGCCGCACGGATCACCTCCGCGTGCTCCTCCATCGTCAGTGTGGAGCTTTCCCCGGTAGTGCCCGTGATTACAATACAGTCTGTGCCGCCTTCTATCTGAAACTGGATCATCTCATCCAGCTTGTCGTAGTTTACCTCAAAATTTTCCTTCATTGGTGTGATAATTGCCACGCCAGCGCCTTTGAAAATTGCCATTTTCTCTTCTCCTCCTGCCTGTGCATAAATTTATCTTACTATACTATATTAGAATTTTTTCAAAATGTAAAGTGCCCTGCGGCAAAACCGCAGGGCAGGATTACATTTTTTAGCTATTTCTCAGATTGAATCATATAAATCTCATCCGCATAGCTGCGGACTGATTCATCCATTGTGCGCCCGGTCAGAATCAGATCCATCCCCCCGGAGCGGGATTTCAAAAGTCCCTCCAGCTCATCGTCCTCCAAAAGCCCCGCATCCGCCAGTCCAAGCATCTCATCTAAAATGAGCAGATCACACTCCCCGGTCTGGAGTACCTTGCGGGCAAAATTGACGCCGTTTTTGATGTTCAGCCTCTCTTCCTTTTTTTCTTCCTCGGAAAGATCCTCGTAGCACTCGTCGCTTTTTTCAAACTGGAACACCTTGATCTCCGGCTCCAGCTTTTTCATAAACTGTGCCTCCTCCTCCATCTTTCCCTTGAGGTAGTGGATAACGAACACGCTCCTGCCCTCGCTGGCCGCCTGCAGGGCGCGTCCCATAGCGGCAGTAGACTTCCCGTGCCCCTCCCCGTAAAAAATCCTTACAATTCCTGTATTCATCTCGATTGCCTCCTATAGACAGGCTCCCCAAAGCACCGCCATGGTACTTCCCGTGCCCGCCGTATATGAATATCTGCAAGAATACCATATTTTACCGGAAAAGTAAAGACTATCGATTTTGAGTCCGCCAGCCCCTCAGCAGCCCTATGCGAGGCTGCGCACCTTCGCGATCTGTGCTTCGTCCAGGCTCAGGATGTCGCTGTTGTCCATCGAGGTATTGGAATCCTCAATGAGGATCATCTTTGTGTCCTTCTGCGTGATCGTGTTATGCCAGAGCGTTGCAGGGATGTTGTACACCTTGTCCTTCTCCATCTTCACGGCGTCAAACACGATGCCGTTCTCGGTCTCGTTGGCATAGATGAGGGTGCAGGCACCCTCCACCAGTACAAACAGCTCGTCCGTTAAGTTATGGCGCTCCAGGCAGTCGATGCCTGTCACATCGTTGGCGGGCTTCCAGTTCTTGATGCCTACCGTCCACTTCTCGTTTTCAAATACTCTCTGCATGCCCTCTCCGGCAAACTCGTAATCTAAAATTTTCATACTTATCCTCCTGTGGCGCAGTGCGCCTGTTCATTCTACCCCAATTCATGTCTGTTCCGGCCCTTCGGCGCCGCCGTCCCCACAGCAGGCGCCAGCTGCATTTGCCGGATGCCCCAATATATAAAACCTGCCTCCTAAAGCAGCCCCTTTGCGGTTGCCGCAACATTTTCTGCGGTCAGACCATAAGCTTGAAACAGCTCCTCCGGCTTTCCGGATTTGCCGAATTTGTCCTGAATACCTACCATGCCAAACTTCGCGCCCGCATTTCCTGCCAGAACCTCTGCCACGGCAGAACCCAGTCCGCCGATCACGGAGTGCTCCTCCACGGTCACAATCGCCTTGCAGGTACTGTTCATCTTCAAAACGATCTCCCTGTCGATGGGCTTGATGGTGTGCATGTTTACGACCGCAGCGCTGATGCCCTCCGCTTCCAGCTGCTTTGCCGCCTCAAGCGCCACCGGGATCATCAGTCCGCATGCGATCAGGCATACATCGCTGCCTTCCTTCATCACGTTTGCCCTGCCCGGCGTAAAGGGCGTATCAGCCGTCGTGATATCCTCGCACACCGGACGCGCCACACGGATGTACACCGGCCCGTCAATCTCAGCCGCCGCCATCACTGCCTTCTCCGTCTCTGCCGGATCACAGGGAACGAGAATCGTCATGTGGGGCATTTCACGCATCAGGGCGATATCCTCGATGGACTGATGGCTTCCGCCGTCCTCGCCCACACAAAGGCCCGAATGTGAAAAACCGAACTTCACGTTGCAGTTCGTATAGCAGATCGAATTGCGGATCTGCTCGAATGCGCGCCCTGCGCCAAACAGTGCGAACGTGCTCACAAAGGGAATGTATCCCGTGTGTGCAAAGCCCGCTGCCGCGCACATCATATTTGC
This sequence comes from uncultured Eubacterium sp., assembly GCA_910589045.1. Lineage (GTDB taxonomy): Bacteria > Bacillota > Clostridia > Lachnospirales > Lachnospiraceae > W0P33-017. Next base: position 13,553 of record CAJUSH010000053.1, read on the forward strand.
CTCCGCGATTCCCATGTTAAAATGGCGCTCGGGATATTTTGCCTGAAACAAGCAGGTCTGGGTCGCATGTGCCAGGTCTGCGTCAAATACAACGACCCTGTCATTTTTCTCACCTAATTTTGCAAGCGCCTCTCCATAAGCAACTCTTAAAGACTTTCCCATCTTTCTACACCTCCTGCTCGCTTAATGCCTGTTCAAACTGCTCCTTGTTCATGGGGCTTCCGTGCCAGCCGAACTGATTTTCCATATAGGAAACGCCCTTGCCCTTGACAGTCTCACAGCAGATAAATTTGGGCTTTCCGGATACGGGAGCTTTCAGTGCCTCTGTAATTGCAGCCACATCATGTCCGTCCACCTTGAAGCATTCAAAGCCGAAGGCATCAAACTTCTTCACCACATCCCCAAGACTCATGACCTCCTCGTTGCTGCCGTCGATCTGCAGCCCGTTGTGATCCAGCAGAAAAGTCAGGTTATCCAGCTTGTAGTGCGCAGCCGCCATGGCAGCCTCCCACACAAGACCCTCCTGACACTCGCCGTCTCCAAGCACCGTGTATACATGATAATCCTTCTTTGCATATTTTGCCGCCAGCGCAAGGCCCATGCCAAGGGAAGCGCCCTGCCCGAGGGAACCGGTATTCATATCGACACCCGGTGTCTTTGTGCAGTCGGGATGTCCCTGCAGATGGCTTCCGATCTGGCGAAGGTCTGCCAGATCCTCCTTCGGGAAATAGCCAAGGTCAGCCAGAACCGCATAGAGTGCGGGGCAGGCATGACCCTTGCTTAAGACCAGCCGGTCCCGGTCGGGATCCTTCGGGTTTTTGGGGTCTATTTTCATAACCTCATAATAAAGCGCCATCAGCATTTCCACGCAGGATAAGGACCCGCCCGGGTGCCCTGACTGGCAGGCATAGAGCATTTTTAATATTTCTGCCCGCAACTCTTTTGCTTTTTTGTCGTACTGCATAGTTCTTTTCCTCCTCTATAATTTAAGTTAATGGATCACTACGAACCATTCCGGGCCAGGATCGTTTTGTTTTTGTCCCGGCTCCGGACAATCACACATTTTAACCCTTTACGGCACCTGCCGTCAAACCTTCTACCAGACGCTTCTGTGCAAAAAAGAACATGATACATACCGGAATAATGGTAATGATCCCTCCGGCTGTCAGCAGATCCCACTGCACGCCAAGCTGCCCGATCAGATTTTTCAGCGCCACCGGAATCGTCCGGCTCTCCGCATTCGTAAACATCATCGCAAAGGTGTATTCATTCCACGACTGCATAAAGATGTACACACCCGTAGCTACCAGGCAGGGCGCCAGCAGCGGCAGGATAATGCGCGTGAACGCGCTCCCGCGGTTGCACCCGTCGATGAGCGCCGACTCCTCCAGCGACAGCGGCAGATCCTTTAAAAATCCCATCAGAAGCCAGACCGAAAAAGGAATCGTAAACGTCGTGTAGGAGAGCACCAGCGAGGTGGGCGTGTACAAAAGCCCCATCTTTCGCATGATCGAATACAGCGGGATGAGCAGGAGCACCGTCGGGAACATGTTGTTGCACAAAAAAACACACATCAGCACCTTTCTTCCCACAAACTCATAGCGCGAAAATGCATATGCCGCCAGCGTCGAAACCGTCAGCGATACGATGGTGGTGCACACTGCCACGATCAGGCTGTTTTTCATCGCGGTCAAAAAGTCAACCGTCGTCGTAAACAGCTTTGTATAAGCCTCAAACGTAAAAACAGAAGGCCAGTAGGTCACAATGGTTCCGTAAAGCTCCTCCTCCGGCTTTACGGAAGTCACAAACGTCCAGTAAAAAGGAAACAGAATAAAGATCATAATAATGACCAGCGGAAGATAGAGCGTCAAAATGCGTTTTGCCTTACTTTGTCTATACATAACCTACGTCTCCTCCTTAAAGTTTGATTTCAGATACGGAATCGCAACAACCAGCAGGCAGACCGCCATGATCAGCGCCATCGCAGAAGCGTATCCCAGGTCAAGCGCGTTGCCTTTCTGATAAATATACACACTCATGGTCATCGTGCCGAACCTTCCCTCCGTCATGTTAAAGATCACGTCCACGGAGTTTGCCACCCAGATCACCCGAAGGAGCGCCGTGACAAAGATCGTGTTCTTGATTGACGGAAGCGTGATGTAAAACAGTGACTGCCAGCCGGTTACACCGTCGATGGCCGCCGCCTCATACATATCCGCCGATACACCCTGTAAAGCCGCCAGAAGCATCAGTGCGAAAAACGGGATACCCTGCCAGATGATCGTTACAATGACAGCCGGGAAGGCAGTTCCATCCTGGGCCAGAAACGGTATCTTATCATCAATCAGATGCAGCTTTAAAAGCAGGTCGTTTAACACCCCCATATTTCCGTCGTAAATCCAACGCCACATGAGTCCGATCAGGACACCGGGCGTTACCCACGGAATCATGCTGACCGCACGGACAACCCCGCGTCCCTTAAACCGCTTGTTCAGCAGAAGCGCCAGTGCAAACCCGAACAAAAACTGGAAGCCCACACCGGCTGCCACCCATACGAGCGTCCCCCAAAACGCCGTACGGAACTTTGAATCCCCCAATGCCTCTATGTAGTTTGCCAGCCCGCAGAAGTCGATATCCTTCGGCCTGCGCAGATCATAGCTCTGAAAGCTCATGATGATGGCATTTACGACAGGGACAAACACCACGCAAAGAATGATAATCACTGCCGGGGCTACCAGTAAATAAGGCCATATGGATCTCTTTTTTACCATAGTCCAATTCCCTCCTTCGATACTACAATGCCGCCCGCTCGCCCCTGCTCACGGGCATGTTATCTCTCTTTTCCCTGATCAAATAGCCTGCCCGCAGGCAGCCGGTATCTGACCCTCGCGGCATCCGTCACATATCCATGTAAACATGGCTGTTTTCATCTATTGCCTGCGGGAAAAAATAATCAGACTGCAGTTTATTCCCTGCAGCCTGATCGTACGCACCGCTGCCGTCCACCCCACGTCGGGCAGCGATGCACATTCTTTAACAGTAACTAAACTAACGGAACTTATTTATATAATTCATCCTGAAGTGTCTGCATTGCCTCCTCGGCAGTGATGCTGCCTGAGAGTGCCTGGGACATCGTCTCCGGCCATGTAGTGGAAATCCACTCGGTAGTCGTATCCAGAATCGGGAAGATACCTGCGTAGCTCTGTCCGTCGATGGATGCCTTCATGAAACGGTTGCTCTGGAAGAAATCTCCCTCCTGCACGGTCTTGCTGACCGGAACGTTTCCGGTGCCCTCACACCACATCTTCTGTCCCTCACCTGCTGCCAGGTAGGAAATCCACTCGAATGCTGCTTCCTTATTCTCACATGACTCGAAGATCACGGTCTCCGTATCACCCATAGAGGTCCACTGTCCCTCGCCTGCCGGGAACGGGAATGCGGATACGTCGTCGCCGAAGGTCGCTTCCATATCTGCGGAGGAACCGGTGTGATGGATCGTCATAGCGGTAAGTCCGGACTTGAAGTTTGCGATAATCTCCTGGAAACCGTCGCCTGCTGCTGTAGGCGGAACATAGCCGTTGTTGTAGATATCGATGAAGTCCTGCATACCTGCAACTGCCTCGGCTGATGTGAAGTCCTCAAAGTTTCCGCCGCGGCCCTGTACGAAGCTTCCCCACGGCTCCTGTCCGCCGTTGGAGCCTCTCATGCCGAAGCCGTAAACGTCAATCTTGCCGTCGCCGTCGGTATCCATCGTACATTTCTCAATCGCGGTCAGGAAATCCTCATAGGTGGTCGGTACATCCACGCCTGCCGCCTCAAAGATCGAGGGTCTGTAGTATACATATAATACCTGAACGTTCCAGGGCATTACGTAGATGGAATCGCTTCCGCCTGCCTCTTTCATAACGTTGTACATGTTCTCGTCGATATCATCCTTCTTTTCCCACGCGTCGATCAGGGGTGTTAAGTCTGCCAGAAGGTCATTATTTACAAAGAGCGGTGTGGAGGTCAGCTTCCAGGTTGCGCAGTCTACGTCACCGCCGCCCATCTTTGCGTTGAATAAGTTCTCGGAATATGCGCCGCCGTCCCAGGGAGCCTCCTCGCCCACAACCGTGATGCCCTTTTCGTTCTCCTCGTTGAACTTTGCAATAATATCCTGCATCAGCTGGGAATAATCGGTGTTGTCAGCCCAGTACTGGAACTTGATCGTAACATCGCCGGTGTCTGCGGGAGCGTCGTCCGCCGGCTCATCAGCCGGCTCGTCAGCGGGCTCATCCGCAGGTGTATCTGCAGGCTCATCCGTCTTGCTATCATCAGCAGGTGTCTCGTCCTTGCTTCCGCAGCCCGTAAGCGTTCCGGCAACCATGAGCGCTGCAAGCGTCGCTGCCGCAAGCCTCTTTGCTAACATTTTTCTTTTCATTTCTCATTCCTCCTTGTTTTTAATGAACCGCCCGCTCGCGTTGCTCCCGGGCATGTCGTCGGAAGGCATTTTTAAAAATGCTTCGCATTTTGCCTTCCTCCT
>CAJUSH010000053.1:18174-19369 GCA_910589045.1 uncultured Eubacterium sp.
CGGGCATGTCGTCGGAAGGCATTTTTAAAAATGCTTCGCATTTTGCCTTCCTCCTTTGATCATGATCTCCATGTCGTTCAAAGTTTCCCAGATATGCCGCTCGGCCTGAAACTTTGCTTTTGCATAATCCCCCTCGGCAATTGCCTGGCAGATACCCATGTGGCTGCGCTTTGAGCGTTTAAAGCTCTCCGTATTTTCAAAGGTTTCCACATGGCCGCGCCGGATCGATTCGTTGATGATCGGAACCACGCGCGCAAGCACATCGTTGTGCGTGCACTCCGCAACCGCCGTGTGGAACTGGATATCCATCTCGGCAGCCGCCGCGCTGTTCGCCTGTAACCGATCCATCTCGGCTACCAGCCGTTCAAGGTTGCGAATATCCTGAGGTGTGGCCCGCTGCACGGCAAGCCCTGCAATCTGCGGCTCCACCAGCATCCGCGTCTCAAACAGATCCTGTAAAACATACTTCTGGTCGGTAAAGTGAAGCCCCAGCGGGTCTTCCGCGATCCCCGTCTCCGCGCTGACAAACGTCCCGCTTCCCTGCCGGATAACGACCACATTTTCCGCCCGCAGAAACTTCATCGCCTCCCGCAGCGTGGAACGGCTGACATTAAAAAGCGCCGCCAGCTCCTTTTCGGTGGGAAGCCTGTCTCCCGGCTTCATCCCCTCCTGAATAATCATCGATTTCACTTTTCGGGCCGTAGCCATTGTCAATGCCCCTGCACTGTGGGAATCGGGTAAATCTCTCCGCACTGCTCTTCCTTTCTGCGACCACCGCCGCGAAGGCAAATACGATGCTTCCTGCCGATACCTGCCCCCGCTTATGTTCCGTCGCGAGTGAATTATGCTCTGGTTATGTTTCCTTGCTTCAATGCCCATATTACCACAACATATGACGTTTGTAAACAGTATTTTAGATAATCTATCAGATTTTACTAAAATAATTCCCTGTTTTTTGTGCATTATTATTATTTTTCTTGCATTTTCCAAAAAAATTCATCAGACCTTTTTAAAAATTAACACCAATTGGTATGCAAAGCAGCTCCGATCCCGGAAAACCGCAGAAAATATCCCCGGACGAAAAAAGAGCCAGAAGGCTGCGCCTGCCGCAAATGCCCTCTGGCCTGCTCTGTTTTCGAATTGTCCCGCGCCGCAGCAAACCCGTGGTTCCTCCCGGCCGTGCTACGCTTCTATG
>CAJUSH010000054.1 GCA_910589045.1 uncultured Eubacterium sp.
AGTCTATTATACCAGATGTTAAAAATATCAACAACTTAATTTATGCCATACTAGGTTCAGTGACAGAAAATGACAAGAGAGAGAAAGCATTCTGTCGTCAATCAGATAAATATTTGAGGGAAGATCTACGTAAGCCTGACCGGGCTTATGTGTTCTTTCCTTTTGTTTTTTTAGGGATAAGGCAAAATGAGAATTTTATTTAATCGAATGAAAACGGTTTTTTTTACGGCAGCGGCGGCATTGGTTCTTTTGGGCATACTGGCGGTTCTTGACCACAACAATGATTTTTCCCTGACACAGCGGGAAAACGTGCACAAATTCGGGGCAACCTATATGACCATGAACAATCCCTTCTTTGAGGTGGTCAACGAAACCATACGCGCTACCGTGGAATCAAACGGGGATATTCTGATCACAAGGGACCCGGCTCTCGATGCGGTCAGACAGACGCAGCAGATGTATGAACTGATCGACGGGGGCGTGGAAGCGATATTTATTGCGCCTGTTGATTTTGAGAAGATTATTCCTGCTATCAGGTACGGGCGGGAGAAGGGCATAAAAATCATATTGGTGGACACGGAGATTTATGATGAAAGTCTGGCAGACTGTACCGTTGTCTCGGATAACTATTATGCGGGAGTTCTCTGCGCCGAGTATCTTCTGCAAAAAAAGACGGAGGGAAAAATTCTGATCTTTGAGCACCCGACAACCAAATCCTCAAATGATCGTGTGGAAGGGTTTACAGATACGATAAAGGGCAATAAGAATTTTGAGATTGTGGACAGGCTGGATGCAGCAGGACAGCTTGAGATTGCCATGCCGCTGATGATTGACGAGCTGAAAAAGGGAACGGATTTTGACGTTGTTTTTTCGATCAATGATGTGGGTGCCCTTGGCGCGATGGCGGCCTTGAAGGATTACGGGAGACTGGACGGCATATCGGTTCTCGGGGTGGATGGCGCGCCGGAGGCGAAGTCCATGATAAAAGAAAAAATTATGCTCGCAACCTCGGCCCAGTATCCGTCTGAAATCGGACAGAATGCGGTGGATCAGCTTTACAATATGATCGAGGGCAGGCCGGTTGAAAAGAAAATAAAAGTTTCGGTTCATTTAATCAGTGAGGAAAATATAAATGAATTTAGCACAAAGGGATGGCAGTAAATGGATACACCGGTATTAAAGAATTCTGTATTAAGCTTTATGAAAAGCTTTAATTTCATAACAGTGCTGTATATTTCCGTCGTTTCCGCGGCAACCATTATAAAAATCGGAAACTCCGGGGGAGCAGTTATGTTTCTGAAAAAGGTAGACACGCTGCCTCCGGTTCCGGGAAATATGCTCTTTCTTTCGCCCGGCTTTTTTGTGCTTTTGATGGTCCTGATGTACATCCATGACAATTATGAGATCAAACAGCAGCGGCGCATGATCGCTATGGAATTTCTATGCACCGTTTTTGTGATTGTCACGCTGCAGGTAAACTATAACGGCGTCATCCTTCTGCTGGTGGCCCATATTATGAAATACTTCGAGGGAAGCAGTAAAAAACTGCTCCCGCTTATACTGGGCAGTACATTTTTACTGATATTTGATTTCAACGCCTGCTCTAATTTTTTTAAAATTACTTCCTTTGAGACCTATACGGAGTATTACATCGGGACAGTGGCGGCGGTTTTAATCCTGGTCAAAAATCTTTTAACGACTTTAAACATCATTTTCTTTATTGCATATACCATTTTGCACCTGCGGGACCAGATGGATGAAAAGGATGAGATAAATTCCCTGAATGAGCAGCTGCGGGCTGCGAACACAGAGCTTGAAAATTTTGCCGCCGAATCGGAAAAGCTGGCCCAGACAAGGGAGAGAAACCGGCTGGCCAGGGAAATACATGATACGCTTGGACACACCCTGACCGGCATTATCGCCGGGATTGACGCGGCAATGGCCGTTGCCGATGTTTCACCAGAAACGTTAAAGCGGTATCTGTCGCTGGTCTCGGATGTGGCAAGGCAGGGCATGACGGACGTCAGGCGTTCCGTCAATGAGCTTCGGCCCGATGCGCTCGAACAGGGAGATTTGCTCTCGGCAATCCATAAAATGATCTCGCAGATGGGCGCCGCCTCCAAGGTGGACATTACATTGGACAACCGTGCAGGCAGGCTCTCCTTTGGTGAGGATGAGGAGAAAATCATCTACCGCATCATTCAGGAAAGCATTACCAATTCGATCAGGCACGGAAAGGCGGACACGGTCAGGATCCGGATGACGCGGGAATACAATCTTGTGACTATAACAATAAGGGATGATGGCATCGGCGCCTCTGATATCGAGATGGGCTTTGGCCTTACACACATGAAGGAACGGCTGGACATGCTCGGCGGGAAGATACACGTTGACGGAAGCGACGGGTTTTGCGTGGTGGCGGAAATTCCGATAAGGTGGGGAACGGAAAATGATTAAAATACTAATTGCAGACGATCAGGAGCTGATCAGGGACAGCCTGCGCATTGTGCTGGAGGGCAAACCGGATTTTTCGGTAGATACTGCGGCAAACGGCATCGAGGTGGTCAGGGCTGTCAGGAGGAATAAGCCGGATGTTATTTTGATGGACATCAGAATGCCGGAAATGGACGGGGTGCAGTGTACCCAGATCCTCAAAGAAAACTATCCGGAAATCAAGATTATTATTCTGACGACCTTTGATGATGATGAATACATTTTCAACGCTTTAAAGCACGGGGCCAGCGGTTACCTTTTGAAGGGTATTTCCGCGGACGGGCTGATCGAGGCGATCTATAAGGTTTATCATGGAAATGCCATGATCAATGAGGACATAGCCGGGAAGGTTGTGAAAATGTTTTCGCAGATGGCGCGGGAAAACGCGGCAGTCATCACGGTGGATGAGAGATATATCAGGGAGATTACGGAGTCGGAGTGGAAGGTGATCGGGCTTGTGTCCAAAGGGCGCTCCAATAAGGAGATTGCCGCAGAGCTTTTCCTGACGGAGGGCTCCGTAAGAAACTATTTAAGCTCTGTCTTAAAGAAGCTTGACCTGCGAGACAGAACACAGTTAGCGATCTGGGCCGTACAGTGGAGGAAAGGTTGACTTTGATGAAAAAGAAGATCAGGGGCAAAAGCTTTGCCGCAGGGGTTTTTCTGACGGCCGTGCTGGTGGCAGCGGCAGTTTCGCCGTATTATTTCCGGCATAAAAGGACTATAACGCTGGGCTTTTTTACCAACAGCCCATGGGATGTCCCGGATGCCTACACCTATCGGCTGATCGATGACGCGGTGGAGAAATTTGAAGCCGGCCATCCCGGCATAAAGGTGGAGTATGTGAGCGGAATCCAGAAGGATGACTATTCGGAATACCTTGCGTCCGCGCTGATTAAGGGAAACGCACCGGATGTATTTTTTGTACTGCCGGAGGACTTTTCCACGTTTGCAGGTACGGATGCGCTGATGGAGCTGGATACGTATATTGACAGGGATGCGGATTATGATACATCCAGGTATTATCGCGCATCCTTCGAATTTGGAAACATTTCCGGCAATCAGTACGGGATTCCTTTCGAGAGTGTGCCGAGCATGATGTTTGTAAATAAAACGCTGCTGAAAAATGAGGGCATAGGTGCAATACCGGAGGATTGGACATGGGAGGATTTTTATAGGATCTGCAGCAGGGTTACCAGGGATACGGACGGCAACGGGCTGGACGATCAGTTTGGCGTCTACGGCTATACCTGGCAGCACGCTTTTATCACAAACGGTGTGGATGTTTTTGACGCAAATGGTACGGGATGCGATCTGCTCAGCGAAAATGCGATAGAGACTGTGGATTTTATTAAGGCGATCAATGAGCTTACAAAAGGAAATATTGTCACGGCAGATGACTTTGATAAGGGGAAGGTGGCGTTTATGCCGGCACTTTTGTCGGATTACAGAACCTATAAGCCCTATCCGTGGAGCATTAAAAAGTATACGAATTTTGAGCTGGACTGTATCACGCTGCCGCGGGGAGAAAAGGGCGATAACAAATCAACCATGAGCACGCTGCTGCTGGCCATGAATTCCAGGACCGACAACGCGCGGCTTGCCTGGGAGCTGATAAAAACCTTTTGCTATGATATAGAAATCCAAAGTGAAATATATACGTACAAGGAAGGCGCGTCCGTGCTGAAAACGGTTACCGATTCCATGACGACGATGCTAAGCATCAATCAGGTGCTGTCGGAGGAGGGTGGAATAGACATAAATCTGATCACATCCATTATGGATCATGCCGAGCCGGATTATAATTTCAAGGATACCACATCGGTGAAGGAAATAATTGACGCCGGCATGGATGATATTGTAAAAAACAGGATGGATGCAAAGATCGGGCTGCAGATGATAGAAAAGCAGGTTCGAAGCTTCCTGGCGGAGTAGATATTTGAAAGGGTCCCATATGACAAATGCTGATGACATTTGTCATATGCGGGCCCTTTTTCTATCTGACGCATGTCATAAAAAAGATATGACATCCGGCAATAGGCAAAGCACATCTGTTTTTATACAATAAAGACAGTTAAGAACTGCGAAAGCAGAATAAATTTTACAGCGAAGGGAGGCAGGAATTGGATGGGTGACGGATATATTTTGCAGATGAAAAATATCACAAAAACATTTCCGGGGGTGAAGGCGCTATCTGATGTGACGTTAGAAGTTTCAGAAGCTTCCATACACGCGATATGCGGCGAGAACGGCGCGGGAAAATCCACCCTGATGAAGGTTCTGTCAGGAGTTTATCCATATGGAAGCTATGATGGCGAGATCGTTTTTCAGGGTAAAAAAATGGCATTTAAAAATATCAAGGACTCTGAACGCGCGGGCATTGTTATCATTCATCAGGAGCTTACGATGATTCCCGAATTGTCCGTTACGGAAAATATTTTCATGGGCAATGAAATCGTGGAAAAGGGACTCATAAACTGGGAGAAGCAGCGGAAAAGAACGAGGGAGCTTCTCAAGGAGGTCGGCTTACATATTGACCCGAATACAATTATTAAAAATATGGGCGTCGGGCAGCAGCAGCTTGTTGAAATTGCAAAGGCACTGTCAAAAAATGTAAAGGTGCTTATTCTGGATGAGCCGACATCATCGCTGAATGAATCGGATTCCGAAAATTTGCTGAAGCTGATGCTTGGCCTGAAAAAGCAGGGAATTACCTGTATTATGATTTCCCACAAGCTAAATGAGATCGCAGCGGTTTCCGATTATGTGACGGTCATCAGGGACGGGCAGACCGTGGATGGCTACGCCGTGGAGGCGGGCAGGGTTGACGAGAATAAAATTATCAAAGCTATGGTGGGGCGCGAAATTGAAAACCGGTATCCGGAGCATACCCCCAAGATTGGAGATGTGATTCTCGAGGTTTCGGACTGGAAGGTTGAGGATGCGAAGGTTCCCGGAAAAATGCTCTGCAAAAATTCCTCATTTTATGTCAGAGCCGGAGAAATCGTCGGTTTTGCCGGTCTTATGGGAGCGGGCAGAACGGAATTGATGCGGTCCCTGTTCGGAAAAAATATGGGGATTTTCAGAGGAGGACAGCTGAAAATACGAGGCAGGGAGATCCGGCTGAATTCTGTCCGGGAGGCGATTAAAAATAAGATCGCCTATGTGCCGGAGGACCGGAAGGGACTCGGATTAAACCTTCTTGATTCGATCCGGAAAACCATTGTCGCCGCAAATATGGATGCGATTAAAACAAACGGCCTTCTGGATTTTGACAAGGAGCGGGCAGCCTCGGAAAAATACAGGGAATCCCTGAAAATTAAGTGCCGCGATGTGGGCGTCGGCGTGAGTACTTTATCAGGCGGAAATCAGCAGAAGGTGGTCCTTTCAAAATGGATGTTTACGGAGCCGGATATTCTCATTTTGGATGAGCCGACAAGAGGTATTGATGTGGGCGCGAAATATGAGATTTATAAGCTGATTCATGAGCTTGCGGATGAGGGAAAGGCAATTATTCTGGTATCCTCCGAGCTCCCGGAGCTTCTCGGAATGGCAGATCGGATTTACACGATTTTTGAGGGAAGTATTACGGGTGAGATTTCAGCAAAAGAGGCAAATCAGGAAATGTTAATGAAGAAAATGACCATAACGGCTTAAGAGGAGACGAGAATGAAATATGTGAAAAAGGTGTTGGGCGAGGATCTCCGTCAGTATACGATGGTGGTTGCCCTGGTAGCGCTTATCATAATTTTTAATATTGTATCGGGAGGTAAGATGGTTACTTCCTCGAATTTTCAAAATTTAATAGCGGGAAATGCTTATGTTTTGGTTTTGGCGTTAGGAATGCTCATGGTAATTGTAATCGGACAGATCGATCTGTCGGTTGGTTCGGTTGCAGGCTTTGCATCGATGGTAATGGCGATCGCCGCCCGCCAGTTTAACCTGCCGTGGTATCTTGCAATTCTGATTTCGCTGGCAATCGGCACGATCGCCGGAGCGTGGCAGGGATTTTTCTTATCGGTACTGGGCATTCCGGGATTCATCACAACGCTTGGCGGTATGATGATATTCAGAGGCGGTGTTATTTGGATATCAAACTCAATTTCAGTTCCTGTTCCCTCAGAGCTGAAATGGTTTGGTGCCGGTTATCTTCCTGAGTGGGGTCCTGCATTTACCGGGATGAACAATTCAACGCTATTGCTTGGAATTCTTGCAATCGCTGCGTATGTACTTGCCCAGATGAGGAAATTTTCCCATTCAGGGGATGTTACCGGAGAGAAAGAGGAGTTCTGGCCGTTTGCAGTCCGCATCGCGATTGTAGCGGTTGTAATCGGATATGCGACATGGCTTTTCGGAAGCGGAAGGCCGGGCACGGGCTTTCCGATTTCCGGGCTGTTCCTCATGCTGCTGATCATCCTGTACTATCTGATTACGGAACGGACATCCTTCGGACGCCATGTCTATGCGGTAGGAGGAAATAAGATGGCGGCAGAGCTTTCCGGCGTAAATGTAAGAAGAACGTATTTTCTTACAATGCTGAACATGTCTGTTCTGGCAGCCGTGGCGGGCATCTTGTTTGTAGGACGTTCGACAGCTGCGGGACCGGCGGACGGAACCTCATGGGAGATGGATGCCATCGCATCCGTATTCATCGGCGGTGCGGCCGTATCAGGCGGCGTTGGAACCGTCATTGCAACGATGGTCGGCGGCCTGGTGATGGCGGTTTTGAACAACGGGCTGATGCTTATGGGCGTCGGGGCGGATAAAACACAGGTTATAAAGGGCTTTGTGCTTTTAGCGGCGGTAGCCTTTGATGTATATAACAAGAAAAGCAAAGGGTAAAATCCCGGTATTTTAAAACAAAAAGGAGGATATGAATTATGAAAGCAAAAAAAGCGGTATCACTTATGCTGGCGACGGTGCTCGCGGCAGCTATGCTGACAGGCTGCGGCGGAGGCAGAGGAACGGAGGAGACCGACCAGACGGCCGACACTCCTGACGATACAAAGGAGCCTGACGATGCCGAAGGCACGGAGGATGAGAAATCCGGGGATGAAGAAACGGGCGGGACTTCGTCCGCAGAGGGCGGTATCGTGGGCGTAGCGCTGCCGTGGCTTGGAACACAGAACTGGGCAGAGGCGGAAGTGATGTTTAAGGAACAGCTTGAGGCTGCCGGATACGAGACGATTATCCAGGCCGCTGACCAGAAGGTTCCGCAGCAGCAGCAGCAGATCGAGTCCATGATCGAGAACGGCGCGCAGGTGATCGTTGTCGGCCCCGTTGACGGCTCACAGCTCGGCTCGGTGTTGGAGAAGGCAAAGGATGCGGGCGTATACGTCATCGGATACGACAGACTGCTGGAAAATACGACAGGTGTTGACGGTATCGTGCAGTTTGGCAGTGTGAAAACGGGAGAATTGCAGGCGGAGGCGCTCCTGCAGGGGTTAAAGGAGCAAAAAGGCGAGGCTCCTTACAACATTGAGCTTTTCGGCGGCGGCCCGGCTGACCCGAATGCACCGAATTTCTTCACAGGCGCCATGTCCGTGCTCCAGCCGCTCATCGATGACGGAACACTCGTTGTTGTATCGGGACAGACCGATTTCACACAGTGTGCGACAGCCGACTGGGATAATTCAAAAGCGCAGTCACGTATGGATGCCATTCTTGCGGGCAACTATTCAGACATCGAGATTGACGGCGTTCTCTCACCCAACGATGGTATTGCCCGTGCGATCATCACATCCTGTGAGAATGCGGGACAGCCGATTCCCGTCGTATCGGGACTGGATGCGGAAAATGAATCGGTTGAGTGGGTATGGTCCGGCAGACAGTATTCCACAGTCGCAAAGCCGACCAACGCGCTTGTTGAGGAGACCGTTTCTATTATTAACAGCCTCTTAAGCGGCAGCGGGATGCCGGAAACCGATGTGACGGCAAACAACGGCATGATTGATGTGCCTGTTTACGAGCTTCCTCCTGTCGTTGTGACAAAGGACAACGCAAAAGAGGTATTTGCGGATGATCCGGACAGACTGGCTCTGCTGAAAGATTGATTATTTTTAGATTCACTGAAACTATACCGGGCGTGGTTCTCCAGGCCCGGTATAATAATATGTAGAAAAAAGACGAGGCCGAAAAATGAGAGATGACGTTCATGTTAAGTTAATCTGCATCGATATTGACGGAACACTTTTAAATGATGCGAAGCAGGTGCTGCCTGCGGTGAAAGAAGCCGTGAAAAGGCAGTATGAAAAGGGCAGAAAAATTGCGCTTGTCTCCGGGAGAATGCCCTGTGCGGTGACTCAGGTTGAAAAACAGCTTGAGGTGGACTGCATAAAGGTATGCAACGCCGGAACCTTTATCATTGTGGACGGGGCATGCGTAAAGGAGGAAACTGTGTCCACTCATACGATGATGCAGCTGTATACGGATATTGCAAGGAAGCATCAGGTTCCGCTGTGGGTTTATCAGGGATATCAATGGTATGTAACCCGGACAGACCGCTTTGTGGAAAGGGAAGCTGATATTATAAATTTTGAACCGGATGTTGTGAATCCGTATGAGCTGGCCAGGGACTGGGACAAGGCGGGGATAAGGCCCAACAAACTTCTGATCGCGGCGGAGGAGAAGAAAACGGACGAAATACAGGCAGAGCTGGAAGGGTGGAAAAACCGGGCCTTTCATGCTGCAAAATCGAGCGGAAATTATCTCGAGATATTTCCGAAAAATGTTGATAAGGGAAAAGCCGTTGCATCGCTGTGTGATATTTTAAATATCAGCACGAAACAGGCAGCTGCAATCGGGGATCATGAGCTGGATATTCCCATGATTGAAACCGCAGGTATCGGAATCGCAATGGGAAATGCAATACGGGAGCTGAAAGAAAAAGCAGATTTTGTTACGCTGTCAAATAATGAAGCCGGGGTGGCGCATGCGCTGAATGAGTATTGCGGTTTTTGAACCACAGCCGCGGCATGATGCGCTCCGGGACGCATTTTGACCGGGCAGCGTTGTTTCGGACAGCCATGTAAATGGTTTTGGGCCGCATGCTTTGTGCATTTTGCGCAGACAGGCGGGCCTTTTTTTTCGTGCAGGTAGAAGCTGGACTTTCCCAAAAAAAAGGAGTACAATAAAAGGCAGTTTTTGGGGTTTGCCGGAAACGAAAACGGGAATGGGAAGAAGCCCGCGCTTACTCCGGATGCGTGCGGTGGGATATAATAAGGAGGCGTCTGTCAATGTATGTGGTTTTTCTGCTCATCTGGATCATATTTAACGGGAAACTGAATCTGGAAATTCTGCTGTTCGGGCTGGTGATCGCCGGGGCAGTGTTTGCGTTTACAGCAAAGTTTATGAATTACGGAATCCGGCGGGAGCTGGAGTTTTACAGGCGTCTGCCCGGGTTTTTGTACTATGCGTTTGTGCTCATCCGGGAAATCCTGATGGCGAATTTAAATGTGTGCCGCCTGATCCTCTCGGAGAAGGAGGAGATCGATCCCGCTATCGTGGAGGTGAAATCCGTGATGAAAACCTCAACGGGGCGGGCATTTTATGCAAATGCGATCACGCTGACCCCCGGAACCATCACCGTGACGATGGAGGATGATACTTACGTGGTGCACTGCCTGGACGATACGCTCGCGGAGGGGCTTGTGGATTCCGGGCTGGAAGCGGTGCTGCATAAGCTGGAGGTATAAAGGATGGGAAAGGGAATCCCTGCTTTGGAGCAGGCATATCAGGTGTTGTTTGTGGCGTCATTGGTAGTTCTTGCGGTTTTTCTTGTGCTGAGCTTTTTGCGCGCGATTATGGGGCCGCGGGTGGCGGACCGTATTGTGGCGGTAAATATGATGGGTACGATCACGATCACGATGATCGCGATCTTAGCGGTCATGAAGCAGGAGGGGTATCTCGTGGATATCTGCCTGATCTATGCGATGACAAGCTTCCTGGCGGTTATCGTGCTCTGCAAGGTTTACATGGGCGTGTACCGCCAGCGGAGGGAAGGAAAAGAGGATGAGGAGGAATCGGGACATGGAGGCTTTTGAATGGATTCGTTTTCTGGCGGGGGCAGCCCTGCTTGTGTGCGGGCTTTTGATCTTTCTGATCGAGATCATCGGTGTGTTCCGTTTTAAATACGTGTTAAACCGTATGCATGCGGCGGCGATGGGGGATACACTTGGAATCGGATGCTGTCTGCTCGGACTGATTCTCATGTGCGGCTTTTCCTTTACGTCGCTCAAGCTGTTTTTGGTCATCGCATTCCTGTGGTTTTCTTCGCCGGTTTCCTCACATCTGATCGCGCGCCTTGAGGCGGCGACGGATGAGGAGCCGCAGGCGCATTACCGGCAGCTTTCCATTGACCGGGAGGGAAACATCACGGAGCGGGTTCCGCGAGCGAGGGCGAACGGGCGAAACCTTGAAGGAGGAAAAGCAGATGGGGATCTTTTTTAATATTTTGCTGGGCTTTTTGGTGATCTGCGCACTGGCGGTGAGCATTTCGAAAAATCTGCTGAACTCGATCCTGGTGTATATGTCGTTTTCGCTTGTCATGTCGGTTATATGGATTTTGCTGGAATCGCCGGATCTGGCCATCACCGAGGCGGCGGTGGGGGCGGGCGTCACCTCGATTTTATTTATCATTACACTGAAAAAGATACATGCGATCGTGAAAAGCAAGGACGGGGAGGATCGCCATGAGTAAAAAGGTAACGAAGGAAGCTTATGAGAAAACACGCTCGTTTAAGCTGAAGCAGTGGTTTGACGGAACAAAGGACTTCTATCTGGATACGGTGGAGATGAAGCCGCAGGAGGAGTACCATGAGTCGGAGAAGCTGCTCCACGAGTACGAGCTGCAGCACCAGAGCATCATTGAACGGGCCTACGATGTGGAGCACAATGCGCAGGTGCGCCTGTTCCAGAAATTTTACAATATTTTTTCGGTTATTTTCTGTCTGTGCCTGCTTTTTATTTTGCTGATGGGCGTGTCCTACCTGCCGCAGTACGGACATATGGAAAACCCGGTGAACAATGAGGTGAGCGCGCGCTATATCGAGAGCGGCCTGCAGGAGACGGGCGCCGTCAATATTGTGACGGGCATGATTCTTGATTACCGTGCCTTCGATACGCTGGGGGAATCCCATGTGCTGTTCATCGCCACCTGTGCGGTGCTCATTCTTTTGCGCAGGGACAATAAAAAATATCAGGAGACGGCAGAGCACAACGACCGTATTTATGAGCCGAAAAACGATGTGATTCTGCAGACGGCTGCAAGGGTGCTGGTGCCTGCGATCGAGATTTTCGGGATTTATGTGATCCTCGGCGGACACCTTGGGCCGGGCGGGGGCTTCTCCGGCGGCGCGGTGTGCGGTGCCGGATTGATTTTGTATCTGAATGCCTTCGGGTTCGCAAAGACGGAGCGGTTTTTCACCGGAAAGACCTACAAATGCATGTGCTTTGGCGCGCTGGCCTGCTATTCGCTGGCAAAAACCTACTCCTTTTTTACGGGGGCGAACCATATCGAGAGCATCATTCCCCTGGGAACCCCGGGTGCAATTCTCAGCAGCGGGCTGATTCTCGTGCTTGATATCTGCGTAGGGCTTGTGGTGGCAGGAACGATGTACACGTTTTACGTGATGTTTAGGAAGGGAGGCTACTGATATGGATTTTGCAAATCTGCTTGTAAATTATGAGGAGGCGGCGGCTATGGTGCTTTTTGCCATCGGCTGCTCCAATCTGCTGCTGCAGAAAAATCTTATCAAGAAAATCATCGGCTTTAACATCATGGACTCGGCGGTGTATCTGTTTCTCGCGCTCAAGGGCTATATCAGCGGACACAAGGCGGCGATCGTGGTGGACGGCGTTCAAAGCGCGGATGCCTATATCAACCCGATCCCCAGCGGCCTCGTGCTTACCGGAATCGTAGTCTCCGTGTCCGTGACGGCGCTCATGCTCTCGCTGACGATACGTCTTTACCAGCGCTACCACACGCTGGATATCGACCGGATTACGATGGAAGTGAAAAGGAGTGGCGATTAAATGAATCTGGAATTTGTTCGGAATTTTCCGCTGTTTTGTATTATTCTGACGTTGTTTTCCGGCCCGCTCTCGATGATTTCAGGAGGGCGCAGGGCAAGGTATCTCAACCTTGGCGTGATCACGGCTGTGGGTGTTATGTCTTTTCTGGTGCTGCTTGAGGTGTCTGCCAGCGGAAGCTCCTATGTGTACCGGATGGGTCATTTTGAGGCCCCCTGGGGCAATGAGATACGCGTCGGCCCCCTGGAGGCATTTCTGGCGCTGTTTTTCTGCTTTGTCATGCTTTTGTCCATGATCGGCGGCGCCTATGAGCGGAGGGCGGAGCTGGAGCAGAGCAAGGAAAATCTCTATTATATTATGGTGAACCTGCTCTTAACCTCCCTGATTGCGCTGATCTATACGAATGACCTGTTCACGGCCTACGTGTTTGTGGAGATCAATACGATTTCCGCCTGCGGCATGATCATGATCAAGCAGAACGGACATACGCTTGAGGCGTCCGTCCGGTATATGATTATGAGCCTGCTTGGTTCCGGTATGCTGCTGCTCGGCATCTGCTTTCTCTACGGACTGACGGGGCATCTTTTGATGAGCAACATCAAGGAGGCCGTGGCAAAAATCGCGGCGGCGGGCACCTATCATCCGCCGCTCATGGTGGCGGTGGGACTGATGTGTGTCGGGCTTGCGATCAAAAGCGCCCTGTTCCCGTTTCATTCGTGGCTGCCGGATGCCTACGGATACTCCACGACCTCCTCGGCGGCAATTTTGTCATCCCTGGTGTCGAAGGGCTATATTTTTCTGCTCATCAAGATTTTTTACCGGGTCATTGGCTTTGACGTTTTCTGCAGCAGCCGGGTCATCAACCTGTTTTTCGTGTTCGGCATCGCGGGTATGATGTTCGGCTCTATCAGTGCGAGCCGTGAGAGCAATATCCGGCGTATGATTGCCTTCTCCTCGGTGGCGCAGATCGGTTATATTTACATGGGCTTCGGGCTTGGGACAAGCCTGGGTGTGATGGCGAGCATCTACCATATCTTATCCCACGCCGCGACGAAATCGCTGCTGTTTGTGTCGGCGTCGAGCTTAAGCGAGTGCTCGGGGGGAAGCAAGGAGCTCTCAAAGCTCACGGGGGCGGGCTACCGCAACCGCGTGGCGGGCATTGCCTTCACGGTGGGGGCGCTCTCGATGATCGGCTTCCCGCTGTTTTCGGGCTTTATCTCGAAAATCCTCTTTGCGCAGGCGGCGGTGGATGAGGCTGGGAAAATGCTTCCGACTATGATTGCGCTGGCGCTCAGCACGATTTTGAATGTCGTATATTTTATGCGGGCCGTGCTCGTTATCTATACGCCCACCGGATACGTTTCCTCCGGGGCGGGGGAGGGCTGCACACGGGTCGGCATGCAGACGCACCCCGAAAAAACCGTCGTGTTTGTCTGCTTTATACTGCTGAATCTGGTGCTGGGCCTGATGTCGCAGCCCGTCGTGGAGCTGTGTGCCCGCGGGCTTGGCATGTTCGGGTAAAATCAGGAGGAAGGCAGCAGCATGCCTGTTTGCAGCAGAGCGGGCGTTACTTTGTAGAATAAGGAGAGAATGATGGTGAAGATCATGGGAATCGGAGGACTGCTTCCGATCTGGGTTCCGATACTGCTTCCGATTCTGGGAGGCTTCTTTCTGGCAGCAGATTCGTTTGTGCGGCATGTCAGGCTTTCGGGGGCGGCGGCCGGAAACGGCAGGCTCTCTGAGAGCCGGGCGGAGCGTACACGCATACATGTTTATACGGGCATTGTTTTGCTCTTATCCGCCGCCGCGGCAGTTTTGTGCGGGATCGGTGCAAAAGGGAGGGCGCCGCTTCCTCTGCTGACCCTCGGGGAGCGCCTGGACATTGAATTTGCGGTAGATGACGTGAGTACGGTGTTCGTGTGCATCACGACGCTCATCTGGGTGCTGGTGGCGTTTTATGCATTTGCATATATGAACCACGAGGGGGAGCAGCGGCGGTTTTTCGGCTTTTACCTGATGCTCTACGGTGTGCTGGTGGCACTGGATTTTTCCGGAAATCTGGTGACGATGTATCTGTGCTATGAGCTGATGACTCTCGTGTCCATGGTGCTCGTGCTGCACAACGGCTCCCGGGAGGCGATTATGGCGGCGTTAAAGTACCTTTTTTACTCGCTGTGCGGTGCGTATCTGGGGCTGTTCGGCATTTTTTATATGAACCGCTACTGTGTGGATCTGGATTTTTCGGGCGGCGGAAGACTGGATTTGGAGCTGCTTGCGGGCCATGAGGAGACGCTGCTTGTGGTCGTATTTTTCATGCTGGTCGGCTTCGGTGCAAAGGCGGGTATGTTTCCGCTGCACGGCTGGCTGCCGACGGCCCATCCGGTGGCACCCTCACCGGCATCTGCCGTGCTCTCGGGCATTATCGTAAAGTCCGGCGTGCTGGCGGCCATCCGGGTGGTCTATGACATTGTAGGTGCCGATTTTCTGCGGGGAACGTGGGTGCAGACGGCGTGGATGAGCCTGACGCTTCTGACCGTTTTCATGGGATCGCTGCTTGCGTTCCGCGAGCCTGTGACAAAGAAGCGCTTTGCCTACTCGACAGTGAGCCAGGTGTCCTATATTTTGTTTGGGCTGTCGCTTTTGCAGGAGCAGGCGTTTACCGGATCGCTCCTGCACATTGCTTTCCATGCGCTGATCAAGTGCGGCCTGTTCCTTTCTGCCGGTGTTTTTCTGGTTATCTGCAACAAATCCAGGGTGGAGGAGCTTTCCGGCATCGGGCGGAAAATGCCCGTGCTGCTCTGGTGCTATACGGTCTTTGCGCTGGCGCTTGTAGGGATTCCTCCCACCAGCGGCTTTGTGAGCAAATGGCAGCTTGCGGTGGGCGCGCTGGATGCGGGCGTGGGATTTTTCGGATGGTTTGGCCCTGTGGTGCTGCTGTTGAGCGCGCTGCTTACCGCCGGGTATCTCCTGCCTGTCACGATGCGGGGCTTTTTCCCGGGTGCGGACGATCGCTGCGGAGCGCTTGCGAAAAAGGAGCCGCCGCTTCTTATGCTGGTGCCGCTAGTCATTCTGGCGGCGTTAGCGCTGCTTTTGGGCGTATTTCCGGGCGGGCTGATCGACACATGCCGTGAGCTGGCGTGTGCGCTTTTATAGAAAGGAGAGGCATATGAACGGAGCCATGTATGCGGTGGTTGTTTTTCTGCCGATTTTCCTTGCTGTGCCAATTCCGTTGGTGAAGTGGAAAAATAAAAATTTGATGATGGCCTATACGGAATGCGTGGTGCTTTTGACCTCTGCCCTTGTGCTGTATGTGCTAAGAGCCGGCGGCGGGGAGATCTTTACGATGTTCCAGTTTGCAAACAATCTGGACGTGAGCTTTCGGGCAGACGATCTTACGAGGGTGTTTGCGTCGCTTGTCTCGTTTTTGTGGCCCCTGGCCACGCTCTATGCGTTTGAGTACATGCGTCATCTCCATGACCAGGAGCTGTTTTTCATGTACTATGTGATGACCTTCGGCGTGACCCTCGGCATCGCGTTTTCCGGCAACATCCTGACCATGTACTGCTTTTACGAGATGCTCACCGTCGTGACGCTGCCGTTGATCATGCACACGCTGAGCCGGGAGGCGATTCTGGCGAGCCGCACGTATCTTCTGTATTCGCTGGGCGGCGCGGCCTTCGCTTTTATCGGCATGGTGTTTATCCTGTATTACGGCGTGACGGGGGACTTTACGCCGGGAGGCGTTTTTACCGTTCCGCTGCAGCAGGGCAGCCAGAACGTGCTGCTGGTGCTCTATGTGCTGACGTTTTTCGGCTTTTCGGTTAAGACGGCACTGTGGCCGTTTGGCGGGTGGCTGCCGAAGGCGGGTGTGGCGCCTACACCGGTGACGGCGCTGCTTCACGCGGTGGCAGTGGTAAAGGCGGGCGCGTTTGCGATTATACGCATCACCTATTACAGCTTTGGGACAGAGCTGCTGCGGGGGAGCTGGGCGCAGACCACAGTCATGGTTTTTGTCATCATTACCATTGTGTACGGCTGCAGCAATGCGCTCAAGGAGACGCATCTGAAGCGGCGTCTGGCGTACTCCACCATGAGCAATCTTTCCTATATTCTGTTCGGCGTTGTTTTGATGAGCCCGCTGGGGCTGCTGGGCGCACTCTGCCACATGGTGTTCCATGCATTTATGAAAATCTGCTCTTTTTTCTGTGTGGGTGCGATCATGCATCAGACCGGGAAAAATTATGTGCATGAGATCAACGGCATGGGAAGGCGGATGCCGGCGGTGTTTACGATTTTTACGGTTGCGGCCTTGGCGCTCATGGGTGTGCCGGGTCTGCCGGGCTTTATCAGCAAGTGGAATCTGGCGAAGGCAGCGGTGGCAAGTGAGCATCCCCTGGCGCTTGTGGGTGTGATGGCGCTGCTTGCTTCCGCGCTATTGACGGCACTTTATATGATGAGCATTTCCTTTCGGGCGTTTTTCCCGGAGAGGTCGTTTGATTACGCGGTCATTCAGGATGTGAAGGATCCCGGCTGGATGATGCTGGTGCCGCTGGTGATTTTCGTGGTCGTTCTGGTTATTTTCGGACTGAACAGCGCGCCGCTGGTTGCGGTGTTTGAGGAGCTTGTGTCAGTGATGTAGGCGTTTCTTAGTGTTTATGCGGATAAAATTTTCGTATACGATTCCCGGCTGACGTGTCCCGGCCGGTGCGGCGCGTACAGGAATAGGAAATGTGTGCAATGAAGAAGGAGAAAAGTGTGAATCCATAGCCTGAATTTTGGGCGCACTACCCCCTTGGTGGAAAA
>CAJUSH010000055.1 GCA_910589045.1 uncultured Eubacterium sp.
GAGCGTCCGGTTCATACCCGGGAGGTTGAGAGTTCAAGTCTCTCTCTCGCTACTGCTTTTAAAGCGTCAGATCATTCTGGCGCTTTCCTTATTATATCGGAAAACAATTATGAGCGGACGGACATCCTCTTTTTTGCAACGTTGTCCGACGGAGACTGCATCGATGAAATGCCTGACGCATCGATTGATCTGCGAAACGCACCGAAAACCGCCCGAAAATAAAGGAGGAACGACCATGAGCCAGACAGGAGAAATCACCCGCAGACACATCATTTTTTACGGAAGGGTACAGGGCGTCGGCTTCCGCTATACCGCCTACTACAGCGCAACGGAGCTTGGTCTTACCGGCTGGGTGAAAAATCAGTGGGACGGCACCGTGGAAATGGAGGTTCAGGGAAGCGGGCCGCAGATCGACCGGCTGCTCGCGATGCTAAACGGCGGACGTTTTATCAAAATTTCCGACATGGACATAAAAACGATACCGCCGCTTGATTCGGACTGCGGGTTTGAGGTGCACTGAGCGACCTTCACAAAGGAATGCCTTCTGTTCCGGTGCGGCTGTTCGGGGGAACGCTCCGATATGAAAAGAAGCGCGGAAACCAGCTCTGTCTCCGCGCTTCTTTTATGCCCGGCCGTCTCAAATCCGCGTACAAACCAGGCTTCCCGTTTCATTTTCTGTCCTTCTTACTTATACGTTTAACCTCTTGCCTGCATTTCCTGCTGCGCTTCCATCCCGATCCGCTCAAATGCCATCTGATACGCCTCATATTCCACAGCAGGCACCGGAAGCGGTATTCCTGCCTCCATCAGCGCCGCGCCGCAGTAGACGGCCCCGGTATCACAATCCCTGTAAAGCGCTGCCGCGTCGAGTCCCTTGAGCTTCACATAGGCCGCTGCCATGTTCCCTTCAAGCCGTGTGCGCACTACGTTCAAAAGTGCCTGATCCCTGTCGTCCGAAACAAACATCCATGCACAGAAGGCTCCCCCCACCGGCCGGGAAAGCCGATAATAATCACCGCAGGAGATCAGACGCTCATAGCGCTTGTAGCGCGCTACCTGATCCCTGATCTTTGCCCGCTCCTCTTCGTCAAGCAGTGCCGGATTCAATTCATAGCCAAAGGTTCCCGCCATCGCCGTAACAGCCCGCGTATGCAGGCTTGTCACCCTTCCGGTCTGATGGTTTGGCACCGCCGACACGTGGGAGCCGACGCTGCAGATTGGGTAAAAGAACGAGGTGCCGTACTGGATACTCAGCCGGTTGACCGCATCCGTGTTGTCACTGCACCAGATCTGGGGTGTGTAATAAAGCATTCCCGCATCGAACCGCCCGCCGCCGCCGCAGCAGCCCTCAATGAGCAGATCGGGGTATCGGGTTATTAGACGCTCCAGGAAATCATAAACCCCCAGCACATAATCATAGGCCACGCGCCCGTTGTACACGTCCGACATACTCCGGTTCATGTCCCACTTCACATACTCCACATTGCCCTGATCCAGCACGTCACAGATCTGTTCAAAAATATTGTCCCGCACCTCCCTGCGGGAAAAGTCCAGCAGCAGCTGGCTCCGCGCCCGGATCGGCGCACGCCCGTCAATCGTCAGCGCCCAGTCGGGATGCGCGCGGTAAAGATCGCTGTCCTCATTGACCATCTCCGGCTCAATCCAGATGCCAAACCTCACACCCAGCCCGTTGACCTGTTCTATCAGCTGCTTCAGCGAGCAGCCCAGCTTTTTTTCGTTGACCTGCCAGTCCCCGAGAGACGAATAATCGTCGTCCCGTCTGCCGAACCATCCGTCGTCCATGACTACCATGTCAATACCAAGCACTGCCGCCTCCTTTGCGAGATTCACAATCGTCTCGCCGTTAAAATCAAAATAGGACGCTTCCCAGCTGTTGATGAGCACGGGTCTTTGGCTCTGCACATATTTTCCCCTGCACACATGGCTGCGGATACAATCATGGTAATTGTGGGAAAGCCGTGAAAAGCCCTCCCTCGAATAAGATAAAATGACCTCCGGCACGATAAATTCCTCGCCCGCATCCAGGGGGTAGGAAAACAGCTCATCGTTTAAGCCCATCAGCAGCCTTGTCTGGTCAAACTGGTCCTTCTGAACCTCACACAAAAAGTTTCCGCTGTACGCAAACAGCATACCGTAGCAGTCCCCAAAATCCTCCGTCGTTTCCTTTCCCGCCAGAATTACCGCCGGATTATACTGATGGCTGGAAGCACCCCGGACGCTTCCGAATGCGCCCGTCCCGTGTGAAACCCCGGTGCGCTCCATACTGCGCTCCATCGCGTGCCTTCCGTGAAATTTGATCACATCAAAATCACCGCCCAAAAAATCAAGGCATGCGCCCGCTGCCTTTTCAATTGTAACGCGGGATGTTCCGATATTTTTAATAATTGCGCTGCGCGTAATAATATCGGATTCCGGCAGGATTCCGTAATACAGGCACACCTCGATGCCCCCTGCCTCGTCCTTTAAAATAATCCGAAGCGTCTCCGCTTCATCCGCACACGCCCACACAGCGGGAAGCCCGCGCAGGCTGTACTTTCCCCGCTCGATCCCGTAATGGGAAAAACGCAGGTCACAGCAGTGTACTCCGTCACTGTTTTTGATATCCAGCGCATGGCACCGGTAATCCCCCGTCCCGAGGGACGGGTATTCCTGGGGAAGCGCGTCCAACGAGTAGGTCCGGTCGTTCCCCAGCTCATACGGGTTCCCTGAAAAGCCCCTGTCCGCATACGTCAGCAGATAATCCATGGAGCCGGTGTTGCTGGCTCCATAGTATAAATGCAGAAGATAACCGTATGGATCTGCCTGCATCTGATATGTCGTATGTTTTGTGTGTAATGTAAAAATTTTTTTGCTTTCATCGAAAATAATCGGCATATCTTACCTCCAATTAAATTTCTCGCGAACAACGAGCCAAGCGGCCATGACCCGGGGGCAGCTTCCCTGTGCAGGAATGCGTGAAACATACTTTTGTTGCCGTACAGGAAATTGCTCTGAATTTCCTGTACGGCAAGCAAGTATCACCTGCCCGCATGAACATTTGGCAACTGTCGCGGAAGCGGCATATTCTGCCTGGAATATGCCGCCCGGCGGCAAATACATCGGTTTTTACTTTACGGCTCCGTTTGCGACACCGTTCAGAATCTGCTTCTGGCAGATGATGTAGAAAATCAGAATCGGAATCAGCGCCAGTATATAAGATGCAAACGCCAGATTGAAGTTCGTTCCGAACTGCGTCTGGAAGTTGAGCTGCGCCAGAGGCAGCGTGTTCTGCCCGGTTCCCGACATGATGACGAGGGGCGTCATAACGTCATTCCATGTGCCAAGGGCCGTCAGGATTGCAACCGTCGCATGCATCGGCGACATCATCGGGAAGATAACCCGCCAGTAAGTCGTCCATGTATTCGCACCATCAATATTTGCGGCCTCCTCCATTGCAAGCGGAATATTTTTTAAATATCCCGAATAGAGCAGGACGTTCATCGGCATATAGAACACGGTGTAGAGCAGGATCACGCCGAGACGGTTTCCAAGACCCATCTGCGCGGTCTGCTTTACGAGGGGCATCATCAGAATCGAGAACGGCACAAACATACCGCTGACAATGTAAAGATACATAAAACGGAACGATTTCTTCTTCGCCATCGCCCTTCCGATGACATAGCCCGCGATGGAATGAATCACGATGGAGAGCGCAATGGTCGCCAGCGTGATCAGCAGGCTGTTTCCGAGGGAGTGCCAGAAGTCTGTGACTACCATGGCCTCACGGAAATTGTCAAAGCTCCAGTGTGCAGGGAACGATAACGCACCCGCAATATCATTGGTCATTTCGCTGGGCTGCTTGAAGGCAATGATCACTGCCATATACAGCGGAAAAAATACGGTAAGCGTCCCAAGAATCAGGACAACGGTCAGCACCCAGTTTGTTCTCTTTTCTAATTTCTCTTTCATTATAACTGCTCCTCCTTCCTGTTCATAACGGTCATCTGGAAAATACTGATTGCCACAATTACTAAGAAGAAAATAACTGCGTTCGCACTCTGGAAGCCAAACTGGCCGCCGTCCATACCGTTACGGTAGATCAGGTAGGAGATGGACTCCGTGCTCTGCGCCGGGCCGCCCTTTGTCAATGACATGATCTGATCGAATACCATCAAAAAGTTTTTCGTGCTCAATACCAGATTTATTGTAACAAAAGGCATGACTAAAGGGAAGGTCACTTGCCAAAATTCTTTCCATTTGCTGGCGCCATCCAGCATACTTGCCTCGTAAACCTCATCCGGAACCGTCTGGAGACCCGAGATGTAGATGATCGTGTTCATCGCAACCGCCTGCCATACACCGACAACGAGCACGCCGATCCACGCATATTTTTCGTTTGCAAGGATACTGTTCTGCAGAAAGCCGATGTTTAACGCATTGCCGACTGCCGGCAGGATGTATGTAAAAATAAAACTGAAAATGTAACCGATAACCAGTCCGCCCAAAATATTCGGCACAAAGTAGATACCGCGCAGTGCACTCTTAAAGCGGATTCGTGCGTTTAAGCCAAGTGCCATGACAAGACTTATCACATTGACAAGCACGGTTCCCGCAAGAGCGTACTTAAAGGTGAACAGGTAGCTCTTGCCTACTCTCGCATCCGTGAAGAGATCCAGATAGTTGCGCAGTCCCACATTCTCATAGGAGCCGTAGCCCCGGTAGTTCGTGAAGCTGTAAACGACGCCCTTGAGCATCGGCAGCGTGTTAAATGCAAAGAATAAAAGCAGCACCGGTATCACAATCGCTAGGAATGTCTTTTCCTGATTTGTCATCTTCTTTTTCATTTTGCACCCTCCATTTCCTTCTGATAATCCTGTACCTTCCGAATCAGGTCACGGTTATAGCGCGCCCAGTCCGTATCAAAACGCGTCAGGAATGTATCGATTGCATTGTCGCTCTCGTCCAGCAAAAATGTCTGGATCATAGCGTCCACGCTCATCTCGCTGGGATAGTGGTGATCCTGGTAATCCGACATGCGGTTGTTCTCTATGTAGGGACGCATTCCCTCAAGCTCTGCCGGAATTTCAAACTCGCTGTCCTTGCAGGCGATTCCGCCCTGGTCGTCGAGATAAACCTGAACCGTCTCATCCTCGTACAGGAAACGCAGTACCTCGTAAACCGCCTCCTTGTTTTTCGTGTTCTTCATCACACAGAACTGTAAATCGATACCGGAGTTGAGCACGTTGTCCTCCTCCGCCTCATTTGCCGGGAACGGGAAGGAATCGATATTCATCTCAGGATTTACGGAACGAATCTGCGGAATCGCATAGCTTCCGATGGGATACATCGCCGCCTCCCCTCTTGCAAATGCGGTACACGCATTGTTGTAATCGTACGCGTAGGGGTTCGGCTCCGCATAGTCAAGCAGCGCCTCCACCTTCTCGGCAACCTCACGGTACGCCTCCGTGAAGGTTGTGTTTCCCATATTGACCTGGCTGCAGGTATCCGAATCGGACAGGCCTACCGCCAGCGCGTTCCAGGGTGCCAGACACGTCCACGTATCCTTGTAGCCCAGATACAGCGGCTGAATCCCGGCTGCTGCAATCTCGTCGCAGAGTGTAGTAAACTCGGTCCAGGTATGGGGAATCTCCCATCCGTGCTCGTCAAACATATCTTTATTATAGAGGATACCCGCCGCGTTCGCTGCGTAAGGCAGGCTGTAGGTTCCCTCGACGGGGATGAACTCCAGCTCCTCCGCAATTTCTGTGTATGCCGGCTTCACCATGCCGGTCACATCAAGATCCGAGATATCCATAAACAGATCCGCATCCAGGAAATTGGAATAGTTAATATCTCCTCCGATTCCTACAATGTCCGGATAATCCTCCCGGATAAACCTTGTCTTCAAGATGGTCATCGCCTCGTTCGGCGAGTCAATCTTCAGGCGGATATCGTCGTGCGTCTCATTGAAAAGCTCCTCAATCTTCTCAAAGGCCGCCACTGCCTCCGGCTTATACGACACCAGCTCCACCTCTATTTTACCGTCCGATGTACCGCTGCCGCATCCTACAAGACCTGCTGCTCCCGCCACAATTCCCAAAAAAAAGGGCAATCTCTGAGCAATCTTCCTTTTTGACATATTTTTCCTCTCCTTTCAGGTAATTTTAAGGTCTTTTATTGATAAAAAGATTCTAACATACCATTATGCTATCGAAAATGGCTCTGTTTTTCATCTTTTATGCCATTATGCTGGATTTTATGTTATAATTATATGTAATGTCGCATTATGGTATAAAAGCCCGGCGCGAATCTTGTCTGACGGCGCTGGCCAAAAGAGGAAGGAGCTTTGAATGAACAACATTTTTTTCAGCATTTTTCCGAATGAAGTATTTATCGATCTGTGCATGTACCAGTACGGCTATGAGCAGTGCAATCCCGGACATTCCTTCGGCCCCGCCGCCCGCAACCACTATCTCTTCCACTATGTCATCTCCGGCACGGGTGTACTCAACGCCGACGACGCAAAGGGAATGACACGCACCTACTCCATCCGGAGCGGACAGGGATTTTTGATTTTCCCCGGGCAGATCACCACCTATATCGCCGACGAGCGGCTTCCCTGGGAGTATGTCTGGATCGAATTTGACGGGCTGCGGGTAAAAGAGGCGCTGAATCTGACGGAGCTTTCCGTGGATTGCCCGGTATACCACTCCCACGCCAAGGAGCTGACGGAGCAGATGCGTGAGGAAATGCTCTACATTGTCCGCCACGCGAAGGCATCGCCCTTCCACCTGATCGGGCACCTCTTCCTCTTTTTCGATTACTTAACCCAGTCCGCCCGCTCCACCAGGCTCGTCTCCAGCAGCCGCATGAGCGATTACTACATCAAAGAGGCCATCAATTTTATTGAACAAAATTTTCAGAATAATATCACGATTGAGGATATCGCCAATGTCTGCGGCATCAACCGCAGCTATTTCGGCAAGATTTTCAGAAATTCCACCGGCCGCTCACCCCAGGAATTTCTGATGAGCTACCGCATGATAAAGGCCACGGAATTATTAAAGCTGACCTCCTTATCCATCGCAGATATAGGCTCTGCAGTCGGATACGAAAATCAGCTTCATTTTTCACGTGCATTTAAAAATATTTATGGGGTTTCTCCGCGGGAATGGAGAAATCGGAATGTGTAGCTGCTACACGAGATTTCGCACCTTGAAATCCCGTTCCGCCTCGCGGCGCATGTCTTTCTTTGCAATGTCCTGGCGCTTGTCGTAGAGCTTTTTGCCCCGCGCCAGGGCAATCTCTACCTTCACACGGCTGCCCTTAAAGTACACCTGCACCGGTACAAGGGTATAGCCCTTTTCCTTAATCTTTCCAAGGAGGCGCATAATCTCCTTTTTGTGCAGCAGGAGACGCTTCGGGCGCATCGGGTCTTTGTTGAAAATATTTCCCTTCTCGTAGGGGCTGATGTGCATCCCGTAGACGATGACCTCACCGTTTTCGATGTGGACAAATGCCTCCTTGATGCTGCAGTTGCCCTGCCGCAGGGATTTTACCTCCGTACCGTGCAGCTCTACACCCGCCTCAAAGCTCTCCTCCAAAAAATAGTCGTGCCTTGCTTTTTTGTTGTTCGCAATCAGCTTATAGTTCGAAGTGTTCGCCATTTTGCCCTCCTGTCTGCTTCCCGCCCGGTCATAATACATAGATTATTATCAGGCACCGGCACCGGAATCTATAAAGCATACGAGGGAAAATACTCCGCATTTTCCCTCGTATGCAAATCCGAAGCATGCTGTCTGATTTGCTATATTACAGCTCCTCCGGCTTATACAGGTGACGCGGAATACCGTCTACCATAATCGGAGACACGTCGCCCTGGATGAGCGGGCGCACATAGCTGATAAATTCCTGGGTTACATAGTCGCCGTCCTTGTTCAGCCATCCCCTTGGAACCAGCTTCTCGTCATTCGCGATCTTGTGCACGTCCTTCACCTCCGTGCCGCTCTGGTACGGGTCGTCAGACTGGCGCACCAGGACAACCATCTTGCCGGAATCTCCCTCGTCGGCAGCCTTTACCGCCGCACCGCCTACCTGGTAGGCCTCCAGAATATCCACACGCGATGCCAGATGGGAAGCCGCGCGCTGCAGGGTGCTCAGCTCGATCGCCCGGGTCTTGCACCCAAGCTCACCCGCAATGTAGCTGGCCAGATAGCTTGCCGTGCCGGAGAGCTGCTTGTGTCCGAACGCGTCCACAAAGTCAATGCTGGTGCCGTACTCACACACATATTTACCGTCCTTGGTCTGAATGCCCTCCGATACCGCCACAACAACCGAGGATTTTTTCGTCAGAAGCTTTGCTACCTTATCCTTGAATTTTTCAAAATCAAAGGGAATCTCGGGCAGGTAGATCATATCCGGTCCGGAGCAGTCCTCTCCCTTTGCGAGTGCCGATGCCCCCGTCAGCCAGCCTGCATTTCTTCCCATAATCTCAATGATGGTCACAACGCCCTTGTCATAGCGCAGGCAGAAGCTGTCCCGGATGACCTCCTTCACACAGGTGCCGATATACTTTGCCGCACTTCCGTAGCCCGGCGTGTGGTCGGTCAGGGCCAGGTCGTTGTCGATCGTCTTGGGGCAGCCGATAAAACGGATCTCACTGCCCGTGATGATCGCATAATCGGACAGCTTTTTAATCGTGTCCATCGAATCGTTGCCGCCAATGTAGATAAACGCCTCTATGTCAAGCTTCTTAAGAATCTCGAAAATCTGCTCATAAACCTCCATGCTCTCATGGATACCCGGCAGCTTATACCTGCAGGAGCCAAGGTACGCACTGGGCGTGCGCTTTAAGATTTCCGCGTCAAGCTCATTTGTGATGTGTAAAGAAAGATCGATATATTTTTCCTCCATCAAGCCCTGGATTCCGTTTAGCATCCCGTACACCTTCTTCGCCCCACGGTCGATGGCTGTGCGGTATACCCCCGCAAGGCTTGAGTTGATGGCGGCCGTCGGTCCGCCGGACTGTCCCACAATAACATTGCCTTTCATGATAAAACCTCCGTTTTTATTATTTGTGCCGATTTTCAATCGGTGCCTGCTTCGAGCGCCCAGCCCTCCGGGCTGCTTTCAGGCGCGAGAATCCTTTGTGCCGATTGTAGTCGGTGCCTGCTCCCCATCGTTACATACTTTTCCATTATATACTCCAATACTGAAAAAGTCCAGACCGGATTTTCGCCCCGCAAACTGGCATGGTTATTTTTTCAAAAACCGGATATTTTTATCAATCCACTTTTGTTTTATCATCGTTTCCAGAAACAAAAGGGAGGTATGAAACATGAACACAACAGCAACCAAAAAATGGGTCGTTGCCGCCCTGTTTGCGGCCCTGACCTGCATCTGTACAATGATTATCAAAATTCCCACCCCCACCGGCGGCTACATCCACCCCGGAGACGGTATGGTGCTCCTGTGCGGCGTTGTACTAGGCCCCGGCATGGGCGCCCTCGCCGCAGGCATCGGCTCCATGCTCTCCGACCTGTTTTCCGGCTATATGGTATGGGTGCCTGCAACCTTTATCATCAAGGCCCTGAGCGCCCTTTGTGCCGCCCTGCTCTTCCGGGGACTTCG
Organism: uncultured Eubacterium sp.; assembly: GCA_910589045.1. Taxonomy (GTDB): domain Bacteria; phylum Bacillota; class Clostridia; order Lachnospirales; family Lachnospiraceae; genus W0P33-017. Next base: position 9,631 of record CAJUSH010000055.1, read on the forward strand.
CGCAGGGCTGTCCAAAGGAAAGAGCTCTGCAGCCTTACGCCTGATCATCGGCGGCATCACCGGTGAGGCGCTTATGGTATTCGGCTACTTCTTATTTGAAGTCGGCTTAAACGCGGCGGCAAACGGCGACTTTACCTCCGCGGCGATCGCCGGGGGCATTGCCTATTCCGCGGCGGGTATCCCCGCCAACATCCTCCAGGGCATCACCGGCATTGTGATCGCCTGTGTGCTCCTGCCCGTTTTAAGCAAAATCCCCGATGTGCGCGTGTGGCTTCTCGGGGATGCGAAGGCTTCGGTATGACCTGAAGGATTTCCGATACGGCAAAGCATTTCGGGTTTCTGCACTATGAACAATTACAGATTTGGGCAACCACTGCCGGCAGCTCGGAAAATTTCCGGATTGCCGGCACTTTTTCTGCGATCTGCCCCGGCAGCGTCCCGAAGCCGTAGGCGGCGTGAATGAACGTCCCGCCCGCCTCCACGGTGGCATGGTAATCACCCTCGATGTCCCCCACGTAGATCACCCGCTCCAGGTCGTTTCGCTCTGCAAGGATACGGATGTTCTCACCCTTTTGCCTCTGGTTGTTCCCGTAGCACTGAAAATCCGAAAAAATCGGCGTAAAGCCGTAATAGGTTAGAAACGCCTCGATATAGCCGCACTGGCAGTTGCTGACGATGTATAAAGGATATTCCCGCACCAGCGACCGCAGTGTCTCCTCCACACCGGGATAAAGCCTTGCGCCGTGGCTCTCCAGGTAATCGTTTTCCACCACCACGCAGGCATCCATCAAATCATAGGACGCCTCTGCCTCCATGTCCGGAAACAGCGCCCTTGCCAGCTTGTCCATGGGAAGCCCCATGACCCGCGCCAGATCGTTGTCCGTGAGCGGCTTCATCCCGCGCTTTACCACCACCTGGTTCCAGGAGAGCGCCACCTCCCGGGATGAATCCCACAGCGTTCCGTCCATATCAAAAATAATCCCTGTTTTCATCCTCTTTTTCACTCCTTTATGCGAAAATCACACAGGAAGCATACATCCGCATGTACTGGCCCGCAGCTGCGCGGCCAAAACGCTCCCAGTGCATCTTAGCGCATCATAAAGCAGATAAGGCGCTTTGTCAAGCGAAGCTTAGTAGCTATTCAGCCTTCGGCTTCATAGTTACGGAATCCGCCCAATTTAAAGTGTCCTCCGCAATTTCCTCGTGGGATAACACGCCCCTTTTTAGCATGCATTTTGCAGTCTCAACTTTTCCCTCTTCATATTTTTCTTTATATTTAATCTGCTGCGTCATATATTCGTTCCTTCATTTTTCATTGCGTGTGACAGACCTTACCTCCCGATCTAATGCTCTGGTAAAATCATCCGTTGCTTCCCTGCCATCAATAAAATCCAGTTATCTATCCCTTCCCCCGATTCAGCCGCTGCCTTCGCTCTCGCCAGTCCGGACAAAAGGAATCCATATATTCATAAAATTTCGCGTTATGATTTCTTTCCAGCAGATGCACCAGCTCATGTATAATCACGTATTCCAGACATTCCGGCGGCCTTTTCGCCAGCTGCAGATTCAGCCAGATACGCTTTTTTTGAATATTGCATGTACCCCAGCGGGTCCGCATATTTTTAATGCGCCACTCCCCGGCCTGTACACCCACAATACCTTCACATTTTTTCAGTATATCAGGAACCGCCTGTTTCATTTCTTTGCGATACCATTCATTCAATACATGCGCTCTCCGGGGAGGTGTGCTTTCCCTGCTTACCTGCAAAATGAGATGTTCTCCTTCGATAAAAGCATCCGTTCCTGCATCCGAATGCCGCACATCCAGGCGATAGCCCTTTCCCCACAGATAAACATACTCACCGGTCACATATTGGCACACGCCCTGCCCGGACTGCGCCTCAAAATATTCTTTTTGCTTTTTTATCCATGAAATCCTGGAAACTGCAAATCTGCGGATCGCATCATCACTCACCGTAGAAGGAGCCGTAATCCGCACCCTGCCGTCAGGAGGCGAAACGCGCAGATACATATTTTTAATCGATTTTTTCGTCACGGAAATCGTAATTCCGTCTAATATGATTTCTTTCACGTAAAACCCTCCGCACCCATTCCCCCATATCCTTTACATCCGATTCGTACCAAAAAAGCGTTTCGCATGTTCAATCAGCTTTGCAGCCGCCGGACTAAAGGGATGCCCCGATCCATCTGCTCCTTCACCAGATCCGCGGTTGCAGTAAAAATATCAAATGTAACCCAGGGGTATTTTTCCCGGAACGGGCGAAACAGCTCCGGCAGAAGCTTCGGATACTGTTTCCCTGCAGCCAAACGAAACCCTGCTCTCCACCTGCTCTTCCTGCTCCACAAGCTCTCTCTCCGTCTTATCAACGAGCTGCAAAATTTCCTCCGCCCGTCTGCGTAATGTGCAAAACCTCCGACGCCTTTATAATATTTTCCTCACGTACTACGGTTAAAAAATAGCGCAGAACCCTGATTTCCATGCGCAAGCTCCTCTCACCCGACGTGCCGCGGCACATGCCATGCAATGTGCACACCGGCTCCCTCCCGGAGCAGATCCATGATAGCACATTCAGCCCCGACAGGCAAGAAAGAGCCGCCCACGAATCATTTCGTGTGCAGCTCCCTTGTTAGCGTTGACTTTGGACCAGTAACCGGCAGCCTGGACAAGAACATTCGCTTCGCGAAGTCCAAACTGCTGTCTGAAGAATTCTACCCTTTCACCGCCCCTCCGGTCAGGCCCTCCACAATCTGTGAAGAAAATGCAAAGTAAATCGCAATAGTCGGAATCAGCGTAATGACAACCGCCGCCATCGACTCACTCATATACTTCGTAAACTGCCCGATATACCGGTAAATCGCAAGCGTCAGAGTCGTTACGTTTTTGTTGCCCAGCAGCACCATCGGCATATAAAAATCATTCCACTCACCAATGGCCGTGATGAGCGCCATCGTAAAGATGACCGGCTTTGTAATCGGCAGGATGATGCTGAAAAAAATCTTCAAATCGTGGCATCCGTCCAGCCTCGCGGACTCCTCAAGCGCCGCCGGTATTGTCCTGAAAAACTTCTGAAAAATCAGGCACGACATCGAGATTCCCGATATGTAGACCAGAATCAGCCCCAGCAGCTTGTTGAGCAGCCCAAGATTCCTTAAAATAATGAATAACGGAAGGATACTCACCTGAACCGGAACCATCATGCCGATCATAAAATAAGCGCTAAGCAGCCCCTTGCCCTTAAACTGGTATCTGGCAATGCCGTACGCGGCCATGGATGACAAAAGAATGCACCCCAAAGTCCCGCAGACCGTGAGCACCAGGCTGTTTTTAAAGTAGAGAAGGAAATCCCCGTCAACCAGCACTGACAGATAGCTGGAAAATGAAATGCCCTTCGGCAGCCCCACAAAATTTGTGACCAGATCGCCCTTGGATTTCAGGGAATCCATGAAAGTAACTGCCAGCACAAAGATCGTAAAGAATGAGTATACAATCAGAACAAGCGAGCAGAGCCACCGAATCACCTTTCCGCTGGTAGAAAGTACTTCACCATTGCTTTCTGAAAAATCCGTATTTTTATTTTTTGCCATAATGAAACACCTCCCCGTTAATTATCGTACTCAAATTTCGATAAGACCTTATTCTGCACCAGCGTCACCACCATCATAACAAGGAACATAATGACGACAATGGCCGCGCCAAAGCCCAGATCGGATTTTCCGTTCAGGCCGCTTCCGAAGGTGTAGCGGTAGAATACAATATTCGCAAAATCCAGCGAGCCGTTAATTCCGCCGTTGATGCCGCCGAGGATAAAGGGCATGTCAAAAATCGCCAGTGCCCAGATGGTACTCATCGTAATATTTGACGCACACGAGGGCAGAGATAAGGGAAGCAGGATGTGTAAAAATCTCTGCCACTCACTGCAGCCGTCGATGCGCGAGGCTTCCATGACATCCTTAGAGACGTCCATAAAGTTCGAGTAAAAGATCATGATGCCGGAGCCGGAGCCCTGCCACAAAATCAGGATAATCAAAAGCTTAAACGCCCATTTGGGGTCGCCGAACCATGCACCGGTGTCCATTCCCATTTTTGCGAGAAATGAATTTAAAAATCCGATATTCGGGTTGAAAATCAAAGTCGCAAAAAAGCTGACGATCGTCGTACTGATGACGTAGGGCAAAAACACCATAAATTTTATGTACTTGTGCGCCGGCACCTTGATAAACAGCAGATAGGCGACCAGATACTGGAACGGTGTGATAATGAGCCATACGCAGAGCAGATATTTCAGGTTGTTTTTCAGCGCGTTGAAAAACTCCGGTGCAAAGCGCGGATCCGTAAAGATTGTGATGAAATTTTTGATTCCCACCACGTTGATATCCCCCATTCCCGACCAGTCCGTAAAGCCTAAAAACAGGACAATGACAATAGGAAGGGCAACAAATACCGTATACAGTACAAACGCCGGTGTAACAAAGAACAGATGATTTCGATTCTGTTTTCTTTTTTTCATAATCGCTAACCTCCGTAATCCTTTTCCCGCATGCCTATTCCATCTCAGCCGCAATCTCATCCATAAACTCGTCAACAGTCATTGTTCCGTCAAAAACCTTCATAAAATCCGCATCCCAGACCGTAGAGGCATTTCCGGTAGACGAATAGCTGCTCAAAACGTTCTGCCAGCTTCGGTAGGTATTTCCTGCGCCGCTCTGTGAAATTTCCTGTGCAATTTCCGTGCCGGCCTCAATCTCCTCACTGCCCGAAACCGCGCCCTGTGACTGCACCCAGATCGTCTGCGCCTCCTTCGTTGCACAGTAGTTTGCAAAGGCGATGGCCGCCTCCATATTTTCCGAAGCGGCGTTTACGGAGAAACCGTTTGCCGCGGTACCCACCAGTCCGGTTGTCCCATCCTCCGCCGGGATTGCGAATGCCCCGAGGTTTAAATCAGGATTGTTCTCGGTGATGGTAGTTGCATCCCAGGAGCCCGCGATGTCCATCGCCGCGTTTCCGGTTGTGAAGGCCAGAACCTGCGCCGCATTATCGATGACGCCCGTCCAGTTGTCCCCGAAATATCCGGCGTTTGCCCAGTCAACCATCTTCTGCAAAGCTCCGCGGGCACCCTCGCCATCCGCCTTGCTCGTGTAGTCCTGCAGGCCCTTCGCATACTCCGCATCATAGCCCGCCATCACCGGCTCAAAGGCAAACAGCGCGCTCCACGATTCATGCGCCATGGAAATCGGTGTGATGCCCGCATCCTTAATCGTCGCTAAAAGCGCTTCAAACTCACTGAACGTCTCCGGAATTTCCCAGCCGTTTTCCTCAAACATGTCCTTATTGTAGAAAACGGTGCGCGTATCCATCGTCATCCACGGAATCGAATAAAAGCCGTCGTCAACGGCTGACAAATCCATTGCACTGTCTGAGAGGAAGGAAAAGTCAACCTGATCCTTTAAATTCTCACACGCCCCGTTGCTCACCAGATCCGGCATGGTTGCGGTAGCCGTGCCGTTTGTCCAGAACAAATCCGGGCCGGAGCCTGACTGGATTGCCGTCTGCAGCAGGCTGTAATAATCGCCGTCCGCCTTAATCTCATAGTCCACCTGCACATTCGGGAACTGCTCATTGAAGCCCTCGATGATCTGCTCTAAGCTGTCCTCAAAGCTGTAGTCATGCTCCCATACCGTAAGCGTGCCCGAAACCTCGCTCCCGCCGGCCGCCGCACTATCCCCGGAATCCGCAGCCTCCTGAGACCCCTCACCTGAGCCGCAGGCTGTCAGGGAAGCTGCCAGAGCCGCCGCCATCATCAAACAAAATACTTTCTTTTTCATTACCATTCTCCTCGTATAATAAGTTTGTAAGCAAGAAAAACAGCTTACAGACTTATTCTTTTTTTGGTATAAATGGTAAGGACATCTAAGAGGAACTCCCCTCATCCCGATTCCCATCTATACAGTTGATAGTTACATTTCAATATAGGTAGATCCTGTGGTATGATATCAGGCAGAGTCTGATGTCCGAAGGCACTGCTGTTCCTCCTTTCAGCCGGCTTAGTCCGAGACTGCTTCGAAAGCATTCAGCCTGGCACATACGGCACATTCCGCTGACACAGAATTTTCATCCCCAGCCGTTAGCCCCAGCAAGAAAGGCTGACTGGGTGCATGCTCATTGCGCGAGGTTTCGGTCACCGTATGCAGCACAGGATAAACCTTTTGCTTCAGGCTTCACAAATCCCGATCCGAATGGAGGTGATATCATGTTAAAGATCAACTATATGTCCACCTTGTTTGTTGGTATTGATGTAAGCTCAAAGACCAATGCTGTCTATGCCATGGACTTTGAGGAAAACAAATACATCTCATCGTCGTTTGGCAATAATCAGCCGGGTGCGGATAAGCTTGTAAATATGATTGCTGCGTGTATGCAGAAGCATAAAAATCTGGATACACTTCTTATCGTGCTGGAATCTACTTCTGTTTACAGCGTGCATATTTCAAACTTTTTATCGACCAGCGAGGTTCTCATGCCCTACAAGCCTTACGTCTTCTGTGTAAACCCAAAGGCCACTTCCAATTACCGAAAGTCCTATATCGGAATGGAAAAGACCGATCCCACAGATGCATATCTCATTGCGGACTTTGGCAGGGTAGGCCGTACGAAAAAACTGGAGCCATGGCGCGGCGGGCAGTTCATAGCCCTGAAACGCCTTACAAGGCACCGTATGCACCTTTCTGAGTGCATCACCAGGGAGAAGACTTATATGGTGTCTAATCTTTATCTGAAGTTTAGTGAGCTTCAGCTCCTTGAAGGTGATGATAAGCCTTTTGGCAGTCTCTATGGCGCCACGTCCTCAGCTGTCCTGACAGAATTTCTGTCACCACAGGAGATCATTGATATGCCGGAAGAGGATCTGCTTGCTTTTCTTGCGGAAAAGAGCAGGAACCGCATCTCTGACATATCCAAAACTTCCGAACTTCTGCGGAAGGCAGCCAGGGATTCCTACCGGTTAGACAAGTGCATGTACGAACCACTGAACATATCACTGGCAAGCTCGTTTAACTGCATCCATGCCTATCAGAAAGAAATCAGGCTGATCGAGCAGGCGATTGAGAAATGCATTAATGGGATGAACCCTAACGCCCTGATCATCCTTCAGTCCATACCTGGGATAGGTCCGGTATGGGCATCCGGGATCCTGTCAGAAATAGGCGATATAACAGCGTTTCATTCGTCCGATGCCCTTGCCAAATATGCCGGGCTTTACTGGCCTAAGGGTGATTCCGGAGATTTCACTTCCGAGGACAACCAAATGTCGAAAGCCGGAAATCCCTATCTTCGCTACTATCTTGGCGAAGCGGCAAACAGCGTCAGGAAGCACATCCCTGAATATGCTGATTTCTATGCCAGAAAATATGCTGAGGTAACCAAACATCAGCACAAAAGAGCACTCGCGCTTACATCTCGTAAATTTGTACGACTCGTTTTTGGATTGCTGGTCAAAAACCAACTGTACACCGGCGAAAAGCTGGACACCGAATATAATATCGAGTCGAACTGACGTTCGGTTTTGCGTAAAACATACCGAAGGTCTGTTAAAGTTACCCTTTTTCCTGAAAAACATACCAAAATCTTTTTCAAAAAGTTCTTGACATATCACCAGAATGCTTCC
>CAJUSH010000056.1 GCA_910589045.1 uncultured Eubacterium sp.
GTCTATTATACCAGATGTTAAAAATATCAACAACTTAATTTATGCCATACTAGTGATGCACTAATAGGCTTGCCATGAAACTCTTTTCGTTTTATTTCTTCAACCTCGATTCCATAGCCAGGTAATTGCTTTTTCATACTTTCATTATACTGCTTTGTAAATTTGTCAAAGGGCTCTTCTCCTACAAATCGTTTTCGGATTGACAACTGCGGAGCTATTTGTTTCCCAAAGATGGATAAATCCAGACTTGCATCCAATATGGTATCCTGCAAAAGTTCTTTCTCAAAATATCCTGGCAGCGTAACTGCTGAAATTATAAAACTGCCACTGGATAAAACTCTCACATTATCCAAATGTCCGCACCCTTCCTGTACCAGTAAAAACCTGTCCTTAAAAGGAAACTCCGACTTATTTTCTTCTACTACAAAAACGTATAATATATCAACGAAAGATGCTGCCGTTTCGATCAAATAAAGATGCCCCAGCGTAAACGGATTACAATTCATAACAATTGCACCATTATTATTTTTATCTTCCCTGAATTGTTCCAGATAAGCAAAATACTCTTGTAAGCCTGACGGATGCTGTTTTACTTCTATTAACTTTTTATATTTGCAAGCGCTATTTGCTAATGCAACATATTTCGGCTTTTTACTTGCTGAATCCGATTCAATGACTGTACACAGACGTATCCTTTCCTCTAAGCATTCCCATATTTTTCGATAAACCTTATGGTTGCAATGAAAGATAGATTGCCATATATTCTTTTCCAAATCTGCAAACTCCGAAAATACATTTGAAAAATCTATAACATGATTACCCAAATGCTCCGTAAACGGACCTTTTACTTCATTAAACAGGGACGGCATAATCAATACGATATCACCTTTTTTAAAAGTCCCGTAAAATTCTACCACTTCCTCCAAATGACAATATACGCTATTATAGGCACATACATTAAATTGAGGAAATTTTCGCTTTAAATATGCAGACAATGTATCCGCATCTGCCGCCATAACTCCCCCTGTCACGCAACAGCCGAACAGGAAAATCGTATTTTTGTTTTCATCGTATTCTTCACCTGCATGTCTGGAATAGCAATACTGCAGACAGGTAGCCTTAATCGTATTACGATAAACACCCTTTTTACTTATACCGTAATACTCCTCTGCAAACGCTTTCCCCATTATCCCTGTATATCCCATTGCAGCCTGAAATTTTTCTATTTCAATATCCGTATTTTGAGTCTTCGTATCATTACCCTGAATTGCTGCAATCGAATAAATTCCTTTTTTCCATAACGACCTTATCTCGCCATCCGCACCAAATATAAACATCGTTATCTCATTCTTTTGTAATTCTTCATACAGATCCGCACACATTTTTAACATGGTAATCTCCGTATTCAGAAACAGATTATATCCCCCGAATGTAAAACCATTGATATACCAGGTCTTCGCATCCAGTCCCTCTAACTCCAGCCACAAAACCATCCCTGCACGATTGACATCACAGGCTGACTCCATCAAATAGCACTCCTTTTCCGGTGAATATGCGATTGTTGTGTCAGAAGATATATCAATAATATTGTTTCCGAAATCCGGGATTTTGGATAGATTTTCAATCCAATAGTGATTCCCCAGCAAATATACCGTTCCATACTGAGCCGCAATATTCCTGACAGAATACTCCATATATTCCATACTGTTGCCCGCATGGTTTAAAAAGTTTAAAAACTCCTCTAAAAAGAAATACCTAACTCTTCCTCTTTGATTTCCGATATTTTTATGAACCATGTATCTTCTGATTCTTCGTCCGGTATCCACTCCTCCCATGTCAACAAAAATCGTCTTTTCCCTTACCCCCCCCTTAAAATTAAATAAGTCTGATATTTCGATGAGCTCTGTCACGGCATTGATCTTGGATATATATTGTTTTGTATATTCCAGAATATCCATATCACTGTCATTTGTTTGAACCAGGCATATTTTTTCTATTCCAAATGATCGCAAAATAAAATCAACCGCATCCTTGCAAAATCTTTCCTTGAATTTCATAAGGATTCCCAGAAAAAAACTGTCTGTCTGATCTTCAAAACTCTTTGTCAAATGGGCAATCAGCTTTCCATCCATCAGGACTGGCAGCACATTCCATCCACTGGCTTTTAAAAGCTCTGTTCCTTTCTCCACAGATGCCGCTGACATAAATGCCCGATTATATCCATGTCCATGATCCTTCAAATATAAAAAATAATCCCATGCGTTACACATGCCGATCACACGTTGTTTGTCATCCGTAATATATAGTGTAAACGCAGCATCTTTTACAAACTCTTCTATGTAATTATTTGTTTCAAACTCATTATTTGTTATCAGGCGGTAATTTTCTGTCATTCTGATCTCAGACATATTTTCCAACTCCAGCTCTTTAACATACTTGCATATCGACATATAAATCATGAAATAACTATCATTTACACGATTCATCAAATATTTTACAAAACAGCTCCGGCTGATAAAACAGCTCTATATGATCCTTTATTTTCTCAACATCCCATTCCCACCATTTAATTCGTAAAAATGCTTCTATCATGTTTTTATCAAACCGGTATCTGATTGTTTTTGCGGGCACACCACCTACGATCGCATAGGGCTCCACATCCCTTGTTACAACTGCTCCCGCTGCTACAACTGCCCCGTCAGCAATTTTCACTCCCGGTAAAATAATGACATTCGCCCCAATCCAGACATCATTTCCGATCTCAACGGGCCGGTTATCCCTGAGCTGTCCATAACCAAAAACCGAGTTATGATGATGCTTTCCGTACTTTGCCATCAGCTCCTGCCTTTTATCCTTTTCCTCCTTCGAAAAAAACATTCTGTAATCTAAAATAGGATGCGTCGTTACCACGTCAAGCGAGTGGTTACACCAAATTCTCGCAGTCCCGTTAATGGAACAGAAACGCCCGATTTTCTCCGCTATTGGATCTGCCGATAGCAGCTTGTCATATCCATATGTATATCTGCCAACCAGGCAGCCCTTATAAATAATATCTTCTTTAATATACAGCTCGTCATCACAAAGATATAAATAATCTTTATTTGTATATCCCTGATTCTCCAGAAAATTTTCAATTGATTCATACACAAGATATGTTGCAACCAAAACATAGTGCCGAGATACATTCAGCTCATCAGGCTCTTTTACCCTGTGATTACAGAATGTTTTCATATTTGATGCATTCCTGTCTGCAAAAAAAGAAATCTCATATCCCAGCTTTACTAAAGACTCCTCCGCTATACATCCGGCATCCCCCGCACCCCAAACCACAATATCACGGCCATTAAAATCCTTACTCGCCAACGGAATCTTCCTTTCACAAATTGCTCTAAATAAATTTCTTTTTTCCATACGAAACGCTCCATTTTCCTGCTTCCCAGCTATAAAACACGGCTAAAATACGATATAATTTTTATGTTTTTCTTCCTCTAATAAATTTAAAATTTCATCTTTGTATTTATCCACTACGGCGACAATAATTCCGATTTCTTTACGGTCCCTCAACTCACCCAGCTCGAAAATTTTTACATGATCCAGACTTAGGTCCGCTTTTCTTCCGTCGCTGACTATAAATCCATCAATCTGATAACCAAACCGCTCCAGAGATCCTAACAGCCTTTTTCCGATATATCCTGCCCCGTATATATATTTTTCTTTATTCCCATCCAGAAAATCCCTTAATTGATTAACTATAAACCAATCGTCTATATAGCATTTCGGGACATCCTTCCATATACGGTCAAGATATAGTATCAAATCCCTGTTGCTGTCCAGTATAGAAACAAGCATCAATGAATTGCTTTTGAACGGGATTTTCTCCTGATCAGACTCTATATAACAGACTTCCAGATCGACAATCTCCGTAATTTCCTTGTAAAGTAATTTTCCAAGATTTTCACAGCCATAAATATACACGGTCTTTATTCCGTTTTCCGCAAAATACTTTTGAAAAATCTTATTTTTATCCGGCGTTTCTATCCACCGATACATAAAATCATAGCGCAGCTTTAAATCAAGCGCTTCGCTGAGTCTTCTTTCAAATGGAAATCCTGCCCGTTCACCCTCCGGCAGATCCACAGAACCCTTAGACGCAATTAAGCATACGTCATTATCGCCGCTCTCCCATTCCGGCGGAGCACTCCTTTCCGGAATACCTGCAACCGTAACATCTAAAACCGTAAATCCTCCCCATTTTGCCAATGCAGCAAATCCATCTGCAAAGTATCTGTAGCAATCGGTCGGATATCTGTGCTCCGGTGTAGAATTAGGCGCTATGATACAGATCATCCCACCCGGCTTTAATTTTTTATAAATCTCCTGTATCGTCAGCCACGGAAATTCAATATGCTCAAAGGCCTGTCCTGATATGATATAATCAAAATCCTCATCTTTTAAGTTGCTCCATGAATACGGCGAGTGCATGACAACGTCAACATTGGGTCCCTCCACGATATCCAGTCCGACATATTCAACATTTTTCCCTTCAAAAAGAGACTTGTACGAGCCATTCACATCGTAGCTGCCTACATCCAGAACCTTTGCCCCGTCCTTTTTTATATAATGGTTTATGAACCATTCCATTCTTAGCATTGTACTCTTATGCATGTCCGTTTCTCCTATTCCACTGCTAATAGATTTTTAAAACCCAAGCTTTGAAGCTTTTCTTTCACTGCGCCCAAATGTCTTTTACTTATCGCTAAAATTACAATCGAATTTTCCTTCATATCGGTCAGCTCATCTATATTATATATTTTTTGCTCCCCGTTTTCCTTTTCATTCTTATTATCACTTACTGCAAACACATAGTTAAAAATCCTGTTTTCTTCCAGGACATTCCTGACCTCTTTTCCTATATTTTTTGCCCCGTAAATAATAACATTTTCGTATTTACGTATTTCTTCCAGCATCTCACCCGTCTGCTTCATCCAATACACATTCGATTTCCTGATCTGATAATCAAATATAAACTTTGCAAGCTTATATTTTGGCAGTAATTTCAAGTCATGATTCCTGTCAACAATACTGCCGTAATCTTCCAGTATCTTTTTCCAGTACTTCGCAAAATATTTTTCAAATGCATCCTCTTCAAAGCTTTCAAATTCACGCTGGTTCCATAAATTCATTTCATATACAAACTGAATCAGCATATTTTCAAATTTGAAAAGCGTTAATTCTGAAGTAACAAGTGAATTTTCACGAAACCGTCTCATATATAATACGTCGGGAATGCACATTACCCTTTGTGCATTTAAGTAGAAAAGGAACGGACTATCCTCGGCCGCGTATAATCCATCCAGCAAATACATATGACTCTCGTTAAAAAAATCTCTGTTTAAAAATATACAACACATGTTTCCGAGGAAATCACCGTTTTGAATACACGCTGCAAAAAGCTCCGTTCCCTTCATGACTCCCTCATAATGTCCGGTTCTTTTATATAGATTGAGCCAGGTGAAAACCTTTTTTTCTATTTCTTTTGTGTCAAGAAATGCATCCGCTGAAAAAGTCAGAAAGTCTAAATTGTATTCCTTGGCACAGGTATACATGCGCTCCAAAGCGCCCTCAGCAATATAATCATCACCGTCAATTTGATATACATATTCACCCTGCGCCATTTTATAACCCACATTTCTTGCAGTTGCAGGTCCCGAATTTTTCGTTTGGGATATGATTCTTACCCTTTCATCCTTCTTTGCATATGTATTTAAAATATCTAAAGAATTATCTGTTGAGGCGTCATCTACACAAATTACCTCTATATCCTTCATAGTCTGATTCAACACACTTTCAAGGCATACCCCTATATATTTTTCGATATTATATACTGTAATAACTACAGATATTTTAGGCTTATACATCCCTGCTCTCCTCCTGTATCCACGCATTCCATGATTCTTTCACCGGCTCAGGAAACATTTGAAATGAAAGCTTTTCTTTGTCAATGCAAAGAATCTTTTCCCTCCCGATTCCGCGGCTGATCAGAAGCTCCCTCGAAGCTTTCACAATCAAAAAGTTCAGTATTGCAATAACGATATAATCATAGCTGTCCGCATCTCTTACGATAACCTTTTCCAAATCTGATTTATCAACATTGTCAGCCACCTCGCAAAATTGCAGCTCGTTGATTCGTTGGATCAGTCGATTGGCAAATACGCCTTTCCCATAAATAATAATCCTGCTCCCCGGCTTAACCTGCGGGTAAATCATACATTGCCCACTGCCGATCATCTTTTCCGGTGTGTCCAGTATAAACTGGTAAAAAAGCTTATATAATAAAAAATTCTTATCTATTTTATCTCTGTAAATTGCATTCCCATATGTCTGAATCAAATGCCTGGATAAAATGATAAAACGTTCATAATCCCCCTGCTTATTCCCCCAGAGAATGGAATTACTCCTTACACAATAATGATAAAAGCATCGTGAATCCACATAGATGCTCTTTATGTTCATCAGACATGGAAATATCACCGCATCATCCACATTTTTCTTTAACGCTTCCGGACAGGCAAGCTGATATTTTTTCCATAAATCCGTCCTGACCGCTTTATTGCACAACGACATATCAAGCGGCTGACAGAAAAACTGTTCTGCTTCTACACAACGGTTAAAGGCATCCCAGAACTGCTGTCCCTCATACAGGCCCTCCTCAAGCCACTGCCTGTACTCCTCTACAAACCCTGCATGCTCTTTTTTATACCCCAGGATCAGCATGTCCGGTTTATATTGATCCAGCTTCTGAGCCATATATTCATAAGCGTCCTCTTCGATCCAGTCATCCGGGTCAACATTTGTCGTATATTTTCCGGTCGCATACACAATTCCTGCTTTTCTTGCACTGGCAATCCCGCCGTTTTCCTTATGAACTACCCGTATTCTCTGATCATGCCGGGCATATTCATCACAGACAGCCCCGCTCGTGTCTGTGGAACCGTCATCAACAAGTATAATCTCCAAATTTTTATAAGTCTGATTCACAAGACTCTCCAGACACCTTTTTATATATGGCTCAACATTATAAACCGGCACAATAACAGAAAGTTTTTCGCCCATACATTCTCCTTCCAATTCAAATTCTTTTTGGCACTATAAACATATACAGACCGTTGTTTCGTCATAAGAGAAAACCGGCTTACCGATTGAAAGCTTCCGCATCTCCCCTGCCTATCCTTCGAATTCCCTTTTCGTCACAAACACATCCACTACTCTTTGTCTTGTCAGAATATCAAATTGGTTTGTTAACAGAAAGCATCCGGTATCCTCTACGATTTGATGGTGCTTCGGATTGATGCTAATGATATAGGCTCTTCTTCTGTTTCTCTTTATACTTTCACATATGTTATGAATGGCTTTCCTGAATATTTCTCTTCCGAATGGATCAAAAAAATAAAACCAGTTATATGCATCCAACGCTTCCTCCACCCGGGATGCATCTCCATGAATGCAATTCACCTGTTCTGAATGCGGGCGTATGCCTATCTTTTTAAAATTTTCCAGCAGTGTCTCATAAAGTCCATCCTCGTATTCCACACCGCCGACCTTTTGAAAACCATAATCTAAAAAGCTCAGCATAGCACCTCCTTTCCCGCATCCAAAATCAAAAATCGCATCCGTACTGCACGGCTGACAGTGGCATTTATCAAGCAGCGGAAAAATTTCCTTCGGGGAGCTTGTCACATACGGATGCATTCCTTCAATTTTTGTCTGAAAGTCTTCCACATTCAGCCGCGTCACAAAATCACATCCATATTGATGCTCCAAATATGTTAAAGGCTGAACATCCCATGCACCTCTTACATACTCCTCATAAGCACTTCCATAAACGGCCTCGCATAAATTGAAATATGTTTTATTTTTTACATATCCATGTGATGCCAACCGCTCGCTAATCTCCTTTGTTTCAGGTAAACATAACCAGACTACAGCATTTTTTACATCCCTGTAAGCAAAATCAAATAACGACTCCCGATACAGCTCAAATTCGTAAGGTATATTCCCGGACCAATCCTGTGTAATGATATAGTCTGGCCGGATGCCGTGGTAATACTGTGCATACCACCCGACAAACTTTCCGGAATATCCGTAGCCATATAATACAATCCGCCTGTCCATGCACTTATGCATAACCGCATCCAATCTGTCTCGAAACTCTTCTAAAACCTTTAACATAACTCCCTCTGTCTGCACCTGCCGGATATCCGTCCGTCAGCTGCGTCTCGCTCCGGTGTCTGCCGGATATCCATCCGGCGAAACAGCCAATTTCCAGTATCTACCTGCTTTCGCCCGTTACCTGCCCTGCATGCAGCTTGTGCTCCTGCATCCGCTGCTTAATGCCAGGCACGCTCCGGCCTGCCATAACGCAACAGCCTCATTCCCCAAGCGCCCGTTTCAGCTGGTAAACCACCCGCTCCATCAAATCCTTCGGCCCAATCGTTATCCGAAGCCGTAACGCATCCTTATCCTTAAACAGCCGGATCAGAATCCCGTTCTCCTCCATATAAGCCCGCACCTTATCCGCATCCGCGTTTTGCAGCTTTACAAACACAAAATTCGACTCCGACCGGAACGCCTTCACGTCCTTTATCTTGTTCAGCTCATCCGTAAACCACGCCCGGACCGCATTCGACTCCGCCTTCATCGCCCGGTAGTAATCCCTGTCCTCCACCGCCGCAATCGCGATTTTCCGGCTGATGCCGCTGGCGCGGAACAGCGGCAGATCCAGGCCTACCGTCCGCCGCAGCGGATAGCTGCACAGGCCGTACCCGATCCGGATATTCGCAAGCCCGTAAAACTTCGAGAACGTCCGCGTGATCACCACGTTGCTGTAGGTCGTGATCAGCCGTTTCTCAAACACGTTGTCGTCAACACCGTAGCCCCAGTACGCCTCGTCGATCAGGATGATGGAGCCGGGGTTCTTCTTTACGATGTCCTCGATGTCCCCATATTCAATGACACAGCCCGTCGGCATCTGCGGTGAGGTCAGGATGATCAGCTTCGGCGCATGCTCCCCCGCCTTTTCCAACAAATCTGCGATATTGTATTCGTAGCTGTCCGCGCCCTCCCGCACCTCGTAGCTGATGCACTGGGCAAACTTCTCGTCCGCCACGCTCTTGTAATAGCTCCAGCCCGGCGCCGGGACAAGCACCCGGTCGCCCTCGCTTAGCACGATGCTGAAAATCGACTTGATGACCTCCGCCGAGCCGTTATGTACGAAAATATTGTTCGATGAAATCCCCGTAGCGTCCGCCAGAACCTCCTGCAGCTCGTCGCTGTGCGTCAGGTCATAGAGGTAGAGATCCTCCATCGTAATGCCCTTTAGCACCTCCAGACATTTTGGAGATGGCCCGAACAGGCTCTCATTCAAATGGAGCCGCCCGCCGGACTGCTCCGTGGGCACCGAATGGTAGGATTTCACATCCGAATACTTGGAAAACACCTGAATGACCGGGTTGGCGCTGTCCAGGTTTTCATCCGCAAACCTCTGGAACTTTGGGTCAAACTGCCTGATCTCCTCTAACGTGTCAAATTCCAGGACACTGCCCGCCGCACGCTCCCGCTTGCGTAAGGGCAGATCCTTGATATGCCTGATATGGAAATCATCCATCAGCATGTTCCGCGTCTGGTAATTTCCCCACTCTTCGTTCATGAAATCCCGGAACTTCCCTGAAAATGCAGCGTTAAAATAGCAGTCCCCGATCGTATACCAGGCCCGTTCCCCGCCCCGGTGGACACCCGTGATATACCCGTTCTCATCTGTCCCCGTAACGCAGAACTCGTCGCAGTAGCCCTCCGAGTAGACGCAGGAATAATAGGGCGTGTAGACATATTGATGGAACACATTTTCCGCGTAATAGTTGTCCGAGCACAGGATGTAGGAGTTTTTCATGTAAGCCTGCGCCGCGTAGAGCGAGGCCATGTTGTTGTACTTGTCAAAATCCTTATTCAGCACAAGGGTGACGCCGTATTTTTCTTTCAGATAATCAAACTTTTCTGCCATAAAGCCGGTCACAACGACAATCTCCGTAACGCCCGCCTCCAGAAGCTGGCAAATCTCCCGCTCAATGAGGATTTCACCCTTCACCCGAAACAGCCCCTTCGGCATCACATTCGAGAGCGGCATGCACCGCGCACTGTAGCCAGCCGCCATGATGATGGCGTTGTCCACCTTGTACGGGGCAAGCTGTCTTTCCCCCTCCGGGGTGAGTCCGTTTTCATCCAGCAGGTTCTTTTCTTCCAGAAGCCGCCCCTCTTCCGTGCAAAGAATGTCCGAAATTTGTATTTTCTTTTCCGCCATATTTCTTAACTGATTAAAGGTTTCTTCCCTCATTCTTCTGTCCTGTCTTTCTGTCTTGCTAATCTCATGCGGCCAACATATCCTGTATCCAATAACATGCAGGAAGATGCTTCCGGCTTGCAATGCCGCCGGGCATGAACCAAGCCTGCCGGCTCGCCTTCCCATCCGCAATAAAAGTCCGATCTCGTCGCCTTCCTTCTGGTACACTTACCCCGCATCCCCAAAATCAATCTCCGTAGACGTATGCCGCGGCACCCGCTCCTCCACCGGAGGAAGCTCCATGTAATGCTCATCAAACAGATAGCTCAGATACCCGTCATAATCCTTCGGCGCATAAAACCTGTGCCCCTCAAATTCCAGCTCGCATACCTCGTCCATCCATCTGCGCAGGTAGCCCTTCGCCTCCTGCTTATAGCCCCAGGCAGGTGTGCGCACCAGGCGCGTCTTTTTCCCAGCATACCGGTGCGCCAGATGCTCAAATTCCCTCCGGGCCACCCGGTACGGGACATGCCGCAAAACCCGGTAGCCCGCCTTTTTCAGCCGGTTTGGCTCATGCACCGCCCCTACCGGCGAATACGCGATTTTGCGCGCCAGAAAGCACCGGAAATTGTACACCGACTTTGGGATACCCCTCTCCGGTATGTTGTCACAGGGGAAGATGTCGATAAAAATCCCCCGCTTCATCGTGAGCATCTCCTGGTTTTTCCGGCTGAAATACGTCCCCCTGCGCAAAATCCGCGCATAGCCCCAGCGGTAGCCCGGGTCTGTTTTGTACGTCTGCAAAAAATATTTGCTTTTGTCCAGCTCCTTTTTACAGACTTTACAAAACCGGTCATAATCCCTGCGCAGCATCCGCGTGTCAATATCGTCATCCCAGGGAATAAAGCCCTTATGGCGCACCGCGCCGAGCAGCGTCCCGCCGTCCAGCTCATAGCGGATGTGGTGCTTCCGGCAGATGCGGTCCAGCTCGATGAGCATCTCCAGCTCGATCAGCTGCATCCTGCGTATATTTTCCGGCGTATACTCAAACGTGCTCATCGCCCCCTGGCCCCCACGGCTTCTCCTTCCGCCTTCTGCCGCTTCACCGGCACCTCCCGGGGCGCGTCGATTAAGATCGTCGCGCGCCTGGACGTGGCGATCTGCTTGAGCTCAACGGTGATGTTGCCGCCGATTGCAAGGGATTCCCCTTCTTTTAATGTTACCTTCAGCATCTGTCTCTCCTCTTTACTCCCATGCAGCCTGCATACCTGCTTTGCCGCGGCAGCTGCCCGCCATTTGTCTCCGGCAGTCGGATGCTCCTCTGGAACCGCCCGGCTGCTTTCAGGCCGCTTTGCCGCCCTCAGTGTCAAATTCTGTACTTTTTGACAGCACCTTTCATTGCATCCACCTTTGTGCAACTTTTATGAAAAAGGGGGTTGAAATTCTCATGAGATTGACGATATAATAGACATCAGAGTGCAATATGCACAAACAAGAAATTTTGTCAAAACGTACACCTTTTGACAAAATCAAATTCATCTATAAAATAAGCTTTTCAGACTCTCATTCAGACATATGCTTTTCAAAAAACACGTAAAAAAGAGCAATCATTTCTGATTGCCCGAAAACTCTCTTCTTCCAAATAGCTGCCGCTCCGTTACGCAGCCAGAATGCACGGTTGATTATAATCCGGAATAAGTGCGTCATGTGTGACAAAAACCATGTTTTCCATAGCTGCTTGGCATATAAGCATGCGGTCAAACGGATCTTTATGCGGCTGAGCATCTCTTTTGCGTTCTAATCGCTTCATCGCAAAAACATGATCTTCTTTTATTAACAGCTTCCGATATCCGGATTGTCCGCAATATTTAAACAGCTCTTCTGCCGAAACAGGCATGGCATCAGGATGCGCCAGACGTTTTATCTCCACTTCACACTCCCATGCATCAAACTCTTCCGGAACTCTGAATTTCCCTTCGGCTACACCGATACGTTTTCTTTCCAGTTTCTTCGGAAGCAAAGTCATTTGCACGACGGGCATCCCATTCCTTGCCAGATAGATGACATCTTCCTGCCGGGTTTCAAGAATCCGCACTAATCTTGACAGCTCCGTTTTGGCTTCCGGCATATTTGCCAGCTTCATATTTGCACCTCCGATCGGTTTTCTTGGCTAAGCGAACTAAATACATTTATATGCAAATCTTCTGTTACTATTCACGGCTCAGGAGCCGCTCATAGTAACGATTCGGGGCGATATTCAGAGTTTTGCTTCGCAAAAATCGCCCCTCACACCTGAATCATGTTCTTACGGACTGCGCAGTAAATGCGCATTCCTGACCCGTGAAAAGTAACAATCTTCTATCAATAGCAAGTCAAACTCCACATACAGCATTCCACTCAACTCCAACATATGTTAAAATATGAGTTAAAAATCCCACGGAGGCATACACGATGATACTCTCACTTCAGGGCTGCATGGCAGTCGGAAAGACCACTGCCGTCAGCTATCTTAAAAAACACGCGCCCTATGTCAACATCAGCTATGAAGAAAACGCATCTGTCATCCGGCAGATAAAAAGCAGAGGTCTTGACAAAAATGAATATGGGGATTACCTGGAAATTCAGAAGCTGTGGATTGAAAACGAGGTACTGCGCTTTCAAAAAGCATCCCCTTTTCCCTGTACGGTCATGGATTTCGGTGCGGAGGAGATTGAATTTTACACGCTGAACTACCCGAAAACAATCGGGAAAAGCTGGGATGTAAAGCACGCGCTTCAAGACGAGCTTGCCCGCCTGCGGGCCTGTATGCCGGCGCGCATCCTTTTTCTTGATGCCTCGGAAGAAACGCTTAGGAAACGCAAGGAAGGGGATCTGACAAGATCACGGGAATTTTTTGAACATCATCTGACACACTTTTTGCCGCTGAAAAAAGCATGGTTTTCGGAAAAAGAAAATACGGACTATTTATCGGTGGAGCACCTGACGCCCCAAAAGGTCGGCGCGTACGTAAAAAAGTGGGTGGATTCCTGTATCGAAAATCACACCCACGTTCCGTCTTTATGCACGCCGGCATCCCATCTTACTCCTCCAACGCCTTCACAATCTGCTCATTATCCTTTTTAAGATAATTTGAAAACATTATTGGAATACAGCTTATAGGCGATAGCAAAGGCAAAAGCCAGCGTGTTTGCATCAATTTCGATTTCCCTGGTTGAACAAAGCGCGTCCCATTAGCCAGTATATATGGACTTTCAATTCATCTGGTTTTCTCACTGCGCATATTGCATGTGGCCATGCCACAATAGAACCTGCCCATCCATTTCAGATTTATGGTATCAGAAACAAACCTCCGGAGGAAGCTTTAAAAAAATATTCAGTTCAGGGTTGTCAACACAGCAGGTGAGGCTCTGGCCTTGCGCAATACTGACCCACTGGCAGAGGAACGATGTTTCCGCCGCAGAATGGGCATCTGCAGACATCTCTGTTATAGAGCAGTTTGAGGATAGCGGACGCATCGAGATTCTTAAGCCTGGAAATATACCTCATACAGCCAAGCAGGTTACGGCACCGTGCAATCTTCCTGCTTTTATTCCGGGAAGAAAGCAGACCGTAATGCCGATTCCAGTTTTTCGTCAATCCATAGCTGTTTTAACTCCGCAAGATATTTTCCACGAAAAACCCTGGAAATGACTTTGACAGGGAGAAAAAATCTTCCCCGTTAGCCTTCCAGTGGTTCTTGGAGTCAAGCCCGCCGCCTAATACAATGGCACCAAATGCACCAGTCTTGCAGTTCATAATAAGCTGCTTTCCGCTGCGCTGCAGACAGTTCATGAGTTTTCTGATAACCAGGATAAAAGGTATTAAACACATCCTGTACAGTATAATTTTCGCTCATGACTCACCGCCTTTCGGAGCATCGAAAGGGCTGCGGATGCCAAGGAGTATCTTGCTGCTGACATGGAGATAAACATCTGTGGAACGTGGATCCACGTGACCGAGCAGGAATTGGATATATTTGATGTCAACCCCGCTCTCAAACAAGTAGCTGGCAAAGCTGTGGCGGCACGCACTTGGAAAAAACACGGCGTGTGATGCCGGCTTTCTTGGCACTTGCCTTGAAGAACTGGTTGACGCTTGAAATATCAAGGCAATTCCCTGTCCGGGAACTTGGAAAGAGGATGCCCTTTGGCCTGCCACACTGAAACCAGTATTCAGTCAGAAGATCGAGATTCCTCTGGGACAGGATTGTATACCTGCCGATGCGTCCTTTTTCTTCCCGGACATGAATGGCCATGTTTGTACGGGAGACATCATCATAGTGCAGATGGACAGCCTCAGATACACGAAGGCCGGAAGAATAAGAATACATGTCCGCGATGATCGCCCTATGCTTAAGATTATCAGCTGCTTCCATGACCGCATTGATTTCCTGCGGTGTAAGCACGGTTGGAAGATTCCGCTCACGCTTCATGGCAGGAACTTCCTCGTCATACCGGGCAATCTTCAGAACTCTTTTGCAGAGAACCTTGATAGCTGAACGATAGTGGTTATGAATCTGGGGAGGCTGCCCTCTGGGCGTTTCATAGTCAGGAATGCATCAGCATCTTCAATCGTGAGGCAGGTAACGGGTTTATTGGTGCAGCGCAGGAAATATCTGGTATTACTGCAATACAGTTTTATGGTCTGTTCTCTAAGGCGTTGGCATAATTTCATAAGAAGAGGATAATGGTTAAAGAAATAAAATGGACAAAATATTTATGGCTGAGTTTACTTTCATTTGGAGCATTTATAAAAGCCATTCCTCCTGAGAACGGCGCGGGGCTCTGGATTGATTTTTAGAGTATTTTCATACCATGATCTGCTATAATAAATTATGCGAAAATACTTCTTTGTACGCAAAACCACATAAAACACTATAGATTTCTCGTATACTGTTTCAGCTGATCATAAAAATTCTCTCTGGCTCCGGCCATAATCACAACAATCACCTTATCTTCCACATACTCTACTGTATATGCAAGCTCGTAATTGGTTTTATTATAATAAATATCATACCCATACACACCTGACAGATCTCCGGTTTTGATTTCCCCAACCGTATGATCTTCTTTTATCTTATCAACCGCTTCCTGATACAGCATCTTCAATTTCTTATCTTTCAATTTTTTGATAAATTTCGCTGCAGGAGGAAGAAAACGTACCTCGGTCATTCCTCATCCTCCGTGCCAAAAACATCCTCATAGGATATATGGCCAGAATCTGAAGATGCAGCCTGCTCTGCGTCCGCAAGCATTGCTTCCACAGCCGGACGTACCTGCGCCTGCGCTTTTTTAAAGCGCTCCAAAAGATCATTGCCACTGTACCCCCTGGCAATCAAGTCCGCCAGAATCTGCTCCGCAAACTCTCCCCCTGTATTAGTTCTGGCAGGGCGAATAACCAGTTCATTTCCGCGCACGGTACATTCTGCCTCTGTATCAAATCCAAGCATCGTAAAAAATTTTTGTGGGATGGTTATCTGCCTCTTCGCAGAAATACTCAATTTTTTTATTTCCATAGGAACGCTGCCTTTCGTCATTGCTGCTGATATTACAATGTTCTCCGCTTCAATCATACGCAAATCAAAGAAGTAATATTCTTTGTTTCTTTGTTTCTTGGTTTCCGAGAATATTATATCCACCTTCCCGTCATATGTCAAGAACTATAAAACTTCTTATTCTTTGTCCTATTTATTCGAAATAAAAGCAGCCGTTTCCCTGACTGGAGCAGTTACTTTTTTGTGTGCATCAGGAAACGGACGATCATGTACGCGGTCTGGGTGTCAGGTGCATCATTTCTTGAAAGAAGATATACACAATATTGATTCATGCTTACACCTTCCCTTTTAGCATGCTCGGCTAATATTCGATGCAAACTGCGAGGTATTCTCAATTTAAATTGACCGGAATAATTTTCCGGGCTGTCCGCTCCTTCATAAACATAGATCATTCGGGGCATCATTGTATTTATGCGTGGTTTCTTAGTATCCCCTTTATGCTCCAGATATTGAAGGGATACATGGTCTTCATCAGCATCTATATAAATCGTTTTCAATCCTTTCGGCGATTTTAGTAAGATCATCGGTATAAGCTTTGAAAATATTTGTTAATCTTTTTACCCCATTCCCGCAAAACTGTTGTATACTATCAATCATGAAAGCACCCTCCGGGGATTTTTGTTTGGTCAACTTCAATCCTAACACAGGATCCCGGTGCTTTCTCTTTCTCTTTCTCTTTTCCTATTCTATTTTCAGCAAAAAAAGTGGGTGATTTTTGAAAAACAGGTTCTGAAAGCCCCATGAAAGAAAGGCTGAAGATTCCGAGAAGTTATGACATTGAATAGGAGGACATATTTATGGCACAAAGCATACTAATTGTAGATGACGAAAATGAAATTGTATCAATGCTGTATCGTTATTTCAGCAAACTTGGATATACAGTATATACTGCGACAGCGGGAAAAACTGCATTAAAAGAAGTCGAAAAGAATCCTAACATTATTTTATAAAAAGAAATTATCAAAACCTATTAAGCTATTGACTAATGCATATCGTA
>CAJUSH010000057.1 GCA_910589045.1 uncultured Eubacterium sp.
CTTTTGCTTAAGCATTTGATACAAATAACCACGAACAAGAAGTTCCTGCATAATAGTATTTAGAAATACTGCCAGCACCCAAACAGGGAATAGGTTAATTATGTTAGTTCCGTCAAAATGGATAATTTTTGCTACATACATTACTAAAACAGGGATAGCTAACCATACAGTCCCTGCGATTACTCCCAATACCATTCCCTTTACTGGATAATCAAATAAATGTAACTTTACATTTTTCTTTTCAGAAAGCCAAAAGATGAGCGTAAAAGCTGCTACTGCCAATAAAGGTGTAATTTCTGCCCATAATCTCCATATAGCCGGTTCCTTTGAAGATGATAACGGCAATACAGAAACCAATATTGCCCATCCGAGAAAAAAGCTTATGGATTTCAAAATTGTAATACTGATTTTTTTCAAAATGAATACCTCCCAGACTCCAATTTATGTATGACTCCATTATACTGCAATAGCTTTCCCTATGGAATAGACTTTATAAAAAATTCATTTAAAAGTAAGACAGCTGAAAAGTTGCGCGTTACTCTTCTTTCTTAGCACCTTTACGGACAAATCCTGGACAAAAAATGTTAAAAATCTTTTAAATATCATATAAATAAACTAAATAATTTTACCTTTAAAAAAGCCGCAAACCCTTGATTTTTCTAGGAAAATCATAGAATTTGCAGCTTTCTTCCAAAATGGACCAGACGGGAATCGAACCCGTGTCCAAAGACCAATCCACCGTACTTCTACGAGCGTAGTCTGTTCTTTCCGGAGCTGTCACGGCAGCGAAATCCGCTGCGCGAAAACTGCTCCTCTTTCCCTCTGCTGCCCGGGAACAGACACCCTGGCAGGTTCAGTAGCTTCATAATACGCCCAAATGCTCAAAGCTTTGCAAATGTCGTTTCCTACATAGATGAAGCCCGGGTCCGGTCGTGTAGGTGCGTCCGGTCGGACTACTGCCGATAATTAGGCAGCGTATGCTAATTTATTATTGTTAGCGTTTAATTTTAATTGTGGAATTTAACGCATCCCGTGCGGCTCGCTTCTCCAGCTTCAAAGCCCCTGTCGAAACCTTTACTGGCCCTGAATCCTTTATATAGTAATTAGTATATCACAAACCTCCGGATTTATCTACAAAAATTTATCAGCCGGCACATCTGCCAGTTCAAAATCAATCGTGCGCATCAGCTCATCCGTACGCACAACAACTACCTCCACGGTCTGCCCCAGCTTATAGCATCTGCCGCTGACCTCTCCGACCAGCTCGTAGGAATCCTCGACAAAATGGTAAAAATCATCCTTCAGCGCCGTCACATGCACCATGCCCTCGATCGTGTCGGGCAGCTCCACGTACATGCCCCACGCCGTCACCGACGAAATCACACCGGTAAAGGTCTCACCGATATGCTTTGACATATACTGCACCTTTTTCAGCTTCACGGTCTCCCGCTCCGCCTCCTCCGCGCGCCGCTCCCGCTCGCTCGACTGCTTTGCCACCTCCGGCAAAATCTTTTCATAGTGCTCCTTGCGCTTCTCGTCGAGGCGCCCCCGCAGCCGTTCCTTGATGAGCCGGTGGATCTGCAGGTCGGGATAACGCCGGATCGGGGACGTAAAATGGCAGTAATACTTTGCCGCCAGCCCGAAATGCCCGGTACAGTCCACGGTATATTTTGCCTGCTTCATGGAGCGCAGCGTCAAACGACTGATAAGCATCTCCTGCGGCGTGTCCGCAATCTTTTCCAGAAGCTTCTGCAGCTCCTTCGGATGCATCTCGTCCCCCTCGGTATGAATATTGTATCCGAAATTATGGATAAATGCGGACAGCTTCCTGATGCGGTCGGGATCCGGCTCCCCGTGCGTACGGTACACAAAGGGCAGCTCCTGCCAGAAATTATCCTCCGCCACCGTCTCGTTCGCGATCAGCATGAAATCCTCGATAAGATCCGTAGCGACGTTGCGCTCATACGGACGGATTTCCACCGGAAATCCCGTCGCATCCAAAATAATCTTCGTCTCGGGAAAATCGAAATCAATGCTGCCCCGTTTTTTCCGCTTTCCACGCAGGCGTGCGGCAAGCTCCGCCATCTGGCAAAACATCGGCACGAGCGCTTCGTAGCGCGCCGTCTCCTGCTCGTCATGAAGCGACAGAATCTTGTTGACGCTGGTATAGCTCATGCGCGCGTCCACATTGATCACCGTTTCCGCGATCTGGTAGTCGATCACCTCACCCTTGGGATTGATGAGCATGATACAGCTGAGCGCAAGCCGGTCCTCGCCCGCGTTCAGCGAGCAGATGCCGTTTGAAAGCGTATGCGGCAGCATCGGAATCACGCGGTCCACCAGATACACGCTCGTTCCCCGCGCAAGCGCTTCCACATCCAATGCCGAGCGCTCCTGCACATAATTTGACACATCCGCGATATGCACGCCGAGGCGATAATTTTCCCCCTCCATCGTGAGCGAAACCGCGTCGTCCAGATCCTTTGCATCCTCACCGTCAATCGTCACCATCAAAACGCCGCGCAGATCCAGACGGCCCGCCATATCCGCCTCGCTGACGGGCTTTCCGACCCGCACCGCCTGATTTAATACCTTTTCCGGAAACTCAACGGGCAGCTCATAGTCCCTGACGATAGAGAGAATGTCCGTACCGGGGTCGTTGACGTGACCGAGAATCTCAACGATGCGCCCCTCCGGCTTCCTGCCGTCGCCGCCAAACTCCGTCAGCTCCACCACGACCTTGTGTCCCGCAACCGCACCCATGGAATGCTCCAGCGCCACAAAAATATCCTGTCCAAAGCGCGCATTGTCCGGCACCACAAATCCGAAGGTTCTGCTCGCCTCGTAGGTTCCCACTACCCGGGTCTTTCCGTGGGCGATCACCTCCGTGACCGTTCCCTCCCGGCGCTTTCCCTCGGGGCTTGAACGGATAACCACCCGGACCGAATCGCCGTGTACGGCACCGCCGCGGCTATCCTTTCCGATAAAAATATCCTCGCTGCCGTCATCCGGGCGCACAAAGCCAAAGCCCCGCACATTGCTCTCAAAAACGCCCGTAAGCATATAGCGCCTTGCCTTCGCATATTTCCCTTTTTTGGATACCTCGATCCTGCCCTCTGCCAGCAGCGCATCCAATACCTCCCGCAGCTCTTCACGCATGGTTTTTGGAATATCCAGCAGGCTCGCGATCTCCTTCACCTTCATAGGAACATATAGCTCGTCGCACATCAACGCATAGATCGTGTTTTTCCGCTGTTCAAATTTATCCATAGCCCCTCCCGTTGTAATAAATCACACGTTCCTATGCACGGCCCGAAGCCGTCTCAAAGATTCGCCGCGCCTCACGCATGATTGTTTTTCCGTAATAGTCAGAAAATCCGCCGGAATTTTCAATATGACAAAAACGGACTGCCATCTCTAACAGTCCGTAGTTTCCGAAATACCAGTGTACGTTCCCACGATATTTGTCAAAGCCGTGCAGCAGACCGATCCATCCGCAAAAAACGCAGACACACCCTTCCCGCACACTGCTGCGGCAGCTGCAGCCGGGCAAAGAAACAAGCGGCTCCGGCTAATGACCCATGGGGAAGTACACGAAGAACTAGGCAAGGCTCCCAATATTCAGCACACAGGAAAGAATCATAAATACGATCACGAGAATTCTCGTAACCTTTACCAGCATCCCCTCCATGGAGCGTCCCTTATTTTTGCTCCAGTAGGTATCGGATGATCCTGCAATCGCCCCGAGTCCGTTCGACTTGCCCTCCTGCATCAGAATCAAAACTGTCAAAACGATACATATCAAAACTAACAAAATCGTTAAAATGGTTTTCAAAACTGCCATGATTTACACCTCCTATTCCAAAAATCTCTTTTTCGCCCTGATTCACGGTAACAGTTCAGCCCTCGGTTTCACTGTTACGGCTCATAACTCTTTAGAGTATAGCATAGTTGATTTTTGATTTCAACAGTTATTTTTTCAAAACTCCCACCCAAAAGCCTTTCTCCGGTTGATTTCCATTGACTTTTTACCGAAAACTTCGTATACTTTACCTAATGGCGCTTTAACGTGTCAAAGTATAACTACAGAATGGAGAAACATACGATATGCCGATTACACAATATCTGGAAAATAATGCGCAAAATTACGGGGATGAGATCTGCTTGGTGGAGCTTAACCCGGCGATGGAAGACACCAGGCGCGTCACCTGGCGGGAATACGACCTGATCGAGCCGAGCCGTACCAGCGCTTACCGCAGGGAGATCACCTGGGGTGTCTTTGACGAGAAGGCAAACCGCTTTGCAAATCTTCTGATTTCCCGGGGCATCAAGAAAAACGACAAGGTCGCAATCCTGCTCGTGAACTGCCTGGAATGGCTGCCGATCTACTTCGGAATCTTAAAGACCGGTGCCATCGCGGTTCCCTTAAACTTCCGGTATTCCTCCGACGAGATCGAATACTGCGTAAAGCTTGCAGAAGCGGATATACTCATTTTCGGCCCCGAATTTATCGGACGCGTCGAGGAGATTGCCGACAGGATCAGCAAAAACCGCCTCCTCTACTACGTGGGTGAAACCGACTGCCCCAGCTTTGCGGAAGATTATATCAGCGAGGCCGCCGACTATTCCAGCAAAAAACCGGAAATCACCGTCACCGATGACGACTACGGCGCAATCTACTTTTCCTCCGGGACTACCGGCTTTCCGAAGGCCATTTTACATAAGCACAAAAGCCTCATGCATGCCGCCATCGTGGAGCAGACACACCATTCCACAAAAAAGGACGACGTATTCCTCTGCATCCCGCCCCTCTACCACACCGGGGCAAAAATGCACTGGTTCGGCTCCCTCGTATCCGCCAGCAAGGCGATCCTCTTAAAGGGGACCAGGCCGGAGTACATCCTTGAAGCGGTTTCCGATGAGGGCTGTACCATCGTTTGGCTCCTTGTGCCGTGGGCACAGGACATATTAGAGCAGCTTGATTCCGGGGCGTTGCAGCTGTCGGACTACAAGCTGGACCAGTGGCGGCTCATGCACATCGGCGCACAGCCCGTACCGCCCTCACTCATCCGGCACTGGAAGCAATATTTTCCGAAGCACGACTACGACACAAATTACGGCCTGAGCGAATCCATCGGGCCGGGCGCCGTGCACCTCGGCGTGGAAAACATCCACAAGGTGGGTGCCATCGGCGTTCCGGGCTACGGCTGGCAGTGTAAGATCTGCGGCGAAAACGGTGCCGAGGTGGCACAGGGCGAGGTTGGCGAGCTTGTCATCAAAGGTCCCGGCGTTATGGAGTGCTACTACAACGATGCGCAGGCCACCGCGGAGGTATTAAAGGACGGCTGGCTGTTCACCGGAGATATGGCGATGCAGGATGAGGACGGCTTCTATTTTCTCGTTGACCGCAAGAAGGACGTCATCATCAGCGGCGGAGAAAACCTTTATCCCGTACAGATCGAGGATTACATCCGCCAGTACAGCCCGGTACATGATGTAGCCGTCATCGGACTTCCCGACAAGCGTCTCGGGGAGATCGCGGCCGCAATCATCGAGCTGAAGGAGGGCGTAAACTGCACCGAGGAGGATATCAACGAATTTTGCCTGAAAATGCCCCGCTACAAGCGTCCGAAAAAAATCATTTTTGCGGACATCCCCCGCAATCCTACCGGAAAGATCGAAAAGCCCAGGCTGCGTGAGATCTACTGCGGCAAGCGTCTGGTAGAGGCGGAGAGCCAGAGCTGAGCCCCGGAAATTCGGAGAAATTTCCTTAAATATGACAAAAAAGAGGGTCGTCAATACCCTCTTTTTTTATGCCTATGTGCGTCCCGCATGCTTTCCCAGCACTTCACGGAGCGTGGCCTTGAATTCATCGAAAATAATCGGCTTTGCAATGTGCGCATCCATACCCGCCGCCAGCGCGGCGCGCACATCCTCCACAAAAGCGTTGGCCGACATGGCAACGATAGGAACCGTCCTTCCGCACGGATGCCCGCTCCCGCGGATCGCCCGTGTCGCTTCGTAGCCGTTCATGACAGGCATCTGAATGTCCATCAAAATCAGATCATACGCACCGGGCGCGGCTGCGAACCTTTCAACTGCCTCCTGCCCGTCTTCCGCAAGCTCGCATACTGCCCCAAGCGTTTCCAGGAGCTTCACCAGAACCATCTGGTTGATATCAATATCCTCCACCACAAGGACATGGCTGCCCGCCATAAAATCTGCCTCACCGACGCCCCTGCTGCTCCCCTGCCGTGTTCCCCGCATCCGCCGGATTGCATCCTTAAAGTTGCTCATGAAAAACGGCTTCTGCAGAAAATGCTCCACACCGATCCGGCGCGCATCCTGCCCAATCTCCTGCCAGTCGCAGGCGGTAAACAACAGGATGGGAATGTTTTTTGGCCAGCTTTCCCGGATGAGCCGCGCAGCGGCCAACCCGTCAAGCCCAGGCATTTTCCAGTCCAGCAAAATCAGATCGCAGGGCTTTTCCTCCTGTGCAGACAAAAGCTCCACGATCCCTGCGCCGCTGGTCACATACTGCACCTCCACGCCGGTTCCCTCCATCTTTTTTACAATGTCGCGGCAAACAGCCTCATCGCCGTCCGCGACAACCATACGGGAAATGCGGTGTGCATTCCAGAATTTCAGATCATCCGTCCGGTTCTGGTTGCGCAGCTCCAGCTCCACGATAAAGGTCGTCCCCTGCCCCGTCCGGCTTTCCACCTGGATAGAGCCGTGCATCAGATCCACCAGACTTTTCGTGATCGTCATGCCCAGTCCGCTTCCCTGTATCTGGCTGCCCGCCCCGGTCTGCTCACGGCTGAACGGCTCAAAAAGCACCTTCTGATATTCCGTACTCATTCCCCGTCCGTTGTCACGGACGGTGAAACGAATACGGCTGTAGTTCTCGTCCACCGGGTCCAGCTCGTCCACCTTCATCAGAATACTGCCGCCCTCCCCCGTATACTTTACCGCGTTCGAGAGGATATTGATCAAAATCTGGTTGATCCGCAGCTTGTCCCCCAGCACATGCTCGTTTTTCAGGGACAGGGTGGAGATTTCAAACCGCTGCTTCTTTGCGTTTGCCTGGGGTCGGATGATCGTGTTGATCTCGTCGATGACCTCCGCAAGATTCCATTCGGAAATGTTAAGCACCGCGCCGCCGCTCTCGATCTTGTTCATGTCCAGCACATTGTTGATCAGTCCCAGAAGATGCTGGCTGGCAGCAAATATTTTCTGTGTATACTCCCGCACATGCTTCGGGTTGTCCGCTTCCTCCTGCAAAAGGGGCAAAAGTCCCATGATCGCGTTCATGGGTGTGCGTATGTCATGGCTGACACTGCTTAAAAAGGCGCTCTTTGCCTTGTTCGCGGTCTGGGCCATGTGCAGGGCCTCGGAGAGCGTATTCTGAATCTGCTTTTCCTTTGTCCGGTCCGAAATGTATACGACAATCTTTTTGATGCCCTGAAGGAGCACGCAGTGTACGCTTTCCCGAAACCACTTGCGCTCCCCGGTTTTCTGGTGAATCCGCTCCGTGTCCATTGGCTCTAACGACAAGCCGGGCTTTAGCGCCGCCAGCCCCTCTTTTCCAATGTTGCTCCCCGTTATATATGTCGCATGGCCTATCCGGGTAATGTCATCCATGACAGCCTTCCACGGGATGCCCAGCACCCGCTCGATGTTTGAGCTGACAAACTCAACCCTTTCCCCGCACCCGTCAAACATCATATAGATATCATCGATATTGTCGGACAAAAATGTGGAAAACAGCTCCAGCATCTGCTCCTGATAGCGGATCTGCCGGTTCTTCTTTTCCCACTTTCTTTTATCCTTGAGCTTATGGGCTGTAAAATCCAGCAGAAAACGCTGGTAGTAGAGCTCCCCGCCCTCCTCCACCAGCTTGATGTTCCCAAGAATATAGATCTGCTTTCCGTTTTTGTGCTGTACGCGGTATTCCACGCCGGCACTTTCCCCGACCGTTGTCAGCGCGTTGATGCACTCCCGCAGCTTCCCCTTATCCTCGTCCACAACCGTGTTTGCGATCAGCTTAAAACCGTCCGCCACCATCTCCTCCTGTGTGTCATAGCCCAGCAGCTTTAATGCGGCCTGATTGATGCTGATGATCCGCGTTCCGTCAATGCTGTGACACATCACGCCGCAGTCAATGGTAGCAAAGAGCATTTCCAGCGCACGGTTTCGTTCCGCCTGGTCCGGTGTGCTGTCAATGCACACATCGATCAGCTGCCTGGCCTGGATCAGATCGCGCCTGCGCCTGTAATCCTCCTGCCATTTCCGGAACCGAAAGCCCAGCTCCGGTCTGGATGCAGGCAGCACCCACAGATCCTCTATTGCGCTAAGGTCGTCCAGAGCTGCAGCCGTATCCCTGTCCGTGAGCAATATCAGCTCCGCCTCCGCCCTTTTGCACGAAACAAGCTCCCGCAGCCGCTTCCCCGCATCCATGCCCCGCAAGTGCGCAAACAGTACATCCGCCCGGGCAAGCTGTTCCCTTTCGCTTTCCTTTTCCTGCACTCCGTGCTCCAAAAAGGTATGTCTGAAATGCTTCAGGGGTACGGCCTGCCTGATCACCTCAAACGCGCTGCAGGCTTCCCCCACAAAATAAATTTGAATCTGGCAACGATACATGGCATTCCCTCTTTATCCCGCCGGCAGAAGCAGCCGCTCCCCCGGCGGTTCGAAACGGTATAATCGTCAGGAGCACTGTGTCTCCGGCAGTCTTCGGTACAGCTCAAAAAGCATGTCCTCCACGGCAAAAAAGCTCTCCAGCAGGTGCGGGTTAAACACGCCGCAGGCACCGTCACGGATCATCTCAAGCACCTTTTTCCTGGGAAACGGAGGCTTGTAAACCCGCCTGCAGCTCAAAGCGTCGTAAACATCCGCCAGAGAAACCACCTGCGCCCAGGGTGAAATCTCATCCCCCGTCAGCGCATCCGGGTAGCCTCTGCCATCCCAGCGCTCGTGATGGTGCCGGGCAATGTCGCAGGCATAATCATAAATCTCGCTCTCATGCAGCTGGGGAATGCGCTCCAAAAGCGCGACGCCCTCTGTCGTATGGCTCTGCATGATCCGGTATTCCTCGGGGGTAAACTTCCCCGGCTTTGTCAGCACGGCGTCCGGTATCGTAATCTTCCCCACATCGTGCATGACGGCGGCCAGTGCAATGTTGTCGATCTCCTTTTTGTCCAGCTGCGCACCGAATGAGGTATTTTCCAGCAGAAGCCTCGTGATCTGGCTGATACGCTGTATGTGCCCGCCGGACTCCTCGTTTCGAAACTCGATGGCGGCAGCCAGCGCCTCAATCATTCCCTGATTGAGCCGGATAATCTGGTTTGCCTGCTCCAGCAGCGCGGCGCTCTGGTTTTCCACCACGATTTTCAGATGCTTGCGCGCCTCGAACAGCTCCACCACGGAGCGCACGCGCCGGACAACCATGTAGGGCACCACCGGCTTGTTGATCACATCCATGACCCCAAGCTCGTAGGCCTCCTTCATCACACCCGCGCTGCTGTCCGCCGTTATGAGAAACACCGGAATCCGCTCCGGTATCCCAAGCTCCCGTATCTCCCGCAAAACCTCGATTCCGCTCATCCCCGGCATCAAAACGTCCAGCAGAATCGCACACAGGCGGTTATCCGCCTGCAAGATCTGCTTCATCCCCGCCTGTCCGTCCGCCGCCCCAATCACGGTGTAATAGGGTGAAAACAGCTTTCCCAATATTTGCCGGTTGACCGGATCGTCATCCACGATCAGAAGCCGGTCAGCTGCCATGTCGTTTTTCATGCACGGATACGTTGTTTCCATTTCAGGCAATGTTCCTTTCTATTTCATTTATCAGATATCTTTTATTAAGACAGTCTTATACTGAGATATCTTTTATGTATATCATACGGCCATTCATCACAAATCGGTTTGCGGCGCAGCCGGCTGCTGCTCCTGCCTGTGACGCCGGATGCACGCCGCAATCGCCGTCTGCACGGGCCGAAGCTCCTCGTAGATCTCTCCTGCCTCCTCCGCACGGCCCCCGCGCAAAAGCTCCAGCATCCGCACATAGCCCGCAAAAAGGGGCGTCATTGCCAGGTTTCCGGTCAGTCCCTTTAGCATGTGTACCCGACCAATGAGCGAATCGGGACAATCCCCGGCAAAATCCGTCGTTTGGATCGGATTTGCATCCACCCGATCCACAAACATCCCGAGCATCGTTTCATACAAAGGCTGATCGTCCATCACGCGTGCGCAGCCCTCTTCCACATCCACGCCCAGCTCCTTTAATTCCTCAAACAGACCCACCGCAGCTTCCTCCTTCGCAAACGCTCCGCATCCCGCTCCTCTTCCCGCCTCAAATCCGGATTTGTCCCCTCTTTCCAAGGGTGTTTTTCATACGTAATTATAGCGAATCAACCGGGGAATTGCAAGCGCGTAAAAGCCGCAAGCCGCCCAATTTAAAATTTATCGATACTATTACGGCCCCGGAGCCGCTCATAGTATCGATCCGGGCGATATCGAAAGCTTTGCTTCGCAAAAATCGCCCCGCATTTAAATCATGTTCTCACAGTAAAAACACATTATAGATAGCATTTCAGATATAAATATGCTATTGTTTAAATACGATCATTTCTTATTTATAAAAAATATCCTGCACCGCAGTTTTTTGCGGCGGGTAATTACGACAAACGGAGGTAGCGGCAATGCTTGCGGATTATCATGTACATACAGAATTTAGTGACGACTCGACCTATCCCATGGAGCAGGTGGTAAAGGACGCGATTGCAAAAAGCCTGGATGAAATTTGTTTTACGGATCATGTGGATTATGGCGTCAAGGACGACTGGGACTGCGGCCATCCCATCCGATACCGTGGGGCCGAGCCCCTCGCAAATGTGAACTATCCTGCCTACGCCGACCGCATCCGTCAATTACAGGCCCGCTATCAGGAGCAGATCCGCCTGAAAATGGGTATGGAATTTGGCATCCAGACCCACACCATCCAAAAATATGAGGAATTATGTCAAAAATATCCCTTTGATTTTATTATCCTTTCCATACACCAGGTGGAGAATCTGGAGTTCTGGACACAGGATTTTCAGGAAGGGAAAAGCCAGGCGGAATATAACAGACGCTACTATGAAGAAATGCGAAACGTTGTAAAAAGCTACCAGGGCTACAGCGTGCTCGGCCATATGGATCTGATCACACGATATGATAGAAACGGTATTTACCCGTTTGAAAAGGTTGAGCCAATCGTAACGGAAATTTTGAAAACCGTGATTGAAAACGGAAAGGGAATCGAGTTTAACACCTCCTGCCACCGATACGGCTTAAACGATACCACGCCCTCGACGGACATTTTAAAGCGCTACCGCGCATTGGGCGGAGATATTATCACGATCGGCAGTGACAGCCACAGCCCGGAGCATCTGGGTACTTACATCGCAGACGCCAAACAGCAGTTAAAGGCCCTGGGCTTTCGCTTCTTCTGTACCTATGACGGACTGCGGCCGGTGCATCACTGCCTGTAATGCTTTACCTTGCCGGCATTTCAAATCCCTCCAGCGCCCGGTTCAGATAATCGTTAAAGGGCTTCATGATCCGAAAAACCTCCGCCGCCTTTGCGAGAACTGCGTCCCCGTCCCCAAACGCTTCATCCTGCATGGGATATTCCAGATACCAGCTCTTATACTTCAGATATTCCGCCTGCGGGTGCTCCTTGTCGTATCCTGCAGGAACGTTTTTCAGCGCGCTTCCCTGCACCGTAAAAATTGCTTTAAACTCCGGCTCATGCAGGATCCGCTCCCACTCCTCACCGTTTCGGACAAGGTAATCCCGTACCATTCTCGTCGCATCTTTAAACATATCCGCAAACAATCCGCCGCCGAGAAAAGACTCGCCGCCGGGCTTTATCATCACATAATAGCCCACCGGGACAGGCAGCTTGCCCTTTGCGGAAATATGGGCGCGGAACGCGGGGTTGTAGGGGGATTTGTCATGACTGAAACGCGTGTCCCTCACAAGCTTAAACGTAAGATCCTTCGGGCTGTTGTGCAGGATGCTGCTGTCAAATTTGCCGATTTCCAGTATCAGCTCCTGCAAAAAAGCTTCAAATGCGGCGTTTGCCTCTTTGTAAGCCTCCTTGTTGGCGTGATACCATTCCCGGTTATTGTTCATCTGCAATTCGGATAAGTAATCAATCATTCGCTGTGTATTCATTTTCATCTCCTTTACGAATTTTGGACAACGGAAAGCTGGGCGGAAGCTAAAAATTCCTGTATCAGATGCTTCGTGTGCTCCGGGGACTCATACGGCTTACAGAAGGAAAAATCCTGTGACAGATCATCGATATCCTCCATCGCATGCTTTACGTCGAGCATAGACTCCATGGAAATTTCCGTGGCTGACGTATAGTCCATCCGAAGCGGATGGAGCCTGTGGCTTTGTATTGCATAATTCACCCGGTCCGCACATTTGCACCCGCCGCTGCCATACGCGCCGCAGTACTGCTCCAGAAAATCCGCCATTGTTTTACGTATGCGTGAAAGGCGCTTGCGGTACGCCTCCGGGGTCATTTCCAGAAGCTCCCCCGCAATGCGGCTGTCCAGCTTAAACATCGTCCCAAGTATGAAAATGCATCTGCTCTCCGTATCCAGGCACTGCAGCATCACATTGGTACAGGAGAGCTTGAGTTCCTCCGCCAAAAGCTCCTTTTCCACATTCTGGGTCAGATCCGGCACGTCCCGGATATTCCCGTTTTCTATGTCGTCCCCGTAATACTCAAAACTCAGCGGGTGGTGAGCGAACATATGCTTTTTGTAGTTTTTCAGATGATTGATGGCAATGCGGAACACCCATGTGGGAAAGGCGCTCTCTCCGCGAAACGAGGACAGATGCGTCACCATCTTCAGCAAAATATCCTGCGTGGCATCCTCCGCATCCGCAAACGTTCCCAGCATCCGCAAAGACAGATTAAATACCATGTCCTGCACATCCGCAACGAGCGTCTCCAGCGCTGCTTTGTCCCCTGACGTGGCCTTGTCCACCAAAGCCTGAAACTCTTCATTCGTTTTTTTATTCATCGATTTTTACCTCCTACTCTGTTAGACAACACTCCTTCGTCCGTGTGACATATTTTGAAACATTTTTTTATAATCGTTGTATTTTTATATAAAAAAGCAACCCCGAAATGCACATTCCGGAGTTACCTTTTTCTGCCGTCCCGGATGCCTTCCGGTTCTATTTCCTTAACTTCTGTCATCTGCGTTCCTATTTCCGCACGTCTGCTTCTATATTTCTATTTCCACGCTTCTTTTTCCATGTTTCAATTTCCGTGTTTCATTCTCCGCGCTTCTTTTTCCATGTTTCAATTTCCATATTTCGTTCTCCGCACGTCTGCTTCCATATTTCTATGCGTCCCCGCCTTCACACTCCGCTGCCTTTACGATCTCCCACAAAGCCTCCATCAGCTTTGGAATCTCGATGGGCTTTGCCAGATGACCGTTCATTCCGGCTTCCAACGCCAGCTTTTTATCCTCTTCAAAGGCATTGGCTGTCATTGCAATAATAGGAATACCTGCGACATCCGGGACGTTTAACGCACGAATCTGCCGGGTTGCCTCATAGCCGTCCATAATCGGCATCTGGATATCCATCAAAATGACATCATAGCGGCCTGACTCCGCTTCCTTCATCCGCTCTACCGCAACGGTACCGTCATCCGCAACGTCCACGTCAAAACCGACCTCCTCCAGAATCTCCACCGCGATCTCCTGGTTCAGCTCATTATCCTCAACCAGAAGAAGCTTCTTGCCATGGAAGGAAATCTCCTCATCCAAATCCTTCTCCGGATTTTTAAGCGTATAGGGCGCCTCCAGTATTTCCCGCAGCTCCGATAAGAAGATCGGCTTGGCACAGAACGCCGTGACGCCTGCCTTCCTCGCCTCTTCTTCAATATCCGCCCAGTCATAGGCAGTCAGGATGATGATGGGTGTATCCTCCCCGATCAGCCTGCGGATCCGCCGCACCACCTCGACACCGTTCATGTCCGGCATAAGCCAGTCCACGATATATACAGCGTACTCGTCACTTTGCTCCGCGGCAAGCTTCGCCCGAAGCACCGCCTCCTTGCCGGAGGTCGTCCAGTCCGGACGCAGCCCGATATCGGAGAGCATTTTGGTCACGCTGGAGCAGGTGTTAAAATCATCGTCCGCCACAAGCGCCCGAAGCCCCTGCAGCTGCGGGATCGTTTCCTGGCGCTCCGGACCGCAGCAGGTCTGAAACTGCAGCGCAACCGTAAAGGTGGAGCCCTTCCCGACCTCACTTTCCACGAAAATGCTGCCGCCCATCATATCCACAATATTCCTCGTAATCGCCATGCCGAGCCCGGTTCCCTGTATCCCGCTGATCGTGCTCGTCCGCTCACGCTCGAAGGGGTCAAAAACATGCTTTAAAAATTCCGGGCTCATACCGATACCCGTATCCTTTACCTGAAATTCATAAGCCGCATAGCCCTCCGGCGCACTTCGTTTCTGCAAAATCCGCACGCTCACCATGCCGCCCGGCTTTGTGAACTTCATCGCATTACTCAGCAGATTCAGCAGAATCTGGTTCAGC
Organism: uncultured Eubacterium sp.; assembly: GCA_910589045.1. Classification (GTDB taxonomy): domain Bacteria; phylum Bacillota; class Clostridia; order Lachnospirales; family Lachnospiraceae; genus W0P33-017. The sequence continues at coordinate 14,620 of CAJUSH010000057.1, forward strand.
CTGAGTCTGTCGCACAAAACATGCTCGTTTACCACGTCCACCGTATCAATATAAAAATCCAGCTGCTTGGACATGATATCCGCCTGCACGATCGTCTTTAGGTCATGCAGAATTTCCGGAAGCGAGCTTTCCGTTTCCTCAATTTTAACCTTCCCGCTTTCGATGCGGCTCATATCCAGCACATCGTTGATGAGACTGAGCAGATGGTTGCTGGAGGTGGCAATCTTTGTCAGATAATCGCGCACCTGCTCCGTGTTGTCAATATGCGCGGCGGCAAGAGATGTAAAGCCGATGATCGCATTCATGGGCGTGCGGATATCATGAGACATATTATTGAGGAATGTGGTTTTTGCCTGGTTCGCATGCTGCGCCGCTGCCAACGCATCCTGTAAATCCGCCCGCTGCTTCTTCAGCTCCGCCTCCATCCGCTTTTCCTCATCAATATTTACAAACAGCCCGACAAAGGTGTCCGGGGAACCGTCCTCCCTTCTGGAAAGCCGGCCGGCTGCATGGAACCACCGCCACCCTGCGTTTCTGGTGAGAAGGCGGTAGGTCACATTGTAGGTTTTCTGGCCGGTATAATCCTTTACCGTGTCCCAGTACTCCTTCATCACATAATCCTTATCCTCTTCATGCAGCAGGTCTGACCAGGAATCCAGCCTGTTTGGGAAATCCGCTTCGCCCTCATATCCCAGCATATTTCGAAACACATCGCTCCAGATACAGGCAGTAAGCTCTCCGCACTCGTTAAATTCCATACTCCAGGGACCGGAGCCAAGCGCCGCCTGAATATTTTCCATCGCGGTGCGCTCCCGCTCAATCTGGGCAATCGCTTCTTCAAGCCGTTCCCTGTCCGCCTGCTCCTGCTCCAGAATCACCCTTGCTTTCTTTCTGAGCTGATGAATCAGTGCCCAAAAAATCAAAATCATCACGACCGCCACAACGACAGTCTGGGTCGGAAAGCTGCGGGAAGCCCCCGAAGCTTCTGCGCCCGCACTCCCCAATATGTAAACCGCCTGCGTCGTATCTGCCTTTACACGCTCTGTCACAGCCAGTGCCGCAGACAGAAACGCCAACAGCCCAAGCCAGCCTCTGGCGGCAAAAAATCCGGTCTGCTTCTTCTGTTGTTTTGACTGCATCCATTTCCTCCCTCTAGCTTTTATCTGTCCTTTCGTCCGCTCCTTCCTGCCCGCAGGCAGCACCTGCACAGCCTCAAACAGCGGAGCACGGTTTTCATTCTACCATATCCACAGGTCTTTTTCTACTCCTAAATCATAACCGCCAAATAATAATGCGGTCAAATATAAAATTACCCCAGCCCTTTGCGAGTTGGAGTAATTCACTATAATTCACATG
>CAJUSH010000058.1 GCA_910589045.1 uncultured Eubacterium sp.
ATCTGTTTTTTGAGCTGATGAAGGACGAGGAGCCGGTCAATCCCATGGATTTTTTGCCGGAAAGCGGTGTTGTTGAGGAATAATGCCTTGTGTTTAGCGGAAATTTGTGTATACTTTTGATGTGGAGCAATGTCCGGTAAATGTTTCAGAAAATCTGACAGGCACGAAAAAGCAGCCAGCGCGTATAATAAACTATATTCGGAAAGCAGCCGCGGCAGCGGATGCTGACGGATGATTGCAGACAATCCGCAATCGCGCGGTTGCTTTATATAGATAGCAACACATAAAACGGATATTCCCGTATAAAGGGGTATCCGTTTACATATTTGACGAATGCGCCGCAGAGGAAACGGCGCAGGTACGGGTGAGGAAGCAGAGATGAACTATACGTATCTTCTTCGGTGTAAAGACGGAAGCTTTTATGCAGGATGGACGAATGATATTGAAAAAAGGATCAAAGCACACAATGGGGGGCTCGGTGCAAAGTACACAAAGACGCGCCGTCCGGTAAAGCTTGCCTATATGGAGTGCCATGAGACAAAATCCGCGGCGATGAAGCGTGAGGCGGCGTTAAAAAAGCTTTCCCACAGGCAAAAGGAAGAGCTGGCAGCCTCCGTCGACCTGCCAGCCCTGCTTGCATCGCTGGATGTATCCGTGTCTGTCCCGCTATTTAGTCCAGGTTCAGAGGAACCGGGTCCCAGCCGAAGTCCTTGTAGTATTTGACGGAAAGCAGGTTATCTCTTACATACATGGAAATCATTTCTAATTCGACGTCCTTGTGGTTGTATTCATCGGAAGAATACTTTTTTTCCACGCCGGGGTATCCCTCGCAAAATTCTTTGATACCCTCTGCATATTCGTCACCTTCTCCGGTTCTTAAATCCTCGACGATCTCGTATCCGCCGGTTTTTTCCTTATTCGGATGTAATTTTAATCGCGCGGGGGCCTCTCTGCCGCTTTCGCATACGAGCATATTTCCGTTTCGGTAAAAGTAAAAGCTCCACAAATTACAAAATACGATCAAATCCTCACCTTCCTCTACCGTGTCAAGGATGAGCGGAGAAGGGATGTAGACAGAATTTTCTGTGGAAGCGCTGATGAAACAGTCCGCTTCTGTTTCCTTCATATAGGCGCAGAGCGTTTCTATCACCGGATCGTCACCGCTGTAGATAAATTCGGGCAGCAGCTTTGGCTCCTTGTATTGCGGCAGCGGATTTTTTTCCCGCTCCTTTTTTGTCTGCATGATCTCATTCGTTTTTTCCGAATCGCTTGCCTGAGACGCATCTTCGGTTATAAGCATGAGGTTCAGTGGTTCGCTCATAAAGCTTTTGTTCGGAAGCTTTGTATAAAGCTTATAGTTGTTGTCCTTGTCAGTTACAAGACAGCTTAGCATTTTTATGCCGCTCGAATCCGACCAAAGAAGTGATTTTCTGCTATATGAGCTTTCATCGTATGTTCGATTGTCTTCATCTAGAAAATCGGCTCCCCTAAACTCCTCAAAGGTGTTTTTAAAATCAGTCGTATGGGCATTCCAGAGGCCGTAAATCTCTTCGATCTGTGCCCGATCCGTTATTTTTGACAACTGAGCGGAAATATCAAGTGTAAAATCAACGGAAATTTCAGAAATTGATTCTTGATTTAAATCCTTGTATACATCGTCATAAAATGCGGATAAGTCGATGCAATATGCAAAATCCGGCATGGAAACGGTTATATTTTGCTTGCCGTAAAAATTCTCATTGTCGGTGCTCTCTACATGGTCATTGAAGAGATAAAGCTTCTCACTGTCCTGAAAAATGCGGGTAACGAGCGTTTGTGAGTTAAAGTAATTGCACTCGATTTCCTGCAGATCGATGGCTGAGATGATCGCCCCATATTCGCGGCTGTAAATTAAAAGTCCCCGTTCGTTCGCAAGAACAAGAAAGTTCTCGTCGATCGCCGCAAGCTCGGAGGCATATATCTCAACCGGCAGCGCAAGTGTTTCCGTGGCAAGCTTTTTCTCCTCCTCCGTCAGCTCGATTGAGAAAAATTCCCGGATGGCTGTGAGTACTCTTCCACCGGAGGCTGCGTCTGCGGCCAGGGTTCCAAAGCCGGTGAAAATTATCAAAGAAAGAATCAGGGCAGCAGCCTTTGCTGTAGAAAATTGCTTTTTCATTCGTTTTCTGGCGGCAAAAAGCTGTGATTGAACTGTACTTTCATTGCGGCTTAGGAGCTGGCTGATCTCTTTGACGGAATAATCCTCAAAATAATAGAGATAGACGACCTCACGCTGTTTTTTCGGAAGGGACTGGAAAATCTCGAACAGAAGGCTTTCCTGCTTATCGAACTGTTCAACAAAAGGCTCGACGGGCTGTTCAGGAAGCTCTTCAAAATCTGTGCGGCATTTATGCCATGAGCTGCGTTTTATATCCTTACAGTAATTCCGCGTCACGGTGATCAGCCAGGCGCGGGTATGGTCGTCATCAGCAAAATCAGGATTTACTTCCATTACGCGAAGAAAAATTGTCATAGCAGCATCTTCCGCATCCTGTTTGTTTTTCAGAAGCAGAAGACTCAGCCGGTAAACCATCGTGTAATAATGCTTAAAAAGCTCCTCGTATTTCATAAAAACTTCCTCCTTCGCTTTTTTCTTCATTAAATACACGATTTATAGATAAAAAATATCCTTTTTTTCGAGAAAAAAATGGATAAAATTTAAATTTAATTATTTAGTCGATCAGACCTTTTTTCTTTTTATCCCGCATTTCTTTGAAAAAACCGGTGAGAAGTGCCGCGCATTCATCCTGCAAAATGCCACTTTCAATTTCGACCTGGTGGTTAAAGGCGGGGAATTGCAGAAGGTTCAAAAGGGAGCCTGCGCAGCCCGCCTTCGGATTCATCGTGCCGATATACACCTTTGGGATTCGTGCCTGTACAATGGCACCGGCGCACATCTGGCATGGCTCGAGTGTGACATACATGGTACACTGCTCCAAGCGCCAGTCCCCGGTTTTTTTTCCGGCCTTACGTATGGCAGTCAGCTCCGCGTGGGCGAGCGTATTTTTTTCGGTCTTTCTGCGGTTGTAGCCCCGGGCAATGATTTTGTCATCTGCTACAAGCACACAGCCGATCGGCACTTCACCGAGGGCGTAAGCTTTTTTGGCTTCTTTCAGTGCGGCACGCATATATTTTTCTTCCGGCGATATTTTTTTCATTTTACTGTTGCATTCCTTTCAAATATGGTAAGATATAAATAGTAAACAGCGTTGGCAAGGGCGGTATGGCCGCGAAACTCTGCTTTTTGTATGTCTGTATTCTATTTTAACATAATTTAGCTATGGAAAGTGAACGGATATGAATTTTAGCTATGAGACAAAGCGGACGAGAATCCGGATTTTAAACGGCACCTATGCGGCACAGGCGCTGCGCTTCTATAAGGAAGACAAGGAACTGTTCGAACGGTATGAGCCGCTTCGTGTCCCGAATTTTTATACGGAAAATTTTCATCGGTATTTGATGAATTATGAATATAATCAGATGGTTAAGGGAATTATGATGCGTTATTGGGTGTTTCCCAAGATGGAGCCGGGCAGAATTATAGGAACCGTAAGCCTGAGAAATATCATGCACGGTTCCTACAACAAATGCGAGATCGGCTATAAGCTCTCCAGTGCCTATCAGGGACAGCACTATGCGAGCGAGGCAATCCGGCGGGTGATCTGGGTCGCTTTCACGGAGATGGGTATCCATCGGCTGGAAGCCTGCTGTCTGCCGGACAATGAGGCATCGATTCGTCTGCTCGAGGCGCTGGATTTTGAGCTGGAGGGCAGAATGCGGGGGTACACGCAGATTCAGGGGCAATACAGGGATCATCTGCTTTTTAGTCTGATTCGTTCATAGCGCGGTACCAATAGCCAAAGGGCGCTTCGGCCTGTGCGCTCTGTTTATCCGGCAGGAAATCCGAGAAGCCGAATATGGCTGCGAGCACATGCTCCTGCCGATAGCGGATACCGGGGACACCGATAAACCAGCGGTTTCCTTTGACAGACGGGTTTTCCCCGAGAATCAGATGGCGATGTGTAAAATAGGCCTGGAGCAAAAAGCTGTTGCTGCATAAGTGCCAGTTTGAGGGAGGGAGCATGCGCAGATCCTTTAGCTCGATTCTCATGCAGCGTATATCCGCATTGGAAAAGGGCTGCAGAATGGGCTGTGTTTCCAAAAGCTCTTTCCAGGTATCGGCCCATGTGGTTTCATGGAACGGCTCCGGTTGAACCTGCGGCTGTGATTTGTTTACCCGGATGCCCTCAGGGATTTGGGATGTATGTTCGGCGGGAGCGGCAGGCTCCTCCGGTATAACGGTAAAAATCTGCGGCATGCCATTTGGCTGCGGCAGTTCTGTAGATTGTATAACTTTTTCCTCTGAGACGGGAGGGGCAGCTTCTGCCTCTTCCGTCTTTGTTTGAGCCATAGTTTGAGCCATTGCTTCAGTGCTTGTTTCTGTATTTGTTTCTTTCTCCTGATTTTCCTCATATACCTGGAAGGACAGCCAGTTGATGGGTGCTTCATCCCACTGGCTCACGAAGCAGATTTCATTTTCCAGCAGCAGGAGGATACCGGAGGCATCCGATATTTCAAATGAACTGTCGGAAAGACGGGGCTGATTCATCGTAAAACGCCAGTCAACGTTTCCGTTTGTAAAGGGCACGTTTCCAAGGGAAAAGCCCTGAATAGATTCGCCGTTTCTGACAAATAAATAGAGGCAGGCAGACGGTGCGGGAAGATGGACGCCCCGCATGTGAAGCTCAATCGTTGTGACGTTTCCTCTTGTTTCAATTTTGGCGAAGCCTGCATTTGATGTTTTTTTCTGATTCTCGTAGGCATAAATATAGGAAAAGAATCTCCGATATTCGGACATAGTGACTCCCTTTTTACTTCATTGCTACATTTTATTCCGGTAAGAAGAAAAATATGAAAAAATTACCAATTCTCCGGCATTGACAAAGAGAAATGACGGATGTATGATAAAACAGTAATAGTTATTGTTTTATGGGGAAATCAAGATGTTAAAGTACAGCAGACAGAGAGAATCAATTAAAAATTTTTTAATGACGCGCTGTGATCATCCAACGGCGGAAACGGTTTACCGGAGCCTTCAAAAGCAGTTCCCGAACATCAGTCTCGGAACGGTTTATCGAAATCTGGCGCTTCTGACAGAGCTTGGGGAGATACAGACGATTTCCACCGGATCCGGTCCCGACCGTTTTGACGGCAACGCAAAGCCGCATTATCATTTTATATGCAGGCAATGCGGGGCAGTGCTGGATCTGCAAATGGAAAGTCTTACGCACATCAACCTTCTGGCGCAGCACGAGTTTTGCGGCGAGATTGAGGATCACAACGTGTTTTTCTACGGAAGATGTGAGGAATGTGTGAAAGATAAAAAAAGCAGTTGACAGCGGGGACAAGAAGTGTTATAAAGTTAGTAATGATTCTTATTTTTAAGAGCATTGAGTTCAGGCGAAGCTTTTTCGCTGAAATATAAATTTCATAAATATGAAAGGATGGAAAAATTATGGCAAAGTTTGTATGTTCAGTATGTGGTTATGTTTATGAGGGAGATGCAGCTCCCGAGAAGTGCCCCCAGTGTAATGCACCCGCTTCCAAGTTCACCGAGCAGTCCGGTGAGATGAGCTGGGCAGCAGAGCATGTAGTTGGCGTAGCACAGGGTGTTTCCCAGGATATCATCGATGACCTGAGAGCGAACTTCAACGGAGAGTGCTCTGAGGTTGGTATGTATCTTGCTATGGCCCGCGTTGCACATCGTGAGGGCTATCCCGAGATCGGTTTATACTGGGAGAAGGCTGCTTACGAGGAGGCAGAGCATGCTGCAAAATTTGCTGAGCTGTTAGGTGAGGTTGTTACCGATTCTACCAAGAAGAATCTTGAGATGCGTGTTGAGGCTGAGAACGGCGCTACCGCAGGCAAGTTTGATCTTGCAAAGAGAGCAAAGGCTGCGAACCTTGACGCAATCCATGACACCGTTCATGAGATGGCAAGAGACGAGGCTAGACACGGAAAGGCATTTGCCGGTCTGTTAAAGAGATATTTTGGCTAATCAAAAAGGCTTGATGTAAAGGATTTCTGTAAAGTAGGAGGGAACAAATCAGAGGTGATTTGTTCCCTTTAGTTTTTTTCTGGCTTCTGTAAAGCGGTCAGGCATTTCTTTGCAATTGCCTTCGTCCCCCGGATATGGTAAAATATTTCAAGCTGAAAATTACGCAACAGGAGACAATATGAGAATTGTATTATTTTATTCCGGGGTAGATTCCTTTAATTATTTTACGGATTGTCTGTGCAGGGAATTTACCGGGAGGAATCATGAGGTTTTTATTCTGAATCTGCAGAATCCGCCTGAGAGCGACCCTCATTCGTACCGCTGTTTTGCAGAGTTTTTACAGAAACGGGTGGATATGGCTGTGGGCTTTGACGGGTTTGGGATCAAGGATGATCTGTTTATCGAGCTTTGGGATGAGCTGGGCGTGACGGCGGTCAACATATTGATGGATCATCCGCTGCGCTTTCATCCGACGATGGAGCATCACCCCGGACGTTATATTCAGTTTTGCTGTGACAGGAATCATGTTGCTTATGTAGAAAAATATTTTTCCGAATCAGTTTCCCGGGTACAGTTTATGCCGCACGCCGGGACGCCGGCAGAGGAAACGCCGAACCGGCCATTTGCCGGCCGGAAATACGATATCCTTTTTTCCGGGACCTATTACCGCCCGCAGGAGCAGCGGGAGAGGATTGCAGAGTATTTCCCGCAGGGAAGTCCCCTGTACGATTTTTATATGTGCATGGCAGATTATATGCTGGGGCACTGTAAGGTGACGACGGAGCAGGCATTACTCGACACGATTCGACAGACCGGGCTTTCGGTGCAGGAGAGTCAGCTGAAAACGATGTTTCGGTGCAGTGAGCCGCTGGACTGGATGGTGCGCATGTACCAGAGGGAGCGTGTCGTTTCTGTTCTGGCGGAAGCAGGCTTTGATTTGTGGCTGCTTGGGAGGGGGTGGGAAAACCATCCGTGCGCGGGGCGTCCTAATGTACATCGGATTGACGATCGGGTTCCGTTTGCGCAGACGCTGCCGTATATGGCGGATGCAAAGCTGAACCTGAATGTGATGCCCTGGTTTAAGGCGGGCACGCACGACCGGATTTTCAATATCCTGCTGCAGCATTCGCTTCCGCTGACCGATACAAGCAGCTGGATTGATGAGAACTTTAAGGCCGGGGAGGAGATCGCCCTCTATGACCTGGAGGAGCTGGAGAAGCTGCCGGAGCTTGCGGGCAGTCTTTTGTCGGATGCGGCAAAGGCCGAGTCCATGATCGCAAAGGGATACGAGAAGGTAAAAAATAATTTTACGTGGGTGAACTGTGCTGACCGGATTTTGCAGGCAGCAGGAGAGGAGGAACGGCAGCCATGGGATTCGACGAATCATTTTTAAAGGAAGAGACGCGCTGTGGATTTTTAGTTACGGAAAAGCGGAAAAAAATCTGGCGGACGGAGCTGGAGCTGCTGGCAAAATTTGATGAGGTGTGTAAAAAGCATGGCCTGACCTATTTTGTGGAGTACGGGACGATGCTGGGCGCGGTGCGTCACCACGGCTTTGTCCCGTGGGATGATGACATTGATGTCATGATGTTCCGGGAGGACTACATGAAGCTGCAGGAAATTGCACCTGTGGAGTTTCAGGAGCCTTATTTTTTCCAGAATACATACACGGACCTGGTTGTGTGGGGCTTTTCAAAGCTTCGTGACGATCGCACGACGGGCATTGAATTTCCGGATATGAGTCCGGATTTTCATCAGGGGATCTTTATGGATATCAAGCCCTTTGATGATGTACCGGACGGTAAGGAATTTGGTGAGCATATTCTGCAGGTTCAGCGTGAAGTGTGGCAGACCGTCGCAAACTCAAAAAGAATGAGCCATTACGTGTCGGAGGGTGTACCGTTTGCGCTTGGCCCCGATATTCTTGAGGAGCTTTTAAGCCTGCCGGTCCGGGAGCGCTACCGCGAGTTTGAGAACCTAAACCTTTCATATGCCGGTTTGTCGGAGCGGATAAATTTTATTGTGACTGCCATATGTAAGGGCTTAAACAGCCGGAAAAAGGAATGGTATGCGGAAACGATTGAGATGCCTTTTGAATATATGACGGTGCCCGTGCCGGCGGGATATGATGAAATACTGAAGATTCAGTACGGCGATTACCATGTGCCTGTTCCGGGCGGTTCTCTGCATGAGCACACGTTTTTTGACCCGGATGTGCCCTACCGGTATTACATGGAGCATCCGGAAAAGATGACGGATTACGAGATCTGACACCTTTGGCCGGACGCAGGCACATAATATGCAATTTCCATGGATAGGAAATCAAAAGATCGTGCAACTTATAAGTAAAGATTCATTACAGGATTAATTACGAAAAGGGGGAACAACATGTTTTGAAGCAGAGAGATCATTTTCTGGATGTCGCAAAGGGAATTGCTGTTATACTGGTGATTATTACACATTTTTCATGGGAGGAATCGGAGCGGCTGCGTTATCTTTTCCCGTTCTGGGTGAGCATGGCGGTTCCGATTTTTATGATTATCTCCGGGTATGTCGGAACCGCATCTTACGAGAAGAAGGGGATTGAGACGATGGCACAGGCTTATCATGCAAGACTTTTGCTCCGCAAATTCCTGCGCTACACCGTGCCCTTTGCTATCGCATATTCAGCGGATATTCTTTTTTGCAGTATATTTGATAAACGGCTGTCAATACATGATATTATTGTATATTTCTTCCGCGGAGGTATTGGAGGAGCGGGAACTTATTATTATCCGATCCTTGTGCAGCTCATCTTTCTTTTTCCTGTTTTATATTTTATCATCAAGCGGTATAAACACGGTCTTTTTCTATGCTTTTTTCTGAATGTAATGTTTGAGGTGCTTGCAAGAGCCTACATGCTCAACGGAAAATGCTACCGTCTGCTGATTTTTCGGTATATACTTCTCATCGCTTACGGATGTTTTCTTTATGAAAACAAGGAAAATTCAACTAATAAAAACTGGATTACATTTTTATCAGGAGTCGTATTCATTGTCGCAACGGATTATCTCGGGTACATTCCGGTTACGGTCGTCTATTGGAAACGGACGTGTGTTTATGCAATTTTGTATTTTCTGCCGCTTTTTGGCTATGCCATGAGACACTGGAGAGGAATACACTGTGCTCCGCTTGAACTGATTGGCCGCTGCTCGTACCATATCTTTTTCGTGCAGATGCTTTACTATAATTACTGGGATGAAAGCATCGGTGCCCTGATACCGGGCCGCGCCTTCCATTTGCTCGTCAATCTTGCGGTTGTTGTATGTGTCGGCATTGCTTTTTCTTATTTTGAAGCACCGATTTCAAAATTTGTTATCGATCATGTCTCATGAACTATTGACAAGGAATTATGTAAAGTATTATCCTAAAATTATAGAAATATCGACGCATATCGACAAAGAGTGACAGAGAAGCGGAAACGGGGAAGGAAGGAACGTATGCAAAAGATGAAGAATGCGAGGAATTGTACAAGGCGTCTGCTGGCGGTGCTGCTGGTATGGACGGTGTTTATGGGCTTTTCGGCAAAGGCCCAGGCTGCAGAGCTGAATTTTGGGGCGGAGGAGTTCTCAGAGGCCGGTCTTCATTTAAAGGAGCCTTCCGAAGCAGATAACGATTCGGAATCGAATGAAAATGAGGAGACTTTAAAGCCGTCAAAGCTTGTTGCGTGGAAGGGGGTTGCCTTAAATGCACCGCAGTCGTTTTGTGCGGAGGCCGTAAAAAACGGCATTAAGCTGAGCTGGAAAGGAAATAAGAAGATCCAGAAATATGAGCTGTATCGGAAAGAAACGGGTACATCAAGCTATAAGCTGATTAAAACGACAAAGCAGACCAGCTTTATGGATACAGGTGCGAAATACGGCGTTTCCTATACATATAAGGTGCGTGCGGTCAGGGTTCTCGAGGGCAAGACCTACACGAGTGACTGCAGCAAGCCGGGGAGCTGCTGCTCCTACCGTATTGATCCGTCAAAGCCGATGGTGGCGCTGACCTATGATGACGGGCCGAGCTCGTATACGGCGCAGATTTTGGATATACTTGAAAAATACAATGCCCGGGCTACGTTTTTCGAGGTTGGAATTCGGGTAGGTCAGTATCCGAATACCGTAAAGCGCATTGCCGGGATGGGCTGCGAGCTTGGCAACCATTCCTATGACCATGCGAATCTCGGAATTGCGGATGCCGCGAAGGTTCAGTCGGAGCTTAGCCAGACGGACAGCAAGATTAAGGGCCTGACGATGAAGGCACCGGCGCTCGTCCGCCCGCCCTACGGCTCCATCGGAAGCAATCTGAAAAGCTATGCAAAACGGCCGCTTATTTTGTGGTCGATCGATACGCTTGACTGGAAGACGAGAAATGCCTCAAGCGTTTACCAGAGCGTGATGAACCATGTAAAGGACGGAGATATTATACTGATGCATGATCTTTATGCGTCGACCGTGGAAGCATCGAAGCGAATCATACCGGATCTGGTTGCAAAGGGCTATCAGCTTGTGACGGTTTCCGAGCTGGCACAGTATAAAAAGGTTACACTGCGCGCAGGGGAAAAATATTCTCATATGTAATACAATACAAATCGGTTTTCTTGTATTTGACAAAATCCTAAAAAGCCGTTATAATAAAGACTCCGGGCAGCTGGGGTGTTAGCGGTACCCTGTACCAGCAATCCGCTATAGCTGGAGTGATATTCTGCCCCGGGTCTTTTCACTGTGAAGCAGCCCCCTGTAAGCGGCGTTGATGTTTGGGTCTCGCGCAATAGGAACCTGCGAACCGTGTCAGGTCAGGAATGGAGCAGCACTAAACAGGACCTTCTATGTGCCGTGAGGGTGCCTGGGCTGAGCTGGCTGCAGAGGTAACGTTCATGGTGGAGATTCAAAGCAGAATGCCCGGTAAAAAGGAGTATTCATGGAAAACATTTTAAAAAATAAATACTATCTCTATCTGACGGAATTTTTTTCCGGTATGAGCGTTATGGCGGTGGAGCTTGGCGCGAGCCGGCTGCTGGCGCCATATTTCAGTTCTTCACAGATTGTCTGGACGATTATCATCGGAACGATTATGATCGCCATGGCGCTGGGAAATATCTGGGGCGGTCGCTCTGCGGACAAAAATCCGAATCCGGACAGGCTTTATCGGCGGCTTCTGGTTGCAGCGGTCTGGATTGCGGCGATTCCGTTGGTCGGAAAATATATTATCCTTGGGATTTCCGGGTTGCTGGTGCTTACCGTCAGCAACAATTTTTTAATTTTGGCGGCTTTTATTGCGTGTATGGTTATATTTGTCTATCCGCTGTTTCTGCTGGGGACGGTCACGCCGTCACTGGTGAAGTATACGGTGGATTCGCTGGACGAAAGCGGCAGTACGGTAGGGACGCTGGGCGCCTTTAATACGATCGGAAGTATTTTGGGAACATTTCTCCCCACGTTTGTGACGATTCCGGCGGTTGGGACTGCGGTTACATTCCTGATTTTTTCCGGCGTGCTTCTGGCTCTCAGCCTGATTTATTTTATCAGCAAAAAAAGCGGAAAAAAGCTGTGCGCGCTGGCGCTTGTGCTGTTTTTGCTCTGCTCGGTATTTGGGCATTCGGACAGCTTTGCGTTCTGGGAGAGCGGTCTTGTCTATGAGGGTGAGTCCATTTACAATTACCTGCAGGTGAAGGAGACGGATCGCCGTGTCATACTCTCGACGAATGTACTCTTTGGCGTGCAGTCGGTAAAGATGAAGGAGCCGGGGCTGACCGGCATGTATTATGACTATGCGCTGGCAGCCCCTTTTCTGGCGGGTATTATGCAAAAGGACAGTATGAGCGACGTGTTGATTTTAGGTATGGGAACCGGCACGTTTGCGACACAGTGCAGGAATTACTTTCCCGGCTCGCTGAACGTGGAGGGTGTGGAGATTGACCGGAAGATCACGGATCTGGCGGGCACCTATTTTGACCTGCCCGATGATGTGCCGGTGACGACCTACGACGGGAGAGCTTATCTGCAGGCCGTCGATCAGACCTATGATGTGATCATGGTGGATGCCTATCAGGATATCACGATTCCGTTTCAAATGTCCTCGGTGGAATTTTTTACGCAGGTAAAGAAGCATCTGAAGCCCGGGGGCGTGATGGTCGTGAATATGAACATGAAGTCCGACGGTGCGGGAAGCATCAACGCTTACCTCTCGGATACGATTGCAAGTGTATTTGATCAGGTATATACCGCAGATGTTTCAGGCAACACGAACCGTGAGCTCTTCGCTTCTGATAACGCGGAAATGCTGGATGTAATGGCGGAGGGCGTGGCGGCGCTTCGCGACGGGGAGCTCTCGTCGATGATGGGTGTTGTCTCTGATGCGCTGACACCCTATGAGGAGGGAGATTTGATTCTGACGGACGACAAGGCGCCGGTGGAGGTGCTTGGGATGCGGGTGATCGACGAGATCATAAGAGAAGAGATCGGATATTACAAGGACATTTTTAAGGAGCAGGGAATACAGGGGCTTTTAAACAGCTTTTAGATATATAAAAAACGGGCAGCCGCGCTTGGCTGTCCGTTTTTTTAAGCCTTGTCACTTATGAAAGCTTTAAGCTGTAAACATACATGGTATTGTTTGTCTTTTTTGTGCTGTGTCCCACCCAGTAAACCGTATTATTTGCATAGACCGGTGTCTCGCAGGGATTGAGGTGTGCGGTGGAGGAATATTTCGTCTTTTTTGTAGAAATCTTTCCGTTTTGGTCTACCACCAGATAGTATACACCCTTATAGGAGCTGTTTGCATACAGCTCGTAAAGAATAATGGTATTTCCTTTTCCGTCAGATACTGCCTGCGGATAATTGATGTTGAATTTGCTTGCATAGTTTGTGAGCCATTTGACACCGTAGTCGGTCACTTTTTGATCTCCGTTTGGCCCGCCATAGCCGCTTCTCGTTCCGGAGGTTACATATGCGGAGGAGGTGCTTAAATCCTTTGTGGGATCGAAAATCTGGATAAAGAGCTGCTCGGACTCAGAGGCTGCCTTTTGATCCAGTGATTTAACGGAGGTGCCAACCAGTGCGACGGTCTGGCTGCCGACAGCTGTTAGTGCGCCCATATGTGCAAAATTGTCGTTGAGCACATACATATTGTATGCATCCAACGCGCCCTTCTGCACCCAGAAATGGAAGCTGTTGCCGGTGGTGACCGTACCGGAGGACGGATCTGTGAGGGCAGAGATGGTAAAGGCCCGGTCATAGCAGTCTCCCTCGCTTGCAAATACGAAGCCCTCCTTATAAGGGATGGCGCGCTGTGCAAAGGAATGGGAGCTGTAAATATTGCCGGGGTTTACCTTTGTCATATCGGTTGTGTTGATGACAAATACGGAATTGCTCTGATGGCCGCTGTACATTTCCCGTGCATAGTTTACGGCAAGGTAATTCCCGTTGACTGCAATGTCGCAGTTCCCGCCATCAAATGGGATCTTTGTGTAAAAATCGTTGGAGTACCAGCTGCCGAGGCTGGAGCTTCCGTTGTCGCCTGCTGTTTTTAACAGCGTTCCGTTTTTATCGTACTTTGAGACGAAAACAGTGTTTTGTGTCCGGTTAGACGAGTTATTCGTTTTACCGCTTACCAGATAGTAATTGCCGCTGCTGTCGCATGCGACACCGCCAAAGAGGGGATTGCTCATGTTTAAAGTAATCTTTTTCTTTACAGGCTTTCCGTTTTTGGTCTTTACGATTGTGACGGTTTTCTTGTTATAGTATGCAAAGCAGAAATCGCCGTTATTGTCCAAAAACTGTGAAACATTGGAAACACCCTCCCAGTTGCTGTACGCTCCTTCGGCTTGGATGGCATATTTGATGCCTGTGCTTTTGGAGCCGCTTGTATCCGCGTGAGCGGTCACAGGCGGCAGGACAAAGGAGAAAACCAGGAAAAACAGGCAGATATTCCGAAATTTTTTTAATAAAGTCATACCCATACCAAAGCGCTCCTTTCTCTTATTTTGCTTTCCTCATTCGGTAGCTGCCGGAGCTGGTACGCAGTGCGTTCACGATCGTTCCGATGGAGCAGATGAGCGTCAGGAAATAACCGATGCCAAGGTCTGCGTAGTAGCTATTGGTCGTCTCTGTCTCGACCAGAATATCGTGAAGCCCACGGTATGCATCCGAGAAGGTAAAGCCGTAGGACTTCAGCGCGTCGTAGGCTTCCCACGCCCAGGCGATATTGTTGGCAAAGTAGATCATGGCGACGGAGATGAGCACGCTTATCAGCACACCCTTGACGTCCATCGCGCCGCCGAATTTTTCGTATCCCTTCATGGCACAGATAACGGTAACGGCACCTGCGATTCCGGCTATGTAACCAAGCTTGTAAATACCGATCCACATGGCTCCGCCGATCAGGGCTCCCAGCAGAGCGCCCACCAGACCGGGAACAAGGGAGCTTTTCTGTCCCTTGATGGCAGCCCTGTTGTCCTCAAGAAGGGCCTCAACCTCATGAGAGCAGCTGCTGCAGAGCATCTGATGTGTGTTGTTGATCTGATAGCAGTCCAGGGGCGCCGTCTGATCACCGCAATTCTGGCATCCGGCGGTAAAGCCCTGCATGATGATGTACTGGATGATGGGATCGATGATATCGTTAAAAGCAGCCGGTATCTTTTTCGCAAGCGTGGGAGAGGTAAGCTCCAGCTCGATAAAATGCTCATAGCAGGTAAAACCGCGGAAGAATTTGTTGCTGCTCTTCTGCTCTTCCAGATAGCTGGTCAGTGCTGAAAATGATTCCTGGTTCGGAGCAGAAGCATTGATTGTGGCATAAAACATCTGTACATTGTTTACTGTACGCAGGTTAAAAATAACCTGAAACCCGCGATACGTGCCGCGGGCATAAGTTTTATAGTCCGTCAGACACCCGCCGAGAAGTTGGTTTAAGTCTTTTTTTCTAAACATCTTTTTTCCCTTTCTTTCGTGCTATTTGTAACTGTTCTGTACAATTACATTTTCATATATAAACATATACATCATAGCATAGAAAAAGAACTTGTACAATTGGTTTTTCGTGCCTGTTTCTTGACAGCGGTGCCTTCATTCATATAACATGGACATAGCGTTACAGAATCTTGCGGACAGTGATGACTGGATTTCCTCTGACACAATTGAGATTTTATTGAAAAAATGAAGGAGTACCGTGCAGACTGCTGCGTGGGAAGCTGTGCTACGGTTTTAGAGAGTGATGACGGGTCGCTTTCCTATCAAAAAAGGAAGCATGTCCCGGAGCATTGCGAGTCCGCGTATGAGGCTATGGAGCGCATTGTGTTCCTAGATCATGACACCTATTATTACCGGAAGCGCAAGGACAGCATCACAACCTCCGCTTTTTCGTTAAAACAGCTGGATTGTGTAAAAAACAGCAAGGAAAATCTTGAATTTGTGAGAAAAAATAATCCGGATTTAATTTCTGCGGCAGAGTATAAATATATCAAAACGATGCTGTGGTGCTATGTAAATCTGCGGAAGCTGAAAACGTCGGAGGCGAAGCGGGCGCGTGGAAGAATGCGGTCCGCGATCCGAAGGAATCGTGTACAGGCATTGAAAAACCCGCATCTGGTGATATATGCTCTAAGCGACTTGTTAATTCACTGATTTTTCGGTGATAGGCAAGGACAGCTTAGAGCATATT
>CAJUSH010000059.1 GCA_910589045.1 uncultured Eubacterium sp.
AACCCACGTATCCAGCTTGGAAGGCTGGTGTTCTACCATTGAACTACACCCGCGTGTCAACTGCGTTCATACCGCCGCGCCCGTTTATTCGACCGCCGCAACGCATTTAACATTATATGCTACTCTTCCGGAAAAGTCAACCTATTTTTCCAGAAATTTTAATTCAATCTTCGGCCTGCCCTCCTCGGTGATGGTCAGGACCCCGTAGCTGGGCTTTCGGTCCGGCTGTCTCGGCCTTGAAATACTGCCGGGATTGGCCACCAGGACACCCTTATGCTCCATCAGAAACGGCCGGTGCGTGTGCCCGAAGAGCGCCACCTGACAGCCGCATGCCTCCGCCGCTTCTAAAAACACCTCCATGCCGGTAGTCACGTAATACTCATGCCCATGGGTCATAAAAATATGTACATCGCCGATGTCCACCATTGCCTCGCCCGGCAGGTCACTCGCCCAGTCACAGTTCCCGGATACGATATCCACCGGAGTACCGGCAATGTCGCGGATCACGGGATCCCACCCTTCTGTGTCCCCCATGTGGAGCAGCCGCTCAAAGGGTGTCTCCCGCCGGACAGCCTCCCTCAGATTCTCATGCATTCCATGGGTATCACTGATCAGCAAAATTTTTTTCTCTTTCATAAGTTTTCCAGCTCCTTGCGCATTGCCCGCAGTGCATTTCCCCTGTGGCTGATTTTATTTTTTTCCTCCGGGGAAAGCTCGGCGGTGGAACATCCGTATTCATCGACATAAAAGATCGGATCGTAGCCAAAGCCGTTGTCTCCTGCGCTTTTCTCACCGATATAGCCCTCGACGGTTCCGCGGACCGTTTTTATGCTTCCGTCCGGCAGAGCCGCCGCGATCGCACACACAAAGCGCGCTGTCCGCTTCTCCTTCGGGACGCCGCCAAGCCGCTCGATCAGCCTTTGGTTTTTGACCTCGTAGGGGGTATCCTCGCCCATATATCGCGCCGAGTAAACCCCCGGCTCCTTATTCAGATAGTCAATCTCAAGCCCAGAATCATCCGCCAGCACGATATCGTCCGGGAACAGCCCTGCCACCGCCCGCGCCTTGATCTGCGCATTTTCCTCAAAGGTAGACCCGTTTTCGACAATATCCGGATCAGCCCCTGCCTCCTTCATGGATAAAATCTCCATTCCCATATCTGACAAAATCATGCGGATCTCCTTCATTTTGTCCGCGTTTCCCGTCGCAAAAATAATTCTGCTCATCGTTAAAAGCCCTCCTCAAATGCCTGTAAAATGCCCTCGTAAATGCCCCATGCACATTTTCTCTGATACGCCGCGTCCGTCAGCCTCGCAAGCTCCGCAGGGTTTGTCATAAAACCCACCTCCACCAGCACCGCCGGCGCCTCACAGGTACGGATTACGTAAATATCGTTCCCCTTCGTCAGCCCCCGCTTTTTCGAGCCAAGCGCCTCCGTCACCTGCTCCAGCATAATCGTCGCCAGACGCATGGAGCTGTTCCCCTCCGCAGGCTTTGCCTCGTCGTAGAGCACGGTCGTCCCGTGCACACCCGACGAGCCCTGATAGGAATTGTTATGTATGCTCACGAACAGGTCCGCGCCGATCTCATTCGCAAGCCCCGAACGGTCCGCAAACATCGGGTCCGAATCGTCAAGTCTCGTGTAATACACACCAATGGAGCCGTCCCCCTCACTGTCAAAAATAGCTTTCAGCTCCTTTACGATAGCAAGGTCAATATCCTTCTCCATCACGCCGCCAACCGTCGCCCCCGGCATCTTTGCGCCGTGGCCCGCGTCGATGACCACAAGCTTATCATAGCGCTCCTGCGGCAGGACAAAGTCAATGTATAAGTACTGCTCCTCCCAGTCCAGTGACATCTCATAAATCTGCTCCATGACCAGCTCTACCGTAGCAGTGCCTGCCTCCGCATAATAGTTCAAATCCTCGATATGGCTGCTCTTTCCGATCATCGGATAGTTTACCAGATAGTCCTCGCCCGCGCCGCCGATGCTGATGTCAATCGTCCGGCTCATATAATTATTTTCAATCGTCACATCATCCCGGGAAACATTTTTCGGAAGCTCCAGCCGCAGCTGCTGCCGGAAATCCAAGGCCTCCACCGCCTCCCGGTGCTGCTCCCCCGCAAGCTCCTCGGCAGTCGCCCGCGCCTGCTCGGTCATGTAATCCAAAATCTCGACACCCGAGAGCATCGCCAGCATCTCCTCGCGCTCCCTGCGCTCCCTGCGGGCCCGAAGCTGCCTTGCCACATACTCCTCGGCCTGCACCTCCAGCATCGGCAGATAATAAAGCCCCGAACAGATCAGGATCGCGAGACACGCCACGAGAAGCGACATATTACGCACAAATTTTTCTTCCATTTACGATTCCTCTCTGATCGAGCTGTACGCCTTGATGCAGAGGTTGCTCTGCGCCTGTTCCTCCACCCGGTTCCACTGGCTGCCGCGGATACTGATGTAGCCCTCCCCGTCCGTGATATCCACGTTTTTCGTCAGCTCGTCCGCCACATATTCAACCGCCATCGGATACACCGCATTCGGCGTCGTGATATAGAGCATAATCGCAAAGCGCTCTCCCTCCTCCACGTCCACCGGACGGTTAAATCGAATCGTGTAATAGCCCGCGTTCGCAAGCTTCCCCTCCGCAACCTTAATCCGGTTTTTGGCATCGAGGCTTTTGCTGTCTACAAAATTTTTCACAACATAAATATCGTAGGAGGTATCCTTCCCGGTCGCATAAAAGCCTGCTGCCTCGACCTGCTCCCGCTCCTTTGCCCGAAACACATTCGCACCGTAAATACTCTCCCGCTCATAGCCCATCTGTCCGACCCAGCCGCACAGGTCGGACTGGTAGATCCGGTCAAAATTATCCACGTCCTCCACCTTCGTGTAGACGACATTGTGCATCCCGATATTGGAATCATAATAAGAAATGTAAAAAACACCCTTATCCCCGAAGGACGTCCCCCAGCTGTTCTGACAGATAAAAGCACCGTCCTCCACCGGCGGCGTGGAAAAATTTTCCTTCGGGTAGGAATCGTCCCATCCGATGATCACGACGTCGTGGTTTGGCTTTTCCCTGCCCTGATAGCAGTATGCCTTCTTCTTTTTGTTATAATATTCGCTCGTGCTCTCGGAGCTTTCAAGGGTCGTGTAGATCGACGTCTGCACACCGCCGTATTTGAACACGGCCTCCTTGATCTTCTGCTGGTCGCCGGATTCCATCACCTGCATTTCCTGCACATGCTTGACGGCAGTCAGTGACGGGTCGCTCTTCCCGTCCCCGTAGGGGTCATCCTCCTCCAGCACCGGTCCCTGCCACGACGACAAATATGCCATGGACATGGTGTAATCGCCGCCGTCGTCCGGCTCCTGCCCGAAGCTGTTGCACAGCGTCATGTGATCCTGCGCAAACTCAAGCTCCTCCTCAGGAAGCAGACGGGATTCCAGTGCCGTGAGCGTCGCAAACGCCCAGCAGGTGCCGGATGCGCCCTGGTCCTCCACTCCGGAAATGCGCCCCTGCTCCCGCAGGTCATACTTATATGGAAGAAATCCCTCTTCCCCCATCGTGTCAACGCTGACCGCCCGGTTCTGCGCCATATCCCACTCGTAATCATATCCCAGCAGGTCGGCCAGGTCACCCATTCCCACGTAAAAATCCTGCCCGTCCCGCGTCATCGGCGACGTAAGCGCGACCTCCTTCCCGCCCACCATGCACGTATCCGCGCCGACGGCAAACGAGATCGACAGCTCACGCTTCTGCAGCACCAGCTCATGCTCCCCGTAAATGCGGGCACTGCAATTGAAGCTGTCCCGCAAAATGCTTACCGGTACCATAAGCTGCAAATGCTCATCCATATACAGAGACGTGTTTTCGCTGCTGTAGCTCCTGCCGCCGATATTTAGTGTGATGACATTGTCGTTCACACTCGCGGCAATGAGCGGGTTCCAGTCCTCCTCGTTAAGCTGCGCCCCGCGAAACGCCTCCACCTCCGTGATCTCCCGGACGGAATTATTAAATTTTCCCAATATAAACAGAAATAGTAGTGCCGTAAAAAAAATATATCGCCTGGAATAACGCATACTGCCTCTTTTATCCTCTGTTCTGCGGCCGCTTTGGCGGCTTTGCACCGAGAAACTGGTAAAAATAAGTACGGATCATGCCGTTGTAGAGCTTGCGGTTTTTGTCTGCCCTTCGCCCGATACAGCGCTCGGCATCCTCATAGCTCGTGATTACATACATCGACCAGTCCTCGAGCCGTTCATATGCCTCCCCGATCTGTCTGTAAAGCGCGGGCAGTGCTTCCTTCTCCTCAAGCCGTTCGCCGTAGGGCGGATTCGTGATAAGAAAACCGTATTTTTTCGGATGGTTCATCTGCGCAATGGGCCGCTGCTGGAAATGAATCAGCTTTTCCACCCCCGCGCGGCGCGCATTTTCCCGTGCCACAGCGATCACACGCCCGTCGATATCGTAGCCCTGTATCACAGTCTCCGGCTCCGGGATGATTAGCTCCTGCGCCTCCTCCCGGCAATCGCACCACAGGCTCTCCGGGATTAAATTATTCCATTTTTGGGATAAAAAGTCACGGCTCATCCCGGGCGCGATACCCGCCGCCATCATCGCCGCCTCGATGGGAAAGGTGCCGCTCCCGCAAAACGGGTCCACCAAAATACGGCCGGCGCGCCACGGCGTGAGCATGATCAGCGCAGCCGCCAGCGTTTCCGAGAGCGGTGCCGTGCCTGCCTGCGTCCGGTAGCCCCGCTTATGGAGCGATGCGCCGCTCGTATCCAGTGCGACCACGACCTCATCCTTCATGAGAAAGACCCGCAGCGGATAATCCGCCCCGTCCTCGGCAAACCACTCCACTGAAAAATGCTCCTTCAAGCGCTCCACCACCGCTTTTTTTACGATGGACTGGATATCCGAAGGGCTGAAAAGCCGGCTCTTGACCGAGGATGCTTTTTTTACCCAGAAGCGCGCGTTTTTCGGCAGATAGTCCTCCCAGGGCAGTGCGCGAACCCCCTCAAACAGCTCGTCAAAGGTGCCTGCGTAAAATCTGCCGACTTCAATGAGCACGCGCTCGGCCGTTCGCAGAAAGAGATTCGCACGGCAGACCGCCTCCGCGTCCCCCGTGAAGCTCACCCTTCCGTCCTCCACCCGTGTAATCTCGTAGCCCAGATCGTAGATTTCTCTCTTCAGTACTGCCTCCAGCCCAAAATGGCACGGGGCAATCAGTTCATATGTCCGCATCGCTTCCCCTTACTTTTATCGTTGTTCATGTACTTTACAAATATGAATTTTGACGCACGCGCCAACTGTTCGTATTCTTTCATAATAAGCCATACCGGTTTTATGTGTCAATCACCAATTTCTACAAACCTGCTGTCTGAATCAGGTTCTCCCGCAGCCCCTGCAAGGCTTTGGTCCGAATACTTCACCGCCTTCCCACGCCGCCGATGAGCGAGGCTACCTGAAAGCCTCTGCTGCCAAGATAGCGGGCCGCCAGAATGCTCTCGTTTCCGTGACTGCAATAGAGCAGAATCCGCATGGAATGGTCCAGCTCAACCGCCCACGCCTCTATGTGGTCATAGCTTTTGTTCACGGCCCCTGAAATATGCCAGCGGCGATAGTCCTCTGGCTCACGCAGGTCGATCAGCATCACCCTGCCCCGTGTCATTGCACGGCGAAACTCATCCTTTGATAACAATTGATAACGCATATGTGCCTCCCTTGAAATTAAAAGCAGACCGGCAAAGGGTTTTGTCGATGCCTTTTGCTGATCTGCTTTCCTTTTACTTATTTTATGCGGTTATCAAAAAGCTGTGAGCCCTGCACCAGTTTGAAATCGGCGCAAGACTTAGTAACGGTTTGCCGCATCATAAGCGTTGCCGGTCTTGTTGCTTGCATTCTTGGAATTGCTTGCATTCTTCGCGTTGCTTGCATTCGACGCGTTCTTTGCATTGGATGCATTGGATGCATTGGATGCATTGGATGCGTTGCTTGCATTGGATGCATTACTTGCGTTGGATGCGTTGCCTGCATTCTTTGCATTTGTGCTGTTCGAGCAGTTTGACTCATTTGAATAATTCTTCGCCATGATGAATGACCTCCTGATTCAATAAATGTTTGTAACAATACGTGTGTTACAGTTGTTTTCACAGTCCGAAGTATTTCGAACTACTACACGCATAGTATTCACCCGAAAGAATACAAATATACTTCCATATTTTGTTAAATGTGATACACTATTATAAAACATTTGAGGAGGACAACCCTATGGAAAACGTAACCTTTTTCGACCATCCCCTGTTACAGCACAAAATCTCCATGCTGCGGGACGAAAACACCGGAACAAATGAATTTCGCAGACTGGTGGAGGAGATCGCCATGCTCATGGCGTATGAGGCGCTGCGGGATCTGCCCACCGAGGACGTAGAGGTCAAGACCCCCATTGAGTCCTGTCTCACACCTATGATCACCGGAAAAAAGCTGGCGATCGTGCCGATCCTGCGCGCCGGACTCGGCATGGTAAACGGCATCCTCGCACTTGTTCCCTCCGCAAAGGTAGGCCATATCGGCCTTTACCGGGATCCCGATACCCATAAGCCCCACGAGTATTACTGCAAGCTGCCCGCGCCCATTGAGCAGCGCACCATCGTCGTCGTTGATCCGATGCTTGCCACCGGCGGCTCCGGCTCCGACGCCGTAAGCATGATCAAGCAGCACGGCGGAAAGCACATTAAATTTATGGCGATCATCGCCGCACCTGAGGGCCTGGAGCGCCTGCACAGGGACCATCCGGACGCGCAGATCTATGTCGGGCATCTCGACCGCTGCCTAAACGACCACGCCTACATCTGCCCGGGACTCGGGGATGCGGGGGACCGGATTTTCGGGACGAAATAACACACAAAGTGAGCTTCTGATAAACAGATCCGGGGCAGAGGGATTCCCCTCTGCCCCATTCACTGCTTTCTTAATCCATTCTTTCTTTTCAGAACTTCGGCAGTCCGTCGAAGCCGGCCTGCAGATCTGCATCCGTAGGAACATAGTCCTGCATCTCACCGTTGTGGAACTTCTCGTATGCTACCATATCGAAGTAGCCGGTTCCGGTCAGTCCGAACAGAATCGTCTTCTCCTCCCCGGTTTCCCTGCACTTCATAGCCTCGTCGATGGCCACGCGGATGGCATGAGAGCTTTCCGGCGCGGGAAGGATACCCTCTACCCGTGCAAACTGCTCTGCCGCCTCGAATACCGACGTCTGCTCCACCGCCCGGGCCTCCATGTAACCGTCCGCGTAAAGCTGGGACAGAACGGAGCTCATACCGTGGTAACGCAGCCCGCCCGCATGGTTTGCGGAGGGGATAAAGCCGCTTCCGAGGGTGTACATCTTCGCCAAGGGGCATACCATTCCGGTATCGCAGAAATCGTATGCAAATTTTCCTCTTGTTAAGCTGGGGCAGCTCGCAGGCTCTACCGCGATAAACTGATAGTCCGCTTCTCCCCGCAGCTTCTCACCCATGAAAGGCGAAATCAGACCGCCAAGATTGGAACCGCCGCCCGCACAGCCGATAATCATATCCGGCTTAATGCCGTATTTGTCCATGGCAAGCTTCGCCTCCACGCCGATCACGGACTGATGCAGGAGCACCTGGTTGAGCACGCTTCCGAGCACGTAGCGGTAGCCCTCCGTTCCCGTGGCTACCTCGACCGCCTCGGAGATGGCGCAGCCAAGGCTTCCGGTCGTCCCCGGATGATCCGCCAGGATTTTCTTTCCGATCTCGGTCGTCTCGGAGGGCGAAGGCGTCACGCTGGCGCCGTAGGTACGCATCACCTCCCGGCGGAAGGGCTTCTGCTCATAGGAGCATTTCACCATGAACACCTTGCAGTCCAGGTCAAAATAGGAGCACGCCATGGAGAGCGCCGTTCCCCACTGACCCGCACCGGTCTCTGTGGTCACGCCCTTAAGGCCCTGCTTTTTTGCATAATATGCCTGTGCGATTGCGGAATTGAGCTTATGGCTCCCGCTTGTGTTGTTGCCCTCAAATTTGTAGTAGATCTTCGCGGGCGTGTCAAGCTTTTTCTCCAGGCAGTATGCCCGCACCAGCGGCGACGGGCGGTACATCTTGTAAAAATCCTGAATCTCCTCCGGAATCGGGATATAGCGGTTGTCATTGTCAAGCTCCTGCTTTACCAGCTCCTCACAAAAAACACCTGCCAGCTCCTCGGCCTTCATCGGCTCACGGGTCCCGGGATTTAAAAGCGGCGCGGGCTTCGTTTTCATATCCGCCCGCACATTGTACCAGTCCCTTGGCATTTCCTGTTCTTCCAGATAAATTTTGTAGGGTATTTTCTCACTCATCACAGTTTCAGTCCTTTCGTTTGTTAAATATAAATTTTATTTTATGCCCGTCCGTACTTTTCCGCCTGTTCCTTTATGAGCGCCGCGTCGTCAAAGTAATTGATCTTCATCGCTGCGCGCACCTTTGAAAGCGTATCCGCCGCCACCGCTTCGGCCTCCTGTGACCCCTTTTTCAGGATCTCATAAACAGTGGGAATGTCCTTCTCCCACTGCGCCCTGCGGGCACGGATAGGCCCAAGCTCCGCCTGCATCACGTGGTTCAAAAATTTCTTCACCTTTACGTCGCCGAGACCGCCGCGCTTATAGTGCTCCTCCAGCTCCTCGATCCCCGCATACTCCGGCAGAAACTCCGCAAAGTGCTCCGGACGGGAAAATGCCTCCAGATAGATAAACACCGGGTTACCCTCCACCCTTCCGGGGTCGGACACCTTAAGATGATTCGGGTCGGTAAACATGGACATGACCTTCGTGCGCACCTCCTCCTCCGTGTCAGAGAGGTAGATACAGTTGTTTAAGGACTTGCTCATCTTCGCCTTGCCGTCGATACCCGGCAGGCGCAGGCATGCCTGGTTGTCCGGGAGCATGATCTGCGGCATCGTCAGTGTCTCGCCATAGACGGAATTGAATTTGTGCACGATCTCGCGGCACTGCTCGAGCATCGGCATCTGATCCTCGCCCACCGGAACACACGTCGCCTGGAAGGCCGTTATATCCGCCGCCTGGCTGATCGGGTACGTAAAAAAGCCTACCGGGATGCTCGCCTCAAAGCCCCGCATCTGTATCTCCGACTTTACGGTAGGATTCCGCTGCAGACGCGATACCGTCACCAGGTTCATATAATAGAAGCTCAGCTCCGTCAGCTGGGGTATCATGGACTGGATAAAGAGCGTAGATTTCTCCGGGTCAAGCCCGCAGGAAAGGTAATCCAGCGCGACCTCCACGATATTCTGGCGCACCTTCTCGGGATTGTCCGCATTGTCCGTCAGCGCCTGCGCATCCGCAATCATAATATAAATTTTATCAAACCCGCCGGAGTTTTGCAGCTCCACCCTGCGCCGCAGGGAGCCTACATAATGTCCCACATGAAGCCGGCCCGTGGGGCGGTCTCCGGTTAAAATGATCTTTGCCATATGTGTTTTCCTCTTCCTACTTTAATTTTAAATTTACGTTCCCGGCCCGTGCCCCTTACGGGCGCGGTTATCCCGCCGGGAAAATCCACGCTGCATAGGCAGTGCAAAAATTGCTTACGTCAGGGTGCCCTGATACGCCGATATCTCTCTGCGCAGCCAGGCAATCCAGGCATCAAAGCCCTCGCCGGTCTTTGCGGACAGGAAAATGATCTCCGCCCGCGGATTCAGCCTGCGGATACGCGTTTCCACCGCCTCCTTATCAAAGTCGTCAAACACCGGAAGCGCATCGCACTTGTTGATGAGCACCACATCGCAGATCGTAAACATCAGCGGGTACTTTAGCGGCTTGTCGTCCCCCTCCGGCACCGAGAGGATCATCGCGTTTTTCGTACTCCCGGTGTCAAACTCCGCGGGACAGACGAGGTTTCCCACGTTCTCCAGAACCACAAGATCCAGATCCTTTGTATCAAACTCCCGGATGCCCTGACGTGTCATGTCCGCATCCAGATGGCACATTCCCCCGGTATGTATCTGAATCGCCGGAACGCCCGCCTGCGTGATCGCCTGTGCGTCCACGTCGGAATCGATATCCGCCTCCATGACGCCGATGCGCAGCTCTTCCCTGAGCGCTGCGATTGTGCGCTTCAGAACCGTCGTCTTGCCCGCCCCCGGCGACGACATCAGGTTCAGAAGATACGTCCTCTGCTCCCGCAGCTCCTCCCGAAGCTTATCCGCATCCGCGTCGTTGTCCTCAAAAATACTGCGTTTTACTTCTATGACTCTGAAATCTGTCATTCTATTCCCCTTTCTTCCACACGGCCGCCTTCAAAATTACGCCGCATATCATGCGTTTCAGCCTTCCCCGCCCGAAGCGTCTTCTTTCGCCTCTTCAAACAGGGGCGTCGAAAAATAACGCTCCGCCGTGTCCGGCAGAACCGTCACTACGGTCTTTCCCTTCCCCAGCTTTTTTGCCAGCCGCAGCGCCGCCGCCACGTTGGTACCGCTGGAAATGCCGCACATGATGCCCTCCCTGCGCGCCAGGTCCCGGGCAGTCTGAATCGCCTCCTCATCCGTGACGATACAGATATCCTCGTAAATGCTCTGATTGAGAATTGCGGGAATCACACCGTCCCCGATCCCCATCTGCAAATGTGTGCCGATGGAGCCGCCGGAGAGAATCGCCGCATGCTCCGGCTCCACCGCCCAGATGACCATATCCGGATTTTTCTCCTTTAACGTCTCCCCGATGCCTGTGATCGTGCCGCCGGTTCCGATACCCGAGCAAAAGCCGTGGATCGGTCCATCCACCTGTGCGCGTATTTCCAGCCCCGTCTGATCCCTGTGCACCTGGGGATTTGCCGGATTCTCAAACTGCTGGGGCACAAACACCCGCGGATCCTCCTTCGCCATCGCAAGCGCCGTCTTAAGACACTCCTCAATCGCTTTCCCGATATTGCCCGCGTCGTGGACGAGCACCACCTCCGCTCCGTAATGACGCATGAGCTTTCTGCGCTCCTCGCTCACCGAATCCGGCATAATGATGCGCACCCGGTAGCCCTCCACCGCACCGACTAATGCAAGGCCGATACCCTGATTGCCGCTGGTCGGCTCCACGATGATCGTATCCTCCCTGATCAGCCCACGCTCCTTTGCGTCACGCAGCATATTGTACGCCGTGCGCGTCTTGATGGAGCCGCCCACATTTAAGCCCTCAAACTTTACGAGAACCCGGGCGCTGTCCCCGTCCACCATATGATTCAGCCGGATCATCGGCGTATGTCCCATCACTTCCAGAATATTATTATAAACCATAATATGAATCTCCCCCGTTTTTTGGCGCTGTCATTGTACCGTGTCCGCCAGATCCGCAGACACCTCGCCAGGTGCCCCTATTACATGGCACCCGCTAACCGCTTGCTTCGCCAAGTGCTCATATTATACTCTATATCACACAACATGTCAAAAGAACTGCGCAATTTGAATTTATAAGGAATTTATAATGCTGCTTTTTACACCCGGGCCACGCACTTGCCGCGGAGCTGCGGGAAAACCCGATTCATGCAGCAACTTGGGCTTCGCGAAGCAAATTTTCATGACCAAACTGCCCGTTACTGGTCACGGCGTGCACAGCAGCCTTATAATATGGCGAAAAAAGACCCCGCAGGTTCCCCTGCGGAGTCCGTGTAAAAGCACAGCCCAGGCCGTTTGCTTTTCCGTATCTGACTATCCTGCCCTGACTGCAGCCGCCTCAGCCGCGACCTCTTTGAGCGCCTTCTGGAAGTGCCACATGTCGTTTCCGACGATAATCATATTGTATCCCTCTTTTACAGCGTTTTCGAGATTTTCCTTCGTGGGCGGTACCACGGGGCCCAGCACGCCGATGCCCTTTGCCTTTGCGGCCGTCACCAGCTTGTTATACGCCTCCTTTACCTCCTCGCCCATGGTATAGCCGATCTCCAGATTTTTGGATACGGCATAGTCGATGGGGCCGAAGTTCACGGCGTCGATGCCCGCTACCGCCAGTATCTCTTCCAGGTTATCCGTGAACTCATAGTCCTCGTCCATGGGAATCACGAGTGTATCGCGGTTCTGCTGTTCGATGTATGTATTCCAGTCGAAGTTATGGTAGCCGAAGCCGGCCGCCCGCACATTGCTCTCGCCGCCGCGCCGTCCGAGGGGCGAAAACTTTGCGGCCTCCACACATTTTCTCGCCATCCCGGCGGTCTTGCAGTGGGGAATGACAACACCGTCCGCGCCCCACTCGAGCACCTTTCGGATTGCAACCTCGTCGTCGTCCGCCATGCGCACCAGAACGGAGATATCGTGCAGCTTTGCCGCCATGATCTGCTTCTCAAACGTCTCGCCGAGCATCCAGTTTGTGTGCTCCAGATCCAGATAGATAAAGTCCAGTCCTGACATTGCAATATTTTCAATCACACAGGTCACACCCGTAAAGCATGCCATGCCAAATACCGGGCCGTTTTTCATTTTCTCTTTTAATGTCATAAATTCTCCTATCACAGGCTGTAGCCCAACAGCAGCGGCAGCCAGGTTGTCAGTGCAGGCCATACGCTGATAGCGATGAGCACGATAATATTGCAGGTTACATAGGGCAGCGCACCCTTGAAAATCCGAATGATCGGCGACGAAACCGTTTTGCTCCAGACGCTGGAGCACACTGCGGATGGGCGTGCGGGAAACATGGAACTGCTGGCAAAGGGTGTTCTCGCTGATGAGCTGCCCCGGCTTTAAGCGCAGGGAAACCAGATCGGTCTCTAACAGTTGATAAATTTCGTCGGTGGTGTAGGTATGTTCCATAATGCGATCGATCTGGATATCGCAAACCAGATGATCTACTCCCGCGTTGCCCTGGAGACGATGGTACTGCGGGATTTTGCCAGAGTCTGCTCCCCCCACGGACATGGCGCGGGTACATTACTGGTATGAGCAGCTCTTAGGTGCCGCAAACATCGCAGACGGGCTTGCTTATTTTGACGAGCAGCGGTTTCTGGCGACCGACCTCGCCATGCATGAGGTCTGGTTCCAGGCCACGGATAAGCCCTATCTCTGGGAACGGCTTACCGCGCCCCATCCGGACTACTCCCGCTTTATCCGCCTTGATATCGTCGGCGCAAAAAATGTACCGGACGTCCTCGCCGACCATAAAAAAATGCTCGATATTATCGAGCATAAAAAACTTGATGAAATTGAACCGCTGCTCTCCCACCACCTCTACGGCGGCGTGCGCAGACTCGGGGCATGCCTGTTCTCCGAGGAGTATGCGGTATATTTTAAGAAATAGTATTTGCGGCATTTTTTCCTGCGCTTCGGGTCAATGGGCAAAGCTCCTATCAGGGCTGTATGCATGACATGTCCGCTTCATGCCCTCATAGGCTCTTTTGCCTCATCATATTTCCCCTGTCTCTGATTTTCTGCAATCCGCCCGGCAGCTATCAAAAATATCCTCCACCGGGGAATTCTATTTATCACTTGTACGGGATTCCACTGTATCGTCACAGTAAAATTCTGCCATCATTTTTCAGCTAACTCTATCGCTTATTTCACAAAAAAGCAGTACTTCGTCGTCGACTCATACGTCTCACCCGGCGCGAGGAAGGGCTGCTCAAAATTCGTATCATTCACCGAATTGGGAAAATACTGGGTTTCCAGGCAAAAGCCCTGCCGGTCATTGTAGGTGACGCCGCCCTTTCCGGTCTGTCCGCCCACGCGGTTTCCCGCGTAAAACTGCACGCCCGGGCAGGTTGTGTATACATCCATCCCAATACCGGACACCTTCGATTTTGCCCGGATCACAAGACGCAGAGTGCCGTCCGCATCGTCCAGCACGTAATTGTGATCGTAACCGCCCACATATTTCAGCTGGTCAAAATCGGCACCTATACGTGCCCCGATAGCAGTCATCTCCCTGAAATCCATGGGTGTATCTGCCACAGGCGCAATCTCCCCGGTGGGAATCGCCTTCTCGTCCACAACCGGTGTATAATTTGACGCAAGAATCTGAAGCTCCTGCCCTTCCATGCTTCCGCTCTCGTGCCCGTCCAGATTAAAATATGTATGGTTCGTAAAATTTGCCACGGTCTTTTTATCGGTCGTCGCCTTATAATTCAAGATGACCTCCCCGGCATCCGTCAGCGTATAGCTCATCGTAACCTTCATCTCGCCGGGAAAGCCCTGCGCCCCATCGGGGCTGGTGTGCGTGAAAACAACATGGGAATCGTCCGCCTCGGCCTCCTCCCAGACCACGGAATGAAAGCCGTCCCTTCCGCTGTGCAGGTTGTTTTCATTGTTGTTCGCCTCCAGCTCATAGGTCACGCCGTCGATCGTCACCCGCGCATCCTTGATGCGGTTCCCGTTGCGCCCGATGACCATGCCGAGATATCCGCGTATATTCTGATAATCCGCGGGCGTATCATAGCCGAGAATCACATCCCGCACCTTACCGTCCCTGTCCGGCACGCGGATCGCCCGCATTGCGGCTCCGAGGGAAATCAGCTCAATCTCCATGCCGCCCGCGTTTTTCAGGGTGTACTTCGTGACCTCCGCCCCCTCATTTGTTCTGCCAAAACTTTCCTTTGCCATAATCCCTGTTCTCCTGATCTTAAACTGTTCATTATTGACCATCATAGCTTTTTATAGCCTTTTGATTATGGTCAATTTATTGACCATCATAGCCTTTTGATTATGGTC
>CAJUSH010000060.1:0-7386 GCA_910589045.1 uncultured Eubacterium sp.
GATATTCATGCAGGGTAAAACCTGCGGAGCCATTTTGCCGCACGAGGTATGGATACTGAGATGGTCGGGAGGTAAAAGAAAGAGGATGGATACAACATACAACGTGGGAGCGGTGGCTGCGAACGGCCACAGTGGTCACGAGTCTGACCACTCTGCAGCTGTTTTGACCCCTCCCCTTGTCCAGTCTGACCCCTCAGAACTCTGGGCGAAAAACTATCTGTGTCTGCGTCAACTGTCAAGCGTACACTGATGAAAATGAAGCAGGAAGGTAAGGTTGTCCGTGAGGGTTCCAACCGAAAGGGGAAATGGTTTTACTGAAAGATAACAGAAGAAAATAGTATATGTTAATGATGAATTTAAAGAATTGAGAAAATATTTGATTACAAAGATGGCTTTGTATATTATTATGAGATAGTAATTGTTGAATGTGATTTTTTAGTATACCAAGCAATAGGTTTAACATCGCTAAAACTGTGAGGAGAATATTTATAATGGAAGAAAGAATGGCATGGGAAGAAATTTAGGAGAAATATCCGGATCAATGGATTGGACTGGCAGATGTGGAATATGAACCAGATCATAACGATACAATCCAGGAATACATATTATGGCCTGTAAAGATTTGCAGGATGTTCCATTTCAATTGATACCCAGTGCTGCAATGCTCAGCGGATTAATATGTGAGATTGATGATAAAAATCATAAATTGAATGTGACGATACCAGATAATGAAAGCATGGTGAGAAATCTTACAGTCAGAGATTCAGACGGCAAGCAGCATATTATGTGTGAGTCAGTATTTTGAGAAAACAGATGTTGCAAATTTTATAAGTGTAGATTATTAGTAGGAGAAAGAGGTGCATATGGGAGATGTTAATTGGATAATGTGTGATGGAGATAAATTAATGAATGTGGAAAGTTTTAAGTCTCCTTCAATGCACGGGAAGAAAACAGTGGATTATTTATTCTAGCTATGTTTGAATGAAGGAACAATTGGGCTGATTGCTACAATTTTGCCGAATCGCAGCTGACAACAAAAAAATTTTGAATTTATTATTTAGGAAGTATTTTGCAGAAATAGAATATAATGTTCAATTGTTTTTTGTAATGGATTATGCAGTGAGGACTAACGAAACAATTTATGGCTCTATATCGGATAATCTTAATAATCCAATATACACGTTAAATGTTCAATTTTTAAATGAATCTTTAAACGAACAGCTTCATTCATAAACGCTGAAAATTTTGATAAGCGGTATATTTATGATGCGTCATTAGACAGCTTTCTGGATAAGATAGAAAAAACGTAGAAAATTCGGATAAAGAAGAAATATATATCTGTTGCCATGTGAATTTCCGAGTGAAGGAAAGCTATCTGAAAAAAGTCATAATCATATTAGTCAGGAATTTTTTGTTTTACATAAAGATTTTCCAAATGAAAGGGATCAGATGTCAAACAGCATTACAGTACAAGAAGATGCTGAAAAATTTTTTCTTGGTGAGGATACAGGCAGTCAGTTAATTAAGAGCAGACTTATTCCGATGTTAGATATTGGTTCAAGCATCTAGAGGAGAATCCAACGGCGCTAGATTTAGAAAGGCCAACTATTAATAAAGGAGCAGGTGTAAGGGTTTATAGGTATCCCTCGAACAACCTAAATACATTATACAAGGAGATACGATGATTTATAGTATGCTGTTGGATTTGGGGAAGTACTATTGCTAAGCAGATAGCATATAATTTGTCGAAGGTATATGAGGTTTTGTGTATGAAAAATATAAAAAGGAGAAATCATGTGGGAAACAGATAGAAAAGCAGAGCAGAGGAGGCAGGTGCCTGGGCTGTGGCGTAGACAGCAGAGGCCGGGCGTGATCTGTGAGCCGCACAGTGGACCGGAAATAAAGAAGAGGGTGCTGATGCTGGCATCGGTCGCGTCTATGATTGACCAGTTCAACATGCCGAATATCCGGCTGATGCAGGAGGCAGGGTATCAGGTGCATGTGGCATGCAATTTCGAGGAAGGGAATACGTGCGATGGGCGGAGAATACGGGAGCTGGAAGATGCGCTTCATGAGATGGGGGTACACCGGCACCAGTGGGACTGTCCGAGGAAAATCTGCCCTGCGGGGAATTGGATACGGGCATACAGGCAGCTGTGGAGACTGATGGGGCGGTATCATTTTGCCTGGATGCACTGCCATTCGCCCATCGGCGGTGCACTGGCGAGGGCGGCTGCGCACAGGAATGGCGTGCCGGTCATTTATACGGCGCACGGGTTCCATTTTTACAGGGGTGCGCCGGTCATGAACTGGCTGTTGTATTACCCGGCGGAAAAGCTGCTGTCGTACTGGACGGACGTGTTGGTGACGGTAAACAGGGAGGATTATAGGCTTGCACGGCGGAGACTGAAGGCCGGGAGGGTCTGCCGCATCCCGGGAATCGGCATTGATACCGCAAAATTCCGCAGGCCGGAAGGAAAGGGGCGGCCGGCAGGGAGGCAGCTGCAGAGCCGGCAGGTAGAGCCGGCAGGGCTGGGAGCCGCAGGAAGGGAATTTCGCAGGGAATACCGGATTCCGGAGAATGCGGTGATCCTGCTGTCGGTCGGCGAGCTGAGCAGGCGGAAGAACCACCGGGCTGTGATAGCGGCGCTGGCGGAGATTGACAGGGAGGACGTGTATTACCTGATCTGCGGGCAGGGCCCGCTGCGGGAGGAGCTGGTGCGGCAGGCCCGGGAGCTTGGCGTTGCCGGCCGTGTCATCCTGACCGGGTTCCGGCAGGACGTGGTTATAATGTACCATAATGCAGATATCTTTGTCCTCCCGTCCCTGCAGGAAGGCATGCCGGCCGCACTTATGGAGGCGATGGCGGCGGGGCTGCCCTGCGTGGTCTCTGACATCCGCGGAAACAGAGAGCTGGTGAATGAGCGGGGCGGGAAAAAGTTTCATGTCAGGGATGCCGGACAGCTGAGGGACGGGATCACATATTTCCTGGACAGGCCGGAAGAGAGAGTCCGGTGCGGACAGCATAACCAGAAGGCGGCTGCCGTGTATGATATTGAGGCGGTGCAGTGCCGGATGAAGAGGATTTACGCGTACATGGAAGACATAAAGGATAAAAAATAAAGGAGAAGGACAGATTTGTTATTTGATTTCAAACCATTGGTCTCAGACTTGCAATTCTAATACGCAACATTTTATAACAAAATATTATCTGAGAGAATTTTATCTCATTTCCGAACATTTTGCAACCATAACGTAATATTTGGTATAAATTGTCATTATTATTTGATGTTTTAAATTGTTTTCTTGTGTGTTCTGCACAAAAAATTCGCATATAAAATTATAATTATAATATATTCAAAAATAGCAGGCTGCGAAAAAAAACGACAGTCGAATATTTTTAAATTTGTTTTTAATTTCAAAAAAGATCATCATAAAATAAAGAATTTTGATGACGTTCATTATTCCATTGACATTCTGGCGCACATTACAATTTGTTATAAAATGTTATGGATGATAATGTGTAGTTTTTTTACGGTATTTTGAAGCATTAATATGAAGATGGTCGTGATGCACGTCACGGATAGGGAGCAGTAGGTATATGCAGAGGCTTTCAATGCGGAGTGGAGGAAATTATGCAGGAATTAGATTATGTCAGGATAGGAATGAGGATCCGCCAGGCGAGGAAGGCAAAAGGCTGGCTGCAGGGGGAGCTTGCAAGGCAGTGCGGCATCAGCATGTCGTTTCTCGGGCACATTGAGCGGGGAACCCGGATTATGAGTCTGGAAACGTTTGTAAATATATGCACGGCACTCAGTGCGGACGCGGACGAGCTTTTATGGGGCATGGCCCATCCGTCAGAAGGCAGGCTGATGGATATGTGGGGGCAGCCAGGCAGGAAGGGCGCCGACAGTTATTCCATGTATGTCAGGATCATGAAGTCTGTGGCCGAGATCCTGAATGAAACATGAAGTGGCATGGATGTTCCGCAGCTGCCAGGTGTCGGACGGAACGAAGATTTTATTATGTCAGGGTTTTTCTGGTTTTAGAAATCATGCTGCTCATTTTTCTCGGCATCTTTTATTTTTCCTGTGGGGAGGCCTTGTATATCCGGCAGTCGGACGGGAACGTGGATGAGTTTTACGCGACCAATGATGCAGGGGAGCTGACAGAAGGGATGTCTGTGGAGCAGGTCTATACATCCCAGATGGATATTATTGACGCAGTAGGTGTCATGGCCTCTAACTATGGCCGCTCCATGACCAGCAGCCTGCATATCCGCTGCGAGGATGCCGCGGACGGGCGCCTGATTGCCGAGCAGTCGTTTGACGCAGGCACGCTTGGAATCAACCAGTACGTGTACTTGGACATGCCGGGCGGCGTGGAAGGGCGAAGGGGCAGCCGGGTGAGGATTACATGCACCTCCAGCGGCACTCCCGGCAATGCGCCGACGGTTCTGTACAACGTGGAGCATAAACTGGAACATGAAGGGGCGGCAGAAGACGCGCAGATGTTTTTAGGCGGGAACGCCTCGGCAGGGACGCTGTGCATTGCCATGCGGGGACGCGATTATGTATGGACCGGGCCGAATTACTGGAAACTGGTGCTGTTTGCGGCGGCAGTGCTTGCGGCCGTATATTCTGCGGAGGCGGCACGTGCGAAAAAGGGAAGGCAGACCATCCTGTTCGGATCTATGCATATCCTGCATAAATACAGCTTTCTGATCAGGCAGCTGGTGCAGCGTGATTTCAAGGTGCGCTACAAACGCTCTGTTCTGGGCGTGTTTTGGAGCTTTTTAAATCCCCTGCTCATGATGGCCGTGCAGTATGTCGTTTTCTCGCAGCTGTTTCAGTCAGATATTGACAATTATCCGGTGTACCTGCTCAGCGGGCTTGTGGTATTTAATTTCTTTAATGAAGGAGTCGGGCAGGCGCTGGGGTCGATTGTAGGAAACGCGCCGCTGATTACCAAGGTCTACATACCAAAATATATTTATCCGGCCACAAGGGTGCTCTCATCCGGGATCAACCTCGCAATGTCGCTGATCCCGCTGGTTATTGCCGCACTGGTTACGGGAGAACAGGTGACAAGGGCTTATCTCATGATGCCTTATATCCTGCTGTGCGTGATGGTCTTTACTGCCGGGCTGGGCATGATCCTGGCGGCTGCGATGGCTTTTTTCAGGGATGTGCAGTTTTTGTGGGGGATTGCCAGCATGATCTGGATGTACCTGACGCCGCTGTTTTACCCGGTATCGATTGTGCCTGAAGAATTCCGGCTGGCGGTCATGAACAACCCCATGTACCTGTTTGTCAGCGCGGTGCGGGTGATTGTGATGGAGGGAGCCGCTCCACGTCCGGGAGCATTCTGCCAGTGCACGCTGATGGCGCTTGCAATGCTTGGTGCCGGGTGTCTGGTATTTAAAAAGACACAGGATCAGTTTGTATTTTACATTTAGGGGGTAAGCAGCCGTTATGCCGATTGTTGCTGTCAAAGGCGTTTCGCTTAAATTTAAAATGGAACACAACCGTGCGGATTCACTGAAGGAATTCTGTGTGCGCTGGCTGAAGCATGATCTGGATGCAGAGGCTTTCTGGGCACTCCGCGATGTTTCCTTTATGGTGGAAAAAGGCGATGTGGTCGGGATCATCGGGCGCAACGGGGCGGGGAAAAGCACACTGTTAAAAGTGATTTCCGGCATTATGAAGCCGACAAAAGGTTCCGTTGAGGTGCATGGGAATATCGTGCCGATGTTAGAGCTTGGCTCCGGGTTTGACTTTGAGCTGTCAGGCAGGGAAAACATTTACTTAAACGGCGCGATCCTGGGCTATTCCAAGCGGTTTCTGGACAGCAGGTACCGCAAGATCGTGGATTTTTCTGAACTGGGGGGATTTATCGAGGCACCGCTTCGCACTTATTCATCCGGGATGCTGGCAAGGCTTGCGTTTTCCGTGGCGTGCGTTGTAGAGCCCGAGATACTGATTGTGGATGAGATACTTTCGGTGGGCGACGCGGGCTTTCAAGAAAAGAGCCGCGCGCGGATGATGGAGCTGATGGCCGGCGGGACGACTGTATTTTTTGTGTCGCACAATCTAGAGCAGGTACAGGAGATGTGCAGCAAGGTAATCTGGCTGGAGCATGGAACCGTGCAGGCGGTGGGTCCGACAGAAGAGATGTGCAGAATGTATGAGGAAAGTCCGCCATGAGTGACATAAAAATTCTGGTAGCCATGCATAAGGAGGCCAGCGTGCTGAAGAACCCGCTGCTGCTGCCGATCCAGGTGGGGAGTGCGCTGGCGGAAAGGCGCCTGCCGGACATGCTGCATGATGATGAAGGCATTCATATATCAGGCAAAAATAAATCATACTGTGAAATGACCGCACAATACTGGGCATGGAAAAATCTGAGAGCAGACTATTACGGATTTTTCCATTACCGGAGGTACATGAGTTTTGCATCGGTATATCCGGCCGGCAGAAAAGGAAATCCGAAGGCCGGATGCTGCAGACCGTATCAGGAGGCGGATTCCTTAGACGGCTGCCGGTCCAAATATGCACTGGAAGAATGCCGTATGCGGTCGGTGATTGAAAGATATGATGTTATCACGGTTCTTGGCGAGCGCATGGATGTGACCGTGTACGAGCAGTTCTGCCAGTTTCATAAAAAAGAGGACTTAGACCGCGCGGTTGCAATCTTGAAAAGGCATCATCCCAGGCAGAGAAAAGCCTGTGACGATTACATGAATTCAAAATCTATCTATTTCTGCAACATGTATATCATGAGACGGGAATATTTTGAAAGCTATATGCAGTGGCTGTTCCCTGTTTTGGAAGAATTTGAGGCAGGCAGAGATTTCGCAGGATGCAGTGGGAGTGAAATGCGGATTGCCGGATATTTGGCAGAGCGCCTGTTTGGCGTTTATTATACCTGGCTGAAGCATGAGGGACAGGCAAAATGCGCGGAGCTGCAGTATGTGATCTTCCACCGGAACATCCGCCAATTCCGTATAGGGAAAAAGGGATTAACAATAAAAATCGATATGAGGAAGGTCAACCGTATCCTGCCGGCAGGCTCCTGCCGGAGGCGGCTTGTGCGCAGGATGATGAGGAAAGGACTGCAGATGGACGTCCGGCTGCAGGCAGTTCTCAGGCCGGATCAAGCAAACGGCGGCTCCGATATGAGAAGCTTCGGATCAGATTGGGCAAACGGCAGCTCCGATATGAGAAGCTGTCAAAAAGGGAATGAGCAATTTGGCTTGTCTGAGTTTAAGAAAGCAGGACTGCCGGGGCCTTCGGAAGAAGTGCCGCCGAAAAACGAAAGAAGTGCTGCTAAAAGAAGTGCTGCTAAAAGAAGTGCTGCTAAAAGAAGTGCTGCTAAAAGAAGTGC
>CAJUSH010000060.1:7486-14410 GCA_910589045.1 uncultured Eubacterium sp.
TGCCAAAAGAATCTCCGCTGCAAGAACCGCCCGTGGAAGGGGAACTGCTTTGAAGACGGAACCGCTTGTAAGCGTCGTCATGCTGACCTATAATCACCGTCCGTATATCCGGCAGGCATTGGAAAGTGTGCTTGCGCAGGTAACAAGCTTTCCCTTTGAAGTACTTGTGGGGGATGACGCGTCCGTGGACGGCACGTCTGAAATCGTCCGGGAGTATGCACAGCGGTATCCGAATCAGGTTGTGGGCGTGGTCCGGCCGCATAATCTGGGGGCGACGAGAAACCTCGGCGATCTGTTTTCGCGATGTCGGGGGAGATATATTGCCGGCTGCGAAGGGGACGATTACTGGACGGATGCAGACAAGCTGGAAAAGCAGGTGCGTTTCCTAAAATGCCATCCGGAGTACATCGCCTGCAGCCATGAGATTGAGATTGTGGATAAACGAGGTGTTTTGCTGCCGGATCAGGGGCTTGGCTGGATCTGCAGGGGGAGGGAGTATTCGTTTTCCTGCTTCGGGGGAATTAAGCTGCCCGGCCATCCGGCTGCCCTGGTATTCCGAAACGTGTTTCAGGAGGGCGTTTCGCCGCATATCGTAGAGAAAATCGACCCGATGATCGCGGACCGGACGATCGCGGTCATGCTGTCTGCACGCGGCAGGATATACCGGCTGCCGGACCGGATGGCGGCGTACCGCAGATGCATGGATCCGAATGATCGGAATGTAACTGCGCAGATCTATACGGGCGGCGGGGGATGCCTGAGAGATTACAGGATCAATGAGAGGCTGGAGTGCTATGCGTCGTCGGTGCTCGGGCACAAGGTGGTGTTTAGACGGTTCCGGTGGAAGATTGTGGCGAAAGCGACCCTGAAAGCTGTATTGCGGCCGTCGCTTGGGACGGGAAAATACCTCACAGCTCTCTATCAATATCATATACATTGGTTAGTACATAAAAGGAGTACTTACATATGAAATTAGGAATAATGCAGCCATATTTTCTTCCTTATTTAGGGTATTGGCAGTTGATTCAATACGTAGATACGTTTGTGATTTATGACGATGTGAATTTCATCAAGGGTGGTTGGATCAACAGAAATCGTTATCTGTATAAGAATGAGGCAAAAATCTTCAATATTATTATGCATGATGCCGGCTCATTTAAAAAAATAAACGAGATTGAGCTCATGCAGCCTGCCGGGGAATATAGTCCTATGAAAAAGCTCCTGGCAACCTTTTCCATGGCTTATAAAAAAGCGCCTTATTATCTGGAAATTTCAAAACTTTTGGAACAAATAGCATCATATCAGGAAAAAAACATGGCTAAATTCATAGAAAATTCTCTTCGGATGATCTGCGCATACTTGGATATTTCTACAAAAATACTGGTTTCCTCAGATATTGAAAAAACGGATGGACTGGTAAAAGATGAGCGGGTATTGGATCTGTGCAAACGGATGCAGGCGGATTTTTATATAAATGCGATTGGAGGGAAAGAACTATACAGAGCGGACAAATTTTTACAAAACGGAATCACTCTGAAATTTATAAAAATGAATCCTATAGAATACCTTCAATTTGGAGGAGAATTTGTTCCAAATCTTTCTATTGTAGATGTGCTGATGTTCAATGATAAGGAAACTGTTAAAAAAATGCTGAAAGAGTATACTTTAGAGGATTAAATGAAAGAAATCGGAGGATATTTTGAGCTCGAAGTTTCAGCAAAAGAGCCATACCATTCGAATGCGATTCAACTGAATTCTGCCAGAAACTGCCTGCGGTATCTGATTCGGGATTTAAAAATAACGGAAATGTGGGTGCCGAGGTACACCTGTCCGGTCGTTTGGGACGCCCTGGCCAAAGAACATTGTAATCCAAGGTTCTATTCTATCTCGGAAGATTTATTACCGAAAGAACAGATGGAACCGGACAGCTATGTGCTTTATACAAACTATTTTGGCATTTGTGGGCGTCAAGTACAAAAATTAGCGAAAATATACAGGAATCTGATTATCGATTATGCGCAGAGCTTTTTTTCTTTACCAGCCGGAATGGCGGCTTTTTACTCTCCAAGAAAATTTTTTGGTGTTCCTGATGGCGGATATTTGACTGGAAAGAATGTAACAGGAAATGTGAAAGTGCCGTGCGGCAGTTCCTACAGGCGTTTTGAACATTTGCTGAAAAGAGTTGAACTTAGTGCTCAAGAAGGCTATGAAAATTTCAAATATAACGAAGCAGTGTTGGACCATGAGCCGCCCAGGCAAATGTCCCCTTTGACTGAAAAGCTGCTTGCCGGGATAGATTACAAATATTGTGCCAAAAAGCGCAGAGAGAACTATCAGTATCTCGATGCGCTGCTGGGGGATATGAATGAATATCAGGGAAGAAGTCTGCAAACGGAATCTGTGCCGATGATTTATCCTTTTTTGATAAAATCAATCGGATTAAGAGAAAAGCTCCTAAAAAGGAAAATATTCACTGCAGTCTATTGGACAGGGCAGACAGATGGCGGCTACGGGTCACTGCTCGAAAAGTTTCTTATACCGCTGCCTGTAGATCAAAGATATTCTCTTGATGATATGCAGTATTTAGCGGAGCAGATAAAAAATTTGATGTAGGAGATTACTCGGTTTTGGTTATGAAAAGTAATAAAAATAAAATTAAAGTTTTAGTATTCCCTGCGGGTGAAGTAAATGCACTCGAATTACATGATGCCCTGTCAAGCTGCGTAAATGTTACCTTATATGGAGCTTCTTCCGTGGACAGGCATGGTCCGTATATCTTTAAAAATTATATATCTGGTCTTCCGATGATTTATGATGAGCTTTTTTTTGATCGGTTTCATGAGGTGATCGATCAATACGGGATTGACGTTGTGTTTCCGACCCATGATACTGTAGCGCAGATTTTTGCTGAAAACCGGGACAGGATCCATGCGCGGGTCATCGCGGCAGATCAAAGAACGGCTGAGATATGCCGGGATAAAAGGAAGACCTATCAGCTTTTTCAGGGGGAGACATTTTGCCCGAAAACCGATCAGAATATCGAAGAATTCCCCATGTTTATAAAGCCGGTAGACGGGCAGGGTTCCGTGGGTACAAAGCGTATAGAAAACGCACAGGAAATCCCGGCTGGTCTGGATCGGGAGCGATATGTGCTGTGTGAGTACCTGCCGGGGGAGGAATATACCGTGGACTGCTTTACCGACCGGCATGGGAGGCTGAGAACGGTTCTTCCGAGAAGCCGTAAGCGTACGCTTGCGGGCATCAGCGTTTCTTCGGAAACGGTGGAGCCGGCGGATGAGTTTCTGACGATTGCCCAGACCATCAATCAAAAGCTTCAATTCCGCGGCCTGTGGTGGTTTCAGGTCAAGCGGGATCGAAGAGGGGGCTTAAAGCTGCTGGAAATCTCCACGAGGTGCGCCGGCACTATGTGTATGGCACGGGCATTGGGCGTGAATCTGCCGCTTTTAAGCGTGTATGATGCGATGGAGCTGGAGATTGAGATTTGGCCCAATTTGTACCATGCAGCAGTAGACCGGACTCTGATATCCAGATATAAGCTCGATTATGAATATGACACCGTTTACTTTGATTTTGATGACACGCTGGTTGTGGACGGAAAGGTGCACCTTCCGGCCATCCGTTTTTTATATCAATGCAGAAATGAAAATAAAACAATCATTCTGCTGACCAAGCACTCCGCGGATATTTATACGGATATCAAAAAAAGCTGTATTGCGGAAACGCTGTTTGACCGCATTATTGAGATAAACCCACAGGAATCAAAAGCCGCATACATAAATCCACGCAGGGCCATTTTTATTGATAACGCGTATGCGGAGAGAAAAGAGGTCCGCGATGCGCACCACATACCGGTGTTTGATGTGGACGCCATTGAATTTCTTACAGATTGGAGAAGGTAAGCATGAGCAAAATTTTAGTGACAAGATCTTCCATGCCGGACATTGAAGAATATGTGGGGCAGATCAAGGGGTTATGGGAGAGCCGGTGGCTCACCAACGCGGGGAGCCTCCATCAGGAGCTGACGGAAAAACTAAAGAATTATTTGAATGTGAGCTGTTTCGAGCTGTTTTCCAACGGGCATCTGGCGCTGGAAATTGCAATCCAGGCATCAGGCCTGACCGGCGAGGTAATCACGACGCCTTATACATTCCTTTCAACCACGCAGGCGATTGTAAGAAGCGGCCTGACGCCGGTGTTCTGCGACATTGATCCAGTACGGCTGACGATCGATGTAAACCAGATTGAATCATTGATTACGGAGAGGACAAGCGCAATTG
The DNA here is from genome assembly GCA_910589045.1 of uncultured Eubacterium sp. GTDB lineage: Bacteria > Bacillota > Clostridia > Lachnospirales > Lachnospiraceae > W0P33-017. Next base: position 11,785 of record CAJUSH010000060.1, read on the forward strand.
TGGCGGTACATGTATATGGGATTCCCTGTGATGTGGAGGCCATTGAAAGGATTGCCAAAAAGCATCAGCTGAAGGTGATTTACGATGCGGCGCATGCGTTTGGAGTCAGCTATAAGGGGAGAAATATCGCGGAATATGGGGACTGTTCGATGTTTTCCTTCCATGCGACAAAGGTGTTCCATACGATTGAGGGAGGAGGCGCGTCGTTCCGGGACGAGAAGGCCGCAAAAAAGGCGCGCCATCTGCGCGATTTCGGGCTGTGTCCCGGAGGGGAAGAGGCAGATGAGATCGGCGGAAATGCGAAGCTTTCCGAATTCCATGCGGCGATGGGCCTTTGCAATCTTCGGCATTTACAGGATGAGATCAGCAAAAGGAAAAAGGCCGCGGAACGTTATGAAGAACATCTGAAAGAGGTAAAGGGTTTATGTCTGCTGCCGGAGATTGAGGCATTAGAAAAGAATTATGCGTATTATCCGGTTATTTTCCAAGACGGGGCCCCATTAAACAGGGATCAGGCGGCGGAGAGACTGATGGCTCATGGGATTAGGGGGAGAAAATATTTCTATCCGCTGACCAATTGTTTTCGGTGTTACGCAGGAAAATTCAAAGTCCGGCGGACACCGGCTGCCGAAGACATTTCCAGGAGAGTGCTTTGTCTGCCAATGTATGCGGACCTGGCGCCTGCGGATGTGGATCGGATCTGTCGGATCCTTTTGGAATAGGAATCCATTTTACAAATGAGAATGGAAAGGATACAAACGAGTATGGATGAACTGGATAGGATAGAGTGCGCCGTCTCTACATGCATTTGTACGGTTCTGCTGATTACATACAATCATAAGCCCTATTTCCGTCAGGCGATCGAGTCCGTGTTGGCGCAGAAGACAAAATACAGCTTTAAAATCCATGTATTTGATGACGCCTCGACGGATGGTACAAGTGAGCTGGTGCGGGAATATGCCGAGCGATACCCGGATAAGGTGAAGGCATTTATCGCGGAAGAAAACCAGGGGGCGCAGACGAATTTCTGGAGTGCATATCAGTCCGTGGATACAAAATACTGCGCGCTGCTGGAGTGCGACGATTACTGGTGCGGAGAGGAGAAGCTGGAGCTGCAGATCGACGCGCTGGAGCAGAACCCGGAATGTTCATTCTGTGCACACAATACGCGGATTGTCAATGTTGGAGATACATGCAGGAGATTTGAAGACAATACCCTGCTGGTAACAAGTCAGGAGATGCAGGGGGGAGGGATATACTCACTGAAGTCATTCGAAATGCTGTACAGCGGATATATTAACCATCTGGATTCACGCGTGATCCGCATGTGTTGTATTGATTTTAGCGAATTAAAGAATAAAGAAACACTTTTATATGACAATGCGCAGTTTTTTTATCTTATATCAAAGGGATTTCTGTTCTATATTGACCGTGTGATGGGAGTTTATAACCAGACGGGAACAGGCACTTTTTCCGGTGAGAAGCTGATCTGCAGGATGCGGACGCATATAAATAACTTGCTTCAGGCAAATAAAGATATAAACTATGCGGCGGAGAAGGTTATTTATGAGCACTTAAATTCCTTTTTGGGATACAATCTGTGGCTGGATGATATTGCACAAAATAAGCGAGAACCCCCAAAAGAGGTTTCTCCGGGATGGAGGCGGTGGGCTGGGATTGTGAAATTTATCTGTCCGCCGTTTATTATAAGGTTTCTTAAATGGGTGAGAGATTGTTTTAAATGATAAAGAGCAAAATGGTAAAGAGCAAAAGGAGAAACAAAAATGAAATATTGTCCAAGAGTATATGACTATCTGTATCTGGATGATCCGGAAGGTAAGATCTGGCTGTGTCAATGGATGCAGCATGATAAGGGTGTCATTGGAAATTTATTAGAGAGCGATATTGAGTCCTGTTATAATTCGGAACATGCTGCAAAGCTGCGGGAATCTATTAAGGACCAGTCCTTTCGGTTCTGCCGCTTTGAAGCGTGCCCGTTTTTGCAAAACAACGATTTAGAAGATATAACACTTGAGGAATATGAGCGCAGGGAAAAGGAGGTATATTTTCCGACTGACATCAATATGGCATATGATTTTGTCTGCAATCAGCACTGTGAAACGTGCAGGAAACAAGTATATACGCCTCCAAAAAACTATGCAGAGAAAATGAGTGCGATTCAAGAAAAAATTGCCCCTTATCTGGATCATGCCGCTTTTATCAGCGGCTCCGGCCATGGAGATCCATTTGCGTCAAAATACATGATGAAGGTTTTAGAAAACCTGCATCCGGCAAATCCGAATGTAAAAATCCTGTTAGAAACAAACGGTGTGTTTTTTGACGAAAAACATTGGCAGCGGATTCAGCATCTGAAGGATTTTTATCTGGAGATTGTGGTAACAATCAACAGTTTTGATAAATTTACCTATGAGCATGTTTCACGCGGCGGGCTGTATGAGAAACTTATGCACAATCTCGATTTTATGTCCCAGCTCCGCAAAAAAAATTATATTAATGTGCTTACACAAAGTATGGTTATTCAGGATCGAAATTTTAGGGAAATTCCTTCATTTAGGTAATTGCGAAACAAGTTCAAAATCTTGATTCCAATAGGGCAAAGGCCCGG
>CAJUSH010000061.1 GCA_910589045.1 uncultured Eubacterium sp.
TTTTGCTATATCATTCATGGAAGTTGCCGTAATCCCTTTCTCCATAAACAATGCTGAAGCGGCAGCAGCAATATTTTCTCTATGTGCGCTTTTTGGTTCCTTTTTTCTGCGTGCCATTTGTATATCTCCTTTCAATAATTGAACCGACGGTTTAATTATATTACGCTGTCATGATTTTGTCAACCTGCTTCGCCGGTCTGAAACTCTGGCAGCCGTGGCAGCAGCATTGCCGCCCATTTTCCCAAAGCGTTTTTCGCTGCCGCCATACGCTCATACGCCCGCCGGAATTTTTGCTGCGCATTGATCAGTCCCCTGCTCATGAATGTTGTCCGCTGCATGATGACGGCGTTCAAAAAAAGGATTAGCCCCCTCGTTATATGGTACAATCATTCGCCCATACATTGAGAATGAGGGAGGTGCTGCCTGTTGAAGCATAGAGAATTCAGATATGTTGGAGAGCCTGTTCCGGAATTGAATGAGCAGGAACACGCAGCGTTTTTTATGAATGTTCAAAGGGCAATCCTTTTATCATTAGAAAAACGGAATCTGCTGACCGCATCACAGCGGGAACGCTGCTTGCTTGAGCTTGAAAAACAATATCGACTAAATTAGAAAAAAGCAACGTCAGGCATAACATTCGACATACCATTTTCAACTAACGATACTGAAAATGCGGCAAGGGATTGTCGGGAAACACCGCAAGGGTATACCTTTATGCCCTGAAAAAATGGGCAAAATTAAGGAAAGGAGATATTCTTATGTCAATAGATAAATACGAAATCCTAAATCAAGAAAGGAAGATACAGCACACAAAGAGAAAGGTTGCCGCATACTGCCGTGTATCTACGGACAACGAAGACCAGGCAAATTCATTTGAAAGCCAGCAGCGTTATTTCAGACAATATATAGAACGTAATCCCGATTGGGAGCTTTACGAAGTGTTCGCAGATGAAGGCATCTCTGGTACGAATACGAAAAAAAGGAAAGAATTTAACCGCATGATTGCGTGTGCAAAAAACGGTGATTTTGATTTGATTGTAACAAAAGAAATCTCCCGTTTTGCGAGAAATACCCTTGATAGTATATTCTATACCCGTGACCTCAAAAAGCACGGCGTGGGTGTTATCTTTATGAATGATAACATCAACACTTTAGACGGCGATGCGGAGCTTCGCCTTGCCATTATGTCCTCGATTGCACAGGAGGAAAGCCGTAAGACTTCCGAGCGTGTGAAATGGGGGCAGAAACGCCAGATGGAGCAGGGAGTTGTGTTCGGGCGGAGTATGCTTGGCTACGATGTGAAAGACGGCAAAATGTATATTAACGAGGATGGGGCGAAAGTTGTCCGTCTTATCTTCCACAAGTTTGTAAATGAGGGGAAAGGAACTCATGTGATTGCCCGTGAGCTTCGGGAGGAGGGCATTAAGCCCATGCGTGTAAAAGAATGGCAGAATACAGTCATTCTCCGTGTTATCCGCAATGAAAAATACTGCGGTGATTTGGTGCAGAAGAAAACCTATACGCCAGACTTTTTATCCCATGAAAAGAAAGTAAACCTCGGGCAAGAGGAATTTGTGATTATCAAAGACCATCATGAGCCGATTATCTCCCGTGAGCTTTTCGATAAGGCAAACCGCATTTTGGATGAAAAATCGCTTTCACAGGAGGGAAAAGCGAAACACAGCAACCGTTATCCATTTTCTGGGAAAATCAAATGCGGATGCTGCGGTTCAAGTTATGTGGCGAGATATAAAACCCGAAAAAATGGAAGCCGCTATAAGGCGTGGCGGTGTCTTGAAGCTGCAAGACATGGAAGCCCTCATGTGGACAAAGCAGGGAATCAAGTTGGATGCAGTGGACTTAGCATACGCAACGAAGATGCAATCCACATCATGTACCTTGTCACGAGCAGCTTAAAGTATAATAAGGAGAAAATCACTAACAATTTGCTTGCTATTATCAAGTCTATTATCGCAATGGATACCGCAGGTACAGATAGTGAGAAACTAAAATCACAGATAAAAGCCATTGAACAAAAACGCACAAACCTCATTGACCTTTATACATCTGGCGATATTACCAGAGATGAATTTTCAGCAGCAAGGGCAAAATGTGAGAATGAGATTGCCGAACTGCAATCCGTGACAGATGGCATGCCTAAGTATCCAGGCAAATGCTCCGGTGGAGCATTTGATCGGATAGACAAACAAAGGGAGAGACCCTCAAAACAGCAAGAGCTTGTTGCTGAAATTACAGAAGCGATGAATGAGCTTATAAATGGTGTGGAATATGAAGATGATTTTTACAAAGAAATCTTAGATAAAATGGTTGTGAATGATAAAGACCATATTGATGTGTATTTGAACCTGCTCCCCGTCAAATGGAGCTACACCGCTCAAAAAGCGTAAATCGCGCGCAGGGCAGACCGCTTACGGGAACGTATCCACTGGAAGCTTCCCGCGCACGCAGAGTAAAAAAACGGGGCCCTGAGCTGGAACATTTCAGGGGCTTCTCTACCGATATCCGTCAGCAGCCCGCCGACTCTTTTTTCCGGCATGGTGTAGCGCTGCGCTAGGTAGCGCATGGATGCGGACATCTCGCCGTCGGGGCCGCCGTACTGGCTGATAATCTGCTGCGCGATCTTCGGGTTGCATTTGCTGATCTTTACTGGAAACTGTAAGCGTTTCTCATAGTTCCACATTTACATTCGCCTCCTTCCCACGGTGCAGGGCATACACCCCAGTTGAACTCACCGGCGCCGCTTGCGGCACGGCCCAGCATGGAATCGATGGTTAAGGGATAAAAAAGCCTTCCGAACTCATCCAGAAGCTGTGTGCGCCGTTCCTGGAGCTGGCCGAACAGCTCCATGCCCTGCATACAGTCGGGATGGGTATCCAGATAGAGCGTGAGATCATTGAGGGCGAAGCTCACCTGGGTGATCTCGTTCATCATGGCATCCTGCTTGGAGGTGCAGCTTTTCGGGGGACAGGGCATGTTGGAAGCCGCCCAGAATTCCAGATTCAGGTCGGGAAAAATCGTACCGTTGCAGAGCGCCGTACACCAGTCGTACAGGTCGCCCCATTGCTGCATCGGAATATCTGCCATTGCATACCTCTGGCACTGGCAGTTGCAGCGATCCTGTTTGTACATAAGGAATCCTCCTTCTTGTTGATTTTATAGATACTATTAGTTTATACTGTAAAAAAAATATTGTGCGGGGAGGAACGCAAAAAGACGAAGGCGAACGGCTGCTGCACGAAAAAAGGATGTGGAGCTATGGAATTTGAAATGGCACCGATGGAGGGGATTACGACTTATATCTATCGGAGTACTTATGAAAAATATTATGGGGGCATTGCGCGTTATTACACGCCCTTTCTGGCGAGTATGCATTTGAGCACCCGGGAAAAAAACGAGGTGCTCCCGGAGCATAATGAGGGAATACGGCTGATTCCGCAGATCCTGTCGAACCGTGCGGAGGAATTTCTGGAAATTGCGGGGGCTCTGAAGGAATACGGATATATGTGTGTGAATTTAAATCTTGGATGTCCCTCGGGCACGGTGGCAGCGAAGCACCGGGGCGCAGGCTTTCTGGCAGTGCCCCGGGAGCTGGATGCGTTTTTATCGGAAATCTTTGAAAAATGCCCGTTAGACATATCGATCAAAACCCGCATCGGCATCAAGGACGAGGCCGAATGGGAGCAGATCCTGCAGATATACGAAAAATATCCGGTCGCGGAGCTGATCGTCCACACCCGGCTGCAGCAGGATTTTTATAAGCATCCGGCGCGCATGGATACGTTCGGTGCGGCCGGGCGGCTGTCGGTGCCGCTCTGCTACAACGGGGATATCCGTTCGGCGCAGACATACCGCGGACTTCTGAAAGCCTATCCCGGTTTAAAGCGGGTGATGATCGGGCGGGGGCTCGTGGCGAACCCGGAGCTGACGGGACAGCTAAACGGTGTGAACCGGCGTGACAGTGACCGGCTGCGAAGCTTCCTCTCCGATATCCGCGACCGCTACATCACAGAAATGTCCGGCGGGGAGCGCAATACACTCTATAAATTAAAAGAGATATGGGTACACCTGGCAGGCAGCTTTCCCGGCGCGGAAAGGTATGTGAAAAAGATCAAAAAGGCGAACCGCCTGACGGAGTATGAGGCGGCGGTGGACGTGCTGTTTGCCGACTGCGAATATTTGCCCGGGGACTGCCCGGCGCCTTTTGTGCCGCGATAAAGACCCTTTACAAACGGGAAAAATTATCGTATACTTAGAACGCCTTGTCTATGACAAGCACACACATGTATTTTCAGGAAAAACAAAAAACAATTACATAAAAGGCAGGAAAACAATATGAGACAAATGACAGAGATCCGCTGGCACGGCAGAGGCGGACAGGGGGCAAAGACAGCGGCCCTCCTTCTGGCAGACGTAGCATTCAGCATCGGGATGCATGTGCAGGGCTTCCCGGAATACGGGCCGGAGCGCATGGGTGCGCCCATCACTGCTTACGACCGCATCAGCGCGAAGGAGATCCGCGTGCACTCCAACATATACGAGCCGGATTTTGTGGCGGTGGTGGACGACACGCTGCTCCACTCGGTGGATGTGACGAAGGGCCTGAAGGAGGACGGTGCGATCCTCATCAACACGGAGCGGAAAAAGGAACAGATTCTGCCGCTTTTAAACGGCTATAAGGGAAAGGTATATGTGCTTGACGCCCGCAGTGTATGTATGCGGACGCTTGGTAAATATTTTCCGAACACCCCGATGCTGGCGGCGGTCGTGAAGATTTCGGAGGTGATGGAAAAGGACGTTTTCCTGAAGGAAATGGAAGGCTCCCTGAAGCACAAATTTGCGCGCAAGCCGGAGGTTCTCGAGGGGAACCTGGCAGCGCTTCGCATGGCGTTTGAGGAGGTGCACTGATGGCTGGATTGAAACAGAATGAGCGGGCGGAGTTTATCAACGAGACGACACCGTGGTACGGGCTGACGGAGGGACTGCAGATTTATGAGCCGGCGACGTCAAAGCAGTTTCACACCGGTGAGTGGCGCACGAACACGCCCGTCTGGGATACGGCAAAATGCAAACAGTGCCTGCTGTGCGTCCCGTACTGCCCGGACAGCTCCATTCCGATGGAGGGCGGCAGGCGGCAGGATTTTGATCTCGACCACTGCAAGGGGTGCGGCATCTGCGAGAGGGCATGCCCCTTTGCGGCGATCTCGATGAAGGAGGGCAAATAAATGTTAAAGACACGTATGTCCGGCAACGAGGCGGTGGCACATGCAATCCGCCAGATCAATCCCGATGTTATGCCGGCATTTCCCATCACTCCTTCAACGGAGATCCCGCAGTTTGTTGCGGCGATGATTGCAAACGGTGAGATTGACACGGAGTTTATCCCGGTGGAAAGTGAGCACAGCTCCATGAGCGCGGCCATCGGCTCCTCTGCGGCGGGCGCGCGGACACTGACCGCTACCTCCTCCTGCGGACTGGCATTCATGTGGGAGGTTTTGTATGTGGCGGCATCGAGCCGTCTGCCGATCGCGATGGCGGTTGTAAACCGCGGACTGACCGGCCCGCTGAACATCAACGCGGAGCATTCCGACAGCATGGGTGCGCGGGATTCCGGCTGGCTCCAGATTTACGCGGAAAACAATCAGGAGGTCTATGATAATTTTCTCCAGGCGTACCGTATTGCGGAGCATCCCGACGTGAAGCTTCCGATCATGATCTGCCAGGACGGGTTTATTACGAGCCATGCGGTGGAAAACATTACGCTGTGGGATGATGCCGCAATGAAAAAATTTGTGGGCGACTACGAGCCGCAGCACTACCTGCTGCGGGAGGACGAGGTGATGGCGGTGGGTCCTTATGCGGCTTCGGGCTATTGTATGGAGGCAAAAAAAGCGCAGGCGGAGGCGATGAAGCGGGCAAAGCAGGTGATTTTGGATGTCGCGGAGGAGTTTCGGTCCATCACCGGGCAGTCCTACGGATTTTTTGAGGGCTATCGCCTGGCGGATGCGGAGTATGCGGTCGTGGCCATCGGTTCGGTCTGCGGAACCGCGAAGGACGCCATCGACGCGCTGCGGGAAAAGGGCCTGCGCGCGGGCCTGTTAAAGATCCGGGTGTTCCGCCCGTTCCCGGCGCAGGAGATTGCGGATGCGCTGAAAAGCTGCCGCGCCATCGCGGTCATGGACCGCGCGGAGGGCTACAATGCGGTCGGCGGACCGCTGGGCGCGGAGGTTACGGCGGCACTCTACCATGCAAAGTCCGGGGCGGAGGTTGTAAATGTGATGTACGGACTTTCGGGGCGTGACGTGCGCGTGGAGGATATCGAGGAATTATTTGACAGACTGGTGAAGCTGGGTGACGGCGGACAGGCTTACAGTGAGACATGTCCGTATGTGGGACTGAGAGAGTAGGTGGCACGATGGGACAGAAGACATTTAATTATAAAGAGCTGCAGAGCCGCCCGGAGCGGCTGGCGCCGGGGCACCGCATGTGTGCGGGCTGCGGCGGGACGATTGCGGTGCGCAACGTATTAAAGGCGCTGCATCCCGGGGACAAGGCGGTCATCGGCAACGCAACGGGGTGCCTGGAGGTGTCCTCCTATATGTATCCTTACACGGCATATGAGGACAGCTATATCCACAATGCATTTGAGAACGCAGGAGCGACCCTCTCCGGTGTGGAGACGGCGTACCACGCACTCAAAAAGAGGGGGAAAATTAAAGATAACTTTAAGTTTATTACTTTCGGCGGAGACGGCGGCACCTATGATATCGGTATGCAGTCGCTCTCGGGTGCGATGGAGCGGGGGCACGATCTGGTATACGTCTGTTATGACAACGGTGCATATATGAACACCGGCATCCAGCGAAGCTCCGCCACGCCGCAGTTTGCGGATACGACGACGACGCCAAGCGGCACGAAATCCGACGGAAAGCCCCAGGGACGCAAGGATCTGGCGGCGATCATGGCGGCGCACAACATTCCCTATGTGGCGCAGACGACATTTATCGGCAATTTAAAGGATCTCTATGTGAAGTCCGAGAAAGCGATCTACACGGCCGGCCCTGCGTTTTTGAACATCATGGCGCCCTGCCCGAGGGGCTGGAAGTATGACGCGCCGGATATTATCGATATTTGCAGGCTGGGTGTGGAGACGTGCTACTGGCCGCTGTTCGAGGTGGTGGAGGGCAAGTGGATCCTGAACTATGAGCCGAAAAAGAAGCTGCCTGTCGAGGATTTCCTGAAAAAGCAGGGGCGGTTCAGGCATCTGTTCAGGCCCGACAGCGAGCATCTTATCGCGGATTTCCAGGCGGAGGTGGACCGGCGCTGGGAGGAGCTGCTGGGCCGCTGCAGTATGTAGACTTTTCGGATTAGCGCTTTGCTGCGGAATGATTGACATAAATATAATCAAGAATAAATAAGGAGTGTACTATGAGAACAATTACTGCTTCAAAAGCACCTGCGGCCATCGGCCCGTATTCACAGGGCAAGATCGCGGGGAAGCTTGTATTTTTTTCAGGACAGATCCCGCTTGACCCGGTGAGCGGGGCGGTGATAGGCGAAACCATAGAGGAGCAGACGAGGTGCATCTGTGAGAATATCGGTGCACTTTTGGAGGAGGCCGGCGTTACGTTTGACGCCGTGGTAAAGACAACCTGCTTTCTGGCAGATATGGAGGACTTTGCCGCATTCAACGAGGTATACGCCGCATACTTTACAGGGAAGCCCGCCCGCTCGTGCGTGGCGGTAAAGGCGCTTCCGAAAAATGTGCTTGCAGAGATCGAGGTCATCGCCGAGCTTGCATAAAATACAGGGCTGCCGGAACGGGGCAGCCACGAAAAAACGGGGGTATTGCTATGGAACGGATTCGGGAAATGCATCTGATGAGAACCAATCAGTTTTTGTTTTTTACACATGCCATCGCAACGGTTTTCGGGGTGATCGGGCTGCTCTCACAGCTTACGATGTCGGGACTGGCTCCGGTGATCAGCATCGTGCCGCTGGCGGCGACACTGCTCGTGTTTGCCGGCGGTGTTGTGATGTATGTGCGGTTTAAAAAGACGCTTTTGTATGCACAATATGTGGGAATTGGCTATGGGGTGGTGTATATTCTGATGCTGCTTCTGGCGGCTAATTCCAACACCTTTCCGTATATGATCCCGATTTTAGTGGTGATCATGATGATGCTGGATAAAAAACTGATCCGCCTGACGGGCATCCTGTTTCTGGCGGTGAATTTTGTCCGCGCGGCAATTACCGTTGCGGGCGCAGAGGCGGTCACGGATGTGATTGAGCCTGTCATGATCGAGCTGATCATTTCGGTTCTGAGTTTTTTGGCGGTGACGAGGGGCTGCCTGCTCTTAAACCAGTTTTTCGAGGAATCAATGCTGAGTGTGACGAGCGCATCCGACTACAGTACGTCCGTGAACCAGAAGATTCTGGATGTGGTCAACAATGTGGAGCTGTCCGCGGAGGTCATGGTGGAAAATCTCGGGCAGCTCTATGAGACGACAAAGACGGTCAACAGCTCTATGGAATATATGTCCCGGGGCATGGAGAGCACGGCGGATGCGATTCAGGAGCAGACAAAGCAGACCGCGGATATACAGGAGATCATCACGGATACCCATAACCAGGCGGCGGAGATGGTGCGCCTGACGGAGCAGACGAAGGAGGCACTAGGCGCCGGCACCGAGGCTATGGGAAAGCTCTTCCGCTATGTGCAGGAGACGATCCGGGACGGCGGTGAAATGCAGCAGTCTGCGGAGCAGCTCAAAAAGAAATCCGATGAGGTCCGGGGCATCACGGACATTATTTTGGGAATATCCAGCCAGACAAATCTGCTGGCGCTGAATGCCAGCATCGAGGCGGCACGCGCGGGAGATCAGGGACGGGGCTTTACGGTGGTCGCGGAGGAGATCCGCGGGCTTGCGGAGCAGACCAGACAGGAGACGGAGAATATATCGGGTCTTTTGGAGGAACTTGCAAAGGAGGCGCAGACCGTGACGGAGAAGGTGGAGCACAGTGTCCGCCTTTCCAACAAGGAGGCAGCCGTCGCAGGGGAGGCGAGCAGCCGCTTCGACGAGATCACGAGCAGCGTTATTCAGCTGACGGGCAATGTGGATTCGGTCAACGGGCAGATGGAGCATCTCATGCAGTCGAACAATGCGATCGTGGACAGCGTCGGGACCTTATCCGCCACGAGCGAGCAGATCAGCGCAAGCTCGCAGGAGGCGTGCAGGGCTTCCGAAAAGAACGTGACACTTGTGACGGATTTCGAGGAGGCGATGGGAGAGATCATGCGCGAGATCTCGGCGCTGCAGGAGTACACACAATAGCAAATGCGTCCCGCTGCGGGCAGAAAATCCTGCGGGACGGCGTTTCTTACATAGGGACTTTGATGGGGCACCGCTTTTTTTGCGGTGCTTTTGTCAATTGCATCGAAATGTAAAAATTGAAAGAATTTCGCTATCTTTTAGCGGCTATTCATGTTAAGATGGAAGTGTCTGAAGCCGGTCTAATGGGAGGCCGGCTTTGGGCGAATATTTTTATGGAAACATAGTTGAAGCGAGGAACGTTATGCACGAGCTGGGAGTTGTTTTTTATATAGCGGACAGCGTGGAACGGATTGCCGCGGAAAATCAGGCATCACATGTGAATAAGGTGGTGCTTCAGATCGGTGAGGTGTCGATGATCATCAATGACTATCTGGAGGACTGCTGGAAATGGAATGCGAAGCGCAGGCCGATGCTTGCAGACTGTACGCTGGAGATCGAGACGATCCCGGCGATCACCTACTGTGAGGACTGCGGCGAGAAATACGAAACGGTGGCTCACGGCAGGACCTGTCCCTGCTGTCAGAGTGAGCGGACCTATCTTGTGCAGGGCAACGAGACAGAGATCAAGGAGATCGTAGTGGACGGCTGAACGTCCGGAAAATACAATAAAAAGGAGAAAGACTATGGCAGACCCGTTATTCCCCAACCCCAACCCGGAAAAACCCTTTCGCGAGCCGGTGGCGCGGCTGGCAAAGCTGATTACGGATCGCATTCCCGTTGTTCTGGGAAAAGAGAAAATTACAAAGGATTCCCCGGAGTACATCGGATTAGAGCCGATCTGTACGGATGAGCAGGCGGAGATTGCGATCCTCATGAAAAAGCGCACACCCCGCACCATGGCGGATATGGTGAAGCTGACCGGAAAGGACGAGGCATATCTGGAAAAGCAGCTGGCGGAGATGTCCTATACCGGACTGCTGGAGTACAACTGGGAAAACCCGCAGCACGAGAAGCAGTGGGTGCTTCCCATGTTTGTCCCGGGAAGTGCGGAGTTTACAAATATGAATGCAAAAATTTTGGAGGAGCACCCCGAGATGGGCCGCTTCTTTGAGCGCATGAGCCGTATCCCGCTGGAGAAGGTGACACCGATGGTGCCGCCTGGCGGCGCGGGGATCGGCATGCATGTCATTCCCGTGGAAAAAGCCATCGAGCTGGAGAACAACACGGCATCCGTGGAGCACATTTCCCACTGGCTGAACAAATACGACGGAAAATACGCGGCAAGCCCCTGCTCGTGCCGCCGCTCCCGCAAGACGTATGACGAGGGCTGCGGGGACGACCCGGAGGGCTGGTGCATCGCGGTAGGGGATATGGCGGATTATGTGGTGGAGACCGGAAAGGGCGGCCGCTACATCACCAGGGAGGAAGCGCTTGAAATCCTGCAAAAGGGCGAGGAGAACGGCTTCGTGCATCAGATCACGAACATTGACGGCGCTGACAAGATTTTTGCGATCTGCAACTGCAACGTCAACGTGTGCTATGCACTGCGCACGTCACAGCTTTTCAACACGCCGAACATGTCCCGCTCCGCTTATGTGGCGCATGTCACGGAGGACAACTGCGTTGCGTGCGGACGCTGCGTGGAGCACTGCCCGGCGGGCGCCCTAAAGCTGGGCCAGAAGCTGTGTAAGAAGGACGGCTCAAAGGTGACATATCCGAAGCAGCCGCTTCCCTCCGAGGTGCCCTGGGGCCCGCATATGTGGACGGAGGATTACCGCGACAAGAACCGCATCGAGACGCACGAGAGCGGAACCGCACCCTGTAAAACGGCCTGTCCCGCGCACATTGCGGTGCAGGGCTACTTAAAGCTTGCCGCGCAGGGCAGATACCGGGATGCGCTGGCGCTCATCAAGAAGAATAATCCGCTCCCGGCAATCTGCGGACACATCTGCAACCGCCGCTGTGAGGATGCCTGCACGAGAGGGACCATCGACGAGGCGATTGCCATCGATGAGGTGAAAAAGTTTATCGCAATGCAGGATCTGAATGCGGAAAACCGATACATACCGAAGAAGGTCATCCCTTCCCTGGACGATCAGTTCTTTGCAAATACAAAGATCGCCATTATCGGCGGAGGCCCCGCCGGACTTTCCTGTGCCTTTTATCTGGCACAGAAGGGCTACCGGCCCACTGTTTTTGAGAAAAACGAGCGGTGCGGCGGTATGCTTGTGTACGGTATTCCCTCGTTTAAGCTGGAAAAGGACGTGGTACAGGCGGAGATTGACGTGATCGAGCAGATGGGCGTTGAGATCCGGACCGGCGTAGAGGTCGGAAAGGATGTTACCTTAGACGAGCTGCGTGCCCGGGGCTACCAGGCATTCTATGTTGCCATCGGCTGTCAGGGCGGACGGAAGGCCGGGGTGCCCGGCGAGGATGCGCAGGGTGTTATGACTGCCGTTGATTTTCTGCGGGAGGTCAACGCGAAGGAAGCCTTCCCGCTGGAGGGTGATGTGGTTGTGATTGGCGGCGGCAACGTGGCGATTGACGTTGCGCGCAACAGCGTGCGCTGCGGGGATGTCAGCGTGACTATGTACTGTCTGGAGAGCCGCGGCGAGATGCCCGCATCCAATGAGGAGGTTGCGGAGGCCAGGGAGGAGGGCATTACCATCGACTACGGCTGGGGCCCGAAGGAGATTCTGACCGAGGAGGGCAGGGTGTGCGGCATCGTCTTGAAGCGGTGCGTCTCCGTCAAGGATGCCCAGGGCAGATTCTGCCCGAAATATGACGAGAATGACACGAAAACCGTATCGTGCAGGCATGTATTTTTATCCGTCGGACAGAGCATTGTGTGGGGCGGACTGCTGGAGGGCTCCCAGGTGGAATTGGGACGCGGAAATGGTGCGGTTGCAGATGCGAAAACCTACCAGACGGCGCAGCCGGATATTTTCGTGGGAGGCGACGTCTACACCGGGCCGAAATTTGCCATCGACGCCATCGCGGCCGGAAAGGAGGGTGCGACCTCCATTCATCGCTATGTGCAGCCGCACTCGTCGCTTACAATCGGGCGCAACCAGCTCTCTTATCGTGAGCTGAACAAGGAGGATCTCACCATCGAGAGCTACGACAATTCCAGCCGCCAGATTCCCGGGCGGAATGACCGGATCGATGCAAAGCGGTCCTTCCGGGATGCGGCACGCTCCTTCACGGAGGAGCAGGTTAAGGCGGAGACGGCGCGTTGCCTTGGCTGCGGCGCGACGATCGTGGACGCGAACCGCTGTGTGGGCTGCGGCATCTGTACGACAAAGTGTGAATTTGACGCGATCCGGCTGCACCGGGATCATCCCGAGTGCTCCGTGATGCGCAAGAGTGAGGATAAGCTCAAATATGTGCTGCCTTACGGTGCAAAACAGAAGATCAAGCTGACGTTTGCAAGGAAAAAGTCGTAGTGCACCGGCACAGCACGCTTTGCATCCTATGTTTCATACAGGCCGCGGATATGCTTCACAGGCCTTTGCGGCGGTTATTTTGATACGGAAATCCCCCGAATCGGTTAGAACAGCTGATTTGGGGGATTCTTTTATTGTATCGGAGACATGCGATTCCTGAAAAAAACGGGCTGCGGCAGTGCACAATCTGTTACTTTTCACGGGGCAGGACTGCGCATTTACTGCGCAGTCCGTAAGAACATG
>CAJUSH010000062.1:0-12336 GCA_910589045.1 uncultured Eubacterium sp.
CTGCGACCTCTGCGTCCCGAACGCAGCGCTCTACCAAGCTGAGCCACGCATCGAATGTGCGGATTCTGAATCATCCTGCCATCTTCGCTGCCGTGCATATGCACCACAGCGAAGATTATAATAGCATGGATTTTACATTTTGTCCAGTATTTTTTCAAATTTTTTAAATTTATTTTATTCGGACGTTAGCTCTGCTCCGATTTTACACACTTATAAAATCATCTGCACGCATCCGTATATGCCCGCATCATTGCCAAGCTCCGCCAGCTTAAATTTTGTATCGAAGCAGGCGTGGAACGTATTTGACATAAAATATTTTCCCACGACATCCAGAATCATCGTTCCCGCCCTGGAAACACCGCCTCCGATGACGAACACCTCCGGATTCACGACACACGCCACCTTCGCGAGACCCTTTCCGAGAATTTCACCAAACTGCTCCACCACCGCGCACGCCAGCGCGTCTCCTGCCTTTGCCGCGTCAAACGTATCCTTTGCCGTCACTTCCTTTAATTCCCGCAGGCTGCTCGGCTCGTCGGAGGCTGCCAGTGCCCGCTTTGTCAGCGTCACGACACCGGTTGCCGACGCATACTGCTCCAGGCAGCCCCGCTTTCCGCAGCCGCACACCAGCTCCTCCTCGTCGTTCATGGAGATGTGCCCGATCTCACCGCCGGCTCCGGTGGCACCCGCCACAACACGGCCGTCGACGATCACTCCGCCGCCCACGCCGGTTCCGAGCGTCACCATCACCATGTTTTTCGTGCCGACTCCGGCACCCTGCCACATCTCACCCAGAGCTGCCACGTTAGCGTCGTTTCCGGCCCGGACCGGATACCCGGTCAGGTCGGAGAGCGTTTCTTCGACGTTGAAAATCCCCCAGCCCAGGTTGACGCATTTGCACACGACCCCCTCCGGTGTCACGGGGCCTGGCACCCCTACGCCCACGCCCTGTATATCCGAATCGTCGATTCCATGCTCCGTTTGCTTTGCACGGATCGCTTCTGCCACATCCGGCAGTACCCCGGCACCGTTGTTCTCCCTGCGGGTCGGGATCTCCCACTTGTCAAGCAGCTCTCCGTCTGTGCGAAACAAACCAAGCTTAATCGTCGTTCCGCCGATATCCACGCCAAATCCGTATTGCTTCATTTTTGATCCTCCTCCGTTTTTTATATTTCTTATACTTTTTTAATACACAATGATCACTTCACCCTCGCCGTCGTCATCGTCTCCGTCGTCCGGCTCATCCGACTCGTCCGGTTCCTCAGGCAGCTCCGGTACATCCGGCTCGTCCGGTTCCGGTTCCGGCGTAACAGGCTCCTGCGGCTCCTGAGGCTGATCGATCTCTCCCGGAAGGTCAATCGGCTCGTCCGGTTCCTCGGGCTCCTCCGGCTCCGGTTCCGGTTCCGGCTCAGGCTCAGGCTCCGGTTCCGGCTCTGCAACGTGAACACTGTCCTCATAATTGACATACGGCATAAATTCCTTCGGCTCAAGGCCTTCATGCAGCTTTTTCATAAAATCCTGCCAGATATGCCCCGGATACGTGGAGCCGGAAAGGTCCTTCATCTCCCTGGGCGTATCGTACCCGACCCAGATCGCAGTCGTATAATAGCGGGTAAATCCGCAGAACCACCCGTCCTTGTGGTCATTTGTCGTTCCGGTCTTGCCTGCCGAGGGCATCGCGCCCAAATCCAGTCCCCGCGCGGTTCCTGCCTTCATAACGCCCTCTAAAATGTTCGTCATCATCCGTGAAGCATTCTGATCGTACACCTGAACCGGCTCATCCTCAGTCTCATAGAGCACGTTTCCGTCGGCATCCTCGATGCGCTCAATACACGTCGGCGCGCGGAACGCACCGTCATTTTCAATCGCCGCATAGCTGCTTGCCATCTCCACCGCCGACATACCGTAGGTAAAGCCGCCCAGTGACACGGCAGGCACCTCGTCGCGCGCGTCCAGCTTCGCAAAGTTCATCTTTTTCAAATAATCCAGGCCGGCCGCCGGTGTCAGTTCCTCCAAAAGCTTCCAGGCAATCGTGTTTTTCGACTGCTCCACCGCATAGCGCAGCGTGATCTCACCGGAATACCTTCCGCTGGAATTGGAGGGACCTCCCTCAAAGGGCTGATCATTCACAATGGAATCCGGCGTATAGCCTCGCCCAAGCTGCGGCGTATACACAAGAATCGGCTTCACCGAGCTGCCCGGCTGACGGAAGCTCTGATAGGCACGGTTTAACGTGTAGCCGTTAAAGTCCTGGCTTCTGCCGCCCACAATCGCAGTCACATGTCCGGTCTCATTGTCAATGCACACCCCGGAGGACTGGAGCTTATAAATACCGTCCTCTGTCTTCTCGTCAAACTGCGTCAGACCGTCGTCGATTGATTTTTGCAGCTTCTTCTGCACCTTCAGGTCAATTGACGTATAAATCCGGTAGCCGCTGGTAAAAAGTGATTTCTGGCAGTCCGCATACAGCTCGTCATAGCTCTGCTCATACTCCTCCCGGTCAGCCTCGTCCTGAAATTCGGTGCGAAACTCGAAGCCCTGCTGTTCCATAAGAGCGCGGGTCGCACAATAGTAGGTATACGTCTCTACATAATCATTTTTCTTCCGCTTCGGGCGCTTTAACGTGACCTCTCTCGATGTTTCCTCCTCGTACGTCTCCCGCATGATTTTCCCGTCGTCGTACATCTGCTTTAAAATACGGTCACGCCGGGCAACCGCATTCTGAAGATTCTCCACCGGGTCATAGACCGTGGGGTTATTGGGAATACCGCACAAAAGCGCCTGCTCCGCAAGCGTAAGCTCATCCACACCGCAGCTGAAATATCCTCTCGCCGCCGCCTCAATCCCATAGTAGCCGTTGCCGAAATAGATGTTGTTCAGGTAAAATTCCAGAAGCTGCTCCTTCTCATAGCGCCGCTCGAGCCCCACCGCAATAAACAATTCCTCGATCTTGCGCTCCCATGTCCGCTCATTGGAGAGGAACACGGTACGGGCGAGCTGCTGAGTGATGGTGCTGCCGCCCTGGGTGATCTTCTGATTTTTCACCATCGCGACCGCCGCACGCATAATCGCCTTCAAATCAACGCCCCGATGCTTAAAAAACTTCTTGTCCTCAATGCTGACAATTGCCGCTTTCACACCCTCGGGGATGTTATCATAGGTCAGATAATAGCTGTCTTTCTCGCCCTTTACAACGGATATCTCTTTTTTGTTCACGTCGTAAACCACGCTCGTCTGCGACGCCCGGAACGTCTCTTCCGTAGAGCCGTTGACCAGCGCGATCGCATCCTCCTGAAGCGCCTTCACCTTTTTGCCGTAGCCGCCGACAAAATAGAAGGCAAGCACGCCGATAATGAGCGTCAGCAGCAAAAGCTGCGAGACAAAAAGCACCTTCAGCTTCGTATTTTTCTTTTTTTTATTCTTCGCCATAACTTCTTAAATCTTCATATAATTTTTATAATTTTGTGATTTCGTCAATTTTTTCAAGCTCCTCCGCAGAAAATTCGGATTTCTGCGCCACAAATGCGTTCTCCGTAATCTGCTCCGGCCGCGATGCACCGATGAGCACCGAGCACACACCGTCATCCTTGAGCACCCACGACAAAGCCATCTGCGCCAGCGTTTGTCCTCGCGCTCCTGCGATGTCATTCAATGCCCGGATCTGCTCGAGCCGCTCCGGTGTAAGCGCACTCTCCTTCAAAAACCGCGGATCCCGTGCAATCCGGCTGTCCTTTGGAATACCCTTTAAATACTTGTCCGTGAGCAGGCCCTGTGCAAGCGGACTGAATGCAATGATACCCATCCCCGCTTCCTTGCAGTACGCCTTCACGCCGTCCTCCTCAATGCCCCGGTCAAAGATCGAGTAGCGCCGCTGGTTCACGATGAGCGGGCAATGCAGCTCCTCCATGATCTCAACCGCGCGCTTTGTATATGCCTGGTCATAATTTGAAATGCCCGCATAGAGCGCTTTCCCGCTGCGCACGATCTGTGCCAGCGCCCCCATTGTCTCCTCCAGCGGTGTTTCGGGGTCCATCCGATGATGGTAAAAAATATCCACATAATCCACGCCCAGCCGCCTGAGGCTCTGGTCAAGGCTGGCAACGAGATACTTTTTACTGCCCCAGTCACCGTAAGGGCCGTCCCACATGCCATAGCCCGCCTTCGTCGTGAGAATCAGCTCATCCCGATAGGGCAGAAAATCCGCTTTCAGAATTTTACCTAAATTTGTCTCGGCAGCACCGTTTTCCGGCCCGTAATTATTCGCCAGATCGAATTGCGTAATCCCGCAGTCAAACGCCCTGCGGCACATCGCCCGCATATTCCGGTAGTCGTCGCGCTCACCGAAATTATGCCAGAAGCCCAATGAAACAGCCGGGAACTTCAAGCCGCTTGCCCCCACATGGCTGTACGTCATCTGCCCGTAGCGTTTTTCATCCGCCACATACGTGTTTTCCATAAAAAATCCTCTCTTTCTTCTTTTTTCCTTCCTTACGTTGTTTTACCTCTAACCTTATTTATTATACTGATTTATCCCGGAAAATGAAAGATGAAAGAATCTCTTTATGAAAAATTTATGTAGCAAAGCTGCTTTTTACACCCGAGCCACACATATACTGCGGGGCTGTGGGAAAACATGCTTCAGATAGCAGCCTGGATTTCGCGAGGCGAATTTTCATGTCTAGGCTGTCCGTTACTGGTCGCGGAAAAAAACGTAACGGACAAAGCGCTGCGCCCGCGCCTGCGTCCCAGGCCGGCAATTCGATCACCGGCCTCCGCCGGACTTGCCCGACGAAGGCGCGGCTCATAATGCTTCATGTTTTTTTGCGGTCACTGCTCCATCTGCTTGCCCAAAAATCCGGCAGCGATAAGCACAAGCTGGTTTTCCGTCTCTCCCATGCGGTTCTTCTCATTTTTATCATAGAGAATGACCGCACCGATGGCGTCTCCCTCACAGATAATCGTACTGATTGCCTGGGTGACGTATTCTCCGCGGTCATCCAGCGTAATTTTGATAAAATTGTTTTCATCTCTGCTTGCCACCAGTGTTCCCCGGTCCTCCATCAGCTCGTCAAGCTCACGGCTGATCGGCTTGCCCTCAAACTCCTTTTTCCCAGTCCCGGAGGCAGCAATGATATGATCCCGGTCAGTGATACACACCAGATGACCGGTTGTCTGCGCCATCGCCTCGGCGTACTGGCTGGAAAACTGGCTCAGCTCTCCGATCGGAGAATATTTTTTCAGGATGATCTCGCCCTCCCGGTCGGTAAAAATTTCCAGCGGGTCCCCTTCCCGGATCCGTAAGGTACGCCGAATCTCCTTCGGCACAACCACCCGCCCCAAATCGTCTATTCTTCTAACAATGCCTGTTGCTTTCATGCTTGTTTTTCCTCCATTTACTCTGTGTGTGCTTCTATTATCTGCAAAATAACAGTTCCTATTCACAGACACCTCAAAATAAAGGAATCGATTTTCCAGGCAGATGCATTAAACCTCTTCAACATGCAGAAAGCGGTTCCAGTCTTCAAAATCCCCGCTTCCCTTCACCTGAAGCGTGTACGCATGCTCCTCGCCGTCAAGTGCAGCCTCATACACATCCCCGTTCTTTTTCAGCCCATAGACGGACGCGCCCTCCATTACCCTGCAAAGCTCGAAATACTCTGACGGTGAAACGGTGCGGTCAGGCACCTCCCGCAAAAGCACACCGTCGGCATTATAAATTTTACAGCCCTCCTCAATAACGGAGAAAACCTGCGCATCCTTGATCCGAAGTTCAAGACCGTTTGTGCGCATCGTGCGCACATCACGGTTTTTGCTGTTCGTTTCTAAGATCTTCACGTTATCCAAAAGCATGTAAAAGGAATCTGTTCCAAGTCGCAGCTCCTCCACGAAGGACTCGTGAAAATCAAATGTCCCGATCTCATTTTCTGTGTGAAATTTCATTTCATATCTCCTCTGTCGTCTGATCTGCCGCGCGTATAAAACATTTATGTTCCAGCGATACGGCTGCCGCTATAAAAACAGTCCAACGATCGGTATCGTAAAAATCGACGCAAGCGTACTGAGCACCGTGCCCTTCATGCAGTATGCGTCATCCGCCCCGCACTCCTTTGCAAACAGCCCGATAATGCTGCCGATTGGCATTGCAAGCTCGATAATAAACACACCGAACACAACCGAATCAAAGCCCATGCCCCGCATCGCCACCGCTATTATGATCGGGAGCGCCACCATACGAAGCAGGATAAACACATACATACGTACATCCTTTAAGTAGCTGAGCAGATCCGCCTTTGCAATGGAAACGCCGATCATCATCATCGACAGCGGAATCGTCGCATCACCCATATAATTACAAAGCGAAACCGCCGGGTCCGGTATTTTGATCCCGGCCGCAAAAATAACAAGCGCAAGAAGTGCCGCTACGACGCCCGGATTGATGATGCGCTTCAGCGAAGTGGCAATGTCCGCCTTCTGCGCGCTGTCTGCGCCGTTTTTCTCCCGCGCGGCACGGCGCGCCAGCGACATCCCGTAAGTATAAACGATCACATTGTAGATCAGAATGTAAAATGACACATATACAACACCCTCACTCCCGTAAAGGCTCCGGGCGACCGGAATCCCCATAAAGCCCAGATTCGAGAAGGTCGCCATCAGCGTGTAAATACTCCTTAAATTTTTCGGCGGATGCAGCGCCCATGCCAGCAGGACGCCGAACACGATGGCAATCACGTAATAAAGCACCACCAGCTGCAGATTGCCGAGAATCTTATCCTGGCTAATGGCATCCGTGTCCCCCAGCACGCCGCTCACCACCAGAAAGGGATTGAGGACATTTACCACCAGCTTTGATATATTGCCCTCGCCCTCCTTACCGATCCAGTTCTTTTTATAGACGAAGGCACCCAGCAGCATCATAGCAAGCAGCACCAGCATCTGTCCGAAAATAATCCCTATATCCATCTCTCAAACACTCCTTTTTTTCATGTTTCATCCCGATGTAATTCCTGCAGCAGCCTGCTCCTTCGGCCGCCGCTTAAAAGCTCCTCATTGTATTTCATATATTTTGGCTGCGGATTCATTGCCAGGAAAACCGCCGCCTCCCTGCACATGGTAAGCCCCGTAACAAATAACAGCATTTCCTGTGAGCCGTCCGCCCCGAAGGCATCCTCCAGAAAATCAAAGGCATTCCCGAGGGCACGCGCCGCCGCATCGCTCTGCGGTGTATCCGTAAAGCGCCTGGTTGCAAACAATTCCACAAACGACTCCTTTAACGCGTCCAAAAGCAGGTTGACTACGGAGAGCCGCTCGTCAAAGCCTGCCCGCATCAGCCGTTCATAGACAGCAGGCGGTGCCTCGCCCTGGAGAATCTCAGTGATTCCGTAATCGTCCTTATATTTGCGGTACAGCTCATAATATGCAAAGAAATCCTCCGCGACCTCCGGCAGACGCACATACTCTCCGATAACCTCCTCCGTCACGGGAATGCCAAGCTCCTCGTAGAGCTGCATGAGCACGCCCAGATCCTCCCAGCCCCGCGCGGTGACAAAGCGCAGTCCGTCCACGTCCGTTTCCACCCGGTAAAAGTTTTTGGGCCGGATTTGAAGATAGCTTAAAATCACCCCGTATATATGCCTTTCCGCGGCATATTTCATCCATACATCCAGCTCTGCTTCTACTTCTATGAGACGCACCCGGTCAAGCGTCACCATATCAAAATCCCGAACGGATTTATTGTATTCCGGCGGATTTCCGGCAGTCACGATCACCCAGCCCGGCGGCACGGCGCGGTTGCCGAAGGTCTTGCACTGCAAAAACTGCAGCATGGCAGGTGTCAGCGTCTCCGAAACGCAGTTGATCTCATCGATAAAAAGAATCCCCTCCTTCTTTCCCTCATCACGGATACACCGGTAAATACTTGCAATAATCTCGCTCATCGTGTATTCCGTAACAGAGCAGGCTTCACCTGCAAAGCATTCCTCCGTAATCATCGGCAAGCCCACCGCGCTTTGCCTGGTATGGTGCGTAATTGTATAAACAATCAGCCCCACATCGCATTCCGCGGCAATTTGCTCCATAATTTGCGTCTTTCCGATACCCGGCGGCCCCATCAGCAGGATCGGACGCTGCCGGATTGCGGGAATCCGATAGACGCCGTTTTCATCCTTTTTCAGATAGACCTCCACGGTGTGCCTGATCTCTTCCTTTGCCTGTGCAATATTCATTGTAGCTGCCTCCTATACGATAGACGATCGTTTCCCCGCGCGCAATCGCCCGCCTCCTGAAAACGCTCATCGAATTTTATATTCCTCTCCCAGGCTCTGCTCATCGAGCCTGCGACGAATCGCCCATGCCGGGACCACTTCCTCGTCATACGCCCCCATATACAGAAACGCGCACGGATAATCCGGCTTCTTTTTTGGATAGATACCGTTCCCGTCAGTAAAATAAAGCAGCCCGCCAAGACGCTTCAGCTCTCCCCTTGCGCGCAGCTCCTCCACATAGGTAAATACGGGCCGAAAGTCCGTGCCTCCGCCGCCCCTGATTGCAAACGTCTGCAAAAGCCTTTCCGCCTGCTCTGCGTCCCGGATCACGATATCCTCCTGAACCTTCTCATCGCACTGGATTAGATGCACCCTCGCCGTCGAAAAAAACGCATGCTCCTCCAGCAAAATATGAAGCGTCTCCTGTAAAAAGCTGCGCACCAGCTCTCCGCTCGTGGAGTAGCTCGTGTCCACCGCTATGACAAATTCCTGTATACGCCGCTCCTCGCGGGTCTCCAGGGGCTCAATGAGCGGCAGTCTGCCGTAGATACGCAGCCCGTAGGTATAATATGTCAGATCAAAAGTGTCCATATCACACCGCATTTGCTCATGAAAAGCGGCAAATTTCTTCAAAAAATCAGCATAGCTGCGCCGTCTTTTTTGAGCCGCTATCTGTTCCTGCATGGCAGCCACGGCCTGCTCCTGCTTTTCGTCGCTCTTCTCCTTGCGAAACTGCGTCTGTCGTGCGATCTTCTGCCACTTTTTCTGTGTATCCTCTGATGTGTTTTTAGGGCTTGGAGCTGGCATGCTTCCGTCCTTTTTGCCCCAAAGACCGTGATCGTCCACATAAAATTCCTGCGAGAGCCGCAAAAAACGCTCCGGCGGCTCATCCGACAAAAGCTCATAGATGCCCGCCGCGGAAATAACATCCCTTTCCTGCATCTTTTTATAAAATTGCTGACGCAGCCAGCTTAATAATCGGCGTGTAGTCTGTTTGTTAAATCCATCTATAATATATTCAATCGCAATGTCACACGCTGTATTCCACCGTTTTTCCTCCCGGCTTCCACACTGCCACGGATGTGCATAGAGACAGTGCAGAACCGTATGCAGATATGCCCTGCGCAAAAACAGCTCGTTCTCGTCGAACACCCGCAGGTAATGCGCCGGCGGAAAATACAGATGGATGCCCTCGGTGGCAAACGCATTGATATCCTCTTTTCCCTCCGGGCTCAGCGCCGAAAGTGCACGCTCCAGATACGGAAAGTCAATGCACAGCTCGTCCCGCAAATATGAAATTATTTTACCGAACATGCGGATTTCCCACTCGGTCTGGGTCTCTGGGTGCATCTTGCTCCTCCTGTTTGTACCATGTGCTGTACGTAGCGTTTCCCCATACACCGTTATCATCCTTTAGACAGCCGGTGCCATATTTCGTTCGTTTTCGGGCAGAGCCGGCCAAAGGCACGCCCTGGCATGCCCTGCCGGGTACGCAGCAGACACTCTCACTTTCCCGGAACAGACTCTGTCTGGCCCGGATACGTAACCACGTTTATATTCACGGTCATTGCAATATGCCGTTAGCCTCTCCAGCCGCAGCCGACGGATTTCTCCAACGGATGATTCCTCCAACCCCCCGCGTCCAGCCCTGTGAAACCGCCTGTATGACCGCCGCCTGTATCGCCTCGTCAGAGATCACGGGCTTTGCACATAAAAACGCCAGCGTCGCCTCGTCCTCGGCCCGTACCAGCTGCTCTAGTACCTTCGTCTCATGCGCAGCGATATATGCCTGATAACGGCCCTTAGCGGCCTCTGACAGCTCAAAGGGATACTCCAGGCGGTACAGCGCCATCTTCATCAGCGTCAGAAACTGCTCCTCGTTGGATGCCTTCTCAAACACCTGATCATATCCGCCAAAATCCAGCCGCCCGTTCACAAACTGCTTGCGGGCGCGGTAGCCTTCACCCTCCACATGCAGGCTGAAAATATGTGCGGGGCCAATCTCCTCATAGCTCTCCGAATACTCCGGATAGAGCAGGCACACCTTCTGCTCCCCGTCTCCGATAAACGCTACGCTCAGCTCCGCCGTCAGCTGATTCAGCAAAAAGGGAAGTCCCGTCGTCTCACCGGCCCGGGCGCGCAGACGAAGCATGTGCAGTGACCGGCAGTTCATAAACGCGTCACTGTTGATTTCTGTGAGCGCTGCACCCACCGTCAAGCGCTCCAGCTTTCTGCAATTATAAAATGCATAGGCCTCCAGACACGTCACCGTGTCCGGCAGCACCACCTCCCGCAGATAGTTCCCGTTTAGCGGGCGGAGCACTCCGTCCGACGGCTGTGTCCCGTCACCCAGCCCCGCAGCTGCCGCTTCCCTCGCCAGAGCGGGCGGCAGACAGCTTTTTTGTGCAAAGCAATACGCACCGATACACACAATTTTTCTGCCCTCTGCCTCCTTTGGCAAAAGAAGCGTATCCACACTCCCAAATACGCGGCACACCCGCAGACCCTCTGTTCCCGTTTCCTCACATAACAGCTTCTCGCCGTTTTCCGTACTTAACAGCATTGCCCTCTCCTGTCAGCGCATACCCTGCATCAACTGTTTTTGCGCTCCGTTGAATCAAATAAAATAGAATAAGAATCGAATGAGGAACAGAACAAAACTGCTCCTGCTTTTATTTTTCCTATAAATTCCCGTAACATTCTTTTTTGCACAAAAAAATTTTATCTGATCTTATTTTGCAGTCACCAGAGCTTTTCTATGTGCTTTAAAAAAATATCGTGATGCTCCATCTCAAGTACAGCACGAAAGCCGGAGGCATTCGGTGTCTGCCAGGCAAAATAATCCTGATGCGGCACACCGTATGCATCCAATATTGCCATGATCGTTCCGCCATGTACACAAAAAACAGAAGGCTTCTCTGACCTGTCTGCCACAGAAGCCTCAAGACTATCAAAAATATGTACCGCACATTGTTTAAATGCAGCCTTTACCCGATTCTGGAAATGTGCCCGTGTTTCTGCCCCCGGAAAATCCGCAATGCCGCCGCTGTCAATATATGCCTGATAACGCGCATCTCCTGCAAGCTCGGCATAGTTTTTATACTCAAAGTCCCCGAAGTCCAGCTCTCGAAAATCCTCTGCGACATGCTGTCTCGCATCCGGAAACAGCTGCGTCGCAGTCTGCCTGCACCGCAGCATGGGGCTGACATAAATCTGTCGCGGCATCGCAGCGCCATCCCTGAAAAGCCGTTCCTCTAAGCGCGCTCTGCACGCCTGCAGCTCCTCTATGCCATTCTCACACAAAGGCTCGTCCGTAACGCCTACATAGCGGCGCTCCAGGTTTCCGGCTGTCTGCCCGTGACGGATCAGGTATACCGGCACCCTCACCGCTGCTGCTGATCCGTTTTTACCGGCTCCACGATCAGCTTCACGCCCTCAATTTTTACAACCTTTACCAAAGTGTCCTCCTCGATGATCAGATCGTCGGAAACCGCTCTGGCGCTCCATTCCTGCCCTTTTGCGAGCGCAGTTCCCTTAGCGGCACGATTGTTGACACGGCCTGTAATTTTTACGATCTCTCCGATCAGTCCCTCACTGTTTGTTTTCGTACGACGCGGGTTAAAATGCTTTAACGCCCACGGTCTCGTAAAATATATCAGCACGAAGGATACGATAAAAAATCCTGCCAGCTGACACCAGAAATTTGCTCCGGCAGTCGCCAAAATAAACGCCACCGCCGCGCCTCCTGCCAGCCAGATCGTCGTCAATCCGATTGTAAGCAGCTCCACAACTAAAAATGAAATGACAAACAGCATCCACATCGCGGCAAAACCAAATTGTGTCAAGAAACTTAATATTTGATCCATATCCACTCTCCCTCAAATTAAAACGCACATGACAGTATATTTTATATATTATATACGATAACGTGCAAAAATGCAAATTTTGTAACACCGATATATACCGCATAAAAAAAGAAACACAGTATCGACATTGATACGCAGTGTTTCTTTTTCATAGCAAATGCCCAGTTCCGGAATCGAACCAGAGACACGAGGATTTTCAGTCCTCTGCT
>CAJUSH010000063.1 GCA_910589045.1 uncultured Eubacterium sp.
TATGACTTGATAATATAACGGTTATCCCTTGCTGTGGAAATGAACGGATTAAGTTCCGCAATTCTCCGATATCAATCGGGTCTAATCCGTTGGTCGGCTCATCCAGAATTAACAAGGATGGATAATTCAGCAATGCTATTGCAATCCCCAACCGCTGTTTCATTCCCATTGAGAATTGCCCGGCCCTTTTCTTTCCTGTATCTTGCAAATCTGCGATTTCCAATACATCATTTATTCGCTGATCTGGTAAACCTGACAAAAGAGTCCTTACTTTTAAATTTTCAAATGCCGTCAGATTTTCATATAAAGGGGGACTTTCTATCAAAGCCCCAATATGCTTTAAATCCTGTCTGCTCCATGCATGGTTTGAAAATTCAATCGTGCCGGATGTTGGACGGAGCATACCTGTTATCATCTTTAGGATTGTAGATTTTCCTGCCCCGTTCGGACCTAATAGTCCGTAAACACTTTTTTCCCGTACATGGATTGATACATCCGTTACAGCAGAACGTTTCCCAAAATTCCTGCTAAGATTTGTTGTTTTCAATATGAAATCCATAGTGTTCATTTCCTTTCTTGATTTTGATAGGAAAACCATTCTAAGGCATTTTCAGCCTTTAGCGGTTCCTGTTTGCCCTGTTCCTGTTTCATGCATATGCATTTTCCGATACCGTAACGGCCGCAGGTGAGGAGGAACCTATGTCGGTCATGGATGAGGAGCGTATGTGTGCCCGGAACAAATGGAAGATAGCGGGCGGCCATGAAGGCTCCTGTCCGCAGCCGTGTTGCGCATGTATGCAGCCGGAAGGAATTTCACGAAACAGGAGATCACTATTTATACATCTGTGATGTGGAACAGGCAGATCAGACTGGAAATCAGCAGGGGATTGAGATATAATTCTGATGGCGGGAATGTATGGCAGAGAATCAAAGAAGGCAATGCTTGCATGAATCATTGAAAGTCAAAACAAGGAGTGCCGGCTTTGCTCAGTCAGCGAAAACTGGAAAGAGAGTGAAAAGGATGATGGATCAAATGGCTGGCCCTACCAGCAAAGGAAAAGCAAAAATTATCAGGAGGACTTTTGCATGTCGGAGAAATAACCTTACGATCAGGGGAACAGAGTACAGGCAGGAAGGAGGCTGTCGGCCAGCCGCTATTGTAAGTCACGGCTTTATGGCTTTTCAGGATACCGTCCGCCCGTATGCGAAAGCTATGGCGGAAATGGGATATGTCTCATACTGCTTCGATTTTTGTGGAGGGTGTGTCATAAACGGGAAAAGCGACGGCAGCACAACGGAAATGTCCGTTCTGACAGAAGTGCAGGATTTAGAGGCGGTTATTCATTACGTACAAAGCAGGGAATATGTCAATCCGGACGAAATCGTTTTAATGGGGTGCAGTCAGGGTGGATTTGTATCAGCAATTGCGGCCGCAAGGCTGCATGATCAAATATCGAAATTAGTTTTGTTTTATCCGGCCCTTTGCATTCCTGACGATGCAAGGGCAGGAAAAATGATGTTCGCAAAATTTGATCCGGACAATATTCCTGACCTGATCCGCTGTGGGCCGATGAAGCTGGGAAAATGTTATGTAAAAGATGTGATAGGGCTGGATCCCTATCAGGAAATACAGGATTTTTCAGGGGATGTTTTGATTGTGCATGGTACGAAGGACAGCATTGTGGACATTGAATATTCAAAACGTGCATATGAACGATATTTAGAGAATAAAGGAAAGAAAGATGAACCGAGGGTTGTATCGTTTTATCCTATAGATGGCGGCGGGCATGGATTTTCAAAAAGACATGACAGGGCGGCGATAGAGTATCTGAAGCAGTTCCTTACTGCGGGAAGCCTGTAATTTGAGCGGTATTTCCAAGCACTTATGGATTGGGACAGTAAACCTTCTGGTGCGAATGAGCAGCGCCGGATCTGACCGGAGCATTACTTTCAGAAAAAATACTTTCCGTTACCGACATAAATTGACAGATTGCTTCGAAGTCACCTCTTATAATAGCGTTAGTTCGTTAAGGAGGGACAAGAATGGACAAATTCAATGTAGCAATCGCAGACGATAACGAGAAAATGTTGAGATTACTTGGAGATATAGTGGCGAAGGATGCCGAGTTAGAGGTGGTGGGAACCGCGAAAGATGGCGTAGAGGCATACGAGCTGATCAAAAATAAACAGCCGGATGTGATGCTTTTAGACATTGTGATGCCGAAGCTTGACGGATTAAGTGTATTGGAGAAGATGAGCAAGGACCACAGCTTAAAAAAGAAGCCTGCGGTCATTATCATCAGTGCGGTGGGGCAGGAGAGCATTACCGAGGACGCTTTTCATAAAGGCGCCGATTATTTTATCATGAAGCCCTTTGAAAACGACGTAGTTATTCGGCACATTAAGCGCCTGAGGGACAACCGGAACCGGCGTATCGGTGAGGTGCGCGCGACCAGTGCATACGAGAAGGTGCCGGATCCGGTTGCACATGATCTGGAGGCGGACGTGACGGATATTATTCACGAGATTGGTGTTCCGGCACATATTAAAGGATATCAGTATTTGCGCGAGGCCATTATGATGTCAGTGGAGGATATCGAGATGCTCGGCTCCATCACGAAAATTTTGTATCCGACGATCGCAAAAAAATTTCAGACGACACCGAGCCGTGTGGAACGTGCTATCCGCCATGCCATTGAAGTTGCATGGAATCGCGGAAAAATGGACACGATCGATGAGCTTTTCGGCTATACGATCAACAATGGAAAGGGAAAGCCTACAAATTCCGAGTTTATTGCACTCATTGCAGATAAAATCCGTCTGGAATATAAGCGATGAATGGTGTATACTGTTATTATAGTTATGGAAATACAGTACACAGGAGAAAAGCATGAAAAAGATTTTATTTGTGGCTTCAGAGGCAATCCCATTTATCAAGACCGGAGGGCTTGCGGATGTGACCGGTTCCCTGGTGCGCTATATTGACCGGCAGGAATACGACGTGCGCATCATTCTTCCAAAATATGCCTGCATGGACGAGAACTGGAAGCGTAAGCTTCGGTTCCACTCGCATTTTTATGTGTCCCTTGGATGGAGAAACCAGTATGTTGGCATTTTAGAGACGGTTGAAGGGGGAATTCATTACTATTTTGTGGACAACGAATACTATTTTGCCGGTCCCCAGCCCTATAACCAGCTCCATGAAGACATTGAAAAATTTGCCTATTTTTCCAAGGCGGCGCTGGCAGCGGTGGACATGATTGACTTTGTGCCGGACGTGATTCACTGTCATGACTGGCAGACTGCGATGGTTCCGGTATTTTTGAAGGCGTTTGCGCAGGACTATCCCCTGCTGCGCCGGACAAAAACCGTCCTGACGATTCACAATTTGCGTTTTCAGGGCCGTTGGCTGATGGATGCGATCAAAAATCTCACCGGACTGCCGGATTCCTATTTTACGCCGGATAAGCTGGAATCCTATGGGGAAGCGAATTTCTTAAAGGGCGGTATCGTCTATGCGGATGCGCTGACGACCGTCAGTCCTACCTATGCGTTGGAGATCATGACGCAGGAGGGCGGCGAGAGCCTGGACGGCCTGCTTTATGCGCGAAAGAACAGTCTCTACGGCATTATCAATGGCGTGGACAGCGCAGACTACGACCCGAATCATGATATGTATCTCGTGCATAATTTCGGTATTGCCGATATGGAGGAGGGAAAGGCGGCCAACAAGACCGCATTGCAGCGTGAGCTGAACCTTACCGAGGACGCGGATACGATCCTGATCGGAATGGTTACGCGCATTACGGATCAGAAGGGCTTTGATCTGATCGCCTGCGTGCTGGATGAGCTGCTGGCAAATGCGCGGGTGCAGCTGGTGGTGCTTGGCACCGGGGAGGAGCGCTATGTCAATATGCTCCGCGGCTTTGCGGAAAAGTATCCGGAAAAGCTGTCGGCAAATATTTATTATTCGGAGCAGATGGCGCATCGGATCTATGCGTCGTCCGACGCGTTTCTCATGCCCTCGCTCTTTGAGCCATGTGGGCTGAGTCAGCTTATGAGCTTTTGTTACGGTACGCTGCCGATCGTTCGTGAGACGGGAGGGCTGAAGGATACCGTTTTGCCTTACAATGAATATGATCACACGGGAACCGGATTTTCCTTCGCAAACTTTCATGCGCAGGAAATGCTCAGGACGATCTACTACGCGATGCATATTTATTACGATGACAGAGCGTCATGGAACGAGATGGCCAGACGGGATATGCGTCTTGATTTCTCGTGGAAAAAGTCAGCGAGAGAGTATGAAAAGGTCTATGAACGCCTGTTATAAAAGGAGCGCGGCCTTTTCCCGTGAATAAAAATATATGGAGTCGGAGAGCAGCTGGGACGGTGGAAGCTGTTCATGGTTGACAGCATGCACGAGGGCAGAGAGGCGTTCGTCGGAATCGCGTTCTTTTGTGGGGAGAAGCAAAACCTCATGAATGCTGCTGGGCAGGACGTAGAGATCCGCGCCGAGTCTCTCTGAAAACTCCTGTAAAAGCGACGGATAGAGCATGCAGGCTGCGCCGCAGACCTGCGTCTCATTCGTCAGTACATATAAGGAGGAGGACATCTGCCCGAAGGAATCGGGGAGCAGCCGGTTGAGCGAGGGATTTAGTGCCACAAGGTCGTGAATTGCATCGGCAACGGGCTGAATGTATGCGGGCAGCAGGCGCGGCGTATTGTCGAAGGCCTGTTTTTTTACGGTCTCAAAGGTGGCGTCCCAGAGCCTTAAATGCTCCCAGTGGATAAGGGCGGTGGAATCTCTGCCGTTTTCCATGGGAATGAGGCAGCAGAAGATGACGGCGAGATCCAGAAAGCGGATATGGGGAATGTCCGCCAGGAGCTGCGTATTTTTGTCATAGTTGACGATCTGAAAGATGAGCCGTTTTTTTGCCTTCTCAAAATCCGTGAAGCGGCTGGCATCGACCGGATGGTTGAGCCGCGCTTCCATAAATACATCATAGACAATGCAGCAGATTTCATCGATGGACATACCGTCGGCACAAAGCCCGTAATAATCCTCCGGGTAAATAATGGGGGAAAGATTTGTGTACGGCTCACGGATGATAAGCGCTTCCTTTGCAATGCCGTTATTTTTCGGGACAGTCTGTATGGAGATGCGGGTGCCTTCCGGAAAAAGGGGGAGAAGCTGTGCCTGCAGTGTCTGTGAAAATTCGTTGTAGTTCATGAAATACCTCCTTGGCAGTTACCGGTCAGAGGGGGCGGGAACGCTGTCTATGTGAAGCAGGTAAGTGAAACAGATAACTGTGTTATGAAAAGAAAAATCCACACAAACCGAAAATATGTTTGTGTGGATTAACTGTAGCATAAAATATATAGCATTACAATTGGCAAATGTGTCGAATTTTGTTATACCGAAATCGGCAATAGTACTAAAAATCAGAGCAGATGTTTGGATAGATTGACGAATCCGGCACTAATTATTCAGCGGATCAATGACAGTGAGCTGGCAGCGGGCGGGATTGGTCCGGTAAAGCTCCATGAGCATTTCCCAGAGCATATGTACCTTGCTGCTCACATAAGCGTCCGCTTCCACCGCATAGGGTGCAAGCTCTGCCACATCAAAGTAGCGCATCCCCAGCGGGGGCAGAAAGATGAGACAGGTCATGCGGGTCTGCTCCCCAAGGGAGAGCACATGCTCATAGGAGATCATGCAGAAGTCTTTTCCGCGCCAGGTGCAGTTATACTCCACAAAGCACTCGTCAACGATCCATTCGGCGCCGTCCTTTTCAAATTTTTCTTTCAGGTCGTCGTCGAGGTCATCGGTCGTCTCGATCTGCATTTTCCAATTCAGGCTGCCGCGTTTTGTGTCCTTCATCATATCGTCCAGCATAGTTGCAAGCTGTTTTGCGCTCATCATAGTGAATCTTCTCCCTTCGTAAAGAGCTTATTTCCCTTTAGCCGCTGTACGCTTCTTGTTTTTATCAAAAAAAATAACCGTTCAGCCCGCACATTCACACGCGATGGCTGAACTGTTACTAAATTAAAAAGCTGGAAATCGGACTTGAACCGACGACCTACTGATTACGAATCAGTTGCGCTACCGACTGCGCCATTCCAGCTTATGTGATGCGGTTTCGCATCTCACTTTTAGTATTATAACGGTTCTTTTGAAATATTGCAACAGATTTTTACGAAAATATTGTATTTCATTAAAAAAATTGTTATAATCAATCAGAAAAGGAAGGAAAGGACTCGATTATTATGGGCGCGAACAATCATCAGAAGGATATAAAGCAACAGGAAGCGAAGACAAAGCAGAAGTCTGCCGAGCCTGAGATTCAGGAGATTCATGAGTTTGTCGTTTCCTCCGAGCAGGCCCGCAGCGAGCGGAAAAAGGCCGAGCAGGCGAGCATCAATGCGTTTGCGGGGTTAAGCAGGACGCAGAAGCAGGCAGTGGCGGTCGTTTTGTTTGCGGCGGCAGCGGTCTCTTTTCTTATGGTTGGAATCAATGTGTGCGGGATTGATGTGAAGATTGTCTGCGAGATACTGGTGATTCAGGTGGTGATCAGTGTACTGCTGGATCACAGTCCGGTCTGGCTGCATATTTGTGTGGCGGCGGCGGATCTGATCGTTGGATTTTGCCTGAATCAGGTGATGCTTATGGCTGTCTCGATGGTCGTCTATGTGGTGTCGATTGCGTCTCTGGAGATTTTGCAGCGGGCAGGAGCACACAAGAAGGTATAGGGAAGGGTTATGTTAGGAGGAAATGATGGCAGAAAGCTATAACGGAATGGGAATCGGGATTTTTGAGATGGACAGCCTGTGCGGGGCATATGTGGCATTGGATGCGGCGGCAAAGGCGGCGGATGTGCGCATTCAGAGCGTGGAGCGGAACCGGTTGAAGAGCGGGGCCTGTGTGAAAATGAGAGGGCGCATCTCCGATGTGCGTGCGGCGATGGAGGCTGCCATCGCGGCGGGGGAAAAGCACGGGACGGTGACGGCGCATCATGTGATCGCATCTCCGGCAGCGGATACGGAGATCGCGATGGCCATGACCATTTACAAATAGAAGCATGGATATAGCTTGTTCGGAACAAATTGGTGGTGTGCTTTGTGCGGGCACCGATGGAAAACCGGCACAAAAAGGGTTTCGGACAGTTACGGGAAGAGAGGATAGAGTATGACATATGGTGCGTTTGGGTTGGTAGAGGTGCTCGGAAGTGCAAATGCGGTTTTGGTGGTAGACCAGATGTTAAAGACAGCAGACGTGGAGTTTCGGACCTGGGACACGAAATGCGGCGGACACGCAACGGTTTTTATGAGCGGTGATGTGGCAGCAGTCACCTCGGCGGTGGCGCGTGTGAGCGCGGAGCCTCTTTGCGATGTGGTGACGTCCGCGGTGATTTCAAACCCTTCTGAGGAGACGATTCGTCTTGTGGAGGAAAGCGCGGTAAGAAACGGTTTTGCACCGGAAAAAGAAAAAGAGGAATCATAAGATCATCCCTGACAGTTTTTTTGCTGCCAGGGATGATTTCGTTTCGGCACATCGGCTTTTTATTTTCATATGAATATGAGCTAAGCGGCTGCGGGTAAAACGCGGACCTACTCCCGCACGAACCGCTTTTCCAGCCGTCCCAGGAGAAAGTAGAGTAGCATCGCGATGATGCACAGGATTAAAATTGACAAAATCACCCAGTCGAGCTTGAATCGTTGGTTGTGCAAACAGAGATTATGGCTCTGCCCCGGAGCTTCAGGAGTAACGCGGGCGGATCGGCTGCATATATTAAAACTGATACAGACCGGGAGTTCATTGCTTGAAAGAGGATTTATTATTTGTATTCAAAAAGTTATTGGAGCAAAACAAGATTACGGTGAGCGAATATCACGAAGCGGTAAGGCTTATTTTAAAGCAGTGTTCGTAAAATACAGCGGGGTTATTTGATTAAAAATATGGTCGGAGAAAATGAATGATGGATCAAAAACCAAGAGCGGTATATTATTGCAGAGTCAGCACGGATGATGTGAATCAGGCGACATCGATCGTGAATCAGAAAGAGGCCGCGATCAATGTTATAGAGGAAAATCAATGGATCTTGGTAGACGGATATGTAGAAGTGAAAACCGCTTCATTGATACAACGAACAGGGCAGAAAATTGAGAAAACTGCAGAAAGAAAGGCATCTGACGGTATAAGAGCCGTGTCAGGTGCCATTTTTTTTCAGCGGGGCTGTGGTGCAGATGGAGAGGTGCTTTTGGATGAACCCCTCCACAAAA
Organism: uncultured Eubacterium sp.; assembly: GCA_910589045.1. Taxonomy (GTDB): domain Bacteria; phylum Bacillota; class Clostridia; order Lachnospirales; family Lachnospiraceae; genus W0P33-017. Next base: position 8,284 of record CAJUSH010000063.1, read on the forward strand.
ATCTGAACCCTCTGTTTTAGAACATTTGAACCCTCCCAAAGAAAAAGCGAAAGGTTTGAACACAAAAACGGCCGGGGCATAGTGACAAGCCGGTATTTCATAAGATGTCATGGAAGGCTTTCTGAAATATTAAAAATCTCATCAAAAAGCCCTTTGAAGCTTCGTATTGTAAGGAGGTGCTTTCCATGACGGAGGAACAGAAGCAGCAGGTCATACGCCTTCGGAAAGAAGGCTGCGGCTATACGGCGGTTGCACATAACGTCGGGGTTTCTAAAGATACGGTCAAGAGCTTCTGCAGGCGAAACGGGCTGGCAGGAAAACTGGCGGCGGCTGCAAACACGCAGGCGACCGGCTGCAGGGAGTGCGGCAGGCCCCTGCAGCAGACGGAAGGGATGAAGCCCCGCGTGTTCTGCTGTGATGTGTGCAGGGTAAAGTGGTGGCATGCGCATCCGGAGAAAATCAAACAGCGGGCGGTCTATGCGTTTACCTGCGCAGGCTGCGGGAAGCCGTTCACCGCATATGGAAATTCCAAACGGAAATACTGCTCCCACGGATGCTATGTCAGGAGCCGGTTCAAAGGCGGTGATGAAGGTGCGTAAGGAGCAGTTTCAGGCCGAGCGGCTTTATCTGATGTCCCGTTCTGTGGCGAAATCCATGCTGAAAAAAGGCATTCTTTCAGAGGAGGAATATGCGGAAATTGATACGGCCTTGCTTAAAAAATACCGGCCGGTCTTAGGTACATTGCTGTCCGGAAAACCCCTGCTGTAACTGCAGTGCGGCCTGGAAATCGATATTTGTGACGGGAGGAAAGTGCGATGGCAAAGGTGATTACGATACCTGCTACTGTAAGCAGATATACAGCGGCGTCAGTCAACAACGGAAAAAAGCGGAAAGTGGCAGGCTATGCCCGTGTCAGCACCGACCATGAGGAACAGCAGACCAGCTACGAGGCGCAGGTGGATTATTACACGAACTATATAAAGGGGCGTGAGGATTGGGAGTTCGTTTCTGTATATACGGATGAAGGGATCAGTGCGACTTCCACGACAAAGCGCGAAGGTTTTAACAAAATGGTGGCGGATGCCCTGAACGGCCGCATTGACCTGATCATCACAAAGTCGGTGAGCCGCTTCGCGCGGAACACGGTGGACAGCCTGACGACCATTCGAAAGCTGAAGGAGCACAGGGTGGAGTGCTATTTTGAAAAGGAAAATATCTGGACCTTTGACAGCAAGGGCGAGCTGCTCCTGACGATCATGTCCTCTCTGGCACAGGAGGAGAGCCGTTCCATTTCGGAGAACGTCACATGGGGGCAGCGGAAGCGGTTTGCAGACGGCAAGGTCACGGTTCCGTTTAAGCGTTTCCTTGGCTATGACCGGGGAGCGGACGGGAACCTTGTCATAAACGAAGCGCAGGCGGCGGTTGTCCGGCGGATTTACGGGATGTTGCTGCAGGGGCGCTCGCCGTTTGCCATCGCAAACGTGCTGACGGAGGAAAAAATCCCGACTCCGGGCGGCAAGGAAACGTGGCACGGAAGCACGGTCCGCAGCATCCTCACGAACGAAAAATACAAGGGGGATGCGCTGCTGCAGAAGGTCTACACGGTGGATTTCCTTTCCAAAAAGAAAAAGATAAACGAGGGCGAGGTTCCGCAGTATTATGTGGAGCATAACCACGATGCCATCATAGAGCCGGCCGTATTTGACGAGGTGCAAAAGCAGATGGCTGCCCGACGGACCAAGGGCAGCCGGCAGAGCAGTGCGGGCATTTTTTCCGGCAAAATCAAATGCGGCGACTGCGGGGGCTGGTACGGCCCAAAGGTGTGGCATTCCAACGATAAATATCGCCGGGTGATCTGGCAGTGTAACCACAAATTTGACGGCGGGGAGAAGTGCGGCACACCGCATCTGGATGAGGAGACGATCAGGGGGCTTTTTAGAAAGGCGGTCAATATGCTGACCACGGAAACAGACGAGATCGCCGATAACTTCCGGGCCATCACAGGACAGCTGTTTTGCACGGGGGAGCCGGAAGCAAAGCAGGCGAAAAGGGAAGCGGTCGAAAGGTTCCTTGCCGGGCTGGAACGGCAGGGTGGCGTGGTCACGGAGTTTGATGAAGAGCAGTGGTACAGCCTGGTTGATTTTGTTACGGTTTTTAATAAGGAAGATATTCGATTTACGTTTCGGGATGGGACGGAGATAAAAGTAAAAAGTTGAAATGGTATTTTAGGAAAATAAGGAACTGCTGCCCGGCAAAAGCGCGGTATACGCTGAAGAAGGGCAGAAGGGAGATGCGGTATATGGAATATACCTTATTTTTTTCCGTTGGGGTGAGATAAAATTAGTCAACTGCAGGAAGTTTTTGTCACGATGGAAATAAATTTTTTCAGAAGAGGGCTTTGGGAGCTATTCTTAGAAAAGACGCCATAGGACAAAGGTTCACTGCCTGTTAAAGGAATTGCACGGATATCCGAGTTTATAAAATTCATCTGCGGCAGGACAGAGCAGCCGTAGCCGGCCCTAACAAGTGTAAGGAGTACCTGAAGGTTTTCACACATACAGGTGGATTCCGGCGGCATATGCTGTGAGATCTGATGCTGCATTTCCGCAACTTTGGAAGGGATTGCATAGGAGTTGCAGACAACGATATTCTCTAAATACAGTTCCTCTCTGGCAAGTTCTGACCTGGCAGCATAAGGATGTGCGGCGGGAACGATACAGCACAAAGGTATCTGGAATAATTCCTTGTAGATGGTATCGTTCTTTATGGGAATATCATCCTGAAAGCCAAACAACAGATCCAGTTCATCCTGATAAAAGAGATTTAAAATAGACCTGTGAGGGATTATCTTCAAAGCCGGATAAAGCTGCGGCATCTGTTCCCGGCAGTTTTTCAGTATTTTGCAGAGCAGGTCCAGATTGGCTTCGTTCTGGCAGCCGATGGTTAAAACCTGTATATTCGTATGCTGGTGGCGCTGTATTTTTTTCCGGGCCACATCCAGCCTTCCCATAACATTTTTTGCGTCTTCCAGAAAGCTGATCCCGGCAGGGGTAAGGGTAACCATCCGGGTGGTGCGGTGCAGGAGCTTTGTCCCCAGCTCGTTAAGCATTATTTCCATGGTGGTCAACGCGCTTTATAACATTGTTGACCAGATTTTTATCGGTCAGGGGG
>CAJUSH010000064.1 GCA_910589045.1 uncultured Eubacterium sp.
GACGATTAGGAGTGAAGATGAAAATTGCAAAAATCATGAACAATAATGTAGTCAGCGCTCTGGATGAGGGGAATCGCGAAATTATTGTTTTGGGAAAGGGAATTGGTTTTCAGAAGCATAACGGAGATCTGATCGATGAAGCGAAGGTGGAAAAAATCTTCCGTCTTTCGGAGCCGTCGAGGAGCCAGTTTGAAAAGCTGGTGGAGGAAATACCTTATGAATACGTATCCTATACGGATGAAATCGTGAGGGAGGCCACGAAGATACTCGGCAAGGAGCTGAACAAAAATATTTATATTACACTTACGGACCATCTGCATTTTGCAATCGAGCGCTATCGCAAGAACATCACGTTCCAGAATGCGCTGCTGTGGGAGATCAAGCGGTTTTACAGCAGGGAGTACGAGGTGGGCTTAAAGGCAGTGGAGCTGTTAAAAGAGCGGGAGGGCGTGACGCTCTCTGCGGACGAGGCGGGGTTTATCGCACTGCATATTGTGAATGCGGAGATGGACGGAAATCTGTCCCGGACGCTGAGCGTGCCGGGCATGATCAAGGATCTTTTAAATATTGTCCGCTATACGTTCCAGGTAGATTTGGATGAGGAAAGCCTTTCTTATGAGCGGTTTGTGACACATTTAAAGTTTTTTATACAACGCACGTTAAAGCAGCAGTGCTACCCGACAGAGGAGCTGGAGCTGTATGAGCTGTATCGGAAAAAGGCGCCGAAAAGCTACGAGTGTGCGAAAAAGATCAAAAAATATATGGAGGAAAAGACCGATACGGAAGTGACGGACGAGGAAATGATGTACTTAACCGTACATATATCGCGGGTCATAAAGGAAACCGGCGCGGAGGCTGAGGCAGAAGCGTGAGGAAAACGTATCCGGATTGTTGTTCTGAATAAAATGTGCCGTATGAGCTTATTTTCCATGCCGGCAGGAAAAAAGCCCATGCGGAAAATGCCCGGAGCAGGCGGCATGCATTTTAGAATAAAACATCTATAGAATGGAGGAACCAACATGGCAAGTAAGTATGACGGATTAGCAAGAATTATAATCCAAAATGTAGGTGGCAAATCGAACATTGCAGGCCTTACTCATTGTATTACGAGACTCAGGTTCAAGCTCAAGGATGAGTCGAAAGCAAACACGGATATTTTGAAGGAGACAGACGGTATCGTTACGGTCATCCAGAGCGGTGGCCAGTATATGGTTGTCATCGGGAACCACGTAGCGGACGTGTATGATACGGTGATCTCGGTGGGACATCTGGAAAGCATCGCAGAAGCGCCGAGGGACGATGCGGAGGATGGTCCGAAGGAGAAGATGAACCCCTTCAACGCATTTGTCAGCATTGTAACCGGTGTATTTACACCGTTTTTGGGTGTGCTTTGTGCCTGCGGTATCATCAAGGGCTTTCTGGCACTGTTTGTGGCAATCGGCGTTTTGGACGGCGCAGGGGGAACCTATAATATTCTGTACTCCCTGGGCGATGCGGCATTCTATTTCCTGCCGGTAATTTTGGGCTACACGGCGGCAAAGCGGTTTAAGCTTCCCGAGATGGAAGGTATGATCATCGGCTGTGCGCTGCTTTATCCCTATGTGCTGGGCAGCAGCGGCATGGATGTATCACATCTCTTTGGAATACCGGTGAGCATGCCGCCGTCGGGCGATTATTCCAGCAGCGTTATGCCCATTATCGTGGCGGTTGCGTTTGCGGCATGGTTTGAGAAGAAGATTAAAAAGCATATGCCGGATACGATTAAAATGTTTGCGGTTCCGCTGGTTACCTGCTTTGTCACGATCTGTCTGACCTTCTGGATCATCGGGCCGGTAACCTCGCTGGTTTCCACCGGTTTGAGCGCTGCGTTTGCAGGTATCGCAAGCTTCAGCCCCATCCTTCTGGGCGTTGTGGTCGGCGGTCTGTGGATGGTGCTTGTTATGTTCGGTCTGCACTGGGCGCTTGTGCCGCTTGCGATCAACGATATGTCAACGATAGGCTACAGCACGATTCTGACCGGCTCCTTCGCACATTCCTTCATACTGGTAGGCTCCGTTTTTGCCATTATGCTGAAAACAAAGGATAAGAAGCTGAAGACCCTCTGCCCTCCGGCGGCAATTTCTGCCCTGGCAGGCGTTACGGAGCCGTCCATTTACGGTCTTTTGCTCCCGAAGAAGACACCCTTCATCCGCGCCTGCGCGATTTCCGCGGTTTGCGGCGGCGTTCTGATGGCGCTTGGAGTTACGAGCTACACGATGGCGGGTCTTGGCGTGTTCGGTTACACGGCTTACATTAACACCCAGACAAATGATGCGTCCGGAATGATGATTTCTATCGTTGTTTCAATTGTCGGTGTCGTGGCAGGCTTTGCTTCTGAGATGATTTTCTATAAGGATGCGGCAAAGAAGCAAAGCGCAGCACCTGCGGCTGCTCCTTTGGCGAAGCAGGGCGGAAGCATTGCGGCGCCTGTCAGCGGCGAGGTAAAGGCACTTTCCGAGGTGGAAGATGAGGCATTTTCTTCCGGTGCGCTGGGAAAGGGACTTGCAATTGTTCCGAAGGAGGGAAAGATTTACGCCCCCGTTGACGGCGAGATCAGCACCTTCTTCCCTACGGGCCATGCAATCGGGCTGCTTAGCGATGACGGTACGGAGGTTTTGATACATGTGGGAATGGATACGGTGAAACTGGACGGTAAGGGTTTTACGCCGAAGGCAGCACAGGGGGCAAAGGTGAAAAAGGGTGACCTGCTCCTGGAGTTTGATATTGATTACATAAAAACCCATGGCTATTCCACGGTGACCCCGATGATCATTACAAATACGGATGATTACGCGGATGTGATTCCTACGGATGCAAAGCAGATTTCCCACGGTGACACGGCGATTACGATTTTATAAAACTGATGCAGGAGGGTAACATGGCATTTCCGAAAAATTTTTTATGGGGCGGCGCGACTGCCGCAAATCAGTATGAAGGCGCATACGACGAGGACGGGAAAGGGCTGAACACGGCGGATGTGATCACGGCAGGCTCCCACACGGTTCCCCGTATGATTACGTGGAAAAACTTAAAAACCGGGGAGACGGGCAGGACCGGCATGGGCTTTGGCTGTGAGATGGTATTTCCGGAGGGCGCGGTTCCGGCTGTCCTTGAGGATGATTACTATCCCAGCCATGGCGCGACGGACTTTTACCATCATTATAAGGAAGATATCGCCCTTATGGGGGAGATGGGATTCAAGACGTTTCGGCTAAGCATGAACTGGGCGCGCATTTTCCCGAACGGGGACGACGCGGCTCCCAATGAGAAGGGGCTTGCCTTTTATGACGCCGTGTTTGATGAGTGCAAAAAGTACGGGATTGAGCCGTTAGTAACCCTTTCCCACTATGAGACGCCCATCAATCTTGTGACCGCATACGGCGGCTGGGCAAACCGTAAGCTCATCGGTTTTTTTGAGACGTATGCGAAAACCGTATTTGCGCGCTACAACGGAAAGGTAAAATACTGGCTGACCTTTAACGAGATTAACATGATGGATATGAGCCCGTTTATGGCGGGTGGGATGATGGAAAACACGCCCCAGGCAAAGGCACAGGGCGCTCACAACCAGTTTGTGGCAAGCGCGCTGGCAGTGAAGGCCGCACACGAGATCAGCCCCGAGATACTGGTGGGGCAGATGCTTGCCTATCAGCCCACGTACGCGCTGACCTGCGACCCGGCGGACCAGCTTTATGTGATGGAGGTGGAGCATAAAACGCTTTTCTATGCGGATGTGCAGACCGGAGGGAAATACCCGGCCTACAAGCTGAAGGAATATGAGAGGAAGGGCATAAGGCTCGAGACGGAGCCGGAGGATTTTGCGCTGTTAGAAGCGTATCCGGCGGATTTCCTGAGCTTCTCCTGCTACGGCTCCTCCACACAGACGACCCATGAGGACGTGGAAGGTGCGGGCGGAAACTTCGTGATGGGCGTGAAAAACCCGTATTTGGAGACAAACGCCTGGGGCTGGGCGACCGATCCCGCATGTCTGCGGCTGGCGCTCAATACGCTGTATGACCGGTACAAAAAGCCGCTCTGGATTGTGGAGAACGGAATCGGCTGGGATGATAAGAAGGAGGCGGACGGGAGCGTTCATGACGATTACCGGATCAGCTATCTGCGGCAGAATATTCAGTCTATGGACGATGCCATCAACCTGGATGGCGTGGATTTGATGGGCTACACGATGTGGGGCTGTGTCGATCTGGTTTCTGCCGGGACGGGCGAGATGAAGAAGCGCTACGGGTTTGTGTATGTGGACCGCGACGACGTGGGGAACGGCAGCCTGGAGCGCAGCCGCAAGGATTCCTTCTACTGGTATCAGAAGGTGATCCGGACGCAGGGGGAGGATCTTTCCTGAATTTGTATCGACGAAAAAATGGCATAACCGATGATCTGGAAAGGAACGGTGAAAAAAATGAAAACATTTCGTGAGGATTTTCTTTGGGGCGGAGCAACTGCCGCCAACCAGTTTGAGGGTGCATGGGATGTGGACGGAAAGGGTGTGTCCGTTTCCGATGTGTGCACAAACGGCTCCCATACGAACCCCAAGCGGATTACGCCGGTGTTCGAGGAGGGGACGCTTTACCCGAGCCATGAGGCGATTGATTTCTATCACCATTACAAGGAGGACATTGCCCTGTTCGCGGAGATGGGCTTCAAGACCTTCCGTCTGTCAATCGCCTGGACGCGGATTTTCCCTACAGGTATGGAGGATGAGCCAAACGAGGCGGGACTGGCGTTTTATGACAGGGTATTTGACGAGTGCAATAAGTACAATATCGAGCCGCTGGTTACAATCTCCCATTACGAGATGCCCTACGGGCTGATCGAGAAGTACAACGGCTGGGAGGGCCGGGCGTGCATCGATGCCTATCTGAAATACTGCGAGGCAATCTTTGAGCGCTACAAGGATAAGGTGAAATACTGGCTGACCTTCAACGAGATCAACTGCGGCACGATGGCTGCCGGAAGCGTTTTATCCCTTGGAACCATAAAGGGCTACAGCGGCGTGGTTATGAATGCGCCGGATAAGCCCCAGGAGCGCTTCCAGGGCCTGCATCACCAGTTTGTGGCAAGCGCCCTGGCGGTGAAGCTGGCACATGAAAAATATCCGCAGTTTCGCATGGGGAATATGAGCCTGTTTGCTACGATGTATCCCTATACGTGCAATCCGGACGATATACTGGAAGCCCAGAAGCAGATGCAGATGATGAACTGGTTCTGTTCGGACGTGCAGGTGCGGGGCGCTTATCCGTACTATGCACAGCGCTATTTTGAGGAGCATGGTATTTCCGTCAAAATGGAGGACGGCGATGCGGAGATTTTGAAGGAGGGCGTCGTTGACTTCTACACCTTCAGCTATTATATGAGCAATTGTGTTGCGAAGAAGGCGGATGCGGATGCCACCAGCGGCAACCTGATGGGCGGGCTGAAAAATCCTTATCTGGAGTCCAGTGACTGGGGCTGGCAGATTGACCCGAAGGGACTGCGCTATACGCTCAACGAGATTTATTCCCGCTATCAGATTCCTCTGATGGTGGTGGAGAACGGTCTGGGCGCTTACGATAAGCTGGAAGAGGACGGCAGCATCAATGACGATTACCGGATTGATTATCTGCGGACACATATTGAGCAGATGCGCGAGGCGGTAGCTGACGGCGTGGATCTCATGGGCTACACACCCTGGGGCTGCATCGATCTGGTCAGTGCTTCCACGGGCGAGATGGCAAAGCGGTACGGCTTTATCTATGTGGAAAAATACGATGACGGAACCGGCAGCCTGGCCCGCAGAAAGAAAAAATCCTTTGAATGGTATAAAAATGTGATTGCAACAAACGGCGCAGAGTTGTAGAATAAAGAAAGCTGTGCAGCAGTGAGGAGACTAATACGGCCGGGCTGTGTATGACGGCTGAAAAGGCTGCAGGGCTGCTTTGGAACATGAAATATGTCGCATCGGAGCTAAGGACCACGGGTTCAAACCTCCGGTGCGGCATTTCTATGCGCAGGAATGCAAATGGGAAATCTGCTGCTGCGCAGTTTGCATTCCCCGCAGACGGGCGGGAATGCGCGCTGCCCGGTTTGGGCGCAGGGATTCACATGGAAAAGGGGAGAGGAAACAGTATGAGAAAGGCGTTATTTTTTGACATTGACGGGACCTTGGTAAACTTTCGGGGACGGATGCCGGATTCTGCGAAACGCGCGCTGGAACAGGTGCAGAGGAACGGTCATCTCATCGTCATATGCAGCGGCCGTTCGGCGTGCCAGATTTATCCATGGCTGTTAGGCATTGGCTTTGACGGGATTATTGCGGCGACCGGGGCTTATGTGGAGTGCGGGCAGCAGATAGTCTATGAGCACTATATGGATAAGGAATCGATTCTGGAAACGTGCGCCCTTTTGGATGAAGCCCATGCAGCCTATGCGGCACAGGCAAAAAGCGGGCTTGTGGTGAATGAGAATTGCAGGCAGCGGATTGCGAACCGGTTTTTGGCAAAAAGTGCGGATAAGGCCATGACGGATCAGCTTATCGCCAATATGCAGGTTGCAGAGCGTCTGGAGACGCGTCCGGACATTCAGAAATTCAATTTCTTTGAGTCTCAGATACCGCTGAATGAAATCCGGACGCGCCTTGCTAACTGGTGTGACGTGACTGATTTAAGCTTTGGCCGCCGCACGGATGAGGATGGCGAGATCAGCTTTCGGGGAGTCAACAAAGCGCTCGGCATACAAAAGTTTATCGAGTATGCGGGGATTGCACGGGAGGATACCGCCGCGTTTGGCGACGGAGCCAACGACCTGGATATGCTGGAGTACGCACAGGTCGGGGTTGCCATGGGAAATGCTATCGACGACTTGAAGGAGCGGGCCAATTTTGTGACCCGGGACATTGACGACGACGGGATCGCATACGCGCTTAAGGAGCTTGGCCTGCTGTGAGGGTTTTTCAGACCGGGCCGCGCACTTGCTGCGGGAGAAACGGATTGACATGGCACTGGGGGCGTCGGACGACGTGCCCGCAAGGAGAGCGGGCGGGCGCTGCCTGAATGATACAGGAGGGAACCATATGAGCATAACGATAAATATTTATTACACAGGCAAAAACGGCAATGCACGGAAGTTTGCAGAGGAGATGGAGCGCAGCGGGACTGCCGGTGAGATTCGCAGGGAGGCGGGCAATCTGCGCTACGATTATTTCTTTCCTATGGCTGACCCGGAAACGGTGCTGCTCATTGACGGCTGGGAGAACCAGGAGGCAATTGACAGACATCATGCTTCGCCCATGATGGGAAGGATCACACAGCTTCGGGAGAAGTATGATCTGCACATGAGGGTGGAGCGGTATGTGTCCGATACGGATGGAATACCTGTGGGGGACAGCCGGTTTATCAAGGAGTAGCCGTATGGCCGGGCACCGGGATTTTGCCGGGGCGGGCATGCGCCCGGCAGGTCCGGATGACTGCGGGTATGTCCCGGCTTCAAGCTTTGTTTTGCGGAGGTGAAGGATGATACTTGAAACGGAACGGTTATATTTGCGGGAAATGGAGCAGTCCGATTTTGACACATTGTGCAGCATCTTGCAGGATGAGGAGACCATGTATGCCTATGAAGGGGCGTTTCATGCCGCAGAGGTTCAGGAGTGGCTGGATCGGCAGATTTCCAATTATGAAGCATGGGGCTTTGGCCTGTGGGCGGTTGTGCTCAGGGAGACCGGGGAGATGATCGGACAGTGCGGGCTTACCATGCAGCCCTGGAAGGACAGGGAGGTGCTTGAGATTGGTTATCTCTTTTGCCGGAGTCACTGGCATAAGGGGTATGCCGCAGAAGCAGCCGGGGCGTGTAAGAAATATGCCTTTGAGACGTTAGATGCCAGGGAGGTTTGTTCTATTATCAGAGATACGAACACGGCGTCTCAAAATGTGGCGATCAGAAACGGTATGACGGCTGCGGATCACTGGATCAAGCATTATCGTGGTGTGGATATGCCTCATGATCGGTATGTGGCAGTTCGGCAGAAATGATGTACGTCTGATGCTAAGAGCAGGGAAAAGGCTTCCCTGCTCTTTTTCGGCGGATCGCAGCTGGGCGGATTTTTTTAAAGAGCAGACCACTTAGCACACCGGAAAACGCTTTTGTTCGCCGTCGCCGCAGGACACTTCAAACGGGATTGCGGGAATGCCTGCCTGATTGCAGAGATTCACCTGATACCAGGCATCCCGTGCAAATTTGATCGTGAGCTTTCCTGGTACATATTCGCAAAGCGTCAGGAGCAGCTCGCTGCCGGAGAGCGCTGCCTCGTAATCGATCGGATTGCTTTTCTCCATCACGTAAAGTGCGTTTATGCTTTTACCTGCGGTCAGTCCGCCCTGTGCGTTTGCAAAGGATAAGGTTATCCGGTTTCCCGTTCGTTTTACCTCCTGCAGGCGGGGCGCATCCGCAAGAATATCCATATGAAATACATATTTTTCGGCCAGCAGCGCAAGCCGCGTTCCAACTGCCAGCTTGTTTTTCGGGTGAATGTCAAATTCCTCTCCGACATCGGAGATGGAGCACAGATAGGCGTTCTCGTCCTCGTCCGCAGATTTTTGCTGGCATTCCCGGATTACGGCATAGCCCCGGTTTACGCAGTCAAGCCAGGAGCGAAAGCCCGGAAGCTGCACGATGAAAAACGGAAGTGCTGGGCTGCTCCATGCGTCCCGCCAGTCGTTTTTGATCGTATCCAGCGCCGATTTGTATTTTTCCCGGGCGCCGTCTATCTCGTCGTCACTTTCTCCCTGATACCAGAGAACGCCGCGCACGGTATAGGGCGCAAGGCGCAGCACCATATGGGAATAGAGCGCGCCCGGGGCGTCCTTCGGGTTTGCGGCTGACACTTCGTCATGTCCGTTTTTGCGGTAAAACTCCGCTACCTCCTCCGGTGAGGGCGTTCGGGGGAGTATAAATTCCTTGAAGGGATCCCAGCTGCTGTTTCCGGTGTTGTTCTTAGGGTCTGCTCCGGCCGCCCTGCAAAAATCTCCGTAGCTTTGCGCACCCAGCAGGTTTTCAAAATGTGCGGTCTGCTCCTTCTGGATTTCGCGGGCGTGTGCTTCTGTCATCCATGTGAGGGATTTTGTGCCGCCCCAGTTACATCCGATGATGCCCACCGGGACGGACAGATCCTGTTCCAGCTTTCTTGCAAAGTAATAGCCTGCGGAGGAGAAGTATTCCAAATCCGTTTTGGTGGCCTGGCGCCAGACGCCCACGTTGTGGTAGTCAAAATCCGTTTCCTGACCGTCGTATGCCAGCTTTGGCATGTCATAAAACCGGATATGCGGGTTTTCACAGTCTGCAAGCATCTGGCGGTAGTGCGCTTCATAGCGCATCCAAAATTCCATGTTGGACTGGCCTGCGGCGATAAAGACTTCTCCTACGGCAATATTTTCGAGCCGGATGCACGCCTGTCCGCTTCGGATCGTCATAGTCTCCGAAGGGGATACTTCTAATGGGGGCAGGCGCAGCTGCCATGTGCCGTCCTCTTTTACGGAGGCTGAGGCCTCCTTCCCCTGTATGGTGATTTTGATGCGTTCTCCGGGCGCTCCGCTGCCCCAAATGCTTACGGGCAATTCCCGTTGTAAAAGCATGCCGGGCTGAAAAATGGCTGCAGGTTTCATATCTGTTTGATTCCTTTCGTGAATGGTGATCTTCCTTTTTTGGCTTGATTATAGCATAATCGCGTGCTGCGGACAATGAAATGAAGCGTTTTCAAGGAGGAAAGTTTGTTACTTTTCACGAGTCAGGAATGTGCATGCATGTTGTGACGGCGAAGGGAATTTTGCCCTCAAAAAATGGGATGAATTTATACCTCGGGTGCTCTGCTTTGGGATGGGGCTGACGCTGCGGGAGGGAAATGGGGGTATTTTTATGCGCAGCTTGACCGGCATTTTCCCGGACCGAAGGAACGCTGCATCCGAGCCTACGGGAATCAGTACGTGGTGGGCAGCCCGGAGGGACATCGCCTGATGAGGCTGTTTCATCGGACGTGCGGCGAGAGCGGGATTGTTCACGACAACGAGGCGACTTTCCGGTTTCCGAATGATTTTGAGGAAAAGGGGGATGCCAGACAGAGAAGTTTCTGGGATTAACAGAAACAAGAAAGGCTTTTAGCGGAACAAAATAATTTTCATTCCGCTAAAAGCGGCGCCCGATGAACGCTGCGGTATGCGCCGGGCGGCGCTCCGTAATATTTTCGGAAGGTGCGGATGAAGTGCTCGGGATTGCGGTAGCCCACGGATTCGCTTATGGCCCCAACCTTCAGGCTTGTGTTAATCAGCAGGTCGGAGGCGGCCTGCATCCGCTTTTGCAGCAGGTAATCGGTGAAGGACATGCCGGTTAGCGCACGGATACGGTTTGACATATGCTGCGGGGAATAGTGAAATTTTTCTGCCAGCTCCGAAAGCGTGACATGCTGGTAATGTTTGTCCAGATATTGCAAAATCAAAACGGCCTGCCCGGTTTTTCCGTTGTCAGGCGCGGACAGCTCACAGGTGTCCTCGTAATGGCGGAGGAGATAGCCAAGCAGCAGAAGGAGGTCGGTGCGCATCATATGAAGATAGTAGGGCTGCTGATTGACGGACTCCAGACACAGGTCGAGGACGATCTGCTGAAGCCTTGTATCGCCGCCGGTGTGAAACAGGAAATAATCGCTGTAGGGCCTTGAGACGGCGTAGGGCAGAAAAAGGTTTGAGAGCAGGCTATGTCCTTTCAGCTCCTTTAAGATAAATTCCTGAAAGGTGTTCCGGGGGACTAATATATTTAAAACAACACTGTAATTGTGGACGTCGAGCGAGTGGTAGATATCCGGCGGGACAAAGCAGAAATCGCCGGTGTGCATCAGCATTTTCTGTGAGGAGATCTGATGGAGGAATTCGCCCTCATACACATAGATCAGCTCAAAAAAATCATGCTTGTGCAAAACGGGAGGCGAATAACGGTCGTGCTGGACGATCTGAATTTCCCGCAGGGAGTTTTGCGGGAAGAAAAGCTGCTCGGAAAAAGTATTATCAGAAGCATCCGGTACGTGGGGACGATGAAGGCCGGATGCTTTTTCTGTCTCTGTAATGGAGACTGCAAGAGACTGGTTTAGCTGTTCCATATAGTCTAATTGATTGAGATTCTGCATATGCAGCAATTCCCACGGTGTGTATTGATGCATTTCTTTTAAAAGCTCCTGCTGTGTCACGGGCCTGCCCCCCTTTCCGGGTATACCGCAGTATGCATTTCAAATTCCTGTCATAAATTTCCAATAGCTATAGCCTCTCGGATTCTCGCCAAATAGCCGGAGAGTAAATTCTGACAACTGAATA
>CAJUSH010000065.1 GCA_910589045.1 uncultured Eubacterium sp.
AAAAAATCCATGGGATTGACCGGCTCCTCGTCCTTCATCAGCTCAAAAAACAGATTGGTTCCTTCGAGGGAATAGTATTTTGTCGGCGCAGCGATCTTTCCGATCACATCGCCAGCTTCCAGACGCGCGCCCTCCTTAAAATTCAGCTCCTGCAGCTGACCGTAGGCGACTGTGTAACCGTCCCCGATATCCATCAGAACGGTTAATCCGCTCTGTGCATCCTCGCGGATTTCCACGATATCACCGCCTGCTGCCGCTGCTACCTCATCACCCTCGCTGGCACTGATGATCATTGCAGGATTATACTTGTACTGGTCAAGCGTCGCAAAATAGATTGAGCTGTCCATGCTGTAGTTCATGAGCACGTTTCCCTCAACCGGCCACTGGAGCTCCCCGGAAAAGGAAAGCGCGGCCACAGGCGCCGCTTCCTCCGTCACCTGTACTGCGGAACCGCCCACCGGCTGTGCCGCTGTCTCAGCTGCTGGCGGCTCCTCCTTAATTTCCACATCCAAAGCTTCATCCTCAATTGGCTCCTCCTTCGGAAGAATCGTCGGCTCCTCCTTTTTCACCTCCGGCAAGATCACGGAATCGACTGCCTGAATCGGCTCGGTTTCCACATCCTCGCTCAGCTTTTCACTGTTTTTTGCGATATCCGCATCCAGTCTTTTCCGTTCCATTTTTCTGGCTATAAAAAGTCCGGTAAGGCAGGTGACCAGAATGAGCATCATACAGCTTGCTACAATCATTTGCTTCTGGCTCGCCAGCCCTCTTGTTTTTCTCTCCTTCATCCCTTACCACCATCTTTCTAAATTTTTTATATTGATAGTGTTACCAGGGATTCTAAAGGTTATACAGTTATTTTTTTTCCAGTTTTGTTCCGGCAAAAAAAACGGCTAAAATCTCTTCGTAGTCCGCGCCGCCCTTTGCCTGCTCGCAGGCCGCATACTGGCTCAATCCGATTCCGTGTCCCTTTCCCTTTGTGACAATCCGGATTTTTCCTTCTACTTCTTTGATATAAAAGCAGGGAGAGGGCAGGTCAAGCGCCTCCCGCAGCTCGTCTCCCCCGATCACATCCTCCCCGATGGTAACGGATTCTACGTATCCGGCTCCATCTGTCTCACTCGAAATCTGCGTTTCTCCAGGTTCGAATTCTTTTGAAAGCCCCAGCGCTTTCCCAAACTCCTCAAACTCAAAAAAACGGACGGCAAGATAATCCGGCGAGGTAATATCCGTACCGCATAGGGCAGAAACGAGATAAGGCGTGTCCTCCCCGCCTAGCTGCTCCATGGTACGGGTCGCTCCCGCACTCACCTTATGGTATGCGCTCCGGATCAACCCGCCCTCATAGGTCAGAACCTCCCCGGCCGTCTCCTCTACGGCTGTGCCTGCAATCTCATAATTGGTCTGCAGACGGCTGCTGCCCCAAAGCTCCCCAAGCTCCTCCAGAGAAAGCGATGCCTCCGGGTCAAGCCCCAGCTCCATTCTGCGCCAGTATTCCGTGCGCACCAAAACTGCCTGCGCCTTGATCGCTTCCACGGGGGCATCCATAGAAATCTGACCTGCCAAAATTCCGATCAAAAGCTCGGTTGGCTCCCCGTCCGCTTCTTCATCGGAGGAATCCGTTGTCTTGTCTGCTTCTCCGATTTGAAAAAGCGCGTTTCCCTGAATCGCATATGTAATAATATAGGGAAGAACAATTAAAATAATCAGAATTGCAAGAATTGTTTTGAATTTTTCGGACATACCTGTACTCCTCCCTAAACCCTTCCGGTTATTAAGACTTGTACAAGTATATGCCGATCTTATATCATACAGAACCGCCGAACAATTAAAACAGAGATTTTCCGGGTCAAACCCTGCAGGCACGCCGCCTGTTCATTGCCCGCCCAGATAATTTGAAAGCCCGGCAAATTCCGCGAGCGTAAGCGCCTCCCCCCGGATTGTTAAGGGCTTTCCGATTTGTATGATTGCCGCCTCGATCTGTTCCCGCGAAAAGGAAAGCCCGGACGCATTTTTCAGACCGTTCACAAGCGTTTTCCGTCTCTGATTAAATGATGCCCGGATGAGACAAAACATCAGCCTTTCATCCTTCACCTCAACCGGCGGCTTTTCATGTCTCGTGAGACGAATCACGGCACTTCCCACATTCGGGCGCGGCATAAAACAGTTCGGAGGAACATTTGCCACAATCTCGGGTCTGGCATAGTACTGAACCGCCAGCGAAAGCGCACCGTAATCCTTGCCTCCCGGCCCGCACTGCATCCGCTCCGCAACCTCTTTCTGCACCATAACCGTAATGCAGGCAATCGGCGCACGGCTCTCGAATAAGCCCATGATGATCGGTGTCGTAATATAATAAGGAAGATTCGCCACTACCTTCACCGGCTTCCCCTCATTTTTTTCCTGCGCAAACGCCGCAATATCCAACCTCAAAATATCCTCATTTATGATTTCTACATTTTCATATGCACTGAGGGTATCCTGTAAAATCGGAATCAGGTTTTTATCAATCTCTACCGCCGCGACACGACGCGCTGACTCGCACAGATACTGGGTCATCGTACCGATACCGGGGCCGATCTCAATGACAAAATCATCCTTCGTAACTCCCGCCTCTTTTATGATACGCTCCAGAACACGGGTATCAATGAGAAAATTCTGTCCAAACTTTTTCTGAAAATGAAAATTGTATTTCTGTAATACGGCCACCGTGCGGTGCGGCTCCCCTAAATATGCCATGCTTCCTCCAATTAACCCTTTCATCATGTTCTTACAACTTGCCCCGGTTTTGCTCCTTATGAACTTTATAAAACAAGCGGCAGGCATTTTCCCAGGTAAGCTCCTCGACCGCCTCCTCCGTAAGTCCTTTAATTTCCGCAATCTTTTTTACGACATAAATCAGCTCACGGGAATCGTTCCGGTGCCCCCGGTGGGGTTCGGGACAAAGATACGGGCTGTCCGTTTCAAGCAGGATGCGCTCCATGGGCGTCTCCTCCACCGTCTGTACCAGCTTTCTGGCATTTTTAAATGTCACTACACCGCCCACGCCGATATAATAGCCCATCTTTACATACTCCCGGGCAAGCTCGGGGGAATACGAATAACAGTGAACAACGCCGGGAATTTCCTCCGCATGCAGCTCTTTCATGACCGACAGGGTATCCTCTGCCGCATCTCGCGAATGAATGACGACCGGAAGCTTCACCTCCCGCGCAAGCTCCATCTGTCTGGAAAACCAGATTCGCTGATTTTCCTGCGCCTTTTTATCCTTTTCCCAGTAATAATCCAGACCGATCTCCCCAACCGCTACCGTTTTTTTTGAATCACAAAGCTTCCTGATCCGGTCAAGCACTGCTTCGCTCATGCCTTCAAGCTCACTTGGATGCACGCCAAGAGCAGCGTACACATGGGGATATTCCTCCGCCATTGCCGCACAGGCTTCAATTGAACCAATGGTGGATGCCACGTTGATGACTGCCCCGACACAGCCCTGCAAATGACATTCCTCTGTTTTTATATCCTGTGCACACAAACGAGGGAGCTGTGAAAGCAGCTCCCTCCGATCTCTGTCAAACCGCTCATCGTCATAATGTGCGTGTGTCTCAAAAATCATAGTTCCATCCTTTTCTATACACAAAAGCAGCTTTCATACGCCGGAGTATCCGAAAGCGTATGCCATACTTGATTTAACAGATTTCCGCACCTGCGGGCATATCCTTTTCCGGAACTACCACCGCAAGATTTCCATTTTCGTCCTCCGCGCAGAGAATCATTCCTTCCGAGAGCACACCGGCAAGCTTCGCGGGCTTTAGGTTTACTAAAACCATTACCTTTTTGCCAACCATCTCCTCCGGCTTATAATATTTCTGAATGCCGGATACAATCTGCTTCACCTGGCTGCCGATGCGCACCTGGGAGCAAAGAAGCTTTTTGGACTTTTCAACCGCCTTACATGCGATGATCTCGCCCACCTGGAACTGCATTTTCCCGAACTCCTCAAAGGTAATCTCATCCTTCGGCTCAAGATCAATAACAGGTCCTTCGGGCGCCTCCTGTTCCTCCTCAACCGGCGGATGAAGGGCATTGACACGCTCCATCACTTCATTGATATCCAGTCTCGCAAACAGGATTTCCGGTGCATCCGTAACCTTTGTGCCGCTCACATATGCGCCGAAGCAATCCAGCTCATCGTAAGGGATTTCCTTTGCGCCAAGCTGGGAAAGAATTTTTTCCGCTGTTGCAGGCATAAAGCTCTTCAGCAGTGTCGCCCCGATGCTGATTCCCTCCACCAGATTATACAATACCTCGGAAAGCCGCGGCTTTGTCGCTTCGTCCTTTGCGAGAATCCAGGGAGTCGTCTCATCGATATATTTGTTGCAGCGCTTAAAGAGATTCATAATTTCGGTAATGGCATCCGCCACACGCAGATCCGCCATTTTTGCGGAAACCTTATCCCGTGTTTCTGCCGCGGTCTTTTTCAGATCCGCATCCACCTCTTCGGAAGCTCCGGTAGCGCTCACCACACCGTCAAAATATTTGTTGCTCATGGAAATCGTCCGGTTCACCAGATTTCCCAGCGTATTTGCAAGGTCGGAATTGATGCGCTCCACGAGCAGATCCCACGAGATCACGCCGTCATTGTCGAAGGGCATCTCGTGCAGCACAAAATAACGAACCGCATCCACGCCGAAAAAGTCAACCAGCTCATCCGCGTAGAGCACATTTCCTTTTGATTTGCTCATCTTTCCGTCGCCCTGCAACAGCCACGGGTGACCGAATACCTGCTTTGGCAGCGGAAGATCCAGCGCCATCAAAAAGATCGGCCAGTAAATCGTATGGAAACGGATAATATCCTTTCCGATCAGATGAAGCTCCGCGGGCCAGTTCTGATCAAACTGCTCCGTGGAATTTCCGTCACAGTCATAGCCGATGCCGGTGATATAGTTTGTCAACGCATCCAGCCACACATATACCACATGCTTATCATCAAAATCAACCGGAATGCCCCAGTCAAAAGAAGTACGGGACACGCAAAGATCCTGTAAGCCCGGAAGCAGGAAGTTGTTCATCATCTCGTTTTTACGGGAAACCGGCTGAATAAACTCGGGATGCATGTTGATATGCTCGATCAGGCGGTCCGCATATTTACTCATCTTAAAGAAATATGCCTCCTCCTTCGCAGGCTTCACCTCCCGGCCGCAGTCGGGACATTTCCCGTCCACCAGCTGTGATTCGGTCCAGAAGGACTCACAGGGCGTACAGTACAGGCCCTCATAGGAGCTTTTGTATATATCACCCTTGTCATACAGCTTTTTGAAAATCTTCTGAACCTGTTTCTCGTGATAATCATCTGTTGTCCGGATGAACTTATCATAAGAAGTGTTCATCAAATCCCAAATATCCCGGATGGTGCCTGCCACATTGTCAACATATTCCTTCGGACTGACGCCGTCAGCTGCTGCCTTCAGCTCAATCTTCTGACCATGCTCGTCGGTTCCGGTCTGAAAAAAGACGTTGTACCCCTCCTGTCTTTTAAAGCGCGCGATGCTGTCCGCCAGCACAATCTCATAACTATTTCCGATATGAGGCTTTCCCGACGCATAAGCGATCGCGGTGGTTATATAATATTTTCCCTTGTTTGCCATACTTCTAGTCCTCGCAAATTTCTTCCGTAGTCTCTTTTTTGATCTCTACCTTTATCTCTTCCGTTGTCTCTTCCCCTGCTTCTTCCTCCGGCACATCCTTTGTAACGGCATCCATGATGATCTCATCTTCTTCCATTTTCGCACCACAGCTTCTGCAGTAAGCATCGTCCTCCCCTACCTTCTCTCCGCAGCGGGGACAGGTCTTTTCTCCCTTTAAGCTCTGCAGCTCCTTTTTCATGTCCGCGATCACCTCAAGCGCTTCCTTTACAAGCGCCATTTCCTCGTAAAGACCCTCTGTTTCATTCTTGTGATCCTCGTAATACTGTCTGCCGATCTCAGCATACATTCTCTGAACATAATCCTCTTTTGATTTAATATCGATCGTCAGCTTTGCTGCTCCGGATAAATCTTTTGCCTTCTGACCCACGTCCTTGCCAGCGCTTGCCAATGTTTCGCCTAACTTATTCAAAAAATCCATCATTCACGTCTCCTTTCCATAAAAAAGCGTCAACTGTTTATCTATTGATTATAACTACTTCATCACATTTTTGCAACTTTTAAATTCCACTTGACAAATGAAATTACTCTTTTTATAATAAATAGCGCAAAGGCAATGAAGAGAACAAGTAATGAAGAGTAACCACCTACAGAGAGCCGCCGGCTGGTGAGAGGCGCAGGCAGAGCTTTTCATGAATACATCTCCAAGCTGCGCACCGAAATTTCCTGATGAAAAGAGTAGGCTGCGACGGGTTCCGCCCGTTATCGGGGACAGACGTTGATGGATGTCTGACTGAGCCCGGTTATGTGAGTGACCGGTAAAAAAAGGTGGTAACGCGACGGACAATCGCCCTTTTTCGTGCAGAGCACGAGGAAGGGCTTTTTATTGTATCGAAAAAAGGAGAGGAGAAACAATATGACACTTTATGACGAGCTGGTTGCCCGCGGACTGATCGCGCAGGTAACCGATGAGGAAGAAATTAAGCAGCTAATTAACAACGGAAAAGCAACCTTTTACATCGGCTTTGACCCTACGGCAGACAGCCTGCATGTGGGACATTTTATGGCTTTGTGTCTGATGAAGCGGCTGCAGATGGCGGGCAACAAGCCAATCGCCCTGATCGGCGGCGGAACTGCCATGATCGGGGACCCTTCCGGCCGCACGGACATGCGCCAGATGATGACGACCGAGACGATTCAGCACAATGTGGACTGCTTCAAAAAGCAGATGAGCCGTTTCATTGATTTTTCCGAGGGAAAGGCTCTGCTCGTGAATAATGCGGACTGGCTTCTGGATCTCAATTACATCGAAATACTGCGTGAGGTGGGCGCCCATTTTTCCGTCAACCGGATGCTCGCTGCCGAGTGCTATAAGCAGCGCATGGAAAAGGGATTAAGCTTCCTGGAGTTTAACTACATGATTATGCAGAGCTATGATTTTTATGTATTATACCAGAAATACGGCTGCAATATGGAATTCGGAGGGGACGACCAGTGGTCAAACATGCTAGGCGGAACCGAGCTGATCCGGCGCAGGCTTGGAAAGGATGCCTATGCCATGACCATCAATCTGCTCTTAAATTCCGAGGGAAAGAAGATGGGAAAAACCCAGTCCGGTGCGGTATGGCTTGACCCAAACAAAACCTCACCCTTTGATTTTTACCAGTACTGGAGAAATGTCTCGGACTCCGACGTGCTCAAATGCATTCGTATGCTGACCTTCCTGCCCTTAGAGCAGATTGACGAAATGGACCACTGGGAGGGCGCTAAGCTCAATGAGGCAAAGGAAATACTGGCCTTCGAGCTGACTAAGCTTGTCCATGGCGAGGAGGAAGCAAACAGGGCACAGGAAGGTGCCCGCGCACTTTTTTCCGGTGGCGGGGATACCGCAAATATGCCTACCGTGACCGTAAACGCTTCCGATTTTGCAGAGCGCGATATGGATATCATGGCTGTTCTGGTAAAAACCGGCTTGTGTGAGAGCCGTTCCGATGCGCGCCGGGCCGTACAGCAGGGCGGTGTCATCGTTGACGGTGAAAAAGTAACCGATATTTCCACCTCCTACAAGCTGGAGGATTTTGTCGGGGAAGGAAAGGTTGTAAAGCGCGGAAAGAAAAAATTCGCGAAGGTACTTGCAGAGTAATGTGAAAAGGAATCCGTAAAATTTCTATTACGATGATCTGTACGACAAAAAGAGGACTGCACTGCAGCCCTCTTTTCAGTATTACTGATATTCTTATTTGTCTTTGTTGATAATGGTAATTCTTCCCTGTCCTGCCGGATCCTTGTACTCTTCGCCGACAACACCCTTTAATACATCCTTTAAGTAAACACTCATAACCTCATTGTCTACCATGGTGTTATCCTTCACTACGTTACATCCGTCAAACATGGTGTAGCCGTCACCCTGTAAGCGAAGCGTATAGTTTGTTCCTGCCATCGTATAGGTCTTTGCCAGATCAATCGGCTCATAAGCGGACTTCTCTGCATTCCAGATCTGAATATCGGTGACACGATAATCTCCGTCAACCTTTTCAAACATTCCGGTGTCAGGATTTGTTACAACAGCGGAAGGAATCGAAGCGTCG
Organism: uncultured Eubacterium sp.; assembly: GCA_910589045.1. Lineage (GTDB taxonomy): Bacteria > Bacillota > Clostridia > Lachnospirales > Lachnospiraceae > W0P33-017. Next base: position 8,231 of record CAJUSH010000065.1, read on the forward strand.
ATGGTATACTTGATGCCGGATACCTGAAGGAATCCGCCGCTCTCATCGGGATAATTTTTGCTTCCCAGCTCCAGCGCATCCTTGATCTGCTGTCCGGTTACTTCGATTACACATCCATAGTTTCCAAAGGGGAATACAGAGATCATGTCATTGTACGTCAGATCTCCTGCCGCGATATTTGAGCGGATACCGCCGCCATTCATGATCGCAACATCCGCATCCATTGCATATCGGAACGCATCCGCACAGAAATCTCCGAGGTTTGTCTCCGCGTTACGGATTGCACGCTCGCCGTTTGCGTCCAATGAAGTGAGGTCAACGTCTGTCTTTCCGATTACCTGCTCCAAAAGCTTATTATATTCTTCTTTGATTGATGTAATAAAATTCTTCGTCGTGGTATTTTCGTATCTGCTCTCTTCCGTGATGGGAATCAGCTTTGTTGTGATCTTACCCTTGCTGGTAATTACAAGCTGTCCGATATTTGCAAACTTTGTTCCGGTAGAAGAGATAACTACGTTCTTACCCTTCTTGTTCTTTACCTTCGTAGAAGCGATGGTGCTGTGTGAATGTCCATCCAGTACAACATCAATACCATATGTATTCTTTACAACACTCTGTGCGCTCCACTGCTCGGTAACGCTCTCGGTTCCAAGATGGGTCAGAGCAACCACATAATCGGCACCGTTTTTACGCGCAGTGTTTACAACCTTCTGTACCCTCGTGTACAGAGCCTTTCCTGTTGCATCCCCGGCAAAGCTGTAGATGAACTCACCCTTTTTATTCTGGAAATAAGCGGGTGTAGACTTTGTAAAGCTCTCCGGAGTAGTAATTCCTACAAAAGCTACCTTTGTTTTTCCATACTTCTTTGTCGTGTAGGAATTGAAAACCGTCTTATTATTGGATGTTTTCGTAAAATTACAGGAGACAACCTTTGCATTCAGGCTGTCCATCAGACTATTTAACTGAGGCATTGCATAGTCAAATTCATGATTTCCAAGTGTTACAACATCATAACCAACCTTGTTCATGATCTTTATGATTGCTTCTCCCTGTGAAATAGATCCGATGACATCTCCCTGCACGAAATCACCGCAGGAAACGACTGACACATATTTTGTCTGTGACTTCATCTCCTTTTTCAGCGCTTTCATGTCCTCATACTTGTCCACCGCGCAGTGAACGTCGTTATCGTACAGGATCACAATGTCGTTTTTGTTTACCTTGGGTGCATCCGCTGCTTCTGTCACTACCGGAGCCGCAGTCAACAGCATCGCCATTGCCAACACGAACGATAACACTCTGCCATACATTTTCTTCATGGCATACTCCTCCTTTTTTTTATTCAGGCCGGAACATTTGAACCTGCCCGTTGCTTCGGGTTAAGCTGCCTTATAAAAGCTTTATCCCCGTAGTTTAAAAAAGGACTGAATCCAAAAAACGATTTCTGTTTTTGAATCCAATCCTCTTTTAAAGGCGACTACCAGATTTGAACTGGTGATCAGGGAGTTGCAGTCCCACGCCTTACC
>CAJUSH010000066.1 GCA_910589045.1 uncultured Eubacterium sp.
CATGTTCTTACGGACTGCGCAGTAAATGCGCATTCCTGCCCCGTGAAAAGTAACGCCCAATTGCTGCTTTTCGCACCCGAGCCGCGCATTTACCGCATACCCGGGGCATGCTATGGCTGCGGGAGAACATGTGCCTCCATATGCATCTGCACCGGATTGCAGCCGCCACCCCGGACCCGAGGGGTGCGAAACGCTGCGCCCCATGATCAGACATCCGCATACATCCTGCAATCCGTATGCCACGGCTCGATCTCGACGACCTTCGCAAAGCTCTCATTTGCCTTGTCCGTTTTACCGTAGCCCAGATACCCAAGACCGATAAGATAATAACAGTGTGCCCGGTTGTGGGACGTATAATCATTGTCAAAGACCTGAAACTGTGGCACCGAAACAGCGAAGTAATCCATCTGCACCTCATCGTCCAGATGCTTCACGCCGTAATCGATGAGCCGGTCAAAGCGCCGGTATGCCTCCCACTCCTCGCCGAGCTTCAAAAACGCCAGACCCTGATAGAGAATCATGTCCGCCGGCTGATCGTTGTAGTACATCCCGCCGGAAGGCTCATCCGTTCCCAATGTCGCCTTCTTAAAATAGACCTCCGCCTCGTCGTGCTTTTCCTGCAGCTCCAGCGCCAGTCCCAGATGATAGTAGATATGGTTGTCCTTCGTGCCCTCCAGCTTTCCCTCCCCGAGGTTTTTCGGATAGACGAGGGCGTGGAGCAGATAGCGCTCCGCCTGCAGGGCATCCCCCTGCACCAGGGCATGGTTCGCCATTTCAAGCAGCGAGCGCACATACTGTGCCGTAATGCGTCCCTCGCCGCCCTCCCACGCGTGGAAATGGTGCTGCATCGTCAGATCGTGCGCCTTCTCATACTGCCCGGTCATGTTCAGGAGGGTAATGTACTCAATGTAAAGGTCATCCCGCTGCGCGACCAGTCCCGCATAGCGCTCATAGCGCTCCAGGCGCGCTCCGAAGCCCATGCCGAACCGCTTATAGAGCTCGTCCAGCTCCAGAAACACCCTTGCATCGCTCTCGTTCAGGTAAAACGCCTTTTCCATCTCCTGCTTTGCCGCTTCCTTATCATGCAGGACATTGTAGTACGCCAGTGCCAGATTCCGATGCACCGTCGGGAATTTCGGGCGCTTCGCCGCCGCCGACTCCCACAGACGGATGGAGCGGTCCCGCTGCAGCTTATCATAGAAAAGGCAGCCCAGATAATAACGCGCCATCGCGCTGTCCGCCTCGTCCTTCGCGTAGCGCAGGACGGCAATATCCTCCAGTTTATTCGGGAAGCAGTAATCCGGCGGCATCTCCTCCGCCCTGTGAAGCATCCGCGCGGCCTCGGCACTGCGCTTTAGCTGCGCCAGATAGTAAGCGCGGTAAAAAAGCATAAGGGGTGTCTGCGCCGTGCAGCGGCCCAACAGCTCCAGCGCATCGTCATACGCGCCAAATTCCGCATAATCACGCGCCGTCATGAGATAATTTTCCGAAAAGCCGCGCATGAGCGTATCCAAATCCTCCGCCTTTCCCTTTCCCAGCAGGACACGCTCGTTTCCGCTCAGAAAATCAAAAGGGTCCCGCTCCAGATTATTTTTGCAGCAGCGCGCCGCGGTTCCGTTCTGGCCCATTTTGCGGAACAGGTATGCCTGCAGCCCCCGCGCCTTAACATTGTGTGCATTTTTCACGAGCGCCTGCTTTACAAGCTCCAGAGAGCGCCGCCATCTCCCTGCGCGTGCCTCCAGCGCCGCCAGATAATAAAAGCTCATCTCCTGCTGTCCGTTCGACCACGATGCCCGGTAAAAATGCGCGCAGGCAGCCTCCTCCTGTCCCATGTACAGCTCGCAGAGGGCAAGGCTGTAGAAGGGCTCGCCGTCGTAGGCACTGCCCCCGCGCATCGTCAGACGCTCCAGCGCCCTGCATAAAAGGGGCTTCGCCCGCTCAAAATCACCTCTGCGCATAAGCAGCGTCCCGCAGGCATGGTTAATACGGATATCTCCGGGGTCGCGCTTTAAGCCCTCCAGATAATAAGCATCCGGCAGGCGGGTCGCATGGCGGTACTGCTCCAGATGCAGCCCCGCCAGATAAAGCTCCTCATTTGTTGCAAGCTCCTCCGGTGCTCCGATAGCCTCGTCCGGCTCCGGAAGCGGCTCGTTCGTACGGGGCCGGGGCCGGTAGGAAACCAGCAGCCGGTTAGTTTTGATATCATAGACCGACAGCGTGAGCCGTGTCTCGTCCGAAACGCGGCACTCCCTGCTCCGTTTGTACACCTCCGTCGGAGAAATGGAAACGTCCTCCTCCAAAAGCCCCTCGAAGCCGCAGGTCAAAAGCACGCGCACCTGCCGTCTGCTCGTCCCGTAAACACAAACGGTCACACGCTCCTTTTCCGCCTCCAGGCCGACCGCCACCTCTGTTGTGGCATTTTTCACCTGTCCGACCCCCTTATAGGGCATGAAATACTGCCGGAAGGTCTTTTCCTCAAAGGGCATGAGCCATGTAAAGTCCGGCTGATTGTCGGAAAAAACACCGGTCATCAGCTCCACGTAGGGCCCGTCCTCGTCCGTGAGGCTGCGTTCCCACGCCTGACCGAAATCACCGCAGCCCCAGGTCCATTGTTTTTTTCCGGGAGAAATGTGGTGATCTGCCACATGCAGAAGGCCGGCCTCCTTCTCATAGTCATAGCCGCCCATAAAATCAAACTCCGATTTCTCGGCCATGTAGCTTGTGGGGACCGGTATATTTTTATAAAGGGAAATATCTGTACCCGGCGCATAATCCTTTTTATAGTAAACGCCGGTCGCGATCGGAAAGGAAGAAACATCCCGCCTGCCATGGTCCATCACCGCATGTACATCCGGCGGAAAGACAGACTGTGTGTTCTCATGGACTGCTACTGCCGGATTCGCCCACCAGAGGAAGGTCTGGGGCAGTCCGGTCCGGTTGTAGAGCTGGCCCGTGATCTCTATGTAAGCCCTGCCGGGATAAACGGTAAATTTTGCAAGGCTTTTTGTCCCGTACATCTGATCAACATCGTGAATGAGTACGGATTTGCTCCCATCGTCGCCGCTTTCGACCGTATAGTCCGTCGGCAGGAACGTCGTGGGCCGATGATGCTGAGGCCAGTTGAACTCGATGCCGCCGGAAATCCACGGCCCCGTCAGTCCGACCAGCGCCGGCTTGATCACATGGTTGTAATAGACAAAATCGTAATCGTTCGTCTTGTCGTAGGCGCGCTGAATCCGCCCGCCCAGCTCCGGCAGGATCATAATTCTGATATACTCGTTTTCCAGATAAAGCGCCGTGTACTCCTTATCCGTCTTTGTATCGGTGAGCGTCTCCACAGTCGGGTAGGGGTAAACCCTGCCGCTGCTTCCCTGGTACACGCGTTTATCCAAAAACATCGGATTTTTCTCTGCCGCCCCGATCTCGTAGGTGGGAATCGTCACCCGTTCTTTCCAAACATACGCCTCTCCTTTGTCCATTACATCCTCCCTTATCAATGGGTCATTTCAAAATCAAATGCCGCGTGCACAAATCTCATCCAAAATCCGGTGCGCCACCGCAAGCTTCGACATCACCGGCAGCTCCCGCGCGCCCGAGGCGTCGATCAGCGTCACCACATTCGTGTCGGTTCCAAAGCCCGCACCTGCTGTGCGAAGGTTGTTTGCAACAATTAAATCCAGATTTTTCTTTTTCAGCTTTTCTGAGGCATTTTCCACGAGCTGCTCCGTCTCCATCGAAAAGCCGCACACAAACTGATTCGCCCGCTTACCCGGCGCCAGCGTTCCCAGTATGTCCACCGTACGGTCAAGCTCTATGCTGCCGCCGCCCTCCTGTTTCTTAATTTTATGATTAACAAATTGCTTCGGGCGGTAATCTGCAACCGCTGCCGCCATAACCAAAATATCCGCATCCGGAAAACGCCCCTCCAGTGCTTCAAACATATCCCGGGCGCTTACTACGGGTATGGTTTCCACAAAAAGCGGCGGCGTCAGGCTCGTACGCCCGCTCACCAGCGTTACTTTCGCGCCCCGCAGCATCGCCGCCTTTGCGACGGCATAGCCCATCTTTCCGGTGGAATGGTTTGTCAGAAAGCGCACCGGGTCAAGCGCCTCCTGCGTTGCCCCTGCACTGACCAGCAGACGCTTCCCGGCCAGATCCTTCTCACAGGCGACTGCCGCCTCTATATGCGCAAAAAGCACCTCCGGCCCCGGCATTTTTCCAGCGCCGGTGTCACCGCAGGCGAGATACCCCTCCGCCGGTTCAATGATCTGCATTCCATAGGATTTCAATATGCCAAGATTGTCCTGTACAATCTGGTTTTCGTACATATTCGTGTTCATCGCGGGCGACACGAGAATCGGCGCCTTACATGCCAGCAGCGTTGTCGTCAGCATATCATCCGCAATGCCGTGCGCCATTTTTCCGATCACATTGGCACTGGCAGGCGCTACCAGCGCCAGATCCGCCAGCTTGGCCAGCGATACGTGCTCCACCTGAAACTCGAAATTGCGGTCGAACGTATCCACCAGACATTTATTCCCGGTCAGCGATTCAAACGTGATGGGGTTGATAAAATTGGTAGCATTTTTCGTCATGATGACATGCACCCTTGCATGATTTTTTACGAGCATGCTTGCAAGGGATGCAATCTTGTACGCGGCAATGCTCCCGGTAACGCCAAGCAGAACCGTTTTACCCTTCAGCATGCGCCCTCCTCCTGCATTTCCTCCAGCCTGCCATGCTTCTCATAGCTTGTGATGCGGGATACATGATTTTTGTCATCCACAAACACTACCGTCGGCTTGTGCTCCTTCGCCTCCTCAGGCGTCATCTGCGCATATGCCATGAGGATGATCTTATCCCCAACCGAGACACAGCGCGCTGCCGCACCGTTTAAGCAGATCATGCCGCTGCCGCGCTCCCCCGCGATGGTGTACGTCTCGAAGCGGCTGCCGTTATTCACATCCACAATCTGAACCTTCTCATACTCCAGTATGCCGGATGCCTCCAGCAAAGCCTCGTCCACCGTGATGCTTCCCACGTAGTCAAGCTCGGCCTGCACCACGGTCGCACGGTGGATTTTGCCCTTTAAAAGCTCTATTTTCATTGTTCTGTCCTCTCTTTAAAATCTAATTGCGCTCGCTTTTTTCAATCATAAAATTATCGATCAGCCGTGTCTTTCCGATAAAGACCGCCAACGCCACAAGCATGGGCAGCTTCACGGTTTCGATCTGCTGCATCGAAAGTCCATCCACCGCCTTCACATAATCGATGCGCGCAAGAGGCTCCTGCTCAATGACCGCCGCCATCTCGGATACGAGCTTTTTCGCATCCCGCTCTCCGGCCGCTACCAGCTCCTCACCCAGCCTTACGGCCCTTGAAAGCACACGCGCCGCCTCCCGCTCCTCCTTCGAAAGATAGGTGTTGCGTGAGCTTTTTGCCAGACCGTCCTCCTCGCGGACGATAGGACAGCCCACGATCTCCAGATCCATATTCAGATCCTCCACCATGCGGCGGATGACCGCCAGCTGCTGTGCATCCTTCTGTCCGAAATAGGCACGGTCAGGCTGTACAATGTTGAACAGCTTATTGACCACCGTGCACACGCCGCGGAAATGCACCGGGCGCGAAAGTCCGCACAGCTCCTCCGTCAGCACGGACATATCCACATACGAGCAAAATCCTTCTGTGTACATTTCCTCCGGCTCCGGGTGAAAAATCAGGTCTGCACCGAGGGATTCACAGTAGGCGCTGTCCTTTTCCAGATCCCGGGGGTAGCTCTCCAAATCCTCTCCCGGCCCAAACTGCATGGGATTTACAAAAATACTCACAACAACCCTTTCGTTTTCCTTCCGGGCACGGGCAATCAGACTGCCGTGACCTTCATGCAGATAGCCCATAGTCGGCACGAGACCGACGGAAAGGCCCTCCGCTTTCCATCCCTTTACCAGGGTTCTGACTTCCTCTATTGTTTTTGCGATCCGCATTTATTCACTCCTTAAATCTATATTTTATTATTGATGAATTTAAATAAAATGAGCGTTCCGGCATACACCCGTGCCGCAGCGCGTCTGTGCTTTGCTCCGGGAGGTGCCAGGCATGTGCCGCCGGCACCCGGCACCCGGGCTATGCCGGCAACGCCCCTGCGTCAATATAATTTCTCTAACACATCATCCGCGATCCCGTAGGTCTGTGCCTGTGTCGGGAAGGTTCCGGCCTTTACCTCCGCGGTATAATCCGAAAACGCCTTCTTCATGACTTCGCCGGCCTCCGCGAAATGCTTTACAAATTTCGGAACGTAGTCCGAGAACATCCCAAGCATATCCTGATATACCAGAACCTGTCCGTCGCAGCCTGCCCCGGCTCCGATACCGATGGTCGGAATGGATATCGCTTCCGTAATCTTTTTTGCAATAGGTGCGGGAATACACTCAAGCACAACCATAAAGGCGCCGGCCTCCTCCACCCGCTTCGCATCCTCAATCAGCCTCTGCGCCGCCTCAGCCGTCTTGCCCTGCACCTTGAAGCCGCCAAACGCATTCACTGACTGCGGCGTCAGTCCAAGATGCGCGCACACGGGAATAGACGCGTCCACAATCGCGCGAATCTGGTCGCAGACAGCAGCGCCTCCCTCTAATTTCACGCCGTTGGCACGGCCTTCCTTTATTAATCTTCCTGCATTGGTAACCGCATCATAGATTGATGCCTGATAAGACATAAACGGCATATCCGCAAGGATAAACGCATCTTTTGCGCCCCTCGCCACAGCCGCGGTGTGATGGATCATATCGTCCATTGTGACAGACAGCGTATCCTCGTAGCCGAGCATGACCTGTCCCAGTGAATCCCCGATCAACAGTACATTGATCTCTGCCTCGTCCATAAGCTTTGCCATGGAATAGTCGTAACAGGTCAGCATCGTGATCTTGTCTTGGCCTTCCTTCTGCTTACGGAGTGTCAATACCGTGTTTTTCATTATTCAATTCCTCCAATTGAAATGGTACGGTTCCCTGTGCGGCATTTGCCAAAAATAGATACCGTCCAAGGTTCACTATACCATTTTTCCGGAGAAAAGTAAACGAAAACTGCGCCGGACTTCCATATATTACGACAGACTTTATAGCTGCTTTTTACACCCGAGTGCCTCCTGGATATGCAGCGTCTGCCCCGGCGAAGCGGGGACATTTACTGCCAGGCTGCCCGTTACTGCTTGCGGAGCGAACAGTAACGACTTATATGTTTTTTAAAATATCAACCGTATGGGAGCTTGCGCCCAGCAGCTCCATCCGTTCGCAGTTTTTGAGCTGATAGTCCAAAAACAGCGCAAAGGTCTCCTCGTCCATCGCATTTAATGCCGGACGGATGTAGTCTGCCGGCCCGTCCGGCGCGATGATCTTGATCCTGGTCAGGCCCGCCGCCGCGTTGAGGGCATCGATCTGCTCCAGGCGCACATAATCGTAGAGCTCCTGATCATTGTGCCGGATCTGAAAATCCTCCGTCAGCTCACCGTTTTTCATACACGCAGCAATGTTGTTTTCCAGAAATCCGTATCGGATCACACTGTAATCATTCATGACATATGCCGCCATGATGATACCGCCGGGACGCGTGAGACGCTTTGCCTCACGAAGCGCCTGACACTGCTGCGCGTCCGAATGGAGGTGATACATCGGCCCGAACAAAAGCGTCAGATCAAAGCTTCCGTCCGCAAAGCGCTTCAGCTTTAACGCGTTTCCCTGAAAAGCCTTCACGCCCGCGTTTTTTTTCTTTAAAATGCCAAGGTTATACTTCACCGGCTCCACCGCCGTCACGTCATAGCCCTCCGCCGCAAGGGCCACGCTGTAGCGCCCGGTGCCCGCCCCGATATCTATGACGCGAAGCGGTGCGCCGCCTTCTGTCTGCAGCTGCCGTGCATACTGCCGGATATAGTGCATCGTCGTATGAAATTCCACCTGCCCGTGACGGCTTAGGAGACGCTTGTCCTCGTTGAATTTATTGTAATACGCTTCCAGCTTCGTCATTTATTTTTGCTTCCCCCTGACCTGTGGTAGAGATAACCGTAGCAGAGCGAGCCAAGGGTATTTCCGCCCACCATAATCAGATAATTGATATGGTTGCAGTCATAATACAACAGCATCGTCGCATTTGCTATGCAGTGCCGGAAGCCCGCCAGCATAAACACCATGACACAGAAAATCGTAATCACCGTCTCGGCAACCATGTTTTCCCTGCGGTAAGACACGGCCGCAACCGTCATAAGCACCCCGCAGAACACCGCCCCGATAAAGCAGCTCAGCGGATCGAGCGCGCTGAGCATACGTACGCTCTCCAAAATGCGCTGCTCAAACCCGATATCCGCAAACATGTAGAGCTGCACGACAAGCATGACGCCCAGAATATTAAATATGATACCGAAAAAAAGCCGTGCGATCTCCCGTTTTTTCTCCGGGGCGACCCACACCACTCCGATCTTTCCTGTATATAAATAGAATCCATTATGTAGAATGCTTAAAAGCCCCAGACTGAAAAACAGGGCGCCAAGCACCCGGTTCTCACTCATGGCATTGATCACATCGCCGATTCCGATCATAATGCCCGCTAAAAATGCCCGGCAAAAAAATGTCATTTTTCCTCTCATATTCCATGCTCCTCACGCAGATACTGCAGCAGCGCCTCGCATCCTGCCGATACGTCCCGGTAGGTCGTATCAAAATCTCCGCTGTACCACGGGTCTGCCACATCGTTATTTTTCCCGGCAAACGTGAGCAGCTTATAGATCTTTCCCTCACTGTCGCTGCCTCCCGCAATGCTTATCATATTGCGGATGTTCGCCGTGTCCATCCCTATGAGATAATCATAATACAAGTAGTCCTCCCGCGTCAACTGCCTTGCCCGGTGCGGCACCACCGGGATACCCATCTGCTTTAGCTTGCTTCTTGTGCCGTAGTGCGGCCCGTTGCCGATCTCCTCGCGGCTTGTGGCAGCGGAGTCGATCTCGAAGATGTGCTCCAGGTGATCGCGTTTTGTGATGTGTGTAAAATAGGATTCACACATGGTGCTGCGACAGATGTTGCCGTGGCAGACGAATAATATTTTTATCATATCTTTTATATCCCTTCATAAGCCTTCAAACCTTGATATTTCAAGCTCTCCGGCGCTTTTTTCATTTTTTGTTTTTTACCCTTAATCTGTGTAATCCGTTATAAATCTACGCAAATTTACGGGCAAATGGTGTAGTAATTGGTGT
>CAJUSH010000067.1 GCA_910589045.1 uncultured Eubacterium sp.
AAAAATGGAGCGTATCTCTGCCATTGAAAAAACACTGCAAGATTTGACGAAGGAGCCCCATATCCCCGCTGTGACAAGCAAACCGGGCCTTCAAACCGCACTGGATGTTCTGAATGAAGTGCTGGAGCAAAAAAGTCTGACCCGGACGGACCTCGAGGTTCTGGTAGAAAAAATCATGGTAGACAAGGACGGAAATGCTGATATCTATTTGAAACACGGTCTCGGCAAGCTGGCAGTCTGCGATTTCAAAGCCGAAAAGGAAAATCTGAAGCTCGCCATGATGATAGAGACAATCCGGCTTCTGAAGAAGGACGAGACAGGTTTTACCTCGGTAAAATTCCTGGCGGAGAGCCTGAAAGCTATGGGGTATCCCATGTACAGGAAAAAGTTTGCCGCCTACATGGAGCACTTGCTGGATTTGGGGCTGGTGGAAAAGACGGGAATCTATCATTATCCATACAAAATCGTGGCTTCTAAGGAAAAACTGCATGATGTGGAAAACAGGTTCATCATGCTGGGGTAGACTGGCGGTATGCCTGAAATGGTGTTTGAGTACATTTTAAAGAAGAACGGCATTGACCCCGCGGCTGATTTAAACATTGACAAGAGCATCGATTTCGGCTCGACAGCCGCTGCATTTTCAGGGGGACAGGGCGATTTCAGCGTTGAGTTTGAGCCGGGAGCGACGGCCCTTGAGCTGGAAGGCGATGGATTTGTAGTAGCGTCCCTTGGTGTGGACAGCGGTTATGTGCCCTACACCTCGTTTTCTGCAAAGGACAGCTACATGAAGGAAAATCCCGAGGTCATCAAAGGGTTTGTGGCCGCACTGAAAAAGGGTATGGAATATGTAGACAGCCACACGCCGGAGGAGATCGCGGAGCTGATCACGCCCCAGTTCCCGGATACCGACAAGGAAACCATGTCGACAATCATCAGGCGTTACGCCGACCAGGACACATGGAAACCGGATCTCGCGTTTGAGCAGGATGCCTACGACCTTCTTTTAGATATTCTGGAGGAGGCAGGGCAGATCAGCGAGCGGCCGGAGTATGAAAAGCTCGTGACGACGGAATATGTAAAGTAGCCGCAGGGGAGGCAGACTCCATAGTGGTGAAGGCGAAGGCAAAACGGATGATGTGCCCGGCATAAGAAAAATGGTTTGTATAACACTCCAAAATATGGTAAGCTAAATTTAACATATCATTTGAGAAGACGCGGCAGCAGGGAAAACCGGCTGCCGCGGAGCATGAAAGCGTAATAATGGAGGGTAAAACTATGGAGTACACATTGGAAAATGAATTTCTGGCAGTGAAGGTGTCCACCACCGGCGGCGTGCTCACGTCGATCCGAAGCAAGGACGGGCTGGAATATCTGTGGCAGGGCGACCCGGCTTACTGGGCGAATCAGGCGCCGCTGCTTTTTCCCATCTGCGGCAGCATCCGCGATAACCAGGCATCCGTCGGGGACGGCAGGCAGACGAAGATGCCCAGGCACGGGATCGTGCGGGGCAGGGAGTTTGACTGCGTGCAGCAGTCCATGCATTCCGTTACGATGGCGATCGTGAGCGACGACGAGATGATGGAGCAGTTTCCCTTTGCCGCAAGGCTTGCCGTGACCTACACGCTGGAGGGCCATACCCTGACCCAGACCTTTACGGTTGAAAATCTTGAGGAGGAGGAGATGATGCCCTTCTTCGTGGGCGGACATCCCGCATTCAACTGCCCTATGGTGGAGGGGGACGCGTACACCGATTACTATGTGGAGTTCGAGCAGGAGGAGACGTGCAGCGTGCCCGAGCAGCTGACGGATACCGGCCTTTTAAATCTGCAGAACCGCACGGATTTCTTAAAAGGAACAAAGCGTCTGCCGTTAAGCTTTGATTTGTTTGCGAAGGACGCCATTACCTTCGACGAGCTGAAGTCCCGCAGCGTGAAGCTGGCGTCGGACAAGCACGGGCACAGCGTGACGATGGAGTTTGCGGAGTTTCCCTATTTCATTTTATGGACAACCGCAAACAAGGGGCCGTTTCTGGCGATGGAGCCGTGGCTGGGGCTTTCCACCTGCAGTGATGAGAGCGACCAGCTTGAGGAGAAGCGGGGCGTGCAGATCGCCGCGCCAGGCGAGAGCAAAAGCTACAGCTTCCAGATGACATTTGCATAAAAAATTTAGCCTTCCGCTATGGAGGGCTAAATTTTTGTAGTATGGAACCTGCTGCGCGCAGTTTTTTTCATCAGATTCGGAAATGTTCCAGGAGGAGGGGAAGGAGATGCAAAAACAACAGACAGCAGGAAGGGGACGAACGGGGGCACGGACGATCCGTGGCAGTCTGATTTTTTCCCAGTGCTGTATCCTTTTAATTTTGACATTGCTTTTGGGCTCCGGCATATATACGTATACATGTGGGGTTCTGAAAACACGAAACCGCGAGGCGTACGGAAAAATTCTGAACGCGGCTGAGGTGATCATGGACGATACGCTGGCCTACTATAAGGATGTTGCCCGTCTGATCCTGGAAAACGACGCGGTGCAGAGGACGATGCGGGAGCAGCATGCGGGGCAGCCGGCGGGGGCGGCGGGCATTTTCATGGACAACGCCGCATTTCAGGCGCTGGACGACGAGCTTGGCATCTATGCAAACGGCGTGCAGGGCGTGGAGTCGCTGTATTTGTTTGACAATGAGGGCAGGCTGTTCTATGTGGATGCGAAGGCAAAAAGCATGGATGTGGCCGCCAGCATTGACTATGGGCGCATACAGCAGACGGAATGGTACAGACAGGCGCTGGAGGCAAAGGGAGCGGAGCTGTTCGTGGGCGATCATGTGCTCGGGGAGGACGAAAATACTTTTTCCTGCGTGAAGGTGCTAAATACCCTCAATAAGTTTGAAAAAATTGGACTGCTCGTCTTAAATATCAGAAAGGACGTGCTGGAAAGCGTGTTTCAGTCGGGCGCGCAGGAGGGGGAGCGCTACGGCATTTTTTATGCGCAGGGCGGCACGCGCCAGGAAGTCTATTACAGCGGGCCGGCCGCGGAAAGCGGGGTGACGCTGGCGAAGCTTTTAAAGGACGGGGAGGCGGATTATGAGATCACAACCCATGTGTGCGGGATACCAGGATGGGAGCTGTGGCATATCGTCCGAAGGGACGCCGTGTTTCGTGAGGCGAAGCAGATTCGTCTGATTATCATCCTGCAGAGGGATTACGGAATAAATTTTTAAGAGGGGCCGGGTTCCGCGTGGGAACCGGCTCCAAAAGAAACGGATATTTTATGGATGAGAGAAGGGAGCTTTTGAAATGAATACAAGCTATTGGATCTGGTATCCGGGGGATTTTGAGCTGTATCATGCCATGGTGCAGAATTTTAGCCGCATCGAGCGGGGCTGCCGCTGGCCGGCCTTCTGGAAAAGCGAGGGCTTTCGGAACCGGGTGGCGTTCCGCAGGGAATATACGCTGAGCGGAGAAACGACGTTTGTTGTATATTCGCAGGCCGCCGGGCATGTCTGTGTCGATGAAAAAAAATATCCCTTCGGGGAAACGGTTACCTGCGGGCCGGGAACCGTAAAGCTGGCCATCCATGCGGGATGCATTGAGACGTTTCCGAGTATTTATATTAAGGGAGACGTCATCTGCTCGGATGAAAAGTGGCAGGTGGAGGACTACGCAAACGGACTGATGGCGGTGGGATACAGCCGGTACTTTACCGGGGAAGCGCAAAACCCTGCCGTTTGGGACTACAGTGAAACGGTTTATGAGCCGGTGTGCATCGAGCCGTATGAGGGCGGCGTGCTCTATGAGTTTGAGACGGAGCTGACGGCGGTGCTGGAGGTCAGTGACAGGCAAAAGGGGCGCACGCTGCGCGCCTTTTGCGGGGAATCCCGCGAGGAAGCGCTTGATATGGAGCACTGCTATTACAGCTGGCAGATCGACCGGGAGACGGGCAGATGCCCCCGCTGCGCCCTGCGCTATGTGTATATTCCGGACTGCGCCCGGGAGGATCTGACGGTGCGGGCAATCCACCAGTACATCGACATTCCGGTGCGCGGGCGCTTCCGGAGCAGTGACGGGCTGTTAAACGAGATCTGGTCGGTGGCGGCGCACACCTTTTCGCTCTGCAGCGGCGTGTTCTTTATCGATGGCATCAAGCGGGACAAATGGATCTGGGGCGGCGACGCCTATCAGAGCTTGTTTGTCAACCAGTATTTCATGGCGGATGCGGATATCAACCGGAGGACGCTTCTGGCACTGCGGGGCAATGACCCGATGACGACGCACATCAACACGATTGTGGACTACACGCTCTACTGGGTGCTGAGCATCCGGGCGCATGAGCAGGCTTACGGGGATGCGGATTTCGTGCGCCAGGTATATCCGAAGCTGTGCTCCCTGATGGAGTTTTGCGAGGGTCAGACCGACGAAAATGGCTTTCTCACGGGCCGGCCCGGGGACTGGATTTTTATCGACTGGGCGGATTTGGATAAGGAGGGGGCGCTTTGCGCGGAGCAGATGCTGTTCGCCGCCTGCTACGAGACGATGCTTGTGCTTGGCAGAAGGCTCGAAAAAGCGCCGGAGGAATGGGCTTCCTACGAGAAGGCATACCGGGCACTCCGGGAAAAGATCGACGCGTTTTACTGGAACGAGGAGAAGGGTGCCTACATTGACTCCTTTGCATCGGGCAAGGATCATGTGACAAGACATGCGAATATCTTTGCGATTTTGTTTGATCTCGCGGATGCGCAGCGGAAGGCGCGCATCGTGGAAACGGTACTGCACAACGATGCCGTGGCGCAGATTACAACACCGTATTTTAAATTTTTTGAGCTGGATGTGCTGTGTAGGATGGGCTGTCTGGACGAGGTGCTCTCCCATATCCGCACCTACTGGGGCGGCATGCTTGAGCGGGGTGCGGTGACGTTCTGGGAGGAGTACGACCCACGGGTGACGGGGCGTGCGCAGTACGATATGTACGGCGATAAATTCGGGAAGAGTCTCTGCCATGCGTGGTCGGCAAGCCCGATTTATCTGCTGGCGCGGTATTTTGTGGGATTAAAGGTTACGGATGCACAGGCGGGAAGCTATGAGCTTTCTCCCCATCTGGAGCAGTTTTCAAATCTGGAGTGTGTGCTGCCGGTGGGACAGAAGGACGTCCATATTGTGTGGGACGGCAGGGAGCTGACCGTGGAGGAATGGACAGACGGGACAAATATGTGTACGAGGTAAAAGGAAATGTCAGACATTACGGAGATTCGAATCAATCATATCAGAGAGCCGAAGGGCGTTGCGGGGCTTTTAAGCGTTGGCTGGATGCTTGCATCTGACCGCAGCAATGTCATGCAGGAGAGCTACCGGCTCCAGCTTGCGGGGGACAAAGACTTTGCCGAGATGCTTTACGACACGGGAAAAGTTGCCTCCGGTGCGTCACAGAATATTGTCGTGGATACCGCGCCCCTTGGGCTTGTGTCCCTTCATTATTATTATGTGCGGGTGAAGGTGACGGACAATTACGGCGGGGAAAGTGCATGGGCGTGCACGCGCTTCCTTACGCCGGTACTCCCGGGAGACAGCCTGCGCGGTGATTTTATCACGGCGGAGCAGCTCAAGGACAAAAATCATTCGCCTGCGACCCGGCTGCGCAGGGAGTTTGAGATTACAAAGCCGGTGCGGGAGGCGTTTCTGGCCGCCAGTGCCCACGGCCTGTACCAGACATTTTTAAACGGCGGGCGTGTCGGGCAAGAGGAGCTTGCGCCGGGATGGACCAGCTACAATAAGCGGCTGCTCTATCAGATTTACGAGGTCACGGATCTGCTTGTGCAGGGTACAAACGCATGGGCGGCGCTGGTGGGGGCCGGCTGGTATAAGGGGGACGTTTCTTATTACCGGATTCATAATTTTTACGGTGAGTATGCGGCCTTTTTCGGTGAGCTGATCATCCGCTACGAGGACGGCAGCGAGGAGCGAATCTGCACGGATGAGAGCTGGCGCGGGGCGGATTCTGCTATTTTGTTTGCGGATATCTACGACGGCGAGACGTATGATGCCCGCCTGGAGCGTGAGGGCAGCCTGGCGGAGACAGCAGGCCAGGGCTTCGGCGCTGCGCGGGATGCCGGCATGGAGGAGAGGGGTATTCATTCGGCCGCAGCAGAACAGGGCTTCGGCGGGCTATGGGATGACCATAGGGAGGCCGACGGCTGGAAAAGAGGCGGTTTTTCGGACGATGCATGGCGCGCGGTGCGCACCGTGGCGCAGGAAAAGGAGAAGATGCATCCCCAGCCGGGCGCCGCCGTGCGGGTGCAGGAAGTATTTCCGGTCAGCAGTCTGGTCGTAACCCCGAAGGGAGAGTCGGTGCTGGATTTCGGACAGAACTTAAGCGGCTGGGTCGAGTTTCAGGTTTCCGGAAAGAGCGGCGATGAGGTGGAGCTGGTGTTCTTTGAGACGCCGGATGCCGAGGGAAACGTTTATACCGATAATCTGCGCACCGCAAAGCAGACCATCCGCTATATCTGCAAGGGAGGGGACGTGGAGACGTATCGGCCCCACTTTACCTTCCAGGGCTTTCGGTATGTGTGGGTGAAGCAGTATCCGGGGGAGCTTTGTACGGATTGCTTCCGGGCGCTCGCCCTCTACTCGGATATGAAGGAAGCAGGGACATTTTCCTGCTCCGAGCCTTTGCTGAACAGGCTGCAGAGCAATATTTTATGGGGCCTCAAGGGAAACTCCGTGGATGTACCTTCCGACTGTCCCCAGCGGGACGAGCGGCTGGGCTGGACGGGGGATGTGCAGGTTTTCTGCAGTACGGCCTGCTATCTTATGGACATGTACGAGTTTTACCGCAAGTGGCTGCTGGATTTAAGTGCCGATCAGCAGGAGAACGGCGCTGTCACAAACGTGGTGCCGGAGGTGCTTGGCGCCAATGAACCGGACCGCTTTTGCGGCGCGTCGGGCTGGGGCGATGCGGCGGTGGTGCTTCCGTGGGTTCTGTACCAGGAGACGGGGGATACGGCGATCATTGCGCAGCAGTACGGGAGCATGAAGGCGTGGATCGATTTTCTGCTGGAGCATATGGAGGACGGGATTTACAGCTTCGGTTCGCAGTTCGGCGACTGGCTGGCACTCGACGCGGAGGAGGGGAGCTACCACGGGGCGACGCCTGCGGAGCTGACCGGCGCGGCATATTTCGCGTATGTGAGCGGGCTGTTTGCAGGGATGGCGAAGGCATTAGGATATGAGGAGGATGCCGGCAGGTATGGAAGCATCCACGAGGAAGCGGTGCGGCATTTTCAGGGGCGTTATTTCCTGTCGGACGGGCGCATGAGCATTCAGACCCAGACGGCGCATGTGCTCGCATTAAGCTTCGGGCTTTTGCCGGAGGCTTATCGGGAACAGACAATTCAGGGACTGCTTGCGCTGCTTTTACAGCGGGATATGCATTTGTCCACTGGCTTTCTGGGGACGCCCTTCCTCATGCATGCAATCAGTGAGAGCGGGCATCTGACGGAGGCCTACGAGCTGCTCTTAAAGAAAGATTTTCCGTCCTGGCTCTATCAGGTAAAGCAGGGCGCGACGACGGTCTGGGAGCACTGGGACGGAAAAAAGCCGGATGGCAGCATGTGGAGCGAGGATATGAATTCCTTCAATCATTATGCCTACGGCTCCATCGGGAAATGGCTCTATGAGGTGTGCGGCGGGCTGAAGCGGGACGAGAAGCAGCCGGGCTACCGTCACTTTTATGTGGAGCCGCAGCCGGGCGGCGGGCTGACCTATGCAGAGACGTCGCATGAGACGGGCTACGGCAGGATTGCTGTGCGCTGGGAGCGCGAGGGCGATGAGATGACATTGCATGTTGAGATTCCGCCGAACACGACGGCTTCCATTGTACTGTCGCAGGTGCTTGCGGTGACTGACCGCGGCGGTCTGGATTTTATAAAAAAAGAGCGGGGCTTTACGGCAGAAAGCGGTTCCGGAAGCATAACGGTGCGGTATCGGATCGGGTAGGCACGGATTTTTCCCCGTCTGTTTTGTGCATTTTGCGCAGGCAGGCGGGGAATCTGGAAGCAGGTTCCCAGCTCCGCGCCGTTTCAGTATTGGAGAAATTCAGCCGGTGTCATAATCATTGGATTTTTCACGCCGGATTCTAAAAAATCTTTATCGCCGGTCAGTAAAACATCGGCTTTTGCTTCTATGGCTGCCCGAAGAATCGGGCGGTCATTTACATCACGGATTTGTGTCTCTGAAATATCTTCCTCTGTTGGAATCGGAACCAGTTCCAAAGTCAGGAGTGCAATGGAAAGAAATTTATCCAGGGACGCAAGCCGGTTCGGAAATTTCTTGTTAAATATCCGCTTCATCTCGTCTACGTTCTGCTCACAGATCAGCCCGTGATTGGGATAGGACGCTGCTTTTACATACGCCTGAAAGGGAATGCCGCTTGCGCTTAGGGCGGCAGAGATCAGGACGTTGGTATCAATCAGAACCCTCATGCGTTCTCGTCCTCATTTCTCAATTCTTTTACAAGCGCCATGACATCATCATCGGAGGTTAAGCCAGCGCGTTCCGCTTCTTTCGACATCTCTTTTTGAAGCACCTGCATAGCGTAGACAGCAGAATTGACAATGCGGACGGTGCTTCCCTCAACGATAAACGTAATGCGATCACCACTTGCCACGCCGAGGACCTTCCGAATATCTTTTGGAATTGTGACCTGTCCCTTTGCCATGACTTTTGCATTGTCTACAAACGTATTTGCTAACATGATTTTACACCACCTTTCTGAAACATGGAAAGTAGGGATTTCCCTACTCTTATTATATGCAGAGAACGCGGAAAAATCAACGGAAAATACTGGAAGCAGCGCAGATTGAAAAGTATAAATTTTGTTACTTTTCACACCCGAGCCATAGCATGCCCCTTGGGTACGCACTTGCTGCGTGGCTGCGGGAAAATATGATTCAGACAGCAGTTTGGACTTCGCGAAGCAAATTTTCATGTCCAAACTGCCAGCTACTGGTCACGGAGTGAACAGTAACTAAATTTTTCTTTTGAGACAATCTCCCAAAAAAGAAACTATTGATTTTTATCCTCTGAATTGTTATACTAGTATAGCAAATATTAAGTTATTGATAGTTTAAATAGTTGCCGCTTCATCA
>CAJUSH010000068.1 GCA_910589045.1 uncultured Eubacterium sp.
AAAACATACCAAAATCTTTTTCAAAAAGTTCTTGACATATCACCAGAATGCTTCCTTGTCTGTTTTCTAAATAATGATTAAATTATAAATTTTAAACATATCCCCAACAAGAAACACCCTTCTCAACCTGCTTCAAAATCTTATCAGCCTGCGATGCTTACCGTTCAATATTTTATTTTTTCATTCACTTTTTTCTCACAGCCGCGTTTATTTTCTGTATTCGCTGACCGTCTGACCCGTCACCTTTTTAAATACCCGAACCAGATAATTCGCATTGGAAAAGCCTGATTTTTCCGCCACCGTTTCCAGCGAATGCTCTTTATTTTTCAGCAGAAACTTAGCCCGCTCAATCCTGCGCCCGTTCAAATACTGAACCAGAGTCATGTCCGTTTGTTCCTTAAATTTCTTGCTGAAGGTCGGGACGCTCATGCATGCGATTTGTGCCAGATCCACCAGGGAGAGCTTTTCCTCCAGATGCCGGTCGATATATTCAAACACCTGAAAGAGCGCGTCCTCCTTTAGCTCGGCAAGGCACTCGCTCCGAAAATTTTCCATGACCCCTGCCAGCTTTTCCTTAAGCCCAGGCGCATCCCTCTCCTGCGTGATGGCCGCCGGCAGCATCACATCCAGGCTCCACCGGCGGGTCAGCACCTCGCTAAACGGATGCTCGTTCAAAATCTGGTAAATCATTTTCGTAACTGCCTGTAAGAGATGCCCCTGCAAATCCTGTACGGAAAGCTGGCTGTGCCCGGCCCGCTCCAGGCAGGCATCCAACTCCCTTTGGAAAATACCAATCCCCTCCTCCTCCAAAAAATGGGCGGTCGAAAACACCCACGGTGTGAAATCGGCGCTTGTCCTCCGATAGCAAAAAATCGTTTTCCTTGGCCGGTAAAAATTCATCTCCACCGCCAAAAGCGCCTCCTGGTATTTCTCATGCACCTGCTTTAGGTCCTCAAACTCCCCGCTCAGCCCGAAAATAATCCTGCCGTCCATGTACTGCTGCACGGCCCGCTCAATAACGGAAATATTGGAGTGCAAAAGAGCCTTGCGCTCCGTTCCATCCCGGTTTTTATCATCCTGAAAAATAATGAACATTTCCCGATTCAGCGGCGAAAACACTGTCCCCATCTCATAGCGCGCAACGATTCGTTCCAGAACATGCATCAGCATCGTCCGCTCCACCTGCCCGCCGTCAGGCTCCCCCGGAAGGATGCGCAGCGCACCCACCGTATAGACCTCTCTGCCCGTTATTTCTTTTTCCCGCTTAACGCCGGGCGCCCTCGCATTGCCGTTGTATCTGTTTTTCTCGTAAACCTTATGGATTTCCGCCGTCAGCATATCGGCAGATACATGATGCTTTAAAAGATAGCTGTCCGTCCCCCGCTCGATTGCCTCCTGCGCATAGGAAAATTCATCGTGGCAGCTCAAAATAATAATCCCGTCCGCGAGATGCTCCTCCCTTATAATACGGATAAATTCCAGTCCGCTCATTTCCGCCATCTCGATATCCGTGACCACAACATCCACCATATTTTCCCGCAAAAACGCTACCGCCTCAACAGGCATCTCAAACACGCCGGAGACAACGATATCATCCCTTCCCTCAATGAGCGAACGAACGCCCGCCCCGGCCAGCAATTCATCATCCACGATAATCGTCCGAATCATCTTTCCACCCTTTCCGAGCGCTTTTTGCCCCATCGGCGCCGTATCCGTCCCGCTCTGTTCACTGCTGCCGTTTTCTGACCACCGGCAAGGTATAGGAAACCTTCGTACCTTTGCCAGGCGCACTCTCGATTTCAATTCCATAGTCCCCGCCGTATTCCAGACGGAGCATCTCTTCCACATTGAAAAGTCCGATGTTCGTATGCTCCCCATCCTTTTTCGAATTTCTCCGCCACGCTTCCACATCAAAGCCCACGCCCCCGTCGGTGACGGTAATGTGCAAATCCCCGTCCACCCAAGCCCGCAGCGCAACCGTCTCGTTTCGGAGCTTCCCGCGGTTCAGCCCGTGTACGATGGCATTTTCCACGATGGGCTGCACCGACAGCTTCCGTATCCTGCAATCCATACAGGCCGCTTGTACCTCAACCGTCAGATCAAAATTCATAAAGCGCGCTTTCTGAATCACCGCATAATTTTCTATCAGCTCCAGCTCATCCTTTAATGTATAGCTGTCGTCGTCCGCCCGGGCGGCATTCATGAAAATACTGATTAGAGACTCCACCAGGCGCTGAATCTTATCCTGATGGTTCAGCACCGCCACCCACTTGATCGTATTCAGCGCATTGTAGATAAAATGCGGTGTCAGCTGGGCCGCAAGCGTCTTCATTTTCTGTCGGTTCTTTTCCTCCGATTCCTGCCTGTACGCCTCCACCAGCCGGTGAATACGCTGCGTCATGCGGTTAAAATGCTCCGAAAGGCTGCGAAACTCCCCGATGCCGTAGATTCTGACCCCGGTTTCGCCAAGCTCGTTTCTGGCATATTCGTCCATGGAAGCCTTGAGGGCGCGGAGCGGCAAAAAGACATATTTCCTCATGATATAGAGCATGACAAACATAAAAATAACGTAGATTACGGAGATGACGATGAACGGAAACGCCAGCTTATGCACACTGTCCCGCACGATCTGTGTATCGATGACGCTAACGCAAAACCAGCCCACATCCATCAGGCAGTAGGCCGCGACCACATGCTTCCGCCCTTCCCTGCCTTTGAGCGTCCGGTAGCTTCGCTTTTCCTTCCCGCTGAGCATGGAAACATCCAGGACAGTGCCCGTCATGAATGCGTCCGATGCATAAAAAACCGTCCCGTCCATATCCGCCAGATACCAGTCCGCATATTCCGTGGACAGCTCCCCCATGCTGTCTAAAACCATCCGGTCACTGCAAATTAAATACAGGATTCCCACGTTCTTTTCCTCTGAATTGTTCAGTGAACGGGCAAGGATGTAATGGTACTCATCGGCTCTCCCGTAAAGCCGGTTTGTCGTATACCAGCGGCAGCCGCCCCCGGCGCCCGCGATTTCGTCTTTATTAGGCTGCATGATTGAAATGAAATTAGAATAATTGCCTCCGCTGTGAAAAACCCCCTGCTCCGATTCCAGATAAGCCGCGCGGATTCCGGTATTTGAATAGCTGATAGTGGAGAGGGCATTGATGATCTGCTGCTCCTCCCCGCCGCCAAGCGTCCGTCCCTTCCCCAACAGCTCCACACAGGAATTATAGTAGAGGGCCATGGAATCCTCCTCCCGCTCCTTCATGGCTCTGTGGATGTTGGCACCCGCCGCAGTTACGGTATCCCGCGTCGTCTCCCCGAGGCTTGAGACCGTATAGTTTTGAAAGACCACATAGGTAATCCCCGCAAGACATAAATAAGGCACAATAACCAGAATGGTGAAAAAAACGACCATTCTGGCTGTAATGCCGTAATATACAAAAGAATCCTTTAATTTTTTCATTGGCTGTCTCCCCCGCAGCCCTGAAACAGCCTTAAGAGCATTTTCCCGGAATAGTAGGCGGGCAGAGATGACCCGCAGCAGATGAGCAGCAGCACGGCCATCGGCAGAAACTGTTCCAGAAACAGCACGGCCAAAAGCGGAACCGTCCGGAGCAAAACCAGCGCCGCCGTGAAGGGGAGCTTTGCAACCGCAAGCCCCGCCGAAAACGCCACATATCCACGGATATTGTTCTCAAAATATGCCATGACCGGAAACAGATAGGCCCACATCACAAGCAGCGCAATTAAAACCAGGTTCAGCAGAATGCGGATTGCCCCCGCAAGCTCCATCTGCCTGTTGTAGAGAAAATAATAATTTCCGGCCAGCGTTCCCCATGCCGCCAGCATCACCAGCCACACAAGGGTCGCCCTCTTAAAGTTTTCCCGGAATGCCGCAAAAAAGCCCCGGATAATATCCGGCTCCTCATGTTTTATGTATTTGAGCAGCACCGTATACATGGCCGTCTGTGCAGCCCCCACCGTAAAAACCGGGATACTGCACAGCAAAAACAGCAAATTTAAGGAAACGATATACATCACTCCCGTTAAGATTTTGCTCAGAAAACCATCATAATAAAAGAGTCCCTTCATCGCCTTCACCTTTTCTTTATTGAGCACCGCCGCGCCGTTTCAGCGCCAGCCTTCCATTCAGACGCCTTCTTCGTACACTGCATCTACGCTTCTATTTCTATCGTGCTGATGGACTGTGCCGGAAGAACGCACTCCGTGACAGCTCCATTTACCCGCACAAAAAAGCTCTGCTGCACCTGCCCCGCATTCAAAAGCACACCAACAACCCTGCCGTCCGGGTTTTTAAATGCGGTCAGCTCCACATCGGCCGTGCATCTGCTAAAGCCAATACGCACCGCCCCCGGCTCGATAAAATGGCTGAAATGCCAGAGATAGGCAAGCGTGTTGCGCTCCATCAAGCTGTGCGTCCCCGTATCGTACATGTAGGGGGCGTCGCATAAATTCTGCACATGGTTCGGGCCGCCCTCTTTGTCCAAAAGCAAATTCCAGTCGTAAAATGCGTTCATTCCGCCGTTAAAATTACCGATAATATCATGTGCATATTTTTGTGCATTTGCCAGATAATCCTCCGAATCATAAATACTGTACTCGATACATGCCTCCGAGAGAATCAGCTTTTTGTCCGGGAAACGCTTTCGCACCAGCTCCAGTGCCTCAAAGTGGTCCCCGCTGTACCAGTGGAACGCAAGCCCGGCAATCATATGGTCAGTCTCCTCCGTGATGACCGTGCACGCCCGCTCATACAGCCGTTCCTTGTTGTGGTCCCAGATGAAAATCTCCACATCCGTAAGGCCAAAGCGCTCCATCGCCGGATACAAATCATTTTTCAGAAAATCCCGCTCCTCCTCTGCCGAGAAAATACACGAGTCCCAGGTCTGCACGGCCTTCGGCTCATTTTGAATGGACAGCCGGCAGATATGCAAGCCCTCCCCGCGAAGCTCTGTGATATATTTGCAGATATAGTCCGCCCAAAACGCCCCATAGCCGGGTTTCAGCTTTCCGCCGTTGCTGCGCGCCCCGTTTGTCTTCATAAAGGCAGGCGGCGACCAGGGCGATATCATCAGCTCCACCGGCCCTCCAAGCGCTTTTTTTGCATCCGCAAGCAACGGAAAAATATATTTTTTCGTCCGTTCCAGGGAGAAGCTCTCCAGCTTCCTGTCATTTTCATCCGACATCGCCTCATACTGCTCCAAAGAAAAATCGCAGCTGTCAAGGTGCATTCTCCCCAGCCGGTAATTCATCCCCTCCGGGCGAAAGTAGGATGTCATGATGGCCTGTTTGTCCGCATCGCTCATCTGTGCATACACATAGCCTGCGGAATCCGTAAACGCGCCGCCAAAGCCCTCAAAGGTCTGAAATTCCACTTCCGGGTGGATGTTTATCACCTGCTTTTCCGCGCCGTTGTCCGGCGCAAACGCAAGCCTTTTTTTCTCCGATACCTTCCTGTTATCCGGAAAGGTTGTTGTAATGATGTTTCCCTGCATCGATTCATTCCTCTCTTTCTGATTGGTACAAAAATATTCACGGCTCTTTCGTGTATCCAAGCGCCGCCGCATCAAGCTTTACGCCAAGCCCCTCGGGCGCCCGGTATGCAATCTCATCCCCGCGCTTCCAGCTCACATAGACAAAGCCCTTCGGCGTTTGCACGCGCCCCTTCGCATATTTGAAAGGCCCGGGCTGCGGGGCAATCCGCACGCTCTCATAGCCGGGGCCTGCCGGCTGTACGCCCAGCACCACCGACGGCAGCTCGTAGAGTGCCAAAGCGCCCCACGCATGGCAGTCGCTGCGCTCCCCCACCTCGTCCTCCACGCAGGTGGTCAGCCCCTTCTCCAGCATCCGCTTCCAGAGCCCCCAATATTGCTCCGTCCAGCTGTAAAGGCCCGTCTCCCGCAATGCCTCAAACAGATAAAACGCCATGGCAACCGAGCACTGCACGTACTGCTCCGGGAAAAGGAGGGTCCGTTCCAGGTTCTTTTTCCCCTGCTTTGCGTCGACGGTATGGGTCAGAACCGCAAACACCTGCACATGCTGGCTGTACAATTCGACACCCGGGCCGTCCGTGAGCATTCCCTCTTTCCCTGTACAATACCTGCGCACTGCAGCCTGCATGTCCTCTGCCCGTTCCAGATAAATACCTGCCAGCTCCTTCCTTCCAAGGTACGCCGCCAAATCTGCCGCCCGCAAAAGCCCCATAATATAGAGCAGGCTTTCCATCGTAACCGCCCCGTATAAAACGGCATCCGGCACCCCGGTAGTGTCATCCCACTTTGGCGTCCAGTCAATGAAGGACCATTTCGGGGATTGCCCGTTCAGGCCTCCCAGCTTCATCACATAGCCCTCCGGCGTCCGCCTGCGGTGAAAGAAATTCAAAATCCGCTCCACGATTGGCAGATGGTCCTCCAGAAGCTCCTTGTCGCCAAAATACATCATATGGTCATAGAGCATCAGAATGTAATAAATCGGAAATCCCGGTATGATGTTTGGCTCGTAGCACGGATACGAGCAGTTCAGCAGCCCGTCGTAGCGCTGGGAACGCCTGAAATCATCCATACATTTTCGCGCCAGGCGGTCATCTGCCGATACGGCATAGGTATATAATATTTCCAGCCGCGCATCCATCGCATATTGCAGCTGTTCATAAAAAGGGCAATCCTCGTAAGTTTCATGCATACAGCGCCGCAGGCTGCGCTCACTGATCTCCCAGATCTTTTCCATGTCCGGATCGGATGTAGAAACCCCGGTCTGTACCTGAAGCGGATATCCGGTCTCGGTATAGTAAAACCGATGCAAAATGAGCGGTTCCTCCCCCGTCTCAATTTCCAGCCGGATAAACCGGAAGGTGCGCAGCCAGAACGGCTCATACTCCTCAAAAAACCTGTCCGTGCCGTAGCCTGCGACCCGGTAGCAATCTGTAAAGCCCTCCAGATGCCCGTTTTGCCAGTCATCCCGCCGCCCCTTCACCGGAAGGCCATTGTGATGCTTTTCTGACTGTACATAGCTCTCCGACTGCAGCATCCGAACCACTGCGCCCTCGCCGCCCTGTACGCACAGATGAAGATACGCCGTCATCTCCTCCCCCGCGGAAATCTCTGCGATCTCCCTTTGGTGCGCCGGGATGATAAGCGGCTGCGCGCCCCTTAGAAATTCCTCCCAGTCCTGCCTTTTTTTTCCGCTCTCCCGTATAACCATAATCCCCGCAAAATCGTGGTCTTTCCGGTATAAAAACGGAATCGTCCTGGGATGCAGATTGCCGGGGCTGACCGCCTTGCTCATAAAAGCGCAGGGCTTTGCCGCATGCCAGTCCCCATCCTCATATCCAGGCCGCATCCATCCGGCCAGCTGTGCCTTTCCAATCCGGTTTTCAAAAATCTGCAGCGGTGCAAACCCTTCCGCCTCGGAAACGATGCGAAAGCCGTCGTCCTTTTTGCAGCGCCAGCTTTCATCAGCATCAAGGCAATACCGGTTCCCATCCTCATCCTCGATAGCCCCCTTCACAAACAGCCCCGGGTATTCCGTCCGGAAGATTCCGTGGTTCCCCTTGCGGTGCTGTGTCGGGTAGCGCAGCACCTGTACTGCCAGCACATGCTCTTTTTTTTCTGACGGAGCCTTTTCCATGGAAGCTTTTTCAAATAATGGAAGCAAATCAATTTCGTCATAAAACCACGTCTGGGCGTCCCCGCGGCTTGGCCCCATCTCCACCATGCTCCCGTCCAAATACAGCTTGTATTTGGAATCCGCCGAGATTTGGAGCATTGCCCGTTTCGGCTTTGAAAAAATATGTATCCTTCTGCGGAAAAGAACCAGCGCCGGCGCGTCCTGATCGGCAGCCGTCCACTGCGGAAGCCAAATCCAATTACTTTTCTGTCCCTGCATACCACACTCCTCTTTCAGCAATAAATTGTAACAGTTAAGCCCTCGGCTTCACGGTCACGATAAATTCCGGCGAAAGACAACTATCTCTTGCCATTTCCCGTACCCTCATCATATGGAAATCCTGATTTATCGTCAATGAATCAAAAATCTGTTTTATTGATAAATTTATGTTTCATTTTTATCTTTTTTGAATTTATTGATGTTTTATCACTATATTCGTTTCTTTTATTGATATTTTATTATCCTCCTGCTATACTCCCATATAAGACACCTCCGACAGCACAGACATGAAGGCTGCCGGATTTTACAAAAATTACAATGCAGCGCATAAAAAACACAGCCGCAAAGACATTCCTCCGTTACACAGCTAATAGCCTCTCGGATTCTCCAGCCCTTATTTTCTGCGGCTTTCAAATCCCGTTTT
>CAJUSH010000069.1 GCA_910589045.1 uncultured Eubacterium sp.
GGAGCTGGTGTCAAACGGCACCGCGCACAATATCAAGAGTGCGAAGAAGATGGTGGAGCGCTTGCAGACCGAGGTATGGGATGTGCTGGAGGATGTTATTAAAGAGCATCCGGTTATGCTGAACCGTGCACCGACGCTGCACAGGCTCGGAATCCAGGCGTTTGAGCCGATTCTGGTAGAGGGTAAGGCGATCAAGCTGCATCCGCTTGTTTGTACTGCATTCAACGCGGACTTCGACGGCGACCAGATGGCGGTCCATCTGCCGCTCTCGCAGGAGGCGCAGGCGGAGTGCCGCTTTATGCTGCTTTCCCCGAACAATCTGCTCAAGCCCTCCGACGGCGGACCCGTGGCGGTTCCGTCACAGGATATGGTGCTTGGCATTTACTACCTGACGATGGATAAGGTGCCTGATTTTACGAGCCAGAGCGTTACGACGATCAATAATAAAGTATATGATTCCAGGGAGCAGGTGAAGGCTGCCCTTGACGCGGGGGAGATTTATGTCGAGGGTATGATCCACTACCAGACCCACGATGATTTTGAGCGGGAGGTCATCTGTACGCCGGCAGACATTCTGGGACGCTTTTTCAGCAGTACGAACCAGGCGCTTTTGGCGTATGAGAATGGCGCGATCAGCCTGCACCAGACGATCCGCGTACAGCAGCGGGCAACCTCGCCCGACGGTGTGACGGTGTCCGGAACCATCGAGACGACGCTGGGCCGGCTGATTTTTAACGAGATCATTCCGCAGGATCTGGGCTTTGTAAAGCGCGAGAAGCCGGAGGATTATTTACAGCTTGAGGTTGACTTCCATGTCGGCAAAAAGCATTTGAAGAAAATTCTGGAAAAGGTTATCAATATCCACGGAGCCACCAGGACCGCAGAGGTGCTGGATGACATCAAGGCGATGGGTTATAAGTATTCCACACGGGCGGCGATGACCGTATCCATTTCCGATATGACCGTGCCGCCGCAAAAGCCGCAGATGATCCAGGATGCACAGAATACGGTTGACGAGATTACGAGACAGTACAAGCGCGGACAGGTGACGGAGGAGGAGCGCTACAAGGAGGTTGTTGAGACCTGGAAGGATATGGATGAGGCGCTGACAAAGGCGCTGCTCTCGGGTCTGGATCGCTACAACAATATCTTTATGATGGCGGATTCCGGCGCGCGTGGTTCCGATAAGCAGATCAAGCAGCTTGCAGGTATGCGCGGACTGATGGCTGATACGACCGGACGGACCATCGAGCTGCCTATCAAGTCAAACTTCCGCGAGGGTCTGGACGTACTGGAGTATTTCATGTCCGCACACGGCGCCCGCAAGGGTCTTTCCGATACGGCGCTTCGAACCGCCGATTCCGGATATCTGACGAGACGTCTGGTAGACGTATCGCAGCACATGATCGTGCGGGAGTCCGACTGCTGTGCAGGAAGCGACCGGGAGATCCCCGGTATGTATGTGAAGGAATTTGTAGACGGCAAAGAGGAGATCGAGGGCTTGCAGGAGCGTATTACGGGACGCTTCGCGGCGGAGACGATCTGTGACAGAGACGGCAATGTTCTTGTAAAAGCCAATCATATGATTACACCCAAGCGCGCCGAGGCGGTGATGGCAAAGGGTGTCGATGAAAACGGTGCGCCGCTGACACAGGTGAAGATCCGGACGATTCTTTCCTGCCGCTGCCATATGGGTGTCTGTGCAAAGTGTTATGGCTCCAACATGGCGACCGGGCAGGCGGTGCAGGTCGGTGAGGCGATCGGTATCATCGCGGCACAGTCCATCGGTGAGCCGGGTACGCAGCTTACGATGAGAACCTTCCATACCGGCGGTGTGGCGGGTAACGATATCACACAGGGTCTTCCCCGTGTAGAGGAGATTTTTGAGGCGAGAAAGCCTAAGGGTCTCGCGATCATCACTGAGTTTGGCGGTGTCGCTACGATTAAGGACACGAAGAAGAAGCGCGAGATCATTGTCACAAACCATGAGACGGGAGAGTCCAAGAGCTATCTGATTCCCTATGGCTCACATATCAAGATTATGGACGGTGCCGTGCTTGAGGCCGGCGACGAGCTGACAGAGGGTTCCGTGAACCCCCACGATATTCTGAAGATCAAGGGCGTGCGCGCCGTGCAGGATTATATGCTGCGTGAGGTTCAGCGTGTTTACCGCTTGCAGGGTGTGGAGATCAATGATAAGCATATTGAGGTGATTGTGCATCAGATGCTGCAGAAGATCCGGATCGAGGAGAACGGAGATTCCGAGTTCCTGCCCGGAACGATGGTTGACACGTTAGAGTTTGAGGATACGAATGAAGCGCTGCAGCAGGAGGGCAAGACACCGGCGGAGGGTACGCAGGTACTGCTCGGTATTACAAAGGCATCTCTTGCGACAAACTCCTTCTTATCTGCGGCTTCCTTCCAGGAGACGACCAAGGTTCTGACCGAGGCGGCGATCAAGGGCAAGGTGGATTCACTCATCGGTATGAAGGAAAACGTTATCATCGGTAAGCCGATTCCCGCGGGAACCGGTATGAAGCTCTACCGCAACTTAAAGCTGGATTCCGACGGGCGGCTGGATGAGCTTTTGATGGATGATTTCTTTGAGGACGAGGACTTTGCCGACGAGGAGACGGAGGATATCAGCAATGCAGCCTTTGTGGACAGCTTTGACGATGACGAGACAGATGAGGCCGGCTTCGACGATGAGGTGGGTTTCGATGATGAGGCAGGCTATGATGACGAGGCGCTGAGTGAGGAACCGCAAGGCGATGTGTTTGACGGAGAATTTGACGATAGCTTCGACGACGGGGATGAGATTGGGACAGAGAATGCGCTGACAGAGGAATAAGCGCGGCTCTTCCGGTCAGGATGCTGCATTTGCTGCGAAGCGCAGACCGATATACGGCTGCCGTCAGGGGATATTTGCTTTCGTCAGGACCGCATCCGGCTAAAGCTCGTTTGACAGGCCGGGCTGTCTGCGCACCACAGGTACGGCCGCAGCAGACAGAGGATGTAAGAAGAGGATATTAAGGGGTGGTTTACGGCAGAAATGCCCGTAAAACCGCCTCTTTTTGTGATTTTTTGGGAAAATCACTTGACAGGGTGGAATTTGGTGTCTATAATATTCTAGCGTGCAGGCACATGTTTGCGTGTTTTTCTGCACAAAACAATACCGGGGGAAAAGCTCCGGTGAAACGAATCATAAAAACAGGAGGTGAATAGAATGCCGACATTTAACCAGTTAGTAAGAAAAGGAAGACAGACCAGTGTAAAGAAGTCTACCGCACCGGCGCTGCAGAAGGGATTTAATTCCTTGAAGAAGCGTCCGATCGATGCTTCTTCTCCTCAGAAGAGAGGTGTCTGTACCGCAGTTAAGACTGCTACTCCTAAAAAGCCTAACTCAGCGCTTCGTAAGATTGCCAGAGTACGTCTCTCAAACGGAATCGAGGTTACCAGCTATATTCCCGGAGAAGGCCACAACTTACAGGAGCACAGTGTCGTTCTGATCCGCGGCGGACGTGTGAAGGATTTACCCGGTACACGTTACCACATCATCAGAGGTACGTTGGATACCGCCGGTGTTGCGAACAGAAAGCAGGCGCGTTCGAAATATGGCGCTAAAAGACCGAAGGCTGCAAAATAAATTTTGCACGAGTTAGGATAGTACCACAAACAGAACTAAGGTAAGTGTTGGAATTTTCTATTTTCCAATTTTGATAGATTTCCCGCACGGACACATTAGAGGACACATGTGAGTACCGATGAATTAAAAGTGGATCTTATTGAATCACAGCTTCAATAAGCAACATGTATTAAGGAGGGAAGTATCGTGCCGCGTAAAGGACATACTCAGAAAAGAGAAGTATTAGCAGATCCGATTTACAATAATACCGTGGTCACAAAGCTTATCAATAACATTATGTTAGACGGTAAGAAGGGTGTCGCACAGAAGATTGTATACGGAGCATTTGCCAGGGTGGAAGAGAAATCCGGCAAGGCTGCATTAGAGGTTTTTGAAGAAGCGATGAACAATGTTATGCCTTTGCTTGAGGTAAAGGCAAGACGTATCGGCGGAGCTACCTATCAGGTGCCCATCGAGGTTCGCCCTGACCGCCGTCAGGCGTTAGCGCTTCGCTGGCTGACCATGTTCTCCCGCAAGAGAGGCGAGAAGACACAGGAGGAGCGGCTGGCAAACGAGATTTTGGATGCATCAAACAACACCGGCGCATCCGTGAAGAGAAAAGAAGATATGCATAAGATGGCAGAGGCAAACAAGGCGTTTGCGCACTACAGATTCTAGCACACTGAAGTTAGGAGGAAAAAATCTTGGCTGGAAGAGAATATCCGTTGGATAGAACCAGGAACATCGGAATTATGGCTCATATCGATGCCGGTAAGACGACATTGACCGAGCGTATTCTGTATTATACTGGTATTAACTACAAGATCGGTGATACTCACGAGGGTACTGCGACCATGGACTGGATGGAGCAGGAGCAGGAGAGAGGTATTACCATTACTTCAGCCGCTACCACCTGCCATTGGACGCTGCAGGACCATGCAAAAGTAAAGCCCGGCGCGTTGGAGCACCGTATCAACATTATTGATACCCCCGGACACGTTGACTTTACGGTTGAGGTGGAGCGTTCCCTGCGTGTCTTAGACGGAGCGGTTGGCGTATTCTGTGCAAAGGGTGGTGTAGAGCCTCAGTCAGAGAATGTCTGGCGTCAGGCTGACACCTACAATGTACCCCGTATGGCATTCATCAACAAGATGGATATCTTAGGTGCAAACTTCTACGGAGCTGTTGACCAGATCCGCACGAGATTAGGTAAAAATGCCATCATTTTGCAGCTTCCGATCGGAAAAGAGGATGAATTCAAGGGAATCATCGATCTGTTCGAGATGGAGGCATATATTTACAATGACGACAAGGGTGACGATATTCAGATCGTGGAGATTCCGGATGATATGAAGGATGAAGCCGAGCTGTATCGCACCGAGCTGATTGAAAAGATCAGCGAGCTGGACGACGATTTAATGATGAAGTATCTGGAGGGGGAGGAACCCACCGTTGAGGAGCTTAAGGCAGTTCTGCGCAAGGCGACCTGTGAGTGTACGGCGATTCCCGTATGCTGTGGTTCTGCTTACCGCAACAAGGGCGTACAGAAGCTTCTGGATGCGATTCTGGAGTTCATGCCCGCGCCTACGGATGTCCCTGATATCGCAGGTGTGGATCTGGACGGCAATGAGATTACGAGGAAGTCATCTGACGAGGAGTCTTTCTCTGCGCTGGCGTTCAAGATCATGACAGACCCGTTCGTTGGAAAGCTTGCATTTATCCGTGTGTATTCAGGTATTTTGAATTCCGGTTCTTATGTTCTGAATGCGACAAAGGGTAAGAAGGAGCGTGTGGGACGTCTGTTACAGATGCACGCAAATAAGAGAGCCGAGCTGGACAAGGTTTATTCCGGCGATATCGCTGCGGCAGTCGGATTCAAACTCACCACTACCGGTGATACGATCTGTGACGAGCAGCATCCGGTTATCTTAGAGTCTATGGAGTTCCCCGAGCCGGTTATTGAGCTTGCGATCGAGCCGAAGACAAAGGCTGGACAGGGCAAGATGGGTGAGGCTTTGGCGAAGCTTGCCGAGGAGGATCCTACCTTCCGTGCGCATACGGATCAGGAGACCGGGCAGACCATTATCGCCGGTATGGGCGAGCTGCACCTGGAGATCATCGTTGACCGTCTGCTTCGTGAGTTTAAGGTTGAAGCAAACGTAGGTGCTCCGCAGGTTGCTTACAAGGAGACGTTTACAAAGCCGGTTGACCAGGAATACAAATATGCCAAGCAGTCCGGTGGACGTGGACAGTACGGACACTGTAAGGTGCGCTTTGAGCCGATGGATGCGAACGGCGAGGAGCTGTTCAAGTTCGAGTCTCAGGTTGTGGGCGGTTCGATTCCGAAGGAATATATCCCCGCAGTCGGAGAGGGTATTGAGGAGGCTTCCAAGGCCGGTACACTGGCAGGATTCCCCGTTTTGGGTATTCATGCGGTTGTATATGACGGTTCCTACCATGAGGTGGATTCATCCGAGATGGCATTCCACATTGCAGGCTCCATGTGTTTCAAGGAGGCTATGCAGAAGGCAGCGCCTGCGATTTTGGAGCCCATCATGAAGGTGGAGGTTACCATGCCCGAGGAGTATATGGGCGATGTAATCGGCGACTTGAATTCCCGCCGCGGACGTATCGAGGGAATGGACGACGTAGGAAACGGCAAGATTGTTCGTGCGTTTGTTCCGCTGGCAGAGATGTTCGGTTACTCCACAGACCTTCGATCCAAGACACAGGGACGCGGCAACTACTCGATGTTCTTTGAGAAGTATGAGCAGGTCCCGAAGTCCGTACAGGACAAGATCATTTCGGCGCAGGGCAAATAGGACTGCTGCTTGCGGTGTGAACCGTGAGCGGAACAGACAGCTGCGAAGGTGTCCGAAACGTTAGCAAAACAGCGGTTTTTTATCAGTTATTTCCAGTGAAATACTTGAAAAACCTATGGATTTTGATATAATCAAAGCTATGAGTGCAACTTAAAACGAAACAAATCAAGCCCGTATGAGGGCAGAAATTAAGGAGGACATTTCAAAATGGCAAAGGCTAAATTTGAAAGAACAAAACCGCATTGTAATATTGGTACCATCGGTCACGTAGACCATGGTAAAACAACTTTGACCGCAGCAATCACCAAGGTACTGGCTGAGCGTGTAGAAGGAAACGAGAAGGTAGATTTCGAGAACATCGACAAGGCTCCCGAGGAGAGAGAGCGTGGTATCACAATCTCCACCGCACACGTTGAGTACTCTACCGAGAAGAGACATTACGCACATGTTGACTGCCCCGGTCATGCTGACTACGTTAAGAACATGATCACCGGTGCGGCTCAGATGGACGGCGCGATCTTAGTAGTAGCTGCTACTGATGGTGTTATGGCACAGACCAAGGAGCACATCCTTCTGTCCCGTCAGGTAGGTGTACCTTATATCATCGTTTTCCTGAACAAGTGCGATATGGTAGACGATCCCGAGCTGATCGAGCTGGTAGAGATGGAAGTTACCGAGCAGTTAGAGGAGTATGAGTTCGAGGGATGCCCGATCATCCAGGGCTCTGCATTAAAGGCTCTTGAGGATCCCAACAGCGAGTGGGGCGACAAGATCATGGAGCTGATGGCTACGGTTGATGACTATATTCCCGATCCTCAGCGTGATACCGACAAGCCGTTTTTGATGCCTGTCGAGGACGTATTTACCATTACCGGTCGTGGTACCGTTGCTACCGGCCGTGTAGAGCGTGGTACGCTTCACTTATCTGACGAGCTGGAGATCGTTGGTGTTAAGGAGGATACGCAGAAGACCGTTGTAACCGGTATCGAGATGTTCCGTAAGATGTTGGACGAGGCTCAGGCCGGCGACAACATTGGTGCTTTGCTCCGTGGTATCAACCGTGATCAGATTGTTCGCGGACAGTGCCTTTGCAAGCCCGGTTCCGTAACCTGCCACAGCAAGTTTACCGCTCAGGTTTACGTTCTGACCAAGGACGAGGGTGGCCGTCATACACCGTTCTTCAACAATTACCGTCCGCAGTTCTATTTCAGAACTACTGACGTTACCGGTGTCTGCAACCTTCCTTCCGGCACAGAGATGTGTATGCCTGGTGACAACATCGAGATGACGATTGAGCTGATTCATCCCGTTGCTATGGAGCAGGGACTTACGTTTGCGATTCGTGAGGGTGGTAGGACAGTTGGTTCTGGTCGTGTGGCTACGATTATTGAGTAAT
>CAJUSH010000070.1 GCA_910589045.1 uncultured Eubacterium sp.
TTTTTTGAATATTCTGTGAACTGTATTAAAAAGTCCTTGACAACTCGTCACAGGGTATGCTACTTAAAGGGTTCGTGCTCATTGTATTATAAATTTTGGTTGAGCCTGAAAATGAAATCGTATATAATAGAAGATAATCGGAATGTTTTACGAAACATCAAAAAAAACGCGTTTCAAAAACGGGAAAGGAAAAGATGACATGAAAAGAATTGGTTTATTGACAAGCGGCGGCGACTGCCAGGCATTGAATGCTGCGATGCGGGGCGTCGTAAAGGGCATGAGCGAGAGCACGAGGGATCTGGAGGTTTACGGCTTCTTAAACGGCTATAAGGGTCTCATTTACGGAAATTATAAGCTTCTCACATCCGCGGATTTCTCCGGTATTCTGACAAAGGGCGGAACGATCCTCGGCTCCTCCCGTCAGCCCTTCAAGCTGATGCGCACACCCGATGAGAAGGGACTCAACAAGGTTGAGGCGATGAAGCAGAACTATTACAAGCTGAATCTGGACTGCCTGGTTATCTTAGGCGGAAACGGCACGCAGAAAACCGCAAATCTGCTGCGCGAGGAGGGTCTGCACATCATCCATCTGCCCAAGACCATCGACAACGATATTTACGGCACCGACGTGACCTTCGGCTTCCAGAGTGCGATCAACATTGCCTGTGATGCTATCGACTGTATCCATACCACGGCGGCATCCCATGACCGCGTGTTTATCGTGGAGGTTATGGGCCACAAGGTAGGCTGGCTGACGCTTTACGCTGGTATGGCTTCCGGCGCGGATATTATTTTGCTGCCCGAGATCCCCTATGATATCGATAAGGTGATCGACGGCATCGAAAAGCGTAAGAAGGCGGGCAAGGGCTTTACGATCCTGGCGGTTGCGGAGGGCGCGATCTCCAAGAAGGATGCAAAGCTCTCCAAGAAGGAACTGAAGAAAAAGATGGAAAATTACAAGTATCCGTCTGTTTCTTATGAAATCGCGGAAATGATCAATAAAAAAACCGGTATTGAGGTGCGCGTGACCGTGCCCGGGCATACGCAGCGCGGCGGAAGCCCCTGCCCGTATGACCGTGTGCTCTGTACGAGACTCGGCGCGGAGGCTGCAAAGGCGATCATGGACGAGGATTATGGCTACATGATCGGAATGGTCAACGGAAAAGTAAAGCGTGTACCGCTTG
Organism: uncultured Eubacterium sp.; assembly: GCA_910589045.1. GTDB lineage: Bacteria > Bacillota > Clostridia > Lachnospirales > Lachnospiraceae > W0P33-017. The sequence goes on from CAJUSH010000070.1 coordinate 1,185, forward strand.
GCGAGGTTGCGGGCAAGCTGAAAATGGTAAAGCCCGATTCCCAGATCATTAAAGAGGCAAAATATACAGGAATCAGTTTTGGTGATTAAGCATGGCATACACAGCGTTATACCGGAAGTTTCGTCCGGGCGAGTTTGAGGAAGTAAAGGGGCAGGGGCATATCGTAACGACCCTGAAAAACCAGATAAAGGCAGACCGTATCGGGCATGCGTACCTCTTCTGCGGTACGCGGGGAACCGGAAAGACGACTGTGGCGAAAATTTTTGCAAAGGCTGTCAATTGTGAGCATCCGGCGGATGGGAGTCCCTGCGGGACGTGTGCTTCCTGCAGGGCGATTGCGGCCGGAAGCTCGATGAATGTTATTGAGATTGACGCCGCTTCCAATAACGGTGTGGACAACATACGCGAGATTAAGGAAGAGGTGAATTATTCGCCGACGGAGGGGCGTTTCAAGGTCTATATCATTGACGAGGTTCATATGCTCTCAATCGGGGCCTTTAATGCGCTCTTAAAAACGCTGGAGGAGCCTCCCTCCTACGTAATCTTTATACTGGCGACTACGGAGGCACACAAAATTCCCATCACGATTCTCTCCCGCTGTCAGAGATACGATTTCAGGCGCATTTCCATCGATACGATCGCGGCACGCTTAAATGACCTGATTGCGCGTGAGGGCGTGGAGGCAGAGGAAAAAGCGATCCGCTATGTGGCGAAGGCCGCGGACGGTTCCATGCGCGACGCACTCAGTCTGTTAGACCAGTGCATCGCCTTTTATTTGGGTGAGAAGCTGACCTATGATCATGTGCTTGATGTGCTGGGAGCAGTGGATACGGAAGTTTTTTCCGGACTGCTGCGCAGCATTCTGGACAAAAATATAACCGGGGCTATCGCACTTTTGGAGGAACTGGTCATTCAGGGCAGGGAGCTTGGGCAGCTTGTGACGGATTTTACATGGTATCTGCGCAACCTTCTTCTGGTGCAGAGCGCCGACAATATGGAGGAATTACTCGATATTTCCAGTGAAAATCTGAAGGTGCTCAGGGAAGAAGCTGGAATGGTCAGACCGGAGATATTGATGCGCTATATCCATGTCTTTTCGGAGCTTTTGGGGCAGATTAAATATTCTACACAAAAGCGGATTCTCATCGAGATTGCGATCATCAGGCTGTGCCGTCCCGCGATGGACCAGAATGTTTCCGCTCTTTTACAGCGCATGGACGACCTGGAGAAAAAGGTGGAGAGCGGCGTTTATGCGGCAAAGCTTCCCGAGGCCGCCGACGGGGCTGGCGGGGAGAGGCCGGCGCCTGTCCGAAAAAAGCCCGAGCTTCCGGAGGCGGTGCCGGAGGATGTGCAGCAGGTTGTAAAAAACTGGAATCTCGTGCTGGGGGATCTTAGCGGACTGATCCGCAATTATCTGAAGCATGCGCTGCTCTCACTGGGCGGCGGCAATGAACTGCTCATCGTGCTGGAGGATCCGGTTGCGTCCGCGTTTTTAAGTGAGGCGGAGCGCATCGCCGAGATTACGCAGGCAATTGAAAAAAATATAGGAAAACAGGTATCGGTCCGTATCACCGCGAATGAGACCGGACAGTCCTCCGGGGAGGTCTATGCGGATTTGAAGCAGCTGATACAGATGGATATTGAAATAGAAGAGGATATGGAAGGAGAATTTTAGGATGGCAAAGAGAGGCGGATTTCCCGGCGGGATGCCCGGAAATATGAACAATCTTATGAAGCAGGCGCAGCGGATGCAGCGCCAGATGGAGGAAGCCAGCAAGGAGATTGAGGAGAAGGAAATGACTGCGGCAGCAGGCGGCGGCGTGGTTGAAGTTACGGTGTCCGGCAAAAAAGAGGTAACAAAGGTCAAGATCGATCCCGAGGCCGTGGATCCCGATGATGTAGAGATGCTTGAGGACCTGATCATGGCGGCAACGAACGAGGCGCTGCGCCAGATGGATGAGTACTCCCAGCAATCCATGTCAAAAATTACCGGCGGAATCGGAGGTATGGGCGGATTGGGCGGTCTGCCGTTTTAACGGAATCCGGAAAGGATAGGCAGGAAACATGGACTATTACAGCAAACAGATCAACAGGCTTGTGGAGGCATTGTCCATGCTGCCCGGCATCGGCTCGAAAACCGCGCAGCGTCTCGCCTTTCACATTTTGAGCATGCCCAGGGAGGATGCCGAGCGTCTGGCGACGTCGATTTCAGAGGCGCGCAGTAATGTGCGCTACTGCCGGGAATGCTTTACGCTGACGGACGACGAGCGCTGCCCGATCTGCAGAGACGCAAAACGGAACCACAGGGTGATCATGGTGGTGGAGAATACGAGGGATCTGGCAGCATATGAAAAAACCGGGAAGTTTGAGGGGGTTTACCATGTACTGCACGGTGCGATCTCTCCGATGCTGGGCATCGGGCCGGGGGATATTCGTTTAAAGGAGCTCATGCAGCGCCTCCAGGCGGAGGTGGACGAGGTGATCATTGCGACAAATTCCTCGCTGGAAGGCGAGACGACCGCAATGTACATCAGCAAGCTAATCAAGCCTACAGGTATTAAGGTAACGCGCATCGCCAGCGGTGTTCCGGTGGGCGGTGATTTGGAATATATTGACGAGGTTACGCTGCTGCGGGCACTGGAGGGCCGGACAGAGCTGTAAGGAATCCCCGCAGACAGGACCTTTTCTCTATATTTTGCACGATTACGATGTAAGAAACAGAACAGATACAATTCGGGTATGGGATGTATTTTCTCAATGCCCGTTTTTTTTATTGCGCTAACACGCTTCGGCAAATTTTTTACATGCCCTATGTTACTGTAAAGGCAAAAGCAGAAAAGGGGGCATTTTTTATGGAAAACAGCACGACAGATCACAGCGCAAAAGAGGACAGGCACGGGCTTCGCCTGCCAAAAAATATCCGGCAGATCGGCAATATGCAGGGCTCCGCGCGTATTTATATGGAGGACTATGTCTACACCTATCTGCACGGAAGCGGCAGACCGGGCTGGGCAAACCGCGGCAGCATATTCCTCGGGAGCAGGCAGCAGGGAAACGGCCAGAAATACATATTTATCAGCGGACTGGTCCGTATTCCCGATCAGGCGTTTACCGACGGTGTGCCGGAATTTACAGATCTGATCTGGGGCGGCATCTATCAGGAAATGAAGCAGTTTTACGAGGACGTTGAGATTCTCGGCTGGGGCATGGACGTATCCGGTGCCTCCGCGAAGCTGACAAGCGATTTGGAACATATTCACCGGAAAGCCTTTCAGGGGCAGGACAAGCTGATTTTCCTGATAGATTCACTGGAAAAGGAAGAAGCCTTTTATATTTACGAGAAAAACATGCTGCGTCGACGGGACGGCTATTACGTTTACTACGAAAAAAATCCTCAGATGCAAGAGTACATGATGCAGGGGAAAACCGAGCGGGAGCAAAAGCCGGAGGTCGATCCCCAGCAGTCCGTTGTCACAAGCTACCGGGCGATTACGGCCGAAAACAGCAAAAAAAGCGGCAAGGGCTTTCGGGCGTTCGTATACGTGGCTAGCCTGGCACTTTTGGTGGCGGTGTCGGCGATGGGTGTCAATATGATGAGCAATATCGGGAAAATCAACAAGCTGGAGGAGACAATTTCCTTTCTGGAAACAGACAAGACACAGGTGGAATCTGATGTAAAGACGCAGCCGGACGAGTCGGATGTGCCGGATGAGCCGGATGAGTCGGATGCGAAAGCAGGGGAGCCGGATGATAAGCCGGATGAGCTGCAGGGGCATGCTTCCGACCCGGAGCCTGATTCGAAGGACGATGAGGATAAGCCCGAGGAAATGGCGGCGGATACATCCGGGGAGGAAGAAAAGGATACGGAGCCGTCCGTTGAGCCGCGGAATGAGGATACGCCGGCAGATGATTCCGGAGAGGATACGAAGGAGACGACCGCTTTTGCGGGACAGGAATATTACATTGTGCAGAAGGGGGAGAGCCTGCTTTCCATCAGCCAGCAAATCTACGGCGCGGATTACACCGATGAGCTTTGTGTGTTAAACGAGCTGGAGGATGCAAATAAAATATATGCGGGACAAAAGCTTTTATTGTTGGATAAATGATGTGATACATGCTATAATGGAAGGCAGCTTTAAAAAAAGAAAAGGTAACTGTGAAGAAAACGGGCAGTTACAGAGAGAAAACGGTTATGGCAGGTACACAAAAGCATAATCTCCGCACTGTAGAGGTGAATCGGGAGGACTTGGATAAAAAACTGAAAAAGCACCGAAGGCGGGTGGGGATATTTGTAATATTTGTGCTTGCGCTTTTTGGGGCGGCGGCAGTTGCTGCATACATCTATTTCGAAAATAAGGTCTATACTGACTTCGACGTAGTGAGCAGTATCGGTCGCACGGAGACCGACGCCCCCGGATTTGCGAATTTTCAGGGGAAGCTGCTCAAGTATACGAATGACGGCGCGCTTTACACGGATCTGGATGGTACCCTTATCTGGAACCAGACCTATGAAATGGACGATCCGATGCTTGAGATGCGGGGCAGTTATGTGGCGCTCTACGATCTGAACGGCACACAGGTATACATTCTTGATACGGTAAATTTGCAGGGCAGCATCCGCACAACGATGCCAATCCAGAAGGTCAGCATTGCAAGTCAGGGTGTGGTGGCGATTCTTATGGAAAATGACGGGACGAGCTATCTGCAGCTGTGCGACAGAACCGGGAAGGAGCTTGCATCCGGTGAGCTGCATGTGCAAAACAGCGGCTATCCTCTGGATATTGCCTTATCCGAGGGAGGCGAAAAGCTTGCCGTCTCCATGCTTGACATCAGTGCAGGCACCGTAAAAACGACAATTGCCTTTTACAATTTCGGAACGGTGGGACAAAATTCCATCGACAAGATTGTCAGCTCTTATTCTTATACGGATGTGGTGATCCCCCGTATTCGCTATCTGGCGGAGGATACGATGGCCGCCTTCGGTGATGACCGTGTGATGCTCTTTACCGGAGCACAAAAGCCCGCGGAGTCAAAAACAATCGAGCTGACGGACGAGGTTAAAAGCATTTTTTATGATCAGAGCCGATTTGGGCTTGTCTATGACGGTGGAAGCGGGGGAAAAAATCATCGGCTGGAGATTTATAATCTTTCAGGCAATGCGTATATGAAGGTTGATTTTGAGACAGATTATACAAATGTAGAAATTATGGAAAACGGCGAGGTATGCGTTTTGGGCGAGGACAGCTGCGAGATCTTCAACAAAAAGGGTATATGTAAGTTCCAGTACAGGTTCCAAAAATACTTATATAAGGTCATACCCGGAAAAACGCAGGTTAGTTATACGTTTATTCTGGAGGATGAAACGCAGAGGGTGAAGCTGAAATGATAGAGATAAGTAAAAATGCGGTTTTGGCCGGGGCCTTCATCTGGCTGCTTGTCTGCTCGCTGAGAGGATATTACAAAGGATTTCTAAGGGAGGCATATACGGTGGCGGAGATTGCTCTCGCACTGGTTTTTCTGGTGGCGATGGCACGGCGCGTCACCATCTTTACCGGCGGCATCCCGAATTTCGGAGGATTTCTTGTCATTCTTTTTGTACTCCGCTGGGTCGGGAGAATGCTGGATGTGATAAACCACATACCGGTTTTGGGAGGGATCAACCGAACGCTGGGCGTGCTGCTGGGTTTTCTGAAGGGATTGCTTATTTTGGGATTGCTGTACAGCTGGCTGGGGAGCAATTTATCCATGATTTAAAGGATTGGAAGCGGATAAAATAAAAAAATGACATAATGTGATCTTTTTCTCTTGATAAAACGCAAAAAAAGGGATAGAATATAATACAGTCAACTCATTTAAGCGCATATTCAAACAGACGATGCGGCCGGCGCTGCTCGAAGGATGTTTCGGTCAGCCGGGGTTCGGACACAGGATGTGCGGCGGGAAAACCGGTATGGAAGTGCCGATCTTTCACGGGTCTGAAAGCCGGATTGAAAAAAATTTGAAAAATTTGAAAATTGTTGTTGACAACTGGAAAAAATGGTGCTATATTAAATGAGCTGTCGCTGATACGGCAGCGAAAACAAAAGAAAACAAAGAAACGAACCTTGATAACTGAACAGTGAAATAACCTTGAATGATTTCAAAACAAAGAGAAAGCGAAAGAGTTTTCTCGAAGTTCATAAAAGTGAACAACCTTAAAACAGTAAAGAACGGTTAAAGAAATAGCCAAGCTAATTCTAGGCCAAAGAGTCAGCAGGGACCCGCCGCAAAGACAGCGGTTCACCCCATGTTGACAAAGATTAAACATGAGAGTTTGATCCTGGCTCAGGATGAACGCTGGCGGCGTGC
>CAJUSH010000071.1 GCA_910589045.1 uncultured Eubacterium sp.
GAATGATATACCTGTCAAAATGTATCAGTCATACGGTTTTAAATATGTGGATACGGTGGATATTACTTATGCCGATATAGGTATTCCCATGCCATTTCATCTTTATGAGCTTGTTTTGGGATAGACAGTTGCAGCGCACCAGCAGCCATGCCGGAAGAATCTGCGAATTGTTATATTGAGGGAAATGTGCTATACTGATAATCAGACAACACGGCATATAACGATTCAACAGAGGGGATATGACATGACGGTAAAGGATTTGGCGGCGTTGGCTGGCGTGTCTCCGGCTACGGTTTCTCTGGTACTGAACGGGAAAAAAGGGGTCAGCGAGGAAAAACGGAAAGAGATTTTGCGGCTCATTGAGGACAATCAGTATCGGCATCAGAAAAGAAGCGACGCCGGTACAAGAAATATTCTGTTTATCAAGTATTCGCGGGACGGTGTTATACTGGAGGAAAACACGAATTTTGTGTCTGCCATTATGGACGGGGCGGAGCTGGAGTGCCAGCAGCAGAATTTTCATTTTAGTATAACGATGTGCGAGGGCAATCTGGCGGAAACGCTGGAGAGTGTTGACTATTCTAATTTTTACGGCATTATGATTCTTGGAACGGAGCTGGGTGAGGAGGATTATCCGGCGCTTGAAAGGATTCCGATTCCGTATGTGATCGTGGATAACAGCATGCCCCATTTTGACTGCAACTGCGTCGCGATCGACAATAAGGAAAATGTGTTTAAGGCGATTCAGTATTTTGTAGAGAAGGGCTTTGACCGGATCGGATACTTTGGAAGCAGTGTGGAGATTCAGAATTTTCTTGAGCGCAAGCAGGGATTTTTCGAGGCAATGGAGTACTTTCACTTGAAGGTCAGCCGAGAAAATGTATTCGGCGTACCGCCCACGATGCTGGGCGCGTTTGAGCAGACGCAGAAATGTATCGAGGATGGCAGGCAGATCCCGCCCTGTTTGTTTGTGGACAATGACACGATGACCATCGGTATTATGAAGGCGTTAAATATCGCCGACTATGCGATTCCGAAGGATGTTTCCATCATCGGCTTTGACGATATCAATTTTTGTACGATCTATTCGCCGACGATTTCTACGGTTCATGTGAACAAACGGATGCTGGGAAAAATGGCGCTTTCAACGCTGCAGAACATGACGGAGATCAAGGATTTTAAAAAGGTAAAAATCCGCATCAGCGGGGAGCTGAAAATCAGACAGAGCACAAAATGAAGAGAATCCTGCGTGCAGGATTCTTTTTTTCATGACAATAGAAGACTCGCGAAGCGCGGATTCTGTTGTTATGAAAATTTATAAATGTACACCGCAAATGCCATATAAATAAGGAAATATGAGCATAAGGCCGGCTGTCAGATGCTGGAAAAGCTGCGGGTTTCTTTCGGCATAAAAAGCCCATGTACTTTCTCAAAACTTTTCCGATAATATAGTTAGAGAAAAAAATATCAGATTGTATACAGAAAAATGGTTAAGGAGGACATTGCATGAACGTACAGATGCAGGGAACGAGACTTGCAATGATGCCGGGAGCCGGAGGACTGGACAGCACCAGGCAGCGCCAGGAGCGGCAGGCACAGCGTGACAGCGAGGTTGCTTTTTTTGAAAAGCAGAAAGAGAATCTGAAAAATATGGGTGGGGACAGCCTGGAGGATATCAGCAGGAAAATTGAGCTGCTGCACTCCTATGAGGAGCAGATTGCCGCGATCAAGGAAAAATATAATTCCCAGGAGGTGTTTCATGTGCTCGACGAGGCGCAGGAGTTCGGCGAGAAGGTTGCGGAGGCTGCCGAGAAGAACAAGCCGAAAACTGCAGAGGAGCGCAGAGAGGATATGGTCGAGGAGGCTCTGGGAACGGACGAGAACAAGGGCGAGCTGACCGAAGAGCTGGAGGAGCTTACCGAGCTTACGGAGGAGCTTACCGAGGAAATGACCGAGGAGCTGGAAGAGCAGACAAAAGAACAGCTGGAGCAATTGGAACAGATGGACGTAGCTGCGGAGGGCGAAGCGGAGAGCGCCGTCGATGTGATGGGTAACCGGATGGAGGAGCTGACTGAAGCGGAGCAGCTTCGGCGCTATCATCCCTTTGACATGCGGGTTTAAGCGGACCGATGCGGTAAAGAGGGAGGATATGAAAAGCGTGGATTTCCTGCGCAGAGCTTTTAGGAAAATAGAAGGAGGTTCAAAATGAGTTTTTTAGGAGTTGGAATTACAAATCAGTCCCCGCTTCGGTACGGCACGGGGACAACGGAAAAGCGGCAGGCAGCGGGCGCGGGCGACTTTGCGGAGGTGCTTGGCAGCGCTGCGGGAGTCGGAACGCACATCATCTATATGAAAACCGACGATATGCTTTATTCCGGGGGAAACGGCACGGGCTTGTCCTATTATATCAAATATGCGCCGAATTCCACGGAGGATGACCCGACGGTAATCGCGAAGGGTGTGGACGAAAACGGAAGGGAATTTGAGCAGACCATCCATATCAACCGGATTAACCCGCGCTGTGCGACGGTGGTGGAGATGCATGCGCTGGAGTCGTATCTGGGCGTGGACAAGGGTGACCGCCTGTCGTCGCTTCCCATGGACTCCGGCGCCATGGGGCTGCATGACCGGAGGGATTTTATGGCGATGTTCAGAAAGCAGATCGCAGACATGAAGCTTCTGAACCAGAAGCAGGCGCAGAGCTATTATGAATACAGCATGCAGATGTACTGGGATTTTATCAACCGAATGGGACGCTGACGGCGATCTGTCTCCATCGTTTTTATGTGCGTCTTCTGTTTATCCATATCACGCGGCCTCAAATCGCATTACGCATTACGCCGTGTCACAGGCAAGCATTTTTTACGAAAAGCGGGAGTTAGAACGAGTACTTTAATAAAGTATCAAGGTGTATCATGAATCAAAAGCAAGTGACAAACGTGGAAGTAAAAAACGAACCGCAGCCGGGGAGCTTTTAAAGTATGAGCGTATTTTTACCCGTATGAGCGGGTCCCTGGCATGCTCGGGATTTTGCAGTGAATTTGCGGATAAAATGGTTTGGAAAAGGCTGGAAGCTATGATATAATAGGAACATAATATTGAGCGGACGCCGGATAAAGGCGAGGCATAAGGCTCATGGATATTATAGAAAACGGAGGAAAGAAGTATGCACAAAGAAGGTTTATCTGCAGCAGATGCATTGGAAAAGCTCAAAGAGGGTAACGCGCGTTATATGGGCGCGGCGTCCAACCCGGGGGATATCTCGCCGGAGATCCGCAAGGATACATGTGCGAACGGGCAAAGCCCCTATGCGGTGGTTGTTGCATGTTCAGATTCACGGGTCATTCCGGAGGGTATTTTCAGCGCGGGCATTGGCGAGCTGTTCGTCATCCGTGTGGCAGGAAATGTGATCGACCGGCATCAGCTTGGCAGCATTGAATACGCGGCGGGCCATCTGGGCACGAAGCTCGTTGTGATTCTCGGTCACGACCACTGCGGCGCGGTTCATTCGGCAATCCATGACGAGCCGGACGGCTATGTGAAAACAATCACGGATGAAATACGTGCGGCTATCGGAGAAGAGAAGGATGAGCTTCGGGCAAGCTGCCTGAATGTGGCGCACAGCGTAGAAGCCACCAAACAAAGCCCCGGCGTTCAGAAGCTGATGCAGGGCGGCCTTGAGGTGAAGGGAGCTATTTACCACATCGAGGACGGAGCAGTGGAGTTTTTAGATTAACCGGATAAAAGGAACTATAGAGACCCGCGCATTTTGCGCGGGTTGCTTTTTGCACCCGAGTCATGCACTTGCTGCGGGAGAATATGATTCGAACAGCTGTTTGGACTTCGCGAAGCGAATCCTGACCGATGCAAAAAATGATGGCGGTGTGCACAGCGGCACCGGGAAAGAGGTTATGCTGTTTTGGGAAAATGAAAGGAGGGCCAGGGGATATCATACGCTTATCCGGCCTGATTTTTGGATTATTGCTGCCTGTGATACGGACAGTGCTCATACGGGCAGGTATGATGCCTGACCCGTATGAGCTGCTGAAGGTGTGAGCCAGATCCTGTCAGCGAATGTATGACGGCATAGTCTTTGCAGAAGCGATGAATTTATAAATCGATTTGCGCCTCTAAAACGGCGTGCTCTTTTGTCTGTCCTTCATTTTCCCCGCCGGTGAAATCAGACGCATCTGTCAGGTAAATGTTCAGCTTTTGCAGGTCAAGGTCCTGTACGGCAAACACGAATTTTCCTTCGTCGCCGTACTGTATGGGCAGGGCATCACCGTCCTGGTTGTATACGGCTGTTTCGAAATAGCTGTAAAATTTCTTTGACAGCATATCCTCATAGGTCACGGGTGTCTCGCCTGCGGCTGCAATTTCGCTGTTTTTTTGCCCCCACTGTTCCTCAAAATCCTCCCTTGTATAGGTTTCGGGTGTGAGGGTTGTATAGGGTGCGTCGCAGAATACGATAACCTGATAGGGTGAGACAAATACGCGTCCGATGCAAAAGCCGTTCGCGGATTTGTTCACCGAAAGTTCCTTGCAGTGTTCGCTGTCCACGGAGAACGGGACGGAGAGCTTCCATGCGCCTGCGATGCAGCCTGCGGATGCAATATCCCCGGAATCGGAAAGGTCATCTCTGTCGTAGCGAAGCTGAGAGAGCGCCAGCTTCAATGTGCCACCGGCGGTTTTCGGCTCGTCCAGATCAAGCTTGAGCATACCGATAAAGGTGTTATCGTCCACCGCTTTCCCTTCAAACGACTGGTTGCTTAGCGCGGAAGCGGCATTGTCCTGCCCCGTGGCCCAATCTCCCGCGATAAACAGGGCCTGGCTCGTTTTTTCCCCGAAGCGTCTGGTATAGTGCGCGGGGATGCTTAAAAACCCGCCCGTTTCCGATTCGATTTTTGCGGTGAGGTAGACGGAGTAGCCGTCGCTGTACACCTCGGAGACTGTGATGCTGATGCCCTGATCCGTCGCGGTGAACGCGCCGTCTGCCGCTTTTTTCGTCCCGGCGATTTCCGGTGCTTCGCCCTCCGGCAGTACGACTGCGTTTTTGTAGTCGCCGGAGTAGGTGGCGTCGCCGGAAATCTGTTCAAAAATGTGACCGATCAGGGGCAGCTTTGCCGCAGCTGCCGGATTTGTGCAGGAAAAGATACCGGCTGCCGTCACGAAAACTCCTGCGGCCACCGCAGCCTTCGCCATTACTTTGCTCTTTTTATTTGCTTTTCTGTCCATATGATAAACTTCCTTCCTCTGCTCTGACAATTGTTCTATGTGCGCTAATGTATCCGTGTACGATTCCCACACCTGATCCGGAATCGGAACATCCTGGCGCAGCCCGTCGATAAAATCCTCATAATTTTTCATAAATCCATGCATCCTTTCCTTCCTGTAAAACTGTCGTGACGGCTCATATGCCTTCGCTGCTGCGGGGTATCCGACTGTGGAAATCCCCCTGCTGCGGGGCGTCTGCCGGTATGTGCAGCTGTTTGGCTACTGTTTTCCGCGCCCTAGCCAGCCGTTCTTTTACTGCACTTTCACTGATGTGCAGCAGACCGGCAATCTCGCGGATGCGCAAGCCCTCCACATAATAGAGCACGACTGCGATGCGGTGTTTTTCATTCAGGCACTGCAAAAGCTCCATCCACTCCGCGTTTGTATAGGCATTTTCCTCGGCGCCCTTCTCGGGCAGAAGCGTGCCCAGTACATAGCGGCTTTTTTTCCGGCGGATTGTGTTGCAGTGGTTGATGAGTATCCGTATGAGCCACGTTTTAAAATACTGCTCGCTTTGCAGCGTATCGATTTTTTCCCAGCAGCTCAGCGCCGTCTCCTGCATTGCATCCGCCACATCCTCGTCGCTCTTTAAAATGGCCTTTGCCACTTTGTATAAGCTGCTTCCGTGACGCTGCATCAGCATGGAAAATGCGGCAGCCTCGTGTGCTTTTGCTTTTTGGATCAGCTCCTGTTCTTCTTCCATTGCGTAACGGTGTTCTCCTTTCCTTTCCTTTTATACTTATTAGATGTGCCGGGGTGAGAAATGGTCAGAAAAAATTTTGGCTGCAGGAAACCGGGAAGGAAGCTATAATGTTAAAGCGCATTCTGGTGATATGTCAAGATCTTTTTGAAAAAGATTTTGATATGTTTTTCAGAAAAAAGGGTAACTTTAACAGA
>CAJUSH010000072.1 GCA_910589045.1 uncultured Eubacterium sp.
ATGGTCAATTTATTGACCATCATAGCCTTTTGATTATGGTCAATTTATTGACCATAATATGCATGCTCTCCATGCTTCCGATAAAAATGCTTGTCCTTTATATTATCCGGTGCCGGGGCAACCCGCGGGTTGATCAGCTCGGTATTGCGCGCCATTTTTGCAACCTCCTCGAGCACGACCGCATTGTGCACCGCCTCCGCCGCGTCCTTGCCCCACGTAAACGGTCCGTGGTTCTGGCAGAGCACCGCCGGGGTGTACATCGGATTGATCCCCCTCTTTTCAAAGGTCTCTATAATAACAAGGCCGGTATTTTTCTCATATGCCTCGTCGATCTCCTCCGTCGTCAGATTCCGCGCACAGGGAATCGCACCGAAAAAGTAATCTGCATGGGTCGTCCCGTAGAGGGGAATATCCCGCCCCGCCTGCGCCCATGCGACTGCCTCCGGCGAATGCGTATGCACGATGCCGCCGATCCCGGGATATCTGCGGTACAGCTCGATGTGGGTCGCCGTATCGGAGGAGGGCTTATATTTGCCCTCGATGCGGTTTCCGTTCAGATCCACCACAACCATATCGTCGGGTGTGAGTACATCGTAGTCTACACCGCTGGGCTTGATCACAAAGCAGCCGGATTTCATATCCCTGCCGCTGACATTGCCCCAGGTATAAGTAATCAGCCCCCTTCGCGGCAGCTCCATGTTCGCCTCGTAGACGTCCTTTTTCAATTGTTCTAACATATCGTTTCCTCTTTCCTTCCGCTCGTTTGTAACTGGTTCGGGCAGCATATACCCACGCCGCAAAAAAAGCGGCCTGTTATTAACAAAAGCAGCCTGTAGCAGCCGGAGTCAAATACCCCGCTGCAAGCAACGGGGTATCAAATTTGAAGCGCGGCCTTTGCTCCGCACGCGAAGCCGCGCTTCACTGCCCGACGGGCTTTTATATCATAGCGGATTTTGCCGGCTATGCTTTCATTTCCGTCCGGATGCGTGCATATATGCCGTCCGCATCCAGCTCATATTTGTGCAGCAGCTCCTTCGCGGGGCCGGACTCGCCGAACACATCGTTCACGCCGATGCGTGTCACCCTCGTAGGACATTTCTCACTCAGACATTCGCTCACCGCAGCCCCGAGCCCGCCGATCACGGAATGCTCCTCCACCGTGAAAATACGCCCGGTCTTTTTTGCCGCCGCAACGACAAGCTCCTCGTCGAGAGGCTTGATGGTATGAATATTGATGACCTGCGCACGGATTCCATCCGCCTCCAGCTTTTCTGCAGCCGCCAGCGATTCCCCTACGCCAAGGCCGGTAGCAAAAATCGTACAGTCCGTGCCGTCCCGCAGCACGACGCCCTTGCCGATCTCAAAGCGATAATCCGCCCCGTCGTTCAGCACCGGAACCGCCAGGCGTCCAAACCGCAGGTAAACCGGGCCCTCATACTCGTAAGCCGCCCGCACGGCCGCCTTCGCCTCAATATCGTCGCTGGGGTTGATCACAACCATCCCCGGAATGGAGCGCATGAGCGCAATATCCTCATTGCACTGGTGGGTTGCACCGTCCTCCCCCACGGAAATACCCGCGTGAGTCGCACCGATTTTCACATTCAGATGGGGATATCCGATGGAATTGCGCACCTGCTCAAAGGAACGGCCCGCCGCAAACATCGCAAACGTGCTGATAAAGGGGACAAAACCGCAGGTGGAAAGTCCCGCCGCGATACCGGTCATGTTTGCCTCCGCGATACCGCAGTCAATGTGCCGGTCGGGGAACTCCTTTCCAAACACACCCGTCTTTGTCGCCGCCGCAAGATCCGCGTCCAGCACAATCAGGTTGTCCTTCTCTTTTCCAAGCGCCGCCAAAGCATTGCCGTAGCTCTCTCTCGTCGCGATCTTCTTTACTTCTGACACAATGCTTCACCTGCCTTTCTAAGCTCCTCCATGGCCGCCGCATACTCCTCGTCGTTCGGCGCCTTGCCATGCCAGCCAACCGCATTTTCCATAAAGGAAATGCCCCTGCCCTTCACGGTGCGCGCAACAATCGCAGTGGGCACACCCTTCACCGCCTTCGCCTCGTCAAAGGCCGCCCGCAGCTCGTCAAAATCGTTGCCGTCAACATTGATCACATGGAAATTGAACGCCTCAAACTTTTTGTCGATGGGATAGGGCGAGCACACCTGGTCAACGGGCCCGTCAATCTGCAGGTTGTTGTTGTCAACGATCACACACAGGTTGTCCAGCCTGCGGTAGCCTGCAAACATCGCCGCCTCCCAGATCTGTCCCTCCTGGATCTCGCCGTCGCCGCAAAGCGCATACACCCGGTAATCCTTCTTCGAGAGCTTGCCGCCAATCGCCATACCGCACGCCGCAGACAGCCCCTGTCCAAGCGAGCCGGAGCTCATATCCACGCCCGGAATGTGCTTCATATCGGGATGCCCCTGCAAATAGGAGCCGGTATGCCGCAGTGTCAGAAGATCCTCCCGCGGAAAATATCCCCGCAGCGCCAGCGTCGAGTAAAGTCCCGGTGCCGTATGTCCCTTTGACAGGACAAAACGATCCCGATCCGGGTCCTTCGGATTCTCCGGATCGATCCGCATCTCCTCAAAATAGAGATAGGTAAAAATTTCTGCCGCAGAAAGAGATCCGCCGGGATGCCCCGCCTTTGCGGCGTGGACACCCTCGATGATTCCCTTTCGAACCTCAATGGCAGTTTTCTGAAGTTCAAGCTTGTCCATACTTATTCCTTTCTAACTGAAAATATCCTAACAGTTCAGCCTTCGGCTTCACGGTTACAAAATATCCGCCTACTCACCAAAAACAGCCTTATAATCCTTCTGGAACTTCTCGATTCCCTGGGTCGTCAACGGATGCTTTGTCATCTGCTCGATCACACCGTAGGGAACGGTAGCGATATGTGCACCTGCCAGCGCGCAGTCGGTCACATGGATGGGATTGCGGATGGAGGCTGCGATGATCTCCGTCTCCAGTCCGTAGTTGTCAAAAATCTGTACGATATCCTCGATGAGGTTAATGCCGGGCTGGTTGATATCGTCCAGTCTGCCGAGGAAGGGAGAAACATAAGTAGCGCCGGCCCTTGCTGCCAAAAGTGCCTGATTTGCAGAAAATACAAGGGTCACGTTCGTCTTGATGCCCTCGGAAGCGAGCACCTTGGTCGCCTTTAAGCCCTCAACGGTCATCGGAATCTTTACAACCATGTTGGGATGAATCTTTGCAATCTCGCGTCCCTCTGCGATCATACCCTCCGCGTCAACGGTTGTAGCCTTTACCTCGCCGCTGATCGGCCCGTCAACGATGGTCGTGATCTCCTTGATGACCTCGTTGAAATCCCGTCCTTCCTTTGCAATCAGGGACGGATTTGTTGTAACTCCGCAAATTACGCCCATATCATTTGCTTTGCGGATATCTTCTACATTCGCTGTGTCAATAAAAAATTTCATATTTCTTCTCCTTATTATATATAATTTTTTTACCGCCATTATGAGTCAGGCGCAAAAGCCTGTGGTTCCCGGTCCAAAACAGCCCCGCGCACTGCCGCGCAGCCCCTTTGAGCCTGTAATTTCGAATCCACGGCTCCCCGTATCTAACATGATACCATATCCTGCGGCAGAATGTCCGACTTTTTCTTAAATTTATAAAAATTTTACAACTATCAGCCTTCGGCTTCACCGTTACACGGACTCCACCGCTGCCCGCTCCACCGGCAGCCCCGCGCGATAGCGCCCGATGAACCGGTCAAACCCTTCCACATCCGCCGAATCAGGCCCCATCGTCGTCCCCTTCTCCCCGGCAAAAATCCGGTTATTCAAGTATGCGTCGAGCGTCTCGCCCCCGTCCTTTCCGATCATATATAACGCAAGAAGCGCAATGCCCCACGCGCCGCCCTCCCCGGCAGTCTCCATCACCGCCACAGGGGCATTCATCGCTGCCGCAAGGATGCTCTGTCCCACGCCCTTTGTCTTGAACAGACCGCCGTGCCCGTAAATGCAGTCCACCTTCACCTGCTCCTCCTTTAAGAGAATATCCAGACCGCACTTGAGCGCGCCGAGGGATGTATACAAATTCACGCGCATAAAATTCGCAAGGTTAAACTTTGCATCCGGCGTCCGAACAAAAAGCGGCCGCCCCTCATTAAAGCCCGTGATATGCTCGCCGGAAAAATA
The DNA here is from genome assembly GCA_910589045.1 of uncultured Eubacterium sp. Classification (GTDB taxonomy): domain Bacteria; phylum Bacillota; class Clostridia; order Lachnospirales; family Lachnospiraceae; genus W0P33-017. The sequence continues at coordinate 4,176 of CAJUSH010000072.1, forward strand.
GTTGTACGCCAGAAGGCCTCCGCAGTCCTTGTCACCCTCAAGCGCCTTGTTGTAGAGCGTGCCAAAAAGCCGGTCCGTATCCGCTTCTACCCCGAAGCTCTCCGCAAACTCCCTGAAAATATGGACCCACGCATTCAGATCCGACGTGCAGTTGTTGCAGTGAACCATCGCCACCGCATCACCCGCCGGCGTCGTCACCATGTCAAGCTCCTCATGAAGCTTCTTCAGCTCGTGCTCCAGCACCACCATAGCAAACACTGAGGTACCCGCGGACACGTTTCCGGTGCGCACCGCCACGGAATTTGTCGCCGCCATTCCGGTTCCGGCGTCGCCCTCGGGAGGACACAGCGGGATACCCGGCTCCAGCATACCTGTGGGATCCAGCTTTTTTGCACCCTCGCCGGTAAGCCTTCCCGCATCATCCCCGGCCACCAGCACCTTCGGGAAAATATCGCGCAGCCTGTAGGGCATGCCTTTCTCCGCAAGCTTTGCGTCAAACTTGTCCACCATCTCCTGATTGTAGTCACGGGTTTTCGAGTCAATGGGAAACATGCCTGCTGCCTCGCCGATTCCCATCACCTTTTCCCCCGTCATCTGCCAGTGGATGTAGCCCGCCAGCGTCGTCTGGTAGCAGATGCGCTTCACATGCTCCTCACCATTTAAAATCGCCTGGTAGAGATGCGCCACGCTCCACCGCTGGGGAACATGAAAATTCAGGTACGGTGAGAGCTCCTCACACGCCTGCTCCGTGATCGTATTTCTCCAGGTACGGAACGGCACGAGCAGCTCGCCCTTCTCGTCAAATGCCATATATCCGTGCATCATACCGGAAAACCCGATTGCCGCAAGCGTCCGGATCTCCGTTCCGTACTGCTTTTTCACGTCCGCCTTCAAATCACCGTAGCAGTCCTGCAGGCCGTTCCAAATCGCATCCAGGCTGTAGGTCCATATCCCGTCCGCCAGCTGATTTTCCCAGTCGTGCGCACCGCTTGCGATGGGCGTGCCCGCCTCGTCCACAAGAACCGCCTTGATTCTGGTGGAGCCAAACTCAATGCCTAACACCGCTTTTCCTGCTTCGATTACCTGTACTGCATTGCTCATGTAAATTACCCCCTCTTTTTATAAATAATTGTATCTGAATGACCGCATCCGGCAGGGCAGTCCTCCCCGGTCCGCCGTACCCGAAGCAGCCGCCTTGACGGAAATCCTTCCCGCCACCCCATGTAGATACCATAAGCATACCGCTTGCGGGCTCATTGTACAAGCTGTTTTTGCTCCGCGCCCGCTGCATTACGGTTCACTCGTTACTATTCACGGCTCGGGAGCCGCTCATAGTAACGATTCGGGGCGATATTGAGAGTTTTGCTTCGCAAAAATCGCCCCTCACACCTGAATCATGTTCTTACGGACT
>CAJUSH010000073.1 GCA_910589045.1 uncultured Eubacterium sp.
TATTGCTACCACAGGCACCTGAAGCCTGCGCGTCTGCCAATTCCGCCACTTCTGCATGTCGAACTGACAAAAGCTATTTTAACTTTTTTTACAGCATTTGTCAATAATAAATTGAAAAATTTTTTTTATTTTTTTTCTTGACATTTTTCGCTGGATTTGATATTATAACAAAGTCGTCAGACAAATGCGGAAGTGTCGGAACTGGCAGACGAGCAAGACTAAGGATCTTGTGGTGGTTACATCGTGTGGGTTCAAGTCCCATCTTCCGCATGAGCAGCCCGCGCAGCGGGTGGTTGTTTTATAGAAATAGGAAGTCGTTGAGACTTCCTATTTTTTATCATCCGGGAAATTTTTTAGATATCCCGGGTGATAAAAGGTAAAATGCGCGCCCGCACGAAAGGCGGGTGCGAACGGTTGTATAATTATAGAAAGAAAGGAACGTCTATGCGCTATCGCACAAACCAGAAAAACGGAGATGAGCTGTCCATTTTGGGCTACGGCTGTCTGCGCTACACAAGAAAAGGAACGTCCATCGACCAGGAAAAGGCAGAGCGCGAGATGGCGTTGGCAGTGGAGCGGGGGGTCAATTATTTTGACACCGCATACGCCTACACGGGCAGTGAGGTCTGTCTGGGAAGGTTTCTGGCAAAGTACGGCTATCGGGATCGGGTAAAGATCGCTACGAAGCTGCCGCACTACTATATTAAGAAGATCGAGGATATGGAGCGCTACTTTGCGGAGGAGCTGGAGCGGCTTCAGACGGATTACATCGACTATTATCTGATGCATATGCTCAATGATCCGGCGACGTGGCAGCGCCTGAGAAATCTGGGCATTCAGGAATGGATTGCCGGAAAAAAAGCGAAGGGAGCCATCCAAAATATTGGCTTCTCCTTCCACGGGGGCACGGCGAAGTTCAAGGAGCTGATCGATGCCTATGACTGGGATTTTTGCCAGATTCAGTACAACTATATGGATGAATATACTCAGGCAGGTGTGGAAGGACTGAATTATGCACATGCAAAAGGCATTCCGGTTATCATCATGGAGCCGCTGCGGGGCGGCAGGCTGGTAAACCAGCTCCCGGAGACTGCGAAAAAGGAATTCGCGGGTGCGGATAAGAAGCGGAGTGCGGCAGAGTGGGGGCTGCGCTGGATCTGGAACCATGAGCAGGTCAATGTGATTCTCTCCGGCATGAACGATGTGGCCCAGGTGGAGGAAAACTGCCGCATCGCGTCCGAGGCGCAGGCAAACGAGCTGACGCCGGAGGAGCTGAAGGTTTTTGAGCGGGTAAAAACAGCTATCAATAAGAGCGTGAAGGTGGGCTGCACGGGCTGCGGTTACTGCATGCCCTGTCCCCAGGGGGTGGATATCCCCACATGCTTCCAGGCGTACAACCGCAGCTATACCGACAGCTGGTTCGGGGGCATGTCCGCTTATTTTATGTGTACGACGCTGCGGCAGGATAAAACGATCGCATCAAAATGCGTAGGCTGCGGCAAATGTGAGAAGCACTGCCCGCAGCAGATCCCGATCCGGGAGCAGCTGAAAAACGTGAAGCGGCGCATGGAAAATCCGGCGTATAAGGTTGCGAAGGCAGTGGCGGACAAAATATACAGGTATTAAACGAAGGGCTATGCATCTGCGCGCGGCGAACCGGCAAAACGGGGCGTTTCGCCGCAGGTGTATTTTTGTTGTGTGGTGCCCTCGGTTAATCAAAAGTGCTGCAAATGCAACTTTTTTTGCAGACGAAAAAGGAAATTTGTCAAAAGCGCGGAATATAAATAATAAGAAATATGGTTTTACAGCAGAAATAGATCTTGAATTTGCATCATTAGGTGACTGCCACAAAAGAAAGGAACATCCAATATGACAATTCGCGAGGAATTGGAACGGCGCCAGCACACGATGCTCAGTCCCTTTGCCTGTCTGGATGAGAACACGCGCGGCAGGGAGCGGGATGAGCCGCAGTGTGATATCCGCCCGGTGTATCAGAGGGATCGCGACCGTATTTTGCACAGCAAAGCATTCCGGCGGCTGAAAAACAAGACGCAGGTGTTTTTGACGCCCAAGGGGGACCACTACCGCACGCGCCTTTCTCATACGCTGGAGGTATCCCAGAACGCACGCACCATTGCGAAGGCGCTGCGGCTCAACGAGGATCTCGTGGAGGCCATTGCACTGGGGCATGACCTTGGGCATACGCCCTTCGGACATGCGGGGGAGGCCGTTTTAGACGATTTGTGCGAGGGCGGCTTTGCACACAATGAGCAGAGCGTGCGCGTCGTACAGCGTCTGGAAAAGGACGGCGAGGGGCTGAATTTGACCTGGGAGGTGCGGGACGGTATCCGCAACCACCAGACGAGTCTGATGCCGCACACGCTGGAGGGGCGTATCGTGCGCTTTTCCGACAAGATTGCCTACATCAACCACGATATTGATGATGCGATTCGCGCGCGGATTTTGTCGGAGGATGATATTCCCATAGCGTATCGTGAGATTCTGGGGAATTCTACGAGACAGCGGCTGGATACGCTCGTACATAATATGATCATCAACAGCATGGATAAAAACGATATCTGCATGTCTCCCGAGGTGGAGGGGGCCATGCGGGGACTGCGGCAGTTCATGTTCGAAAATCTTTATCACGGGTCGATCGCGAAGGTCGAGGAGGAGAAAGCGATGGAGCTTTTGCGCAAGCTGTTTCACTTTTATATGGAGCGGCCGGAAAAGATGCCGGAGGAGTTTACGGCGATGATCGACAAAACGGAACCGCAGGATCGCGTCGTCTGTGATTATATTGCAGGCATGACCGATCAGTATGCAATTGCAAAATTCAACGAGTACTTTGTACCATTGGCATGGCAGGTGAATTAAAATGCCCTTTTATTCGGATGAAATCGTGGAGGAGGTGCGTTCCCGCAGCGATATCGTGGATGTCATCTCCCAGTATGTAAAGCTGCGCAGACGCGGCAGCAATTATGTAGGGCTTTGTCCGTTCCACAATGAAAAAACCGGCTCCTTTTCCGTGTCTGCGGCCAAGCAGATGTATTATTGTTTTGGCTGCGGCGCCGGGGGAGACGTGTTTGCGTTTCTCATGAATTATGAGAACGAGACCTTTACGGAGGCGCTGCAGGAGCTGGCGGACCGCGGAGGTGTTACACTCCCGGAGCGTGAGATGACGCAGGAAGAGCGCACCCGCGCAGACAGACGAAGCAGGCTTTTGGAGGTTCAGAAGGAGGCCGCGACCTATTACTACGCATTGCTGCGGGGGGAGCGGGGCAGGCACGCCCGCGAATATTTCCGGGAGCGTGGACTTTCCGACGAGACGATGCGCCGGTTCGGGCTTGGCTATTCGGACAAGTACAGCGATGACCTCTGCCGCTATTTAAAGAGCAGGGGGTATGAGGATTCGCTCCTGAAGGACTCGGGGCTTGTGACCTTTGACGAGAAGCGGGGCGGGCATGATAAGTTCTGGAACCGGGCGATGTTTCCGATTATGGATGTGCGCGGGAAGGTGATCGGCTTTGGCGGGCGCGTGATGGGCGAGGGCGAGCCCAAATATCTCAATTCGCCGGAAACGCCCGTTTTTGACAAATCGCGGAATCTTTACGCATTAAATATTGCCCGCACGACAAAGCGGCGGGGCATGCTTTTGTGCGAGGGCTACATGGATGTGATCGCTCTGCACCAGGCGGGGTTTGACAATGCGGTGGCATCGCTTGGAACCGCATTTACAACGGGACATGCCTCGCTTTTGAAGCGTTATGCAAAGGAGGTTTATCTGACCTTTGACAGCGACGGCGCGGGTGTCAGGGCGGCGCTGCGGGCGATCCCGATCTTAAAAGAGGTGGGGCTGACCGCAAAGGTGATTCACATGGAGCCGTACAAGGACCCGGATGAGTTTATCAGGGCGCTGGGCGCGGAGGAATTTGAGAAGCGCATCGAGGCGGCGGAGAACAGCTTTTTCTTTGAGCTGCGGGTGCTGGAGCAGAATTATGATATGCACGACCCGGAGAGCAAGACGGCCTTCCACAACGAGGTGGCCAGACGGCTGCTGGGATTTTCCGGGGAGCTGGAGCGGGAAAATTATATCACTGCTACGGCGGAGCGCTACCACATCGGCTATGAGCAGCTGCGCAGGCTCGTGAACACCCTGGGTGCGCAGGGAATCAGGCTGCAGACGGCGGGGGAAGAGCCGGCACGCTTAAAGTCCGGCATGAACCACAAAAGGAAGCAGGAGGACGGCAACCAGAAGGCGCAGAAGCTGCTTTTGACCTGGCTTGCGGAGGAGCCGGGGCTTTTTGGACAGATTCGTACGCAGGTTGCGCCGGAGGACTTTACGGATACGCTTTACCGGAAGGTGGCGGAGCTTTTGTACGAACAGTACGGGAAGGGTGCGGGCAACCCGGCGGCGATTGTCAGTATGTTTTATGACGATGAGGAGCAGCAGCGGCGTGTGGCGGAGCTGTTTCACGCTACGCTTCCGAAGCTGGACTCGAAAAAGGAGCAGGAGAAAGCCCTGCAGGACGTGATCGCCCGTGTGAAGCGGGACAGTCTGGAGGCGAAGCGGACGCAGGTGGACGTGACAAACCTGGAAGATATGCAGCGCTTTATCGATGCGGCCCGGGGAAGGCAGCCGGTCCGCGGGGATTTGTAAAAATACGGCCGTTCCTGTAAGCAGCATGCCTGTATTTTACGCAAATTTCGCCGGCTGTGAAGGAGCACACATAATTTCCCCAAAAAGGGACAAGATATATATTAACCATGAGAGGATGGACATAAAATGGAAAACAAGAAGCCTACGAAAGCAAAAAACGAGGCGGCACGGGAAGCGGCGGCAAATGCGGCGGCAACCGAGCAGCTCAACGCTAAGCTGAACGAGCTGCTTGAGCTTGCGAAGAAAAAGAAAAATATGCTGGAGTATCAGGAGATCAGTGACTATTTTAAGGACATGAGCCTTGGCGCTGAGCAGTTTGAGGAGATCCTGGAGTTTATGGAGGCGCATAATATTGATGTGCTGCGGATTTCCGACGATGACGACGATATTCTTCTGGACGATGAGGACGAGGTAGAGGTGGAGCAGATCGATCTGTCCGTGCCGGACGGGATCAGCATCGAGGACCCCGTGCGCATGTATCTGAAGGAAATCGGCAAGGTTCCGCTGCTCTCCGCGGAGGAGGAGATCGATCTGGCAAAGCGCATGGAGCTGGGCGACATGGATGCGAAAAAGCGTCTCGCGGAGGCCAATCTGCGTCTGGTCGTGAGCATCGCGAAGCGCTACGTGGGGCGTGGTATGCTCTTTTTGGACCTGATCCAGGAGGGAAATCTGGGACTGATCAAGGCGGTGGAAAAGTTTGATTACCGCAAGGGCTACAAATTTTCCACGTATGCGA
>CAJUSH010000074.1 GCA_910589045.1 uncultured Eubacterium sp.
GGACAAACGGTTTTCAAGACCGCCTCGTTATGACCACTTCGATACCTCTCCGTGCAGCAGACTGCTCTTGCGCAATCAGCGAATATTATATTAGCATCTGATTCCAGATATGTCAAGAACTTATTTAAATTTTTTTATGTTTTATTTTATCTTCTGATTTGCTGCCCTTATTAAAGGTGCTGTCAATTTTCACTTATCATTTATGATAATTCATATTTAACACCAATGCACATATACTTATCTTAATAGAAACCATACAATCAATATAATTGCGAAGGTCCGGCCGACGTTACGATTAGCTGCGCCTTTCGCAATGCACAATTTACTTTAAGTGAAAGGGAAAACTATGATCTTAAAAGTCGACCAACGAATCCATATGTTACGAGAACAGTCCGGTATGACTCAACAGGATTTAGCTCTCCGACTCGGTGTTACACGCTCCAGCGTCAATTCCTGGGAAATGGGTATTTCAACTCCTACAACCGAAAAAATCGCAGAAATGGCTCTTTTGTTTAAAACCTCTGCCGATTACATTCTCGGTATATCCTCCGAAAAGGCATTGAAGTTGAATGATTTTACAATGGATCAGCAGGAGCTTGTGTATCGATTGATTCAATACTTTGATAAAACCTCAGATAACCCACCGAAGGTTGAGAAGAAAAAGAGGCTGTGAAAAAAGCCCCTGCTTATAGAACCACCGGCTCTGCCGATGGTTCTATTGTTATCGGCTTTAGCCGGTTGAGTGCGCCTCTGTTTTTCGTGTTCTGAAAAACGGAAGCGTGCGAAACAAAAAAACACCTGCTATGCGGGTGGTGTAACAAGTGCTTATAGCACAAAAATCACCTTTCCGTTATGATAGAGTTGCTCAAGCTACTACATAACGAAAGGAAAGGTGATTTTTATGGCTAACAAGACAAACAGCATGGCACATACGAAATGGATGTGCAAGTACCACATTGTCTTTACTCCCAAGTATGGACGAAAAGCGATTTATAATCAATACAAAGAAAGCATGCGTGCGTGACATTATATAACAGCTTTGTGCGTATAAGGGAGCGGAGATTATCGAAGGGCATCTGATGCCCGACCATATCACATGCTGGTAAGCATACCGCCAAAGTACAGCGTGTCAAGTTTCATAGGGTATCTGAAAGGGAAAATGCCCTGATGATATTCGACAAGCACGCAAACCTGAAATACAAATATGAAAACCGGCATTTCTGGGCGGAGGGATATTACGTCAGCACAGCAGGCCTGAACGAGGCAACGATAAAGAAGTATATCCAGGATCAGGAGAAAAGTGACATAATGCAGGACAAGTTAAGCGTGAAGGAATACGAGGCCCCCTTCAAGGGGTAGCCGGTATTACGAACGCCCTTTGAAGGGCGGCAACGAGTCAAGGGCGTAGTGGCTTGAATGAAGTGAAAGCCAGCGTCTTTAAGCGCCGGCCGGTAACAGCCGCTTATATCTGCAGAGCAAACCACCCGTTTGACGGGTGGTTATGATTTTAGATATATTTGATGTGAAGCGTAATCCTCTTTTCTATACTGGACTGTTTTTTCACTGTCTCTTTTTCCTTATCGCCCTTTCTTTCTCTGCCCCTCTGCGGTTCCCATAAACTCCTCCATCGTGGCATTTCCTTCCTGGCTGATACCTGAGCGGCGCAATACCTTTCCGACTGTCATAAGAATAATGACCAGATCAAAGAAAAAAGACTCCCTTTTTACATATTGGATGTCATACTCAAATTTTTGCTCCCATGTAATCGCATTCCGCCCGTTCACCTGTGCCCATCCGGTAAGCCCGGGACGCACGTCATGCCGGTGTCTCTGGCGCTTATTATAGCGGGGAAGATACCGTACCAGAAGCGGCCGCGGCCCTACAATGCTCATGTCCCCCTTAAAAATGTTCCAAAGCTCCGGCAGCTCATCCAGGCTCGTTGCGCGAAGCAGCCTTCCGAATTCCGTCAAACGTTCCTCATCGGAAAGCAGTGCGCCCTTCGCATCCCTTTCATCGGTCATGCTGCGGAATTTGTACATTTTGAAGATTTTGCCGTACCGCCCCGGACGCTCCTGGGAAAAAAGCACCGGCCTGCCAAGCTTTATGCGCACCAGCACCGCCAGCACAACATAGACCGGCGAAAGCACAAGGAGTGCGATCCCGGATAATACCAGATCCATCCCTCTTTTTATAATACGATCATACATAACGTCTCCTCCTGAGTTTTACGCTTTTATGACATGTGCCGGATTTCCAACTGCCGTAACACCGGCCGGAATATCTCTGATCACAACCGAACCGGCTCCCACAGTGCTCTCCCGTCCAATTGACAGCCCCTGGATCAAATGCGCCCCGGTTCCGATCTCCGTGCATGCCCCAATCGTTACGGCCCCGGACACATTGACACTCGGATACAGGGTCACAAAATCCTCCGTGACCACGTCATGTCCGATCGTACAGTCCAGATTGATGATATTAAAGCTGCCCAGCCGGATGTTGACCGTGAGTATGTTTCCGGCACAGATGATATTGCCCTCTCCCATTTCAACACGCTCTGACATAAGGACAGATGGATCAATCAAATTCGGAACATCAAGACATTCACACGCTTTCAGCTTTGCAATCAGCTTCCTGCGCACCCCGGAATTTCCGATGGCACAGGCCACTGCTACCCTCTCCCCTGCTCCTTCATGTGCATGGACAAAGCCGTCCACCGTATCAACAACCGGATAGTCATTGACCATACCCGTGAGATTATCATCCAGATAGCCCTTGATCCGCCACCGCTCCTGTGCTCCATTGATTCTTTCAATGAGCCATTGGACCTCACGTCCAAAGCCCCCTGCACCAATAATATAGATATCCTGCATAAAATCCCCCTTTTTGTCACTTAATCCTTCACGCAGCATCAGCCGCCCGCCATCCCTTTGTAAACGCCCCTCCTCTGCCCTGTAAATATCATAACGGGTGTCCATTCCAAGAGCCTGCGGCAATCATCATGATCACTCTTCCATGCTGAATACCGATCGAGGCCATAATCGCCGCCTCCCTCCTGTTTGAAGCACAGACGGTGCCCCGTCAAATACAAGAATCCACCGTTCCGATATAGCTTCCGGCAAATAATCATACCCAGGAACACACTACCAAGACTTCCACATGCAACCAAATATTATATTTTGATTTTATATTTGTTCTTCATTTCCTTCTTTCAGGTTATTTTTCCACGCTCTCATAGATCCGCTTCATGCGTTCCAAAACCCTTTCCTGCCGAAAGGAATGCAGCCTGCGATAAGCACGTTCGACGGATTGCTCCGTACGCTTTTTCAATGTGCTCCGGATTCTTCCGCCGTCAGGCACTTTGTCCTTTGCGATCCCCATTTTCTTTTGCAGACATTTTACCAGCTGTGATACATTTCGCGGCTGAAACATGCAGCTTTTGTCGATAATTAAATCTCGATTTCCTCGTATTGCAGAGCAAAGAACCGGCACCTTGCCTGCGATGGCTTCCATTAACGCAACCGGCAGTCCCTCCTGCACAGACGGAAAAACGAACAGATCCGCCGCCTGACACAGCGCTGCCACATCCTCCCGGTGTCCCAGTAATGTTACCTGCGACTCCATGTGATATTCCCGTATTTTTAATGCAAATCGCTCCGCAAACGCTCCCTCGCCGCAAATAAAATATCTGATACAGGGTAAATTCAGTTCCTTTAGCGCATCAATCACAAGCTCCTGATTCTTTCTTTCACTGAGCTCACCCACCGACAAAAGCATGACCTCATCCTCTGTTACACCGAGCTCCGCCCGCTTCTTTTTTGCAGCGTCCAAAGAAGGCGCAAATTTTTCCAGATCGATACCGACTCCCGGAACATATTCTATCTTTTTTGCGTGAAAATGCCGTTTTGCAAAGGCGTAATCCTCCGTATTGATCGTGATCAGAACGTCTGTCCACCACGCGCAGAGCCATTCAACCGGATAAAAAATCAGCCAGTTTTTTAACGGCGCGCCTTTGAAAAAGTGAAAGCCGTGCGCCGTATACAGTATGCGCGTACCTGCTTTTTGCTTTCTGCGCATCGCTAAACGGGTCAAAACACCGCCGACCGGCGTATGACAATGTACAAATGCAAAACGCTCCGCGTCTGCTAACGCCTTCAGCTGCCTGTATGCCGTGAGATTCGTCCCGGACAGGGGCGAACGCGCAAAATCAATTTGATGCCGGACGACCTGGAGCTGCGGCACTGCATCCATCTCATCCAAGCACCAGTTAGCCGCACAGTGAACCTCATACCCCTTTGCTTTAAGCAGCTCTATGCTATTTTTTTCAAAATTTAAAAAGCGGCCAACCGTCGCTACAATCAACACCTGTTTTGCCATTTCTTCCCACCCCGACGCATTCTTTTGACAGTCAGTTCTCTGCCATAAGCCTAATTGTACCACAATCTCTTCCTATATGAAATAGGCTTTCCGAAAACCGCTCTGCAGCAATCCCGCTTAAAGATTCATGGAATTGTACAATTCGTCCTTATCGTCCTGATAGATTGACAAATACCTTTTCGTAATTTCAATGCTGGAATGGTTATAGATGTTCATGATCAACGCACTTGGCGTTCCCTGCTTCCATGCGTGGTATCCGAACGTTTTTCGCAGGGAATGGCAGCTGATATTACCGTCAATGCTATTTGCAACAGCTACATCCTTAATAATATGATACGCGCGGTTTCGTGATATATGGGAATAATGGTCATCCTTGCGGCAAAATATGTATTCCTCCGCATCCGTCTGTGTGTGAAACCGCAACAGCTCAAACGCCTCGATACAGCTGTTATTGATAGCAATCACACTGCGCTTCTGCGTCTTTTGCTCCGTCACCTCCAAATGCCTCCGATATCTCTTGTTCTTATAGTCATACACATGACACCATTTCAGCAGCAGCAGGTCACTGATGCGCAGTGCCGTATTGATCCCGACTACAAACATGGTGTAATCCCGATACCGCTTGTTGTCCAGATAATAGTTTTTCAATACCTCAATTTCCTGTTTTGATCTAATGGGTGTAGTTACCATAAGTGCGTCCTCCTTTTTCTGATTGCATAACATATTATACAGTTTTGTAAATCTTTATATTGAAAATAATACCAGCCACATGGACAGTA
>CAJUSH010000075.1 GCA_910589045.1 uncultured Eubacterium sp.
TTGTGTAGTAAAAATATAGAGAAAGGCAGAAACCCTTGAAAATAAAGGATTTCTGAGTAGGTATGATAAATTATGAAATTAGGCATCGTGGGACTTCCCAACGTGGGAAAAAGTACATTATTTAATTCGCTGACAAAGGCGGGCGCGGAGAGTGCGAACTATCCGTTCTGCACGATTGACCCGAACGTGGGGATCGTGGCGGTGCCGGATGCGCGCATCGTAAAGCTGGGTGAGCTTTACCACACGAAAAAGGTGACGCCGGCGGTGATCGAGTTTGTGGATATTGCGGGTCTGGTGAAGGGTGCGAGCAAGGGCGAGGGGCTTGGCAACCAGTTTCTTGCGAATATCCGTGAGGTGGATGCGATCGTACATGTGGTGCGCTGCTTTGAGGATGAAAATATTATCCATGTGGACGGCTCGGTGGACCCTGCCAGGGATATTGAGACGATCAACCTGGAGCTGATCTTCTCCGATCTGGAGATTTTGGAGCGCAGGGCTGCAAAGGTGGCGAAGCAGGCGCGTATGGATAAGACGCTTGCAAAGGAGATGGAGCTGCTTGATGCGGTGAAGGCGCATCTGGAGGCCGGGCAGATGGCGCGTACCTTTGCGGTGCCGGAGGATGAGGATATGCAGGGGTGGTTTGTGTCATACAATTTGCTGACCGCAAAGCCCACGATCTACGCTGCCAATGTGGCGGAGGATGACCTTGCGGACGACGGCGCGTCCAACTCGTATGTGGGTGCGGTGCGTGAGCTGGCAAAGACAGAGCAGGCGGAGGTGTTTGTGATCTGCGCGCAGATTGAGCAGGAGCTTGCAGAGCTTTCCGAGGAGGAAAAGGAGGAGTTTCTGGCGGATCTGGGTGCAGCCTCGAGCGGACTGGACAAGCTGGTGGAGGCGAGCTACAGTCTGCTGGGACTGATCAGCTTTCTTACGGCGGGAGAGGATGAGTGCCGTGCATGGACGATCAAGAAGGGGACAAAGGCGCCCCAGGCAGCCGGAAAGATCCATACGGATTTTGAGCGTGGCTTTATCAAGGCGGAGGTCGTGAACTATCAGGATCTTTTAGACAACGGAAGCCTTTCGGCGGCGCGGGAAAAGGGCATCGTCGGCATGGAGGGCAAGGATTACGTTGTGAAGGACGGCGATGTAATTCTTTTTCGATTTAATGTGTAGGATTTCGTATTGTTTGGCTTGTCCCTGATTATGAATATGCGCCATGCGGCGTCTGCTGCACAGTGCGCCTGCGCTCAGGTGTATCGCCGGGATGCCTTTTATGACCATGCACAAACGCTTTACAGATGCATATGCTTATAGAAAATCGCGGCAGCTTCTGCAATGCAGGGCGGCTGTCAGGTGAGAAAAACGGCGGGTGCAGGATGCGTTTATGTGAGTTAGAGGACAAAGAGGTAATCAATGTGGCGGACGGCAGGTCGCTTGGCTCGGTGATGGATCTGGAGTTTGACCCGAAATGCGGCCAGATTGAAGCGCTCATCGTTCCGGGACCGGGGCGCTGCTTCGGGCTGTTTGGCAGGGAGTTTGAGCTGCGCATTCCGTGGCGGTGTATTTGCCGGATCGGGCCGGATACGGTGCTGGTGGACATAGACTTTGAAAAATGTAAGCACAAGGGCTGAAATCGTTTGACTTTTTTTTACAAAATTCTTATAATAAAATTATTAGTAAGGATTTTGTAGGAGGTCCATATGAAGTGTCCATATTGCAGCAGTGAAAATACGCGGGTTATCGATTCCCGTCCGGCGGATGACAATAATTCTATCCGGCGGCGGCGTCTGTGCGACGAGTGCGGGAAGCGTTTCACAACCTATGAAAAGGTGGAGACGATTCCGCTTATTGTTGTAAAAAAGGATAACAACCGGGAACAGTACGACCGGGCGAAGATCGAGGCCGGCGTGCTGCGTGCATGCCATAAGCTGCCAATTTCCGTTGCGGAGATGAACCAGCTGATCGATGACGTGGAGACTGATATTTTTAACCGTGAGGAGAAGGAGATTCCGAGCCTTGTGATCGGAGAGCTGCTTATGGAGAAGCTGAAAAACCTCAATGCGGTTGCCTATGTTCGTTTTGCTTCCGTTTACCGGGAGTTTAAGGATGTCGAGACCTTTATGAATGAGTTGAAAAAAATGCTTGTATAACGATACATAAATATGGAATGGCAGGAAAAACCTTCGGTGCATAGCCGGAGGTTTTTTTTCGTATACTAGCCTTGCGAAGCAGAAAACAGCAGCGCAATTTGAATAAGCGAGGTAAATAATAATGATTTTGACAGAAAAAGAAAAAACGTCGATTGAAGATCTGCGGACACAGGAGAAATCCCTGGTAGAAAAGTACAGGCGTTACGGCAGCGAGGCAAAGGACCCGGTGCTGCAGGATCTGCTCGGTGAGGTAGAGAAGATGCAGCAGAAGCATTATGATACCCTGGGACAGGTACTCTCCGGAACCGTACCGACCTGTAACTGCAACTGTAAGGCGGGAGCGGAGTATGAGCCGAAGGCGACCTACACCGGCATGACCGAGACAGAGGATAAGAAGAACGACTGCTTTTTGGCTACCGACTGTATCGGTGCCGAAAAGCTGGCGTCCAGCGAGTACAACACCAATGTATTCAATTTCAGTGAGCCTTCCGTGAGAAAGATTCTTGCGGACATTCAGGTTGAGGAGCAGAACTATGCGGAGATGCTCTACAAGTATAAGACCGTAAACTCCATGAAATAGGACGGAAGTTTTTTCGCATTTTTGCTGCATGAGGCGGGCAGATGACGGCGAAAAAAAGCCAAATTAAAGGCATATGAAAAATTGCGGGCAGGAATTCCCGTTACTGTTCACTCTGTGACCAGTTACGGGCAGCTTGGACATGAAAATTCGCTTCGCGAAGTCCGGACTGCTATCTGAATCATGTTTTCCCGCGGCCCCGCAGCACATGCGTGGCTCGGGTGTGAAAAGTAACGGAATCCGAACCTGTCCGCGATTTTTTGCCGCATAAGCTTCCCGCCAAAAAAATTATGTGATATAATAAGAGCACTGGGCGGGGTGTCGCGCCTGGTGCGAGTAATACACCCCCGACACATAAAAATACAGGAGGGCGCATTATGCTGCAGGCTTTTTATCCGAGGGAATATGTAGCTTCAACCTATGACATTGATTTTACGTGCTGGCGTAAAAAGGGCTGTCGCGGGATTATTTTTGACGTAGATAATACACTGGTGCCCCACGGTGCGCCGGCGAATGCCCGGGCAAAGAAGCTGTTTGAAAAGCTGCACGCGCTGGGCTTTGAGATAACACTGCTCTCCAACAACGGGGAGGAGCGGGTGAAGTCCTTCTGTGAAGCGGTGACAGGCGCGGGCTACATTTACAAAGCCGGGAAGCCCAGGCGCAGGGGCTATGAACAGGCGATGAAGCGCATGGGAACGGACATACATACAACGCTTTTTGTGGGTGACCAGATATTTACAGATGTGTGGGGCGCGAACCGAACCGGGATCTATACGATTCTCGTGAAGCCGATCCACCCGAAGGAGGAGATTCAGATCGTACTCAAACGGTACTTAGAGCGTATCGTTTTACATTTTTACTTAAAAAAGGAGCAAAAAAGAAGATGAAGATTGCATTTGGAAACGACCATGCGGCGGGTGAATTAAAGCCGTTTTTGCTGGAGCTGATTGAGACGCTGGGACATGAGGTCATTGACGTGGGAGCTGCCCCCGGTGTTGCCGTGGATTATCCGATTCCCGGAGAGAAGGTGGGAAGGCTGGTGGCCTCCGGTGAGGCAGATCTGGGCGTGCTCGTCTGCGGAACGGGCGTTGGTATTTCGCTGGCGGCGAACAAGGTAAAGGGCATCCGCGCGGCAGCCTGCTCGGATACGGCAACGGCGCGGCTCATCCGGGAGCACAACAATGCCAATGTTATCGCCGTGGGCGCACGTATTGTGGGTGCGGAGCTTGCAAAGGACATTGTAAAAGCTTTCCTTACCACGGATTTTTCGGGCGATGAGCGCCATGTGCGCAGGATCGGCCTGATTACCGAGGCGGAGGAGCGCTTCGGGAAATAAGAAATTTGAGTATATGCGGCTGCGTTCACAGGATGCCTGCGAACGCAGCCGCATTTCTGCGGGCAGAGGGGCTTTTGCACCTTGCCCGCGGGCAAAACGATCAGTCGGAGCCGAGATTGCTCAGATAGCTGTCAAGTGCACTGGTGTCGACCTCGACGGTGGAGCTGCCGTTTGCAGCATCCGTGCCGTTTGAGCGGGCGTAGATGGAGTAGCCCGCCCACGAGACGATGGCTGCCGCAATGACGATGCCGACGATACTGTATGTGATACGGGCGATCTTTTCTTTTTTCATGTGCTGCTTGCGGTTTGCTTTTTCTTTTTTATATCTGTCTACTTTTGCCTGACTCATAATGATTCTCCTTTTGTTTTATTTGTTCCGGCCCTGTTTGTGCCGAATTCATAGCAGCTTGCCGTTCGCACCTGAGGCGCTCACGGCAGCCATAATGATTCCATTATACACATTTTTTTCTGTTTGTGCTTGAAAAACACAAAAAATTCAAATTTCTATAAGATTTTTGCTTTTTTTGATGCATATAGCAAAGCTGCACAAAAATTAAGGTAAAAATATGGGAAAGTTAGATATATTTTTGAAAAGAAGGATTATGTGATTGACTTTTTTGATAGAATATTATAAAATCCTTTACATAAGACAATGTAGGTTGTTACTTTTGGTAGGCAAGACTGGATTGTTCTTTGTAAAACGTTGATAGTACTGTAGTCTGTTTGTGTTTTATGAAGTTCAATGCAGTTTTTTTATTTGCAGAATTTTGGGAAGCGCGTATTCGCGGCGCGTGCCTTTAGGCTGTATCACGGCTGTTTTGAGGACGATTAGGAGTGAAGATGAAAATTGCAAAAATCATGAACAATAATGTAGTCAG
>CAJUSH010000076.1 GCA_910589045.1 uncultured Eubacterium sp.
CCTCCGGCTCTTCCTCATCATACTTGTACACAAACTTAAAGCTGAGGATCACAAATGCCAGAAGGATAACCGGAAGCCATCCCAGGCAGGTTAAAAGGAGCAGAACTATGACATTTAAAGATATGTTTTCTCAGCAGATAAAAATGATCCCCTTAGAAAACACGTTTAAACAGCTTCACGAACGATTTCCGGAACGGAACCTGCAGCTTCCTCATTCCAGTGAATATGTAGGTGATATTTTAAAGCTGGCCTCGCAAAAAACCGGCAATTCCTTTCCAGACAAGCTGCTGGAAAACCGTCTGGAGGAGGAGCTGTTCTTCCGCAGCGGATTTGATACGGAGCTGTACCGGCATCTGCGCTATCTCCCCGCCAACTGGCATACCCATTCTTTTCTGGAAGTGGTCTGCGTGGTAGAGGGACAGGCAGTCAACCACATTCAGGAGCAGGAGCTGCATATGTGCAAGGGCGACATCTGTATCATTGCCCCGGAAACCGTCCACGCCATCAGCGCGTTTTCCGATGACTGCATCATTATCAACATCGTTTTAAGAACCAGTACGTTTGAAAAAGTATTTTTCGGCGTGCTTTCGGATAACGACATACTCTCTGATTTTTTCACGCACACCCTGTATCATTCGAAAACACACCCTTATCTGTTCTTCCGTACAGGCGGCGATCCGGAGGTCTTTGATTTTGTATTTTATGCTTACCGGGAATTTTTGAGAAATCACCAATATAAAGAGCGTTTCCTGAATAATATTGTGGGCGCGTTTTTCATCATTCTGCTCCGCAACCACGGCTCCAACGTGATCGTACCGGAGGCGGATTCCCAGGGGCACGATGAAAATATAATATTTCTTCTGAAATATATGCAGGAAAATTATACGTCGATCACCCTGAAGGACCTGGCGGATTTCTTCAACTACAGCGAACGGCAGATCCAGCGGATCATCAAAAACTGCACCGGGATGAGTTTCAGCCAGAATATCCAGAAGCTGAAAATGCGCCGGGCCGCCCGCCTGCTGACGAATCCGGATCTGTCCGTCTCGGCCATAGCGGAAGAACTGGGATATATGGATTCCGGGAATTTCCGGCATATTTTTAAAAAATATTATGGGATGACGCCGGCGGAGTACCGGGAGAAGAAATAGAATATCTAAAACGGAACAAGCGGACTGCTGCACGAATCTCTGGTGCAGCAGTCCGCTTGTTCTCAAGTCAAATACATTTGACTCGTTGCTTCACGGGAATACATGCATTGGAATCAACAGTTCCTTGTCGTCAGTATGACAATCCCTTCTTTAGAGAAAATAAGGTCCCCGGGGCTGTTCGGCCTTCATGATGCCTCTTCTTTCCCCTCACTTCAGCACGATTTCCACAATTTCCAGCCCGTCGGATGCTTCCACCTTCAGCTTCAATTCCCGCTCTCCAGCCGGCATTGAGATACCGGCGGTTTCTGTACGGATTCTGCCTGTTTTCCCTGTAATCTCTATCGCTCCCGCTGCCGTATCATCCAGCAGGATCTGCAGCCGTCCGCTCCCGGAGCAGGCGCATACAATTTCAGACCAGGGAGCATCATTTCTCACATAGCGGAAAATGATTTCATCTCCCGGTGAAATGTTGGTCAGTTTTTCATTATATGTATCGGTGTTATCATCCACCCCAATATATACCGTCCCTTTCAGGCCGCACGCCTGATACCCGTATATCGTTTCTCCGGGTGCGAACGGCGCTCCTGCCCCCTGGGAGGTCATTTTCACCTCATCAATGGTCCCGTCCGGATTAATCTTGATAGGCTCAATGCAGAGTCTCCGGTGCTGCTGCACGCCCCGGCTGCAGCGGTGGTAAAATACATACCACTGCCCATTGAAGCATTCGATCGAACCATGGTTGTTCCAGCTTGCCGGGTCGCAGCCGTCATTGTCGATGATGATTCCCTGGTAGGTGAAGGGCCCCAGAGGAGACTTGCCTGTAGAATAACCGAGAGACGTAGGCTTTCCCCGCTCCATATCGGCGTACACGTAATAATAGGTATCCCCGATCTTTCTCATGGAGGAACCCTCATGGAAAAAATGCTCTTCCTCCGTGACCAGATCGTCCCGGATTCCATCTGGTTCAAATGACACCATGTCCGCGTTCAGTTTGACACCGTGGGAAAATAACTGCCCCCAGTAATAGTAAGCCTGCCCGTCATCGTCGATGAATACAGCCGGATCGATCCCGCCGCAGGGAAGCTGCACCGGATTTTCAAAGGGTCCTTCCGGGCGGTCGGAAACCGCAACCCCTTCACTGTCATCCGACATACAAAAATAGAGATAATATTTTCCGCCGTGTTCCAGACAATCCGGTGCAAACAACAGCGCTGCCTTTTCATTTTCCCCCTCCTGCTCAAACTTTTCCTTCATGTCATCGCCGTTTTCCCGGGCCGATTCCAGCATTTTCCGAATAAACGGCGTAGGCCTGGACCAGTCGATCCCGGGATATCTGGGCGCATCCGGGTCGTTGTGCCAGGGAACCTGCTGCCCTGTAAACGACACCTCATGTATCGTCCAGTTTTCCATGTCCGGAGTGGATACGACGTGGTATTTTTCACTGCAGAATACGTCCCCGCGATCGTCAAAACTCCCGTAAATGTAAAGCTTTCCATCGGGCATCACATGCGCTTCGCTGTCCGGTACATGATATTTCAACGGAAGTACAGGGTTCCTCATGTTCTTGAAATATTCCATTTTTTCATGGCCTCCTTATGATCGTCATAGGGATATTATAGCTTATGAAACGGAAAAACTGCAGTGCGAAATGTGACATCACGCAGTGTGAAATATGACGTGTGTCACTTTCTCTTTCCTTTGGCTGCTGCCAGGATCACTGCCGCCAAAATGATCACAATACAGATTCCCAGCATGCTCTTCACGCCGAACACACTGAGCACGATCCCCGAGCACACCAGACTCAGTATCCCGGTTACGCTGTTGAATACCGTGTCCGCAATGTTATGTCCAAGATTGCGGAAAGCCGGTGAAACGCTCGACTCTGTGACGCTCCGCATGGTGGGAAGCAAGATTCCGATTCCGAAATTGATCAGACCTGATCCCGCAAAAACCATGACAGGCGACACCGCGTAATATGCCAGCAGATAAGCTGTGAACGGCAGTCCCGTAACCAGCAGATAGCGGATACGGAGCGGAAGCTTTTCGATTTTATCCGCGCATGCGATAAAGGGCACCTGAGTGATCGCTGAAATGAACCCGTCTATCCCTATGTCCGAAACGGTTCCCCCGACATTTTCCAAAATTGCTGTTTTCAAATGGTTCATCGGCGCGATCGCCAGTCCGATCAGAAACAGCAGAACGATCAGGTATCGATACGAAGCACTGTGAAAGACCTGTTTTACAGAACCCATTCCCATATCATTTTTCTCATGGTCCTGTATCACTTTTTCACCTTCCGGAAGCATCAAGGCCGCAGCAATACCGGTCATCAGAAAAAAAGTTCTAAAGAACGGCATCAGGAAATAGCCATGGGCGGCGATCAGCCTGCCGAGCACAACTGACGTGACCGCATACATGATCGAAGGGGTGCAGCGGATCTTCCCGTAAATGGAAAGATCATTTTTACAGGCAAGCAGAAGCCACGAGTCAATATTGACCGCATGGGGCAGCGCTACGAATCCAAGGATCGGATATAGCATCGCGAGCAGCACCCTGTTTCCTTCCGAGAAAAAAATCGCGTACATGACGAACCCTGCGGTCAGGAAACAGGCGACCGACACCTTACGGTTCGTCTGAAAACGGTCGCACACGATTCCCCATATCACGGATCCTCCGCAGGATAATTTTTCATCGGCAAGGCGGCTGAATGAGGCGATGTGGTTACATCGTCAGATCTGAAACTCCATTTTATAAAATTCAGGAAGCATATAAAACTTACAGCGGGAGAACGCCTGATGTGCATGGTTGAATAAAATCAACTCCGACAGCAGCAAAGGCGTCCCTTCCGGGATTTCCAGTATCCGGGATTCTTCCTCATTAGAAGCGATCAACTGAACGCTCATGTTCCCTTTGGAGAAAACATCAAATATTTTGTGCTCGATCAGATCCTCTAATGCAGAATCATTGGAGATATCCACGTCCAGCGCTTCAAATGCGGAAGCCGGGATCTGGGTAAAGGAATAACCGACAGGAACCTGATTAGATTTGTAAATATTCGTGCTTGCGAGTACAATTTCACTTTTTCCCAGGTTAAGCTTCGTGCGTCCGATATCGGTCGGCGGGGCATAATTGTAGTGCAGCTCGATGTCGTCGATGGAGCTTTTGCACATGTTTGTCATAGGATTTATGATCTGTCCGCTCAGCTTGGAGTCCTCCCGCCTGGCAATGGTCGTGCCTTTTCCCTGGCTTTTGATCACCAGCCCGTCTTCGCAGAGAATGGCAAGCGCCTGGCGGAGCGTGTTCCTGCTGACTCCGTATTTTTCTGAAAGCGCATTTTCACTGGGGAGCTGCTCCCCTTCTAAATAAACGTTATTCATGATATCAGAATACAACGAATTGTAAACTTCAATATATGCGGGTAAACTTCCGGTCAACATTTTCCCCATTTTTTTCACCTCTATCTACTATTTACGTTACTGTTCACACGGCGTCGTGCACCCTGCTGCACGGCGTCCGGTCAATAAAGTAACATTTGCCATAATATCCAGCCCGTCTACACTCCGTTCC
>CAJUSH010000077.1 GCA_910589045.1 uncultured Eubacterium sp.
CAGCCGCAACATTGCAGAAGGAACACCCACTGATCCATTACCACATTTACAGCGGCGATGCCGGTATCGTAACAGAAAAAATAGATAAAGGGCTGATTGATTTCGGTTTATTGATCGGCCCCTTTGATGTGACAAAATACGATTACATGAGACTTCCTATGACCGACACATGGGGCGTATTGATGCGAAAAGACAGCCCGCTGGCTGAAAAGGAATCTGTCTGCGCGGAGGATTTGTGGGACAAGCCTCTGATCTTATCCCATCAGGCATCCATCAGCAGTGAAATGATTTCGTGGCTGAAAAAAGACGTCAGCAAGCTCAATGTTGTTATGACTTATGACCTGATTTATAATGCTTCTCATTTTGTAAGGAAAGGACTCGGTTATGTGATTGCATTAGATAAACTCATCAATACCACCGGCGACAGCGAGCTTTGTTTCAGACCGTTATACCCGCGTATGGAAGCCGAATTGTGTATTGTCTGGAAAAAGTATCAAGTTTTTTCAAGGGCTTCCAATGAATTTTTGAGCCAGCTAAAAAGAGAGTGGGGAGCAGAGCAATAATTTTTGTGTTTATATAGTATACAAAAAGCCAGCTTGTCCTGAGTTCCTTATACTAATGGCAGGCAATGCATCTTTACGTAAAAGCTGCCCATACGCAGAAATTTCGTAAACGGATTTCTGCATAATGCCTGTTGGTGACATGTCCCCAAGCCCCTGAGATCATTGCCGTGGCAATGGCTGTGTGTTCCGTTGGAACACTGAAAAAGTTATATTTGCTATTTTGAAAAGAGAAAAACCGCTATGCAATCGGTGAACCTTTTGCATAGCAGTTTTCTGTTTTCCCGTTTACCTGACGTAAGTCATAAGTTTTGCAATATTTCCTTATGGGCTACCGCCATTACCGCGGGTGCGTTTTTTCGTTGTCGGAAAAAGTCTGTTACTGACAATTTATCAATCCCGTGTGCCGCCTTCCAGTCTTGAATTTTCTGTTTTCAAAAAATTTCAGGAATGGAGGAAATCAAAGTGAAAATTAAATATGAGTTTTGCGGAAGGCTGCCAGCTTCGCTGCGGTGAGGCATTTCAGGAGGAAAAACAAACATGATTTCGATACTTTTCGTCTGCCACGGGAGGAACCGTCACAACCCGGGTAAAAGCATAAACACAGACAATTTATCATTATGAGAGAAAGGATCAAGGTTTACTGACATGAACCAAAACACCCTGATAAAAATCATTGAAGAACAGACAAACAGAGCTTTATGGGAAGTAAGAAATGTGATTGACTGTGTTCCGGAGGAATTATGGAACAGGCAGTATTGTCAAATGCCCTGCTGGAAACATCTGTATCATATGCTGCATTCTCTGGATTTATGGTATATTAACCCGCGGGATAAGGATTTTCGGGAGCCGTCCATTCATGAAAAGGATTTGAACAATTTAGACGTTGTTTCGCAAAAAACTCTTTCCAGAAACGAGATAGAGCAGTATTTTAGCTGCATTGAAAAGAAATTGCGGACGTATCTTTCCTGCCTTACGGACGACCGGTTGTTGGAATATCCTGCGGAATGCGAGTATTGTAGATTTACGCTGATTCTGGCGCAGATGCGGCATTTGCACAGCCATATGGGAATGATAATGGGATTTATCATTGACGATACAGGGCTGTGGCCAAGGGTTTTGGGGCTGGAGAATCCTTTCCCGGACGGACCATATGATAAATATTTGTAACAGAAAACCGGCTTAAAAAGGCTTTTTGATTGAAGTCGCCTACAGGGTATGGTAGAATGTATCGGTGAATCGAAAACGAAAAAGGGAGACGAATTATGCGAAAGGATCATCTTGTTGCGCCTGTTGTAAAATGGGTTGGTGGTAAACGACAACTTTTAGATGATTTAACACCATTGTTTCCAAAGCGTATTACTTCTTACTGTGAGCCGTTTCTGGGCGGAGGGGCCGTCTTATTTAAATTGCAGCCCGATATTGCATATGTGAATGATATTAATTCGGAGCTCATTCAAATGTACGAGGTTATCAGAGACAATGTGGATGAACTCATTGCGCTTTTAGGCGAGCATCCAAATGAGGAAGAACATTTCTACCGGGTCCGCGACTGGGACAGGGACAAAAAGCAATATGAGCAGCTGACCGAAGTGCAGAAGGCGGCGCGTGTCATTTATTTGAATAAAACATGCTATAACGGCCTTTTCAGGGTAAATAATGCGGGTGAATTTAATACGCCCTTTGGACATTATAAAAATCCGAATATCGTCAATGAGCCTGTCTTAAGGGCCGTCAGCTCCTACTTTGGGAGAGCGCAGGTCACCTTTAGCAGTGTTGATTATGCCCGGGTACTTGCGGATGTGGAGGAGGGAACCTTTGTTTATCTGGATCCTCCCTACGACCCTGTTTCTGGCACAGCCAATTTTACAAGCTATGCAAAAGGGGGATTTGACCGTCAGGAACAAATCCGTCTGCGGCAGTGCTGCGATGAGCTTAACCGGCACGGAATCAAATTTATGCTCTCCAATTCGGCAACGGATTTTATTATAGACCAGTATGCTGCTTACAATATTACAATCGTAAAAGCTAAACGCGCAATTAATTCAGACGGGACAAAGAGGGGACAGGTTGACGAGGTAGTGGTAAGAAACTATGAGTGAGCAGATAAAACCAAAGAGCTGGAATGACAGGGCATGGGAAGCTTTGTTTGAAAAGTATGATATTTTATCTCACATAGAATCCCATGGGAAATTTATTATTTCGGCATCTCAAATAAAGGAATACCGGGAGCCACGGCTCATGGCAAAGTTTGACCACATCATCAATCTGCCGCATATTTTTGCAAAAAACCAGATTGCTATTTTGCCGGTCTCAAGGGGAGACTATATGCTCTCCCGCTTTAAGGCATACCAGCCTTTTGAAGGGAAAAATAAGTCGATCACCCGGATTTGCCTGCCCGCCAATCTTCAGAGCCTTAATGCAAATCATATTCCAAGCGAGGCCATTGCCATAAATTGCGCTTTAGCCTCGGGTATGCTTGCGGATTTTTTGGAGGAAGAGGTACTTTATGCTACGGTGTCAGGTCGTATGGGATCCGGCCGGTTTGATTTCCATATTCAAAATTCTCTTACGAAAGCGCCAATGACCGTTTCGGTGAACAACTCTCAAATTGAAATAGACGCCGCTTTTGAGGGAGCCTATAGCCTTTCACTATTGGAAGCCAAGCGGGATTTATCGGAAGATTTTCTTGTGCGGCAGCTTTATTATCCCTATCGGGCGTGGAAAGATCGCGTATCTAAAAAAGTAAGGCCCGTCTTTTTGGTTTATTCAAACGGAATATTCAGCCTGTACGAGTATGAATTTCAGGATCCGGATTCCTATAACTCTCTTGTGCTTTTAAAGCACAAAAATTATTCCATAGACGATACGAAAATAACACTTTCGGACTTACAGCATGCCGCTTTGCATGCTGAAATTGTCCCTGAGCCTACTATTTCCTTTCCCCAGGCAAACAGCTTTGAGCGGGTTATCAATATCTGCGAGCTGCTAAGCTCCCGGGAATTAAGCTGCGAGCAGGTTACCCAGAAGTATGCTTTCGATATCCGGCAGACGAATTATTATACGGACGCAGCAAGATATCTGGGACTGTTGGAAAGGTATTATGATGAGGGGCGTAAACCATGGTATCGATTAAGCCCGCTTGGGAGACGTATTATGGATTTAAATTACAGGCAGCGGCAGCTGGCTTTTTGCGAAGCTGTTTTACAGCATCGTGTGTTCAGGGAAACTTTCAGCCTCCGTATGAAAACGGGTTTTATGCCGGATGTGCCAACGATTGTCGGGATTATGCAGAAGGCGGGTCTTTACAGGGTTGGGAGTATGAGCACATATGTGCGGCGCTCATCCACAATCAGCGGGTGGATAAACTGGATGTTTGGATTAACCGGGTAATTTTTCACACCGCATCCATTTTTGTTATTTTTTTCAGTCGGCATGACATTCATAAGGAAAAAGATTATGGCAATTTCTTAAATTAAAAGTGATATAAAAAGAGTATGGAACATCGTTACTTCGCTGGAAAACTATCAGTGGCGCAGTGAGCTGACTAAGATTGAAATCGTAAACAAGAAGCAGTTTATTGCGTATACAAAGGACGGATTTGCAGCCACATTTACAATCACTGTCCTGGAACCATATTGGCGCTGGGAATTTGATATCTTTTGCAAAGCATTTTTGAAGAAACAACAAGAGTTATATGTATCCGACTTGAAAAAAGCAATATAATGATACAACCGGTTCGGCAAAACGAAAATTGGAGGGATAACAATGCAAAGTGTAACAATTTCAGCAAAAATGCTATTGAGGAAAGGATTACCGCAATTATGAACACGAAAC
>CAJUSH010000078.1 GCA_910589045.1 uncultured Eubacterium sp.
AAGGCGGTGGAAAAGTTTGATTACCGCAAGGGCTACAAATTTTCCACGTATGCGACCTGGTGGATCCGCCAGGCGATCACCCGTGCCATCGCCGACCAGGCCCGCACGATCCGTATCCCGGTGCACATGGTGGAGACGATCAACAAGCTGATCCGTGTTTCCAGACAGCTTTTGCAGGAGCTTGGGCGTGAGCCGACCCCGGAGGAGATTGCGGAGGAGATGAGTATGCCCGTGGAGCGCGTGCGGGAGATTTTAAAGATTTCCCAGGAGCCGGTGTCACTGGAGACACCCATCGGCGAGGAGGAGGACTCCCATCTGGGCGATTTCATACAGGACGATAATGTTCCGGTGCCCGCGGATGCGGCAGCCTTTACGCTTTTAAAGGAACAGCTCGGCGAGGTGCTTGGGACGCTGACGGAGCGGGAGAAAAAGGTGCTGACACTGCGCTTCGGACTGGAGGACGGACGCGCAAGAACACTGGAGGAGGTCGGCAGGGAGTTCAATGTCACCCGTGAGCGTATCCGCCAGATCGAGGCAAAGGCTTTGCGCAAGCTGCGCCACCCCAGCCGCAGCAGAAAATTAAAGGATTATCTGGAGTAATATGAACCGTTTATCGGAGCGGCTTGTCTGCATTGCACAGATGGTGCGGCCGGGTGAGGTGCTTGCGGATGTGGGCTGCGACCACGGTTACCTTCCGATCTTTCTCGTGAGGGAGGGACGCGTGCGCAGGGCGATCGCTATGGATATCGGCGAAGGGCCGCTGATGCGGGCAAGGGAGCATATTGCGCAGGAAAGACTGGGGGACTACATAGAAGCGCGCCTGTCGGACGGGCTGGAAGCCCTTTCGCCCGGGGAGGCGGATGCGGCGGTCATCGCGGGGATGGGCGGCAGCCTGATGGTTCGCATTTTGAGCCGCGGCAGCGCCGTCGTGCGCCGGCTGGGGCAGCTGATTTTAGAGCCGCAGTCGGAGCTTGCCGGAGTGCGGGCATATTTGCGCAGCGAAAATTATCGGGTGGAGTCAGAGGATTTTGTGCTGGAGGACGGCAAGTACTATCCGATTCTGCGGGTGCTCCCGCAGGAAAGCTCGGATATCGCTGATTTTTCGCGGGAGAGCGGCTTGTCTGCGGAGCTGCTTGACGCTTACGGGCATCGGCTTCTGGCATCGCGCCATCCGGTGCTTGGTTCTTTTCTGGAGCGGGAGCGGCACCAGTGCGAGATGATTCTGGAGGAGCTTTCCCGGGGAAATGTGCAGGCAGAGCGCACCGCGGTGCGCAAAGAAGAGCTGCTGCTGCAGCTGGAGCGAAACCGCGCGGCAGCCGTTTATATGCACAGGGACTGACCGGGGGCAAATGTCAGGGAACAGGGCAGGGCGGCCTGCCGGGACGAAAGGGCGGAAAAAATAATGATTCTGAAAGATATTATTGCACAGCTGCGGCTGGCGGCGCCGGAGGAGCTGGCGCAGGATTGGGATAATGTAGGGCTTTTGGTCGGTGACGACACGCAGGACATCCGGGGCATTTACATTGCGCTGGATGCGGACGATGCGGCGATCGCCGAGGCGAAGGCGGCGGGGGCACAGCTGCTTTTGACGCACCATCCCCTCATTTTTTCACCCCTGAAAAAGATCAACCGGGACAGCTTTATCAGTGCGCGTGTGGTGGAGCTTTTGCAGTCGCATATGAGCTGCTACGCGATGCATACAAATTTTGACGCTTCCCACATGGGAAGGCTTACCGCCAAGCGCATCGGGCTTTCGGTGGAGGCGCCGCTGGCGGATATTATTACAAGGGACGGCATGGATTACGGCATCGGTGTGATCGGAAGCCTTGCCGAACCGTGTACGCTGCGTGCGCTGGGGGAGCTGGTGAAGGAGCGCTTTGACGCGCTTTCCGTGAAGCTGTTCGGCGATCGAGAGCGGTCGGTTTGCCGCATTGCCATCTGCCCCGGCTCGGGCAAGAGTACTATCGGGGATGCGATCCGCGGGGGTGCGGATGTGCTGATCACGGGGGATATTGACCACCACAGCGGGATTGATGCGGCGGCGCAGGGGCTGTGCATCATCGATGCGGGGCACTATGGGCTGGAGCACATTTTCATCGGCTGTATGGAGCAGTACCTGCGGGAGCGCCTGGAGGGTGTGACAGTCACGGCGCAGGCACACCGGGAACCGTTTTCGGTGGTGTAGCCGCAGGCCGGCGTTTAAGCGTCGGGCGCTTCGGACATTTTGTTGCAAAATAAAGGCTTCGGTTTATCCGGGGCGGGAAGAGGGGGTATTATATGAGCAGGCTGTTGATCGGGGACAGGGAGGTCGTGTATGAGCAGGGGACGACCTTTGAGAAGATCGCGGAGGATTACCAGAAGGACTATGAGCGGCGTATCGTGCTGGTATGCTTAAACGGGCGGCTGCGGGAGCTGCGCAAGCCCGTGGAGGAGGACGGGACGCTTCTCTTCGTAACGGAGGCGGATAAGGCCGGTGTAAAGGCATACCGCAGAAGTGTGGTGCTTCTGATGCAGAAGGCGGTACATAACCTGCTGGGGAAGGAGCATGTGAGCGTCCATGTGCTCCAGACGACCGGAAACGGGCAGTACTGTGAGCTTTTTTCCGAAAAGCCCATAGAGGTGACCGATGAATTTCTGGAGCGGCTGGGAGAGGAGATGCACCGGCTGGCGGATCTGGACCTTCCAATCGAAAAGACCAGCGTGCCCACTGCGGATGCGGTGAATTTGTTCCGGGAGCTTGGGATGAGCGGCAAGGAGAAGCTGTTCCGCTACCGGCGCAGCTCACGGGTTAATATATACGACCTGGATGGCTATCAGGACTATTTTTACGGGCATATGCTGCCGTCTACCGGCTACTTGAAGCAGTTTGACCTGATTCGCTACAGTGAGGGCTTTGTGCTTATTTATCCCGATGCAAAGACGGGTGTGATCAGCGAATATTGTCCCTCCGACAAGCTGTTTGCGACGCAGCGCAGCAGTGCGCTCTGGGGCGAGCAGATGGGCGTGAAAAATATCGGACAGCTGAACGAGGCCATCGCCACCGGGCGGATACAGGACATTATCCTGATGCAGGAGGCGCAGATGGAGGCACGCATCGGGGAGCTGGCGGATTTGATCGTGAATGCGGGTGGAAAGAAATTTATCATGATCGCAGGACCCTCCTCATCGGGAAAGACGACGTTTTCGCACCGCCTGTCCATTCACCTGTCTGCGCGCGGCTTAAAGCCTCATCCGATCCCGCTGGACAACTATTATCTGGACCGCCAGTTCTGTCCCCGGGACGAGAACGGAAATTTTGATTTCGAGTGTCTGGAAGCGCTGGATGTGGAGCTGTTCAACAAGGATATGTCGGCGCTGCTGGCGGGGAAACGCGTGGAGCTTCCAAACTTTAATTTCATGACGGGGAAGCGGGAATACCGCGGAAAATTTATGCAGCTTGGGGCGGATGATATTCTTGTTATCGAGGGCATCCACGGGCTGAACGATAAGCTTTCCTATTCCCTGCCCGGCGAGAGCAAGTTTAAAATTTACATCAGTGCCCTTACCCAGCTTTCGATTGACGACCACAATGCGCTGCCGACGACCGACGGCCGGCTTATCCGGCGCATCGTGCGCGATGCGAGAACCCGGGGTACGAGTGCGCAGGAGACGATCGCGATGTGGGATTCCGTGCGCAGGGGTGAGGAAAAATATATTTTCCCCTTCCAGGAGGCTGCCGATTTTATATTTAATTCCGCACTCATCTACGAGCTGGCCGTGCTCAAGGTTTACGCGGAGCCGCAGCTTTTCAATATTCCGGTGGAAGCGCCGGAGTACCTGGAGGCAAAGCGGCTGCTGAAATTTCTGGATTATTTTCTGGGGATTCCAAGCGAAAACATCCATCACAATTCTCTTGTGCGGGAGTTTATCGGGGGAAGCTGTTTTCATGTGTAGCAGCAGTGCGTTCCGTATGCAAGGCTGCGGGAAAATATGATTCGGACAGCAGTTCGGACGTTGCCCTTTCAGTTACTATTCACGGCTCGGGAGCCGCTCATAGTAACGATTCGGGGCGATATTCA
>CAJUSH010000079.1 GCA_910589045.1 uncultured Eubacterium sp.
GAATATCGCCCCGAATCGTTACTATGAGCGGCTCCCGAGCCGTGAATAGTAACCGCAATCTATAACAAAAAAAATGCAAATTGTGAAAAGGAATTTGTTTTTGGAAAAATATTTGGTATGATGAAAAAAGATTTTCGAAAATGCCGGCTGCGGACAGGCCGTGCCGGAGCAATCGAGACGATAAGAGGTGCAGAATATGTTAGGCGGTTCGGTATATATAGCGCTGATTCGATTCGGAATCAGCCTTGCTGGGGTTATTCTCCTGTATTCTCTGATGAGCGTGTCACGTTTCAGCAGAAAAAGAACGGTGCTTTTATACGGTGTTTTCTGTGTGGCGGTTCTTGCGTTTGCCTGTATCTGGTATGTGGCGGACTGGCAGAGCTGTGTAAAAATGGTGGCATTTGTGATGTTTTTAAATTTTTGCGTGTTTGCCCTTTTTGTGAGCAGAGGGCATATTTTTCTGTTAGTGTATAAGCTGATGCTGACCTTTTATATGCTGGCGGTATTTCTGATCGGCGGGATCGAGGTTTCACTGATCTTTTTTAACCAGAATGTATGGGCGGATATCATCACGCGTGTAGTGCTTATCGCTGTCATGGCATTTTTTATCGATCGAAAGCTGAAGCATTCCATCCGCGGCTTTGATTATTATGTGGAGCATGAGCTGGACCGGTTCAGCATTACCGTCATGATCGTCAGTATTTTGTTCGGCATTGGATTTATACTGAATCCGAATGTCAGGGAGCAGACGCCCTACTGCCTGTTTCAGATTTTTATGAATTTCTTTTTGACGGGGGCGCTGCAGCTTCTGGTGTTCCGGCTCTATCTGCACATCGGCAAGGAGAAGCAGTACCGGAAGGAAAACCAGCTGATGAAGCTGAACCACCGGCTGCTGGAGCGGCAGATGGAGATTTTGGAGGAGTCGGTGGAGTCCGGGAAACGACTCCGCCACGACGCGCGCCATCACAACGCGGTGATCGCGGAATACGCCAGAAAGGGAGAGACAAAGGAGCTTCTGCAATATCTGAATGAATATAAAAAGGAGACAGATACGCCGATTGCAGAGGCGGTCTGCGCCAACAGCGCCGTCAACAATGTTCTTTCGGCGTATACGAGGAAAGCGGAGCGGGAGGGGATTGACGTTACGCTGGATGTGGAGCTGGAACGAAACCCGGGCATACCGAACATTGATTTGATCACGATCCTGGCAAATGCGTATGAAAACGCCATTTATGGCTGCGTGGAGGTAAAGAAGCGCTCGAAGGAGCGGAAGTGCTTTATCCATCTTATGATCGGAAAAAAGAAAAACAAGCTGGTTATCTGCTGCAGCAATACGTGCAAGTTTGACGTTGAAATTAAAAACGGACAGCCGAAGCCGGAGGTAACCGGCGGAATCGGTGTGCTCAGCATTATTAAGACGGCAGAGAACTATGACGGGGAATACGATTTTAAGAATGATAACGGGGTGTTCGTCTTTCGCCTTGTCATGAATATTCCCCAGCCGGAGCATTTCGTGCCCGGCAATCCGGGGGATAACATGCAGCAGGAAATTTTGTAATTAGAGGGTTTACGGATGATGTATCATATAGCGCTCTGCGATGATGAGGCGGCAGAGTTAGATAAAACAGAACAAATGCTAAGCGAGTATCAGAAACGCCATGCGGGGGTTAGCTTTCTGACGGAGCGGTTTGAGCGGGCAGATGAGCTGCTGCATTTGATCCGGGAAAAGAGCTATGTGCCGGATTTGCTTTTGATGGATATTTACATGCCGGAAAAAATGGGAATCGAGGCGGCAAAGGAGCTGAGGGACATGGGAAATCGGAGCATGCTTGTCTTTTTGACGATGTCAAAGGAGCATGCGCTGGAGGCCTTCCGTGTGGATGCGGCACAGTATCTGGTGAAGCCGGTCACGGAACAGATGCTTTTTTCGCTTCTGGACAAATTTTTCGAGGGTGAGGAGGAGCGGAAGAAGTATCTGGTGCTGCGGATCGAGGGGCGGATCAGCCGCGTGGCGGTGGGCGATATCATGTACTGTGAAGCGCAGGGGAGAACCCAATGCCTGCACCTTGCGGACGGTACGCAGCATGTTCTGCGCATGACCATAACGGAGATTTATGAAATGCTTGCAAAATATGAGGAATTTGTGCGGGTCGGAGCGGCCTACATCATGAATCTGGATCATGTCGAAAATCTGAACGCGCAGGATATCTGCGTGAGCAGCGGAAAGCGGGTTTACCTGCCAAGGGGCGCTTATAAAGCATTAAAGGAGCAGTACTTTCAGTATTATTGCGGAGAAAAGTAGGACCGGAAAGCATACGGAGGATACGGATATGGAACAGCAGAGAAAAGATGCAAATGTACGGATTGGAAAGCGGCTTCGGGAGGCACGCAGCAACCTGGGACGCACGAGGGCGGAGATGGCCGTTTCCTGCGGCGTATCGGAGGAGCATTACCGAAAATATGAGTCCGGTGCGACGGGGCTTTCCGCGGACAAGCTTCTGATTTTGTATAATGAGTATGGGATAGATCCAACCTATCTGATCGCGGGTGCAGGTGAGGGTACGGGCTTTGACGTAGAGCGCTATGTTGCGAACTGCAGCAGGAAGGAGCGGGATGCGTTTGTGGACCGGATGCTGGCGTATGTGGCGCGGATGCTGAAGAAATAGTTTTGCTGCTTTTCACGGGTCAGAAAACCTGCCTGGCCGACTTGATGTCCGGTACTTGCGGCAGCCAATTATTGTATGATAAAATAAAGATGAAAGTTTTTCACTTTATGCCGATAGTAAATACGGAGAAGTGTACATTTTTATTACGGAGGATACATAATGATACGTGAACCGAATGATTGGAGACCCTATGGTAAAATAATTTATCAGAAACAGAATTTCATTGTTAAGCAGGTGGCGATGCTGCCTGAGAAGGCCGCTGCATATGAGAGTGCCCCGGATTATGTCTGCTGTCCGATTCAATCCTGGCAGTATACGGATCTGCACAAGCTGTTTGACGACTGGAGGAAGCAGTTTGCCAAGGCACAGGGGAATGGTATTTGCAAGCGGATTCCCTGCATTTGTTATCCCGATTCGGTTGCTTTTCGGGCGGCCTATTTAGCGGGCTTAAAGCACAGCACATTTATGAAGGCCATGCATGACCACATCGATCAGGGCTGGGAGGCTGCAAGGCTTGTTGCGCACGATGTTGTGACAAAGGCAACAAAATCAAAGGATATGAAGGAGCTTTGCAGGGCGATCGGTTATCCGCCCTTTATCATAGCTGCGCTGGGTAAGGTGCTTCTCAACTTTGAGGATGGGGACGGAATGTCCCTGACAGCCAAGTTTTATGAGGATCTAATTACAGCTATTTTGTGCACGCCTTTGGAGAAGCCCGACGAGCTGGCCTTTAAGATTTCTGACAAAACATGGGAAATCATTGATGAGACGGAATTTAATTATTGATTTTAGAAAAGGGGCTGCCGCATTAACGAATAAAAATTCGTGAAGCGACAGCTTCTTTTTTGCTGTTTTAAATCCCCAAAAG
The DNA here is from genome assembly GCA_910589045.1 of uncultured Eubacterium sp. Lineage (GTDB taxonomy): Bacteria > Bacillota > Clostridia > Lachnospirales > Lachnospiraceae > W0P33-017. Next base: position 3,535 of record CAJUSH010000079.1, read on the forward strand.
AACCTTCTGCCTGTATCATTTTCAAAAGGCCATGTCATGTCCTCCAACTCCTATTCCGTCACACGAAGCTGCTCTACGACACTATTTTTTCTGCAATACTGGCCAGCCCATTTTGTAAGGGCTAATTGAAGCATAAAAACTAACAGAACATATAAGAGAA
>CAJUSH010000080.1 GCA_910589045.1 uncultured Eubacterium sp.
AAAGCGGGATTTGAAAGCCGCAGAAAATAAGGGCTGGAGAATCCGAGAGGCTATAAACATCGAAAGGGGGAATTTTATGGCACAGGAAAAGGAAGGGACTCTCGGGCAGCAAAAGCGACGGGTGCAGGGCGGCGACTGGTGGAAGCGGGCTGTCATTTATCAGATTTATCCCCGCAGCTTTGCGGACAGCAACGGGGACGGCATCGGTGATCTGCAGGGAATCATCACAAAGCTGGACTATTTAAAGCATCTGGGTATTGACGCGATCTGGCTTTCGCCGGTGTGCCGCTCGCCCCAGGATGACAATGGATACGATATTTCAGACTACCGGGATATCGACCCGATGTTTGGAACGCTTGCGGATATGGAGGAGCTGATCGCGCAGGCGAAGCAAAGGGGGATTCGCATCATTATGGATCTGGTTCTGAACCATTCCTCGGATGAGCACCCCTGGTTTTTGGAGGCTAAAAAGAGCAGGGACAACCCGTACCACGATTACTATATCTGGCGGGACGGGGAGGCGGGCGCGCCGCCAAACGATATGCGCGCGGCCTTCGGCGGTTGTGCATGGGAGTATGTGCCGCAGCTTGGACAGTATTATTTTCATCAGTTTTCCGTCAAACAGCCGGATTTGAACTGGGAAAATCCGAAGGTGCGGCAGGAAATCTACGACATGATCCGCTGGTGGGTCAAAAAAGGTGTGGGCGGCTTCCGGCTGGACGTCATCGACCAGATCGCGAAGGAGCCGGACAGGCGGATTACGGCGAACGGACCAAGACTTCACGAATATTTGCAGGAGCTTCGCAGGGAAGCCTTTACGGAGGAGCTCGTCACGGTGGGTGAGACATGGGGTGCGACGACAAAGCTGGCAAAGCGCTACAGCAATCCCGACGGCAGCGAGCTGTCCATGGTGTTCCAGTTTGAGCACATCTGCCTGGATCAGATCGAGGGGAAGGAAAAGTGGGATCTGGCACCGCTTCCCTTTTTAAAGCTGAAGGAGGTGTTTGGCCGCTGGCAGAAGGAGCTTTTTGGACAGGGCTGGAACAGCCTGTTCTGGGATAACCACGATCTGCCGCGCATCGTTTCCCGCTGGGGCGATGATAAGCGGTATCGGATTGAGTCCGCGAAGATGCTGGCGATTCTTCTTCATGGCATGCAGGGTACGCCTTACATTTATCAGGGCGAGGAGCTTGGCATGACAAATGCGGACTATGCGATGGAGGAGTACCGTGATATCGAGACGCTGAATGTGTACCGCGAGCGTCTGGAAAAGGGTTATGAGGAAGCGGAGATCATGCGCTCCATCCACGCAAAAAGCCGGGACAACGCGCGAACGCCGATGCAGTGGACGGATGGTGCAAACGCGGGCTTTACCACGGGTACGCCATGGATGAAGGTCAATCCGAATTATACGGAAATCAACGCCGAGGCGCAGGTGCAGGACGAGACATCGATCTTTCACTGTTACCGGGCGCTGGTCGGATTGCGTCGGGAGTACGCGGTGTTCACGGAGGGCAGTTTTGAGATGCTCTGTGCGGAGCATACGCGTGTGTTTGCCTACCGGCGGACGACGGAGCGGGAACAGCTGCTTGTCATCTGCAATTTCTTTGGGGAGCGCGTCGCAAACTCCCTTCCCGGGGCGGCAGAAGGGATGCGGCTTTTGATTGGAAATTATGCCGGCACTGATGAGGAGATGCTGCAGCCCTATGAGGCGCGGATGTATTATGCATGCCGATGAAAACCCGTCGGTCTGGCTGTCTGACGCCAAAGCCCTAAATGTCCTAAAAGATGTCACAAAGGATGTCACAATAGAAATAAAAATATTAAATTTGATTAAAGAAAATGCATCTATTACTACCACTGATATGGCCAGGCAGTTATCTGTTAATAGACGAACAATTCAGAGAGGTTTGGAGGTATTAAAGAGCAGAGGTACGATTGAGCGCAAGAGTGGTAAACGATACGGTTACTGGCAAGCTTATGAATAGTTTTTGTATTCCCATCGTACCATTTCCAGATGGAAATGTAACACAGAGACACTTGCAGAAAGCGGCGTAACAGCGGCAAACTGCTTTGTATATAAAATTGAATAGCGTACATGCCAAAGGACATTTCATCTTTTATTCAGGTGGATGTCCTTTTTTTGTACCCATTTTCAGGAGAAAGGAGATTCACATGGAACTGAACGAAATGG